>NZ_FCOK02000042.1 GCF_001544555.2 Caballeronia udeis | reverse complement strand
GCGCCGCACCAGCGCTTCTTTTCTTTCTGCTGAGTAGGTTTTCATTCACTCTGATTTTACCGCCCCCGGACCATGTCTATAAGAATCAGATAACACGACAAGTAGTCTGACGCCGGGGGCCGACGCAATCTTTCGGATGCTCAGACTGACCGACGGGCTCTTACATCGAAAAGCGAAACGTAGGACAGACGTCCATGCCACGAAGCTACGTCGAATCATTGTCCCACTTTGGATTTTTTTTGTTGCCAGGCTTTTCGATGATAGCGTTTTCGAATGCTATCGAACCTCTGAGGGCAGCGAATCTGCGAAGTGGCCTGCATCTATATCGGTGGTCTCTGCTAAGTGTTGACGGGGGGTTCGTTGCTGCGAGCAATAGCTTATCGCTAAAGACATCAACGTTGGACAGCACCGACGTACCGGATATCGTCTTCGTATGCGGCGGGACTGCTATACAACGCACCACGCCACTCAACGCATTGCCGTTTCTACGAAAACTAGCGACAACGCGTTGTGTACTGGGTAGTCTATGCACCGGCACACACGCCTTGGTGAAAGCAGGCCTCCTCGACGGTTACGCGTGCACAATTCATTGGGCATACCTTTCGGCCTTAAAGGAACAGCATCCATCCGTTCGCTTTTTAAACGATTTGTTCGTGATCGATCGAGACCGGGTTACTTGCTCTGGCGGAATCGCGCCAATTCGAATGATGCTTAACCTGATTCAAACAAGAGCCGGAGCGGCCGTTGCTCGAGCGATCTCGGAGCAGTTCATACTGTACGAGACACGAGTGGTTACCGAACAGCAGCAAGTTCCGTACGATGCATCGTACGGTTCAGCACACCAGCCACTCGTCAAGGCTATAAGACTTATGGAAGCGAATGCTGAGGAACCGCTTTCGGTTGCCGACCTTGCTCGTTCGATGAGCCTGTCCTCCAGGCAATTGCAGCGCATTTTCAAGCAGTGCGTATCCATGACCCCTGCCCGCTACTACCTTACGCTGCGTCTGCGCCGCGCGCGCGAGCTGCTCGGTCAAACCAATATGCCAGTAATGCAGATTGCATTGGCATGCGGATTCCGTTCGTCGAGTCACTTTTGCAGCAGTTATCGCGACTTGTTTGGCCTCCCCCCATTTAGCGAAAGACGTAAGTCTCAGCTTGGTAGCACTTCTCCGACAGGTTTTATTAGATAAGCATTTTCATAAGCCCGCCAACTGACCGTTCGCCAGCTCGCAGCGCGGCGCCCGAGGGGCCGCCACGATTTACTCCCGCTGATCGGCACGGTTCGCCTGAATGGAACCGCGCCCTCCGCGTGGCATATTGCGTGCAATGATCGCCATAGTGGGCGCGCTGACGGCAGCGACAACCGCAGTCGCAGTTACGGCTAAAGAAATTGATAAATGGCCGTTCGTGATGTGAAAAGAGTCAGCGTCGATCTACCTCAAACGTTACTCGGGCGCCCGTCGTTCATCGTCGCCGCCAGCCATTCGGCCACGGGAGCGATCACCGCGTTGTCGAGGAATCTCGAACGACAGATGTATCCGTAACCTTTTCTCTCAACAGACGGTCCGACCGCTACCATCGTGCCATCTTTGATTGCTTGTTCAACGAGCACCGACCAGCCGAGAGCGAGACCAAATCCTTCCTTCACGGCGTTCAAAAGCAACGGATAGTTGTTGTAGCGAATGCGGGGCTTCTGCACTGGCATAGGCAAGTGTGCAAGCCGGCTCCATTGCTCCCAGTCGAGCCACCTCGGGTCCGCTCGGTCTAAATGCAAAAGCGGAACGGTGCTCAGTTGCGTCTCGGTGACCACCTCCGATATCAGGTACTTCGAGGCAAAAGACGGGCTGCAAATGGGAAAGACGAACTCATTCATCAGGAGCCGCTCGTTCTTTTCGTCAGGCTTCACCCGTCCGAATCGAATTGCCAGGTCGGCCTGCGCCATTTCGGGTGCATCGTCCAGATCCACCGGCGTGATTTCGAAGTGCAAGTGCGGAAACGTCTTTTCCAGGTCGGCCATCCGGGGGAGCAGCCAGACGTGCGCAAAGCCAAAATGTGCCGCGATCGTCACTTTTCGTTTGTCCGGAATACCGCTGGTTTTATATTGCCGCACCGCCGATTCCAACGCTTTCAGAGCATTGGAGACATCCTCGTATAGCCGCCTTCCTGTCTCCGTCGTTGCGACGCGGCCGCCTGTTCGGTCAAAAAGAAGTGTGCCCAAGGAGTCTTCCAATTGCCGAATTCGCTGAGAGATCGCGGGCTGCGTGCTATCAAGCTCCTTCGCCGCGGCCGTCATTGAGCCCAGTCGTACCGTCGCTTCAAAAGCGATTAGTGCCTTGATGGAGGGTAGCCCTCGGTCTCGCAGGTCATAAGGATTTTGCATGGTGAGTATAAATTGGCGACCGGGTCGCGAGGAATAATGGCTTCTGATACTCACACATGATTTTTTGAATAGCAACGCCAGCCGGCATACCTCTACTGTGGAGTCACTGTGAAATCTTCGATCGCCCCGCTCGTCGCTGCACTACTCGCGACATTTACCACGCTGGCTGTTGCAGCCGATCCTGAAAGCTGCGCAAACATCAAGCTTGGCGACATCGGATGGACTGACAATGCGGCCAACAACGGGCTCGCCACGGTTGTAGCTGAAGGGCTCGGCTACAAGGTCACAAAAACAACGGCCTCCGTTCCGATCGCAATGATCGGCGTAAAGGGCGGCCAACTTGACGCTTTTCTCGACTACTGGTCACCCGCACTTGATACGACCGTGCTGCCTTTCAAGGACGCGGTCGACATTCAGTCCGAGCCCAACATGGTAGGGGCGAAGGAAACTCTGGCGGTGCCGAGATATCTCTACGACGCGGGGCTAAAAACCTTCAACGACCTTCCAAAGTACAAGGATCAATTGGGCGGTCGCATCTATGGTATCGAGGTCGGAAGTGGCGCGAACAAGCTGATTGCCAAGATGATCGCTGACAACGACTATGACACTGGCGGATTCAAATTAGTCGAATCAAGCGAGGCAGCAATGCTTGTTGAAGTAAAGAGAGCAACGAGCAAGAAAGCACCGATCGTGTTCGTAGGGTGGGCTCCGCATCCCATGAACCTGGAAAACGATATGGTCTATCTGAGCGGGGGCGACAAGGTATTCGGTCCGGACTACGGCGCGGCGAAGGTGCACACCGTGCTTTCGAAGCATTTCGAAAGCAGCTGTTCCAATTCAGCGAAACTCTTCAGGCAACTGCGATTCACGCCCGAGATGGAAGGAACGATCATGCAAAGTGTCATGGCCAAGAAAGATGCCCTGGATGCCTCGAGGGCATATCTTAAGCAGCACGGCGACGTCCTTCCGGTTTGGCTCAACGGCGTCACGACTGTGGACGGGAAAGACGGCCTTGCAGCGGTCAAGCAATCTTTAGGGCTCTGATTTCTTCATTTGCCTGTGGGCCCATGCAAATTTTGAATGATGCCAATCATCCGTGGCTACTTGGTCGGCGATTGGCAACATTCGAAAATGCGACTTTCAGAAGGACATCCTCATGAGCCAACTTTCATTTCGCGTCGACCCCGGATCAGCCGTCGTCAACGTTATCGCAAATGGCAAGATCGTACCGTTAAGTCCGCTTTGGTTGAGAGAACGCTGCCAGGACAAGGAATATCTCGATTCAAAAACCCAACAACGCCTTTTCGATCCGCATACCCTCGATCCCAACATTCAGGTCCTATCGGCGGAACAAGTCGATGACACCCGAGTCCGCGTCGAATTTAGCGACGGATATGCAGGTGATTACTCGATATTGGCCATCGCCCCCGACTTCGATTTCGATGATGGATTGCCTTCGCCAAAGGCATGGACTAGCGACCTGGATACGGGGAAGATCAAATTCTCTTACCCTTCGCTCGATAGTAAAGCGGTACTTTTCAAAGCGATCGAAACGTATCTGGAATACGGCGCACTCATCCTGACCGACGTTCCGACTGAACGCGAAAGCATCTTGCAAGTGGCCGAGACATTTGGTCATGTTCGTGTGACAAACTTTGGGAAGTACTTCGACGTAATGTCGCGTCCGGACTCAAACGACCTCGCCTATCGGCCAGTTCGATTAGGACCCCACACCGACAACCCGTACCGTGACCCCGTGCCGGGCATCCAGCTGCTGCACTGCTTGGTGAACGAGACGAGCGGCGGATATTCGACCTTGGTCGACAGTCTCAGCGTGATTCGGAAATTGGCTGAAGAAGATCCCAGAGGGGTCGAGCTTCTTTCTCAGATATCAGTCAAGTTCCGCTTTGTCGACGGCGACACTGAGCTCATCGAGCGGCGGCCCATGATAGAGCTTGACCACCAGGGGCGCCCGACCGGCGTGCACTACAGTCCTCGCCTGGATTACCTTCCGCTACTGGACGATGCAACCACGGTTGCCTTTCACAAGGCGCGGCAACGGCTCGGCGAGCTATTCTCGGCCCCCTCTTACGAGCTGTATTTCCGCCTGCAAGCCGGCGAACTCATGATGTTTGACAACAACCGCGTCCTGCATGGACGAACGTCGTTCAATCCCAATGAGGGTCTTCGGC
The DNA here is from genome assembly GCF_001544555.2 of Caballeronia udeis. Lineage (GTDB taxonomy): Bacteria > Pseudomonadota > Gammaproteobacteria > Burkholderiales > Burkholderiaceae > Caballeronia > Caballeronia udeis. The sequence continues at coordinate 76,141 of NZ_FCOK02000042.1, read as the reverse complement.
ATCTCCAGGGTTGCTACATTGACCTTGACGGACCACGCGGTCGATACCTGAGCCTCAAGCGGACTGCTGCGTTGTAACTGCCGTGGACATATTTAAATCGCGTTGGGCAAACCGGAGGGAACAGACATGGAACGCGTGAACTTTACGCAGATGAAAGATGGGACGGCAGAAGAGTATTTTCTCCTGCGGGACCTTGAAGGGCCGTTTCTTGAGCGCACTGCAGATCGTTTGCTGGACGAATTGTGCCGCCAGCAAGACGACACACTTGAAGGTTACCGGATCACGCGGCTTGAACATGCGCTTCAATGTGCGACTCGTGCATTGCGCGATGGTTCGGATGACGACTGGATAGTTGCAGCACTTTTCCATGACATTGCCGACGGTTTGTCTCCGCAAAATCATGATCGTGCAGCAGCCGAGATTTTGCGGCCGTTTGTCCGTGAAGACGTGTGTTGGGTCGTCGAGCATCATGGCTTGTTCCAGACGTTTTACTACGGTCATCACTACGGCTGGGACCGTCATGCTCGCGACGCTTACAAAGACCACCCTAACTATGAAAAGGCGGTCGACTTCTGCGAACAATGGGATCAGGCGTCGTTTGATGATAGCTATTCGTGGGAGCCGATTGATACTTTCATTCCTATCGTAAAACGGGTTTTCAGGCGGAAGGCGCATGTAATGCAAGACGGCGATCCTCGAGCATCGCTTCATCGATAAATTGGAAACTTCTACATGTCACTGACGATTGAGCAGATTGTAGAGAATGGGCTTTGCATCGGCTGTGGCCTTTGTCGCAGCATCGCCGGTTCGGACCGCATTTCAATTGTGACGACGCTGGAAGGGAGAGAGCGTCCTTTGGTTACCGGGTCGCTCGACATTGCAACGCTCGATCGCATCAATGCCGTCTGTCCTGGGACGCGAGTAGAGGGGGCCGCTTCCAGAACCAGCGGACCGGACACCAAGTCGGACCTGATTTGGGGAACAGTTGAAAAACTGGCGATCGGCTATGCGGGTGAACCTTCAGTTCGCCATCAAGCTTCAACGGGTGGTGTCCTTACCGCACTTAGCCAGTATCTGTTGAAAAGCGGAAAGGTCAAATTTATCCTTCATGTCGCCGCCTCGCGATCGGAGCCGATGCGATCGGAGCGCAGGCTGAGTTTTGATTCGGCGTCGATTCTTGAGGCTGCGGGATCTCGCTACGGGCCGGCTGCACCTCTCATCGATTTCCTCTCCATCCTTGACCGGAACGAACCGTTTGCTCTGGTAGCAAAGCCTTGTGACATTTCAGCGGTGCGCAATTTGGGGCGGCTCGATTCACGCGTCGAGGCAAATATGCGTTATGCGCTTACGCTGGTATGTGGTGGCGCATCGGATCTAACAAAATCGGAAGACGTCCTGTCGGATTTGAGTGTGAAGGAACGGGACCTGGCGCTGTTTCGGTATCGGGGTTACGGCAATCCGGGGATGACGCGTATTGAAACGAAAGACGACCGTGTGTTCGAGCTGACCTACCAGAAGATGTGGGAGCAAGAGTCAACCTGGATGATTCAACCTCGATGCAAGATCTGCCCTGACGCGATTGGTGAGAGCGCTGACATCGTGGCATCGGATGTGTGGCCCGGAGGTGGACCATCCGGAGATGATGCAGGTTTTAACGGGATTATCGTACGCAACCAACGCGGCTTGGAGCTTTATCAAGCAGCGGTATCAGCAGGTGCAATTGTGGTCGATCCGCAAGAAGTTGCCTTCGCGGACTTCAACCACTTCCAGCCCCATCAAGTCCGTAAAAAACGTGCGGTATGGGCGCGTCTTGCCGGACTCAAAGCCGCTGGCCGATCGATACCGCTGGTGCGCAGTCTTCGAATTGAAGAGTGCGCAAGGACGAACACGCATGCGTCGAACCTCGCGGAAGCACGCGCCGCGTTACGCCGGGCACGCAGCGGAAAGCTGGGTGAGCCAAAGGTTGTGCGACGCCCACATTCGAAATTTATCGAGCCGCCTGTTTAATACGCCGAACGATGATGTTCGCGCTTCACCGAGGCATCCGATGATCGCAGATAGGGAGATGATCCGACATGTTGGATAGATTTGTTGCAGCGGCTGAAACCGCTGATGCGTTCAACGCGCAGCTTCGCGTTGATTTGGCAGCCGCGTTTCGGCTAGCAGTTGCCTTCGACTGGCACGAGTCAGTCGGTAATCATCTCAGCGTCGCGTTGTCTCCGGACGGCAAAAAGTTTCTAATGAATCCGCGCTGGAAGCACTTTGCGAGTATCAACGCTTACGATTTGCTCTCGCTTGACAGCGACGACCTCGAAACGATGCAGCGGCCGAACGCGCCAGACCCCTCCGCGTGGGCGATCCACAGCCGTATTCACGCGGCTCTCCCTCATGCTCGCTGTATCCTGCATTTGCACCCGCCCTATTCGACCGCGCTGTCTACGTTGGCTGATCCGACAATTCTTCCCATTGACGGAAACACCGCTCGGTTTTACGGTCGCACAGCAATCGACCTTGGCTATGACGGTATCGCTGACGATGCGGCAGAGGGCGACCGTCTCGTCAGCGTCTTAGCTGATAAAAGTGTCCTGATAATGGGCAACCATGGCGTTCTTGTAGTCGCACCCACGATTGCGGCCGCGTTCGAAGATTTCTATTTCCTGGAAAAGGCGTCCAAGACTCTCGTCCTTGCATACTCTACGGGAAAACCGTTGAACGTTATGTCGCCTGAGCTCGCGACGAGGACTTCACATGGGTGGGCGGCGTATTCCGACATGGCGACCGCTCACTTTGCTCAACTCAAGCAGATGTTGGATGAAAGCGGTTCGACGTACGCCTCTTTGAATCGTGAGGGCCGGTGTCAGATCTCGACGAAATGCCCTTGTCCGGCGGCAGCACTTCCTTGAGCATGGCCGTGGCCTGCCGGTATGGCAAATGAACCGCTCAATTCGCCTGGAGGTATTCCAGCTCCGGAGTGACGCGCCTGATCAGGTCTTTGGACAAGGGATGCACCACATGCTGTGGCGTACGCGCAGTCCGCTGGCAAGCATACGACCACTGCCGCGGACTCTTCACCGTCACCTTGAGGTAGACAGTGCGCAGCACCGTCGAGCGACTGTCCTTGTGGTCCAAGGCCGCACCGCAGGTCCGACAATGGGTCTGGCCTGAGAGCCACGACTGCACCTGTTACCTTCCTCAACCGTATCATTGTCTCCGTCGGCCAACCTTGCTTCGACGGATCTGGTGCAAATAGGTGGCGTAGCCGAGATGTTGCTTATAGATATGGATACCTTATCGATTAAACAAGACAACATTCCAGATGGAGGGCTCAGCTGTCGCGAGAAATATCGACGTGCGCCCCTTCGGTACCGGCGCTAGCGGCGTTATCCGCCGATATCGATCCCGCCCGCTGGAACATACCGGCGCAGCTTTACGTGCGAGTCGAGCAACACAAGCAGTGATTGCTTGACGGCATCGGCAATCGTCTCGGAGAGGGTGGGGAACTCGCCGCGCCTGCCTACCAGGTAGATCGAACGGACAGAATTGCCCCTATCTATCGGGATCAGATCGATGACGTCGACAAAACGGGTTCCTGTCTGCAGCAGGCATGTGGGGGTGGTGATGGCCCATCCCAGTCCTTGCGCTACCAGCAAGGTCAAGGTGTCTGCATGATCGACTTCCAGCTTTCTCGGGAGATCGAGTTCGTTGTATCTCAGGATTCTCTCGACGCGTATTCCAAGCGTGGAGCCGCGGCTGAAGCGAATGAACGGTTGAGTATCGGCGAGCATTCGCAGGGTGGCGAGCGACCCGTCGCGAAGCGAGCCGCGACCTGAAATCGCGACAAAATTTTCCTTGTAGAGAAGCTTATGCTCGAAAGCCGGATTATCGACGAACTCATTGGTCGAGATGATGAGGTCGAGCTCGCGGCTAAGAAGCGCCTCTTCCTGTGCGATTGCCATGCCAATCTGAACCGACAGTCCGCTCGTGCGCGCCAGAAGTTGCTTGATGACCGAAGGTCCGATGGTGTTCGCAACTGAATCGATCATTCCGATGCGAAGATAGGATCCTTCCGTCTTCGAAGCATCCGTTGCATGAGCCTTCAACTGGCGGGCGAGCGCGATGAGCGGTTCGGCATTCTCCGAAATGTAGAGCCCGGCAGAGGTCAGCGAGAGCGGCCGCCGCGCGCGATCGATCAGCACGAGTCCGAGCGACTGCTCGAGTTGCGCCACGGCCTGCGACACGGCGGACTGACTGATGCCCAATACGCCGGCCGCCGCTGACATGCTTCCCATGGACGCAACAGTCAGGAACACGTCGAGCTGGTAAAGATCGACCGGACGGTCGCTCTGCTTGCTCACATCCGCCTCACATCCTGTCTCATCTCCGGCCTCGCATCGGTCGCCCCGGTCCTTGGCGTGCGGACTGGTCCGGCACCACCGTTTTTTCTGCACGCAGCCATAAGAATTCCTTATTCAGCGACCAGCGCGCGACGGACTCCACGCGCGAATCTAGAATTGCGAACGAGATTTTACACACGCAATGCAAATGGAGACCGATAAAAATGAACCTGTCCCGAGAGATGAGCTTCGACAGCGCCGCTGCCCCGCCACCTTCCATCGCGCTGGAAGACGCACCGCTGACTCCCTTTCACCTTCGCGTGACGTTTGCCGGCACCGGCGGACAATTCAGCGACGGCTTCGTGCTCGGCATCATTGGTATCGCGCTGGCCATCGCCACGCCGCAACTGCATTTGAACGCCGTGTGGCTCGGCATTCTCGGCGCGGCATCGCTGGCGGGACTTTTCGCAGGCAGCCTGTTCGCCGGCCCGTTCGTCGACCGCTTCGGCCGCCGCGCGTTGTTCAACTATGACATGGCGCTCTTCGCCATTATCTCGGTTGCGCAATTCTGGGTCAGCAGCCCGGCACAGCTTCTTGTTCTTCGCCTGTTGCTCGGCATCACGCTCGGTTTCGACTATGTGGTGAGCAAGGCCCTCGTGGTCGAATATTCGCCGCGCCGCATGCGCGGGCGACTCCTCAGTTGGCTTGCTATTGCCTGGGCGCTGGGTTATGTGAGCGCCTACGTGGTCGGCTACGTCCTGAAGGACCACGGCCCCGACGTCTGGCGTCTCATGCTGCTGTCAAGCGCCGTGCCGGCAGCGGTCGTATTTCTCTTTCGCGTACGCATTCCCGAGTCGCCGCTGTGGCTGCAGCGCAAGGGGCGAACCGTGGAGGCGCTGGCGATCATCCACGACAATATCGGTCCGAACGTGCACTTGAATCATTCTGTTGACGCCGTGCCGCAAGCCGCCAATACGGGCTCGGCCACAAGCGTGTTCTCCAGAAAGTGGCGGATGCGATTGTTCATCGCGTGCTTTTTCTATATGTGTCTCGTCATTCCGTATTTCTCGTTGGGCACCTTCTCACCGATGGTGTTCGACTCGCTGCATATCAAGGACAAATTCCTCGCCGGACTCATTTACAACGTCTTCCTGTTGGTAGGCACGATAGCCGGGGCAATGATCGTGGACCGGATCAGCCGACGCGCCTTCCTGCTGAGCGGCTTCTTCATTTCAGCTGTTCTACTCGCGAGCCTGTCGTTCGGCGCGCACTTGCCGGGTGTTGCAATCGTCGGTTTATTCGCTGTATTCGCCTGCGTATTGAGCGGCACGAACAACCTATGCTTTCTCTATCCGCAAGAATTATTCTCGACTGAAGTTCGGGCCACGGCACTCGGCTTTGCTGTTGCCGCCAGCAGGATCGGCTCCGCCGTGACCACTTTTCTGTTTCCGAGCATCGTGGCGATCTACGGCGGGCAGGCAGCAGTGTATCTATGCGTGGCCGTACTCGCTATAGGTGGGGTGGTATGCGCATTCTGGGCGCCCGAGACGAGCCGTGCATCGCTCGAGAGCTGATACAGGTCACTTTAAAAAGGCAACATGATGGAACCGCAACGGATCGAAGTCGATGCACTGGGTGAATGCGGTCTGCCAGTGGATGCGCTGTACGGCATTCACTCGCTGCGCGGCAAGATCAACTTTCCCTACTCCGGAGAAACGCTCGCTGCTTACCCGGAATTCGTAGCGTGGCTGGTTCGCACGAAAATGGTGGTCGCACAGGTCAATGCGCGTTATGGCAAGTTGAGCGCCGACCAAAGCGCGGCCATCGTGGCGGCATGTATCGAATTAGCCGATCAGAAGCATGCGCATGCATTGATTGTCGATCCGCTGGAGGGCTCATGCGGGACGTCGATCAACATGAATATCAACGAGGTACTGGCGAATCGGGCACTTCAGTTGATGGGGTACCGCCCCGGCCAGTACGAATTCCTGCACCCGCTTGATCACGTGAACTATGCGCAGTCGACCAGCGATGTGTTGCTGACCGCTGTCAAGCTGACGCTCCTCATAGCGCTCAAACGACTCACCACGACAATCGACGGACTCGCCACTTCCCTGCGAACAAAACAGAAGCAGTTCGACGGAATTCTACGCATCGGCCGTACCTGCCTGCAAGATGCGTTGCCGATGCGGCTCGACCAGGCGTTCGGTGGATACGCTTCGCTTGCGGAAAGAACGTCCGCGGCGTTGTGCGCGCACGTGCCCGCCATGTGCGAGATAGCGCTGGGAGCGACTGCTGTCGGAACGGGGCTGGGGACGTATCGTGGTTATCGGCAAGCCGTGACCGAGGCGCTATCGGAACTTGCGGGGCACCCGCTTACGCAAAGTCATGACCTGTTCGACGCCATTCAGAACATGGACGTGTTTGCGGCGCTTTCTTCCACGGTGAAAACTACCGCATTGTCGCTCGCGAAAATAGCGAACGATCTGGTGCTCCTCAGCTCCGGACCACGAGGCGGAATCGGCGAACTGCAATTGGCGCCACGCCAGGCAGGCTCGTCGATGATGCCCGGGAAAGTCAATCCTGTGCATGCGATGGGCCTGACGCAAATTGCCTACTTCGTCGCGGGAGCCGATCAAAGCGTCATGCTTGCTGCCGCCGCCGGACAGCTTGAGACGAATAACTACATGCCGCTCATCGCGGTATCGCTGTTCAAAGCGGTAGCGACGCTGCAACACGCAATATTGGCGTTCGATGAGCATTGTGTGCAGCCGATGACAGCCAATCGGGAAGTGAGCGAGCGTAACCTGCTTGAGTCGACGGCAATCGCTCCTGCGCTGAAAGCGGAAATTGGATATGCGCGCGCCGCCTTACTTGTTGGCAACGCACACGCGTCAGGGCGCCCTTTGGTCGAAGTAATCGTCTCGGATGGAGTTATGCGTCAGGAGAAGGTCTTGGATCTGTTGCGCCAAAGCAGCGGACATCCCGATTTACATGATGACTGATCCACATCCACCATGTCCTGACGCACACCCGATCTCGTAAATTATCGCGTTCCACGGGCGGCATTCGCCGAAGTATCCCTATCGCGACAAAATCACCATTCGACGGTGCACCGGTGGGCTATCACGTTGCTGCCTGCGCTCGGTAAGGCATTCGGACCGAGCAAGAAAAAGGTTGGTCGAAGTTGGTGAAGGGATGAGATCTACATCAAGGTCAAGGGCGAATGGAAGTACCTGTGTCGGGCCGTCGATAAGGCCGGCGACACGATTGACTTCCTGTTCCGCGCCAAGCGGGACAAGGCCGCGGCCCGGCGCTATCTGCGTCGGAAAGAGCGGCTACACCGCCCGTTGCCGCGGAACCGCTTGGCAAAGCGTAGCCGTTTCAGCATGGCCGGCAGCAGGGTTCGGCAGGGCTTGAATAAGTTGCGCTTCGCAAGTATATTAGTTGCGAAGCGCAACTAATTGGAGCGGCCATGGACTATGTCGAGTTGCCTGAGAAATCGCGGGATCACACCATCCTCGAGCTTCGCGACTTTTCGCGAAAGCTGGTACGCGAGCTTGGTTTCATGCGCAATACACTGGCCGACAGCGACCTCGCGCCGTCGGCCGTTCACGCGGTAATAGAAATTGGGTTGGCGCCTGGGCTTCCGGCGCGCGATCTCGCTGACATCCTGCGGCTCGACAAGTCGAACACCAGCAGGCAGTTGGCGAAACTCGAATCGCTAGGGCTGGTGACACGGGAAACATCGAGTGATGACGGCCGGTCGTCCCGGCTATTCCTGACGGCAGCCGGCAAGAAGTTGCAGCAAAAGATCGACCGGTTTGCAACCGATCAGGTCTCCCATGCACTTCGGCGGCTGATGCCCGCCGATCAGCAAACGCTGGTCCGCTCCCTGGCGCTTTACGCGGATGCTTTAGCGCAGGACAACGTCAACAAGACACCGAGACCGGCTGCATCCATCGATGAAAAAATCCAGGAGGGTTATCTGCCTGGATGCATTGGCGACATAGCAAGCCTGCATGCCCGCTTCTATTCGCAGGCGGCAGGCTTTGGCGTCTTCTTCGAAAAGAAAGTGGCTACCGAGCTGGCGGAGTTTGCGATGACCTTGCCGTCTCCGGGCAAGGCGCTGTGGCTCTATGTCGAAAACGGCCGGTCGCTTGCTTCGATCGCCATAGACTCGGACGACGGCCACGACCGGCTTGCTCATCTGCGATGGTTTATTGTCGACGAGTCTTTGCGCGGCTCAGGTGTCGGACGGCGCGTGCTCTACAAGGCACTGGATTTTGTCGACCGGGAATTCGATGAAACCTATCTCTGGACCTTCAAGAGCCTTGATGCCGCACGGCATCTGTACGAATCATCAGGCTTTCAATTGACCGAGGAAGCAGAGGGTTCGCAGTGGGGCACTCATGTGACCGAGCAGAAATTCATCCGTCGTTCAGGCCGGATGTCTTAGCAATCGCGCTCGATAAAGACTGACACCCAAGCGCGTACTTGGCTCTTTATAAAACATGCAGTCAAATACTTGCATATCTGTGCCGCGCTGGCTAATATGCAGTCAGGAGGCTGCATATGACATCATCAACTGATCGTATTGAAAGACAGATCCTGATCGAGGCACCGCGTTCGCGGGTCTGGCGTGCGTTGTCGAATGCTGAAGAATTCGGCGACTGGTTCGGCATGGATTTCAAAGGGAAAACCTTTGTCGCGGGCATGCCCGTCCAGGGGCGGATCACTCACCCCGGATACGAACATCTTGTCTGCGAGATGTTGATTGAACGTATTGAACCTGAGCGGCTATTTTCCTGGCGCTGGCATCCGGGCGCCATTGATCTGAGCGTCGACTATTCCGCTGAGCCCACCACGCTTGTCGTATTCGAGCTTGAAGAGCTTGACGCGGGTACGTTGGTCCGCATAGTTGAAACCGGTTTCGACAATATCCCGCCTGCGCGCCGCGTGAACGCGTTTCGCCTGAACAGCAAGGGGTGGGAAGCGCAATTGACGAACATCGAGAAACATGTTGCCACGGGCTAAGACTCCTTCGAACAAAGCGCTGCTCAAGGGCGCGGCGCAACGAAACGCGGCGGCGGTTTTCGCCGCGCTAGGCGACGAGACACGGTTGCGTCTCGTCGCTGTGCTGTGCGCGGGCAGCGCAATGTCGATCGCGCAGCTCACCGCGGGAACGGACATCACGCGGCAATCGGTCACGCAGCACCTGCAGGTGCTGGCGAACGCGGGTCTGGTGCGCGACGTCAAGGTCGGGCGTGAGCGCTTGTGGGAATTCGAACCAACGCATCTGGAAGCCGCCCGGCAATCTCTTGAAACGATCGCGCAGCAGTGGGATCACGCGCTGATGAAACTGAAGCTGGCCGTGGAGCGTTAAAGCGCTTGGCGATCCGGTGGGTTTGTTGTGCATCGCAAGCTAAGTCCAGGCGCGTTTTCGTCTTGGACGGTCTTGGACCGGCCAAGTCAGGTTCGTACCCAGCGTGGATTTTCTTATACCGCTGCTGTGGCTAGGTATCGTGATATCGGTTTTCGCGCAGTTGCTTTTTTACAAGCTGATACGGGCCGGTAACCTGGTCAACGTGACAAGCCTCTTTTATCTCGTGCCCGTAGTCACCGCCGTCATGGACTATCTCGTGCTGGGCAATCGCCTGGCGCCTCTTGGACTAGCTGGAATGGTGTCGATCCTAGCGGGTCCGGTGCTGGTATGTCGCGCCGCACCCGCACGGAAACGCTAAGCGCTGAACGCTTCACTACTGGCTCTGATACCCGGTTCGTTATCCGGGTATCAGAGCCGAACCCGCAATCAGGACGTCACGGCAATCACATCGACTTCCACCAGCCATTCCGGCCGGGCCAGCGCCGTCACGGTGAGCCCGGTCGACACGGCATGGACGCCCTTCAACCAGCGCCCTACAACGCGATACACGGCTTCGCGGTAACGCACGTCGGTCAGATAGATCGTCACCTTGCAGATGTCTTCCAGCTTGCTGCCCGCTTCTTCCAGAAGCATCTTTACATTGGCCATGGCCTTCTCGGCTTGCGCGGCGGCGTCGCCGATACCGACAGATTCATAGGTGTCGATGTCCTGGCCAATCTGGCCTCGAAGGAAAATCATGTTCCCCGCAACGACCGCCTGCGCGAGGTCGTTGTCGAGTGATTGTTCCGGGTAGGTTATTTTTGTGTTGAATGGACGAATGCGAATGTGTTCCATGAATGCTGTCCGGGGTAAGTTCAATGCGTAAGGATGCGCGATAAAAACGGCGGCGCGATCGGTCACATCAGCGGCGGTTGTCGAAATAACCTGCGCGGATTGCGCTGCCGATCAGGTTGAGAATCAACCGCCCTGCCGTGATACACGAGATCTGGTTGACGTCCTTCTCAGGCTGAATTTCAACAATATCCATGCCCACCACGCGGCCCTTCTTCACCAGACCATGAATCAGCTTGCGTGCTTGCAGGAAGGTCACGCCACCCGGCGCCGGGCCTGCTACGGCCGGCATCACCGACGGATCGAGCCCGTCGGCATCAATGGTCAGGTAGTAGTTGCCGCCATCCGGAATGCGCGCAAGCACGGCGTCCATGCCAACGTCGTGAAGTTCGTACGCGGTGATCAGCTCTGATCCATAAGCCTTGGCCGCGCGCAATTCTTCCGGGCGGCCGCTACCCTGCGCACGCAACCCGATCTGCACGATCTTCGCGACATGCTTCATCTCCGAGGCGCGGCGGATCGGGCTCGAGAGCCCGTCACGCACGCCGTTCACTTCGTCGCGCCAGTCGAGATGCGCGTCGACATGAACGAGCGTGATCGGGCCGAGGCTGTCGAAGGCGCGCAGTACCGGCGTCGTAATACCGTGGTCGCCACCCATCACGATCGGCAACGCGCCCGCAGCAAGAATTTTCCGCACCACCGCTTCCACACGCTCATAGTGACTGCCCGGCGCCGCCAGATCCGCCATCACATCGCCGCAATCGACAAAGCGGATATCGTCGCGTTCCTGCAAGAGCGGTCCGTCGATATCGAAATCGTAATGGCCAGGCGAGCGAACCACGCGGTCGGTCGCTTGACGTATTGCGGTGGGCGCGTTGGTCTGGTCATTGGTGAAGTCAGCGGCGGAATAGGCGGAACCGTAGGGCATGCCGAGTACGGCGATGTCGGCCTCCAGATTGTCCAGATCCATCGCGAGTTGCGAGTACAGCAAAGTCTTGTGGCCCGTTTTTGGAGGGACGGTCAACGGCTTTGTCATGATTAGGTATCCTTTATTCAAGATTCATGCACCCGGCATGGCGGCCAACATCAGGCTCGCCGGTAACGGGTCGCGTAACGCTCCGACCACTGCCCAGCAACATCGAGCAGCACACTGCAGAGCCAGTAGATCAGCGCGGTCGTACCAAGCACCTCGACGTAAGCGAAGGTGTCGGCGGTAAGCAGGTTGCTCTGATAGGTGAGTTCGGTGAGGCTCATCACCGAGAAGATCGACGAATCCTTGAACATCATGATCGTGAGGCTGGTGGTGGCCGGCGCCAGATACCCAAAAATCTGCGGCAGCACGACATGACGCTGAACCTGAAGTCCGGATAGCCCCAGCGACCTTGCGGCCTGGACCTGACCATGGGCGAGGCTGCCGAACGCCGCACGCAGGATTTCGCAGAAGTAACCACCCGTGTAGAACGCGGTCGCTGCTACGCCAATGGCGAACGCCGGCATGGTGACCCCCACTTTCGGCAAGCCAAAGAAGCTGAGATAAACGAGAATCAGGAACGGCACATTGCGCACGATTTCCACATAAGCCAGCGCGCTTGCCTGCAGCAAGCGCAACGAGGACGCACGAAAGTACGCGGCAACGGTTCCCAGCGCAATGCCAAGCGGAATGCCCAGCACGCAGACCTGCGCCGTGACCTTGAGCCCCTTCAGGAGCGGCAGGATGGACGACTCGACAACAGCGAAGTCAATGGACATTGGGCAGCACCTTCGCCACGCGGCGTTCGAGACCACGCGATGCCGATGACGCGAGAAACAGGATCGCGAAGTAGACGGCCGCGGTCGCGGAGAACACCTGCAACGGCAGGTTCGTCTGCAGCGTGGCGTCGCGTGCGACCGTTGCCAAGTCATGCACCGCGATGATCGACATCAGCGAGGAAGCCTTCAGAAGCATCGTGAACTCGTTGGTCAGCGGCGGGATGGAACGATAGAAAAGCTGCGGAAACACGATATAGCGCCAAACCTGCACCGGCGGCATGCCCAGTGCCCGAGCGGCCGGTATCTGTCCGCGGCCGAGCGAGTTGAATGCGCCGCGCAGGATCTCGGACACGTACGCCGCCGTATTCAACACCAATGCAAGAATGCCGGCTTGCAGCGGCGAGAGCGGCAGATTGAGCACCGAAGGCAGGACGTAATACGCCACCAGCATCTGGATCAATGCCGGCGTGCCGCGTATCACGCTGACATAAAGAATCACGACCGCGGCCAGCACGCGTCCACCATGCTGACGCACAAGCAGCAGCAGCGAGCCGGTCACCATGCCGAGCGCGAACGCCACTACGCTCGCCGCGATCGTGGTGGCGGCACCCTCTGCGACATCGTGAAGGAAAGGTCCAAGCGCGACGATCAGGCTGCTCAAAGAGGCGAACATGCAGCGCTCCGGCTCAGACCGCGCCTTCCGGTAAATAGCCGCTGGTCGGGAGGTTCATCGTGTAACCGAACCACTTCTGCTGCAGTTGCGCGAGCTGGCCGTTCTTCGTCAGTTCCGCGAGCGACGTATTGATGAAGTCGCGAATCTCCTTGTCTTGCGGATTCGCAACCCACGCGAGCATCTTCGGCTCGCCAATCTTGCCGACCACGCGAAACTGTCCCGGCTCCTTCTTCATCAGGACCGCGACAATATTCGACGGCAGGATACCGATGTCGAGCGTCTTGTTCGTCAACGCAACCATCACGTCCGGATAGGCCTGAAACAGCTTGATGTCCGCATAACCGGCGCCCTTTGTTTTCAGTTGCGTGTCGAACGCCTGGGCGATCGGTTGTGACGACGAACCCATCTGGGTACCGACTACCTTCCCGGCTGCATCGTCCGCCCTGGTGATGGTGGTGTCGCTTGCACGCACGACCAGCACCGTGTCGACCACGCCGACCGGCTCGGAGAACGCGAAGCGTTTTGCCCGGTCCGGATTGATGCCGACACTCGTCGCGACGAAATCGAACTTGTGGGTCATGAGGCCGGGCAGCAAGCCCTGGAACGGCAGGTTGACCTGGTTGAGCGTGACCCCTAGCCTGGCCGCCATGTACACGAGAATGTCGTGACCGTAGCCCACCACCTTACCGTTTTCGACGAATTCAAACGGCTCGTAAGCGGCCTCGGTGCCAACCGTCAGCTTGCCGCGCTGGCGGATATCGGCCAGTGTTCCGCCCTCGGCGAACGCGAAGGACGGCATGGCCAGCGCAAGCGAAACACCGCTTGCCACGGTAAGGAATTTGCGTCGGTCGAGCGTGATCATGAAGTCCCCGGGAAACTTTGAAAAGCGTTGAGAAGCGCTGATGAGGGAAATGTAGGTAGTCAAAAAAGTTTTGAAAAACCATTTTTTCGTTGATATGGTTCCGGAAACCGAAACCTTTTAAAGCGCGCATCGATGAAGAAAATGGACCTGACCGAGCGTGACCTGCGCTCGCTGCGCGTGTTTTGCGCGGCCGCCCAGGCGAGCGGATTCGCGGCGGCGGAGCGCGCGTTGTCGATGTCGAAGGCGTCGATCAGCCGGCATATCAATGAGGTTGAGGCGCGGCTTGGCGTGAAGCTTTGCGAGCGCGGCCCGGGCGGCTTTCAGCTCACGGAGGGCGGCGAAGTTGCGTTGCGGGTGGCGTTGCAGGCGCTCGAAGCGCTGGAGCGGATCAAGCCTGAAGTCGACGCTGTGCGCGGGGTGTTGTCCGGGCCGCTTTTACTCGGAACGTCCGAGCATGTGATGACACATGAGGGGTGCAGGATTTCGGAGGCGCTCGGCGAGTTGCACCGGATCGCGCCGCTGGTGCGGCCGACGTTGTCCGTCATGACCTTTGGTGATCTTGGCGCGGCGCTAACCGAGCGGCGCGTACAGATCGCCATTCGCGGCGCCTACAAGCGTATCCGGGCGTTCCGCCACTACCCACTGTTCACTGAAACGCATCGCGTGTTTTATCGGCCGGCGACTGCGGGCGAGATTCACGCGCATGGCGATACGCGCGCGTTACCGCTGGTTTATCGGCCTCATCCGTTTGTTGAAGATGCACTTGCCACGCAAGGGTTTGTGCAGGGGCTGGAGGTGAGCGGGCTGGAAGCCGTCGCGATGATGGTGGCTACAGGGCGTTATGTCGGGCTGCTGCCTGAGCATTACGCTGCGCAGCTTGCCCCGCGGTATGAGTTTGCAGTGCTGCCGGACTCCCCGTTTTATTCAATGCCGTTTTGTGCAATCGTCGAGGAGGTACGCCCCTTGACGCGAGCCGCCGAAGCGTTCTTGAATCTGCTTTTGGAAGTGCATCGGCAGGAGGTGTAAGACCGCTTCTCTTCTGCCCTGATTTCGTGCGATGCACCGAATCGATCGCCAAGAACTAGTGCACACGCTACTTTCCAGATTCCGTTCACTACGCCAGGCCATTGTTTTAAAGGCCATCACTCTCCTGGCATGGTTCACGTACAGTCACGCCGGCGCAAAACGAGGACAGTGAGCGCGTACGCGAGGATTTCCGCGCAAACTTGTTGAGCCTGCTCGCTGGCGGGCGCATTATTCTCATGCCCACGATGCCCGACGTCGCCCCGCTGCTGTCGGACACCGACGAAGCGCTGGAGTCGTACCGTAACCAGGCGATCAGGATGCTGTGCGTCGCGGGACTTGGCGGATGCCCTCAGCTCTCGCTGCCATTCATGCAGATAGACGGTGTACCGCTGGGCTTTTCATTGATCGGGCCGCCCGGCAGCGACAAGGGCTTGATTGAACTGGGCCGCATGCTGATGGCCTGAAACCGTCCAACAGGGGAGGAAACCGCATGACCCGCTCACCGGCAGTTCCCACGCAGCAGGTATCAAACGATCGCGCGATAGTCACCGAGTGGCGATTCGCACCGGGAGCCGAGACCGGCTGGCACGCCCATGGGCACGACTACATTGTCGTTCCGCAAACCAGCGGTGAACTCCTGCTTGAAACCAAAACAGGCAACCGAGTTTCCGAACTGCGTGCCGGGCAGAGTTATGCCGGATTGAAGGGCGTTGAACACAACGTTGTCAACGCCAGCGACCATGAGGTTGTGTTCGTCGAGATCGAGATCATCTGAGAGTCTGGCCGAGCGCGGCGCAGCGCCGGCCGGCTAGTTGGCAAGGTGGACGCGCTCGCCTTCATCGGGTTCAAACCAATCCGGATTGCGTTCGGCGACTGGTTTTAGCGAGACCAGGATTTCACGCAGATGGGCGCGCATGGCTTCTTCAGCGGCATCGGCGTCATGCGCTTTCAGTCCACTCAGAATCCGTGCGTGCTGCTTGATCAGCAATTCAAGCGGCGAGACTTCCGGCAGGCTCAGATAACGCACGCGATCCATTTGGGCCTTGATGTCCTGGATGGTGTCCCATGCCGCGACGCAGTCAATGGATTGTGCGATCAGGAAGTGAAACCGTTCGTCGAGCGCAAGGAACGATGTGGTGTCGTTCACCTTTGCCGCGGTCTTCTGGTCGCGTAGATTTTCGGCGAGCTCCGCAAGCTGTTCCGTGGTGATTTCGACCGCGGCCTTGCGGGCCACCGCGGCCTCGATCGCTTCCCGGATGAACCTGCCTTCGCGCACGCGTCGTGGAGAGATCTTCTTCACGAAGGTTCCTCTTTGCGGCAGCACCTGCAGCACGCCCGACTCGACGAGCTTGATAAACGCTTCGCGAACCGGTTGCCGGGAGACCTGGAACATTTCTGAAACTTCGGTTTCGGACAGAGGCGTGCCCGGCACCAGCGCGCCCGAAAAAATGGCTTCGCGCAGGGCGCGAAAGATTTGTTTGCCGATGGGCTCGTGCGACTCAACCTGAAGCTGAGCACGCAGATTGGGCAGCGCTACACGTGGTTCAGTTGCGCGAGCGCGGCCACGGGCAGGCGCGGCCGGCGATGTAGAGGAAGCCGCTCTTTCATTGCTACCGATGCCGTCTAACGAAGACGACGCGTCACGTCGCAACGGCGCCGGCAAGACGTTTTTCGTGACCATGACCCATACCTGAACGAAGAGTAAAGAGAGGACAAAGATAAAGCCTGGACTTCATCTTGTCACCTACCATACTACCACGCCGCAGCGGTTGATTTAGACGTTGGAGATAGGGCTGATATTGGAGAGAGGTTGTCCGCGGATAGCGCGGGGCGGCCATGGGCAGCCGTTTGCTGCATGCCTTTATTGAGATGAACGCACGGAAAAGTGCGTTAGGGTTTCGCGTTTGCCGTTAAAAATCAGGAGACAAACGGGATGTGCGTGGAACTTTTCAACTACGGACGTTACCGATACATGCTGTGTGATCCGAGTGATTTGTCGCCCCGTGAGCGCTACGAAACCGAGCTTGATGCACTCGCCGCAGGGGCGAAACTGTTTGCGGATCGGAACGAGAGACATTGGGCGTCTCAACCTGAAGTCGTGGCCCGGATTCGAACATTCATCAAAGAATCAATTCCGTGGCATCTATCGGGAATGTGGGAAGATAATCCGCGTGAAGTCGTGACGTGCTTATGTCGCTGCGTGCTCGACGGGTCGGTCGTGATTCTTCGAGCCGAACCCGCTTACATTGCGCATAGTGGCTTCGTTCCAATGCGCCAATACGATGACGCGGCGTATGAAAAGGACATTGCCGAACGTGCCAGCAGCTACGCGGCCCGGTCGAAAGCGCACCGGGACGATTTTAAAGCGTATAACCAGGCGATTGATGAGCGCGCCGCGCGAGCAGCGAGCGCGCTAAAACCGTTCCGTCATATCGAAACAATGGCCGAAGCGGGCGCGCGAACCCGTGCCGCACGGGCAACAAGTGGCGGGTTGGCGGTGTTTGCGTCGTCTGTCGGAGCGGTCGTTTCCGCTGTGGCGTCGTCGCTTCCATCGTTCAACGACGCGGCAGAGGACGAAGGCGTTCCAAACCTTGGCGACGTGACCGAGCTTCGCGCGGGGAGCACGCCGTTAGGCGATGCCGCGCCGTTTGAGTACGTGAAGAGCGCGGCCGGTGATGATGTATTGTCTATTGCGGCGCGTGGCGTCAGCGAAGCGCAAGAAGCCGATTGCCACGCAATGTATGAATTCGAGTTGGAACAGTGCCGATTTGCAGGCGCAATTTATCGAGACCCGCGCACCTTGGCGCTATGCAAGCAACGCGCATTTTCCAATTTTCAATCGTGTCGAGGTTACTAGATGTTTTTTCAATATCTCCTTACCAAATATGACCCGGCCACAAAGACGGTTCGTCAGTTTTGGGTATCAGAAAATGCGCTCGATGGCATAGCCAATGCGCAGCAACGGGCGTTTATGGAAATACCCGTAGACGATCAAAACCCGTTGGATGATGAAGCCGCGCGGCGCGTCGGCGGAACTATCTTGATGTCGCTTGTGTCGCAATTTCCCGAGTTGCGCCCGCTCGCCTTGATTACGGACGGACAAGGAAACAAGATAATGGACTTGACGGATGGTGGAAAGAAATCGCCTTTTGGCGAGTAGTCGGTCGTAGCCAGTGGCCCGCGCCCTTGCGGGCCTTCCTTCGTCAGTAGCCCCAGGGCGGGGCTTATGCGGCTTCGCTAGCGCTATCGTCGTTCGCGGCGTGCTTCTCACATCGGCGTTCCCACTCTTGCGCACTGCGTACCGTAGTCAACCCTTGCGCAACCCAGCGTTAACTCAGACCGCTACCCCCAAAACCACCAGCCCCCCCAATCCCATCCACCGGCGCGAGCGAAACCTACGACACCACTACCCGCTGCGCCTTCAGCTTGTCGCCACGCGGTTCGCGAATCCATATCAACGAACAAAGCGCACCCAGCACCGCGACGGCCCCTGCAAGTACAAACGCACTGCCATACGCACCATGAGTCGCTTGCACGATGAAGCCGGTCACCGCCGGCCCGATCACCCCGGCGAGGTTAGCCAGCAGATGCACAAAACCACCCACGCCCCCTACGTTCTCGCGCCGGACGGTGTCCTGGATCACGGCCCAATAGACTGCGCCCGTGACATAGAGGAAGAAGATCGAGACCGACATCAACGCGACCGCCCCCTCCATGCTTTCAACCCGACCGGCAAATCCGACACATACCGCTGCTACCCCGAGGCAGACCGATAAAACGATCCGCCGCGCGAGCAACGGCTTACCTGTAATCCGCAAAATCATGTCGGTGACAAAACCACCCGCGGCAAGGCCGATACTGCCAAGCACCCAGGGAATCACGGTCGCAATGCTCATGTCATGAAGCGACATGTGGTGCGCTTCGGTCAGGTACGTGGGGAACCATGACAGGAAGAAGAACAACACATAGTTGTAGGCAAAAAAGGCGAACGCCGTCGCGAGGATAATCGGCTGCTTCAGGTAAAACTTCAGCCCGACCTTCTCGCCTTCAGGCGCATGCTCCATCGACGAAGCCTGCTGCTGGCCGGCGACAATCAACGCAAGCTCCTCGGGTTTCACGCGCTTGTCCTGCTGCGGCTGTTCAGTCGTGGTCAAGGTCCACGCCACGAGCCATAGCAGACCGAGCAGCATGATGGCGACGAACGCCCAGCGCCAGCCAAAGCGAATTGCCATGTAGCCGACCACCGGCCCCGCAAGCGCGCCGCCCAGCGGTGTACCCGAACTGATCACACCAATGGCGCTCGCCACTTCGCGGCGCGGAAACCAGTTGTTGACCATCTTGCTGTTCGACGAACTGAACGGACCCTCTCCCATGCCGAACAGAACCCGTAACACGATCAACGAAACCAGGCTGCTTGCCAGTGCGGTCGCTCCGCAGAATATCGACCAGATGCCCATCGACGCGCCGAACACTTTCTTTGCGCCGACCTTGTCCGACAGCACGCCGCCAACAAAATTGAACAGCGCATAGCCGATGAAAAAGCTGCTGAACACAATGCCCATCTGCGCATGCGAAAAATCGAGATCCTTCTGGATCAACGGGGCCGCGATCGACAGCGCAGCGCGGTCAAGATAGTTGATCACGCCGGCGAGAAACAGCAAACCGACCACGAACCAGCGCTGGCTTCTGAACATGAATGTCTCCTGGAATACGCCTCTTTGTGATCGGGCGCTCGGGCAATGCGGTAATAGGGATTCAGTCGAACTGCAGATGCACCTTCACCGACTGGTTGCGGTCATGCGCCACTTCGAACGCATGGTTTGCGTCCGCGAGCGGAAAGACATGCGTCATCAACGGACTCAGATCGATCTTTCCGGTGGCGATTTCTTCGGCGGCGACCGCGTATTCATCGGTGAAACGGAACGATCCCTGATAACGCAATTCCTTCGCCATCACGAGATTCGCCGCGACCGGCGACTGCCCCGCCGGCAGGTTGCCCACCTGGATCACGGTGGCCCCCGCACGCGCGGCCCGAAGCGCAGTATCGAGCCCGGCAGGACTGCCGGATGCTTCGATCACGACGTCGAAGGTGCCGCGCGACTGGGACCATGCTTCGACCTGTGCCTGATCGGTGGCAAGCACGGTCTGGTCGGCGCCCAGCGTGGCGGCCATCTGCAATGCTTTGTCCGCGAGATCGAGCGCAACGAGACGGTGCGCCCCTGAACGCCGGGCGACCGATAGCAAAATGCAGCCGATAGGTCCGCACCCGATCACCAGTACCTGGGCGCCGACCAGCGATCCCGCGTGCCTCAGCGCGTGCAATGCAACGGCGAGCGGCTCCGCCATCGACGCTTGTGCGAAGTCGAGTGCATCAGGCACAGGCACGCATTGACGTGCGGCAACTGCAATGTATTGGCGGAACATGCCCTGCATGTGCGGGAACGTCGAGGCGCTGCCCATGAAGCGCATGTTCAGGCAATGATTGGTCATGCCCTTCACGCAAAACCGGCACTCGCCGCAGTTCAGACCCGGGTTCACGGCAACACGCTGGCCAACGCGCAAGCCACTTACGCCCTCGCCTAGCGCGGCGATTTCACCCGCGACTTCATGACCGAGCACGAACGGCTCGCGGACCGCGAAATCGCCGCTCTTGCCCTTGAAGTAATACGACAGGTCCGACCCGCAGATACCGCCTGCGCGCACGCGAATCTGAACCTGACCCGGCTGTGGTTGAGGCGCATCGACTTCGTCGATACGCAGGCGTTTCGGTTCGTGAAGGACGGCTGCAAGCATGAGAGGCTCCGTTGAATAGTGTGCGTGCCGCGGCACCAAGCGTGGCTAGCGGCGCGCCGCGAAAACAGGGGATGACCGCGCTTCGCGGGCAGATGTAGCGAGTGACGGCGTACCCCAGTCGTGAAGATCGCCGCCGCGACGCAAAGGCGCGGTTTCAGGCAAAAGATAAATACACAGCGTGGAAACAATGCCCAGCGCAATCACGTAGACGATCAGTCCAACGGAGCTGCCGCCCGTCATCTGAAGCATCTTCACCGCGACAAGTCCAAGTACGCCGCTGCCGATCAGCGAGCCGATCTGCCAGATCAACGCGATGCCGCTGCAACGCACCCGCGCCGGAAAGAGTTCGGGAAAGAGCGACGCCTGCGGCGCATAGCAAAGACTATGGCCGACCGTGATCGCGAGAATCATCGCCGTCTGGATCGCAAAACGGCTGCCGCTATCCACAGCATGAAACAGTGGCACGACCAGCAGGACCTGCAGCAGGCTGCCTGCAATAAACGTGGCGCGGCGGCCGATCCGGTCCGACAGCGCGCCGGCCAGCGGGATCGCTATCAGTTCGAGCGTGACCGCGACGATGATCGTCTGCAGCAGCAGGCTCTCACTGACACCGTGCACGCGTCCGTAGGCCAGCACGATCATCGTGTACATCGCGAACGTACAGGCCTCGATCAGTTTCGCCCCGACACCCTTCACGATCGTGGGGCCGAATTGCCGGACGACTTCAACGACCGGCCGCGACTCGACCGCCTGCGTCTTGCGAATCTCCGCGAAGACCGGCGACTCCTCCGTGCGCAACCGGATATACAAACCCACCACGACCAATACGATGCTGCCGAGGAACGGCAGCCGCCAGCCCCAGTCGAGCAGTTGCTCATGCGTAAGCGTTGCGGTGAGGATGGCGAAGATGCCCGCCGGAATCAGGAATCCGGCGGGTGCGCCGAGCTGGACGAGGCTCGCGAAGAAACCCCGCTTTGGTGGCGGCGCATATTCGGCTGTCAGCAGCACGGCGCCCGCTTGTTCTCCGCCAACACCGAAACCTTGCAGCACACGAATCAGGATCAGTGCAGCCGGCGCCCAGATGCCGATCTGCGAATAGTCAGGCAGCAGGCCAATCAGGAACGTACCCAGGCCCACAATCAGTATGGTGACAATCAGCGCCTTCTTGCGGCCAATGCGATCGCCAAAATGCCCGAATACAATGCCGCCCAGCGGTCGCGCGATAAAGCCTACTGCATAGGTTGCGAACGCGGCGAGCGTCCCGATCAACGGGTCGCTGCTGGGGAAAAACTTCGCGCCGAACACGAGCACTGCAGCCGTGCCATAGACGAAAAAATCGTAGTACTCGGCAGCGGTGCCGATCGTCGATGCAAAGGCGACGCGGCGTAACATCGCGCTGTTGTTCTGATCTGCCATTGCCTGTCTCCTGATTTTTCTACCGGGCGTTTCTGCCGGGCGGTTCTATCAAACGCCGCCGCTCACCAGTTCCAGAGCGTGCCGTCTTCGAGCCGTGCAACCGGCAGGTAAGCCGGATCGTAGGGATAACGCGCTGCGAGTTCTTCGTCGATATCCACGCCATGACCAGGTGCTTCGCCGGGATGCATCGTGCCCCGGTCGAAGGTCCATGCATGCGGGAAAACATCCAGCGCTTCCTTCGGAAAACCCATGTATTCCTGCACGCCGAAGTTCGGCACCCACAAGTCGAAATGCAGCGCCGCGCCCATGCAGACCGGCGACAAATCGGACGGGCCGTGGCAACCCGTGCGAACCTGGTAAAGCGAGGCAAAATCCGCGATGCGCTTCAGGTGCGTAATGCCGCCCGCATGCGTGAGCGTGGCGCGAATGTAGTCGATCAACTGCTCTTCAATCAGTTGCTTGCAATCCCAGATGCTGTTGAATACCTCGCCCACCGCGATCGGCGTCACCGTGTGCTGCCGAATCAGCCGGAAACCGGCCTGATTCTCAGCAGGTGTGGGGTCTTCCATCCAGAACAAACGATATGGCTCGATGGATTTACCCAGCCGTGCTGCTTCTATTGGTGTGAGACGGTGATGCACGTCGTGCAGCAGATGGGTATCGAATCCGAACTTGTCGCGTACCGCTTCGAAGAGCTTGGGCACGAAGTCGAGATACTTTTCCGACGACCAGGTCTGCTCTTCCGCCGCACCTTTGGTGGCTGGCTCATACATGCCCGTTCCCTTCGATACGCCATACACCGAGCGCATGTTCGGCACACCGCATTGAATGCGGATAGCCTGGTACCCCTCCTCCACGTGCTCCGCATAGCGGTCGAGAGCTTCAGGAATGTCACGTCCGGTCGCATGCCCGTAGACCATGACGCTCTCACGCGACGCGCCGCCCAGCAGCTTGTACAAGGGAAGGTTCGCGACCTTGCCGAGAATGTCCCACAGCGCCATGTCCACCGCGGCGATGGCAGTCATGGTCACCGGGCCGCGACGCCAGTAAGCGCCCTTGTATAAAAACTGCCAGATGTCCTCAATGCGCCCCGGGTCGCGGCCGATCAGCAGCGGACACACGTGATCCTTCAGATACGAAGCCACGGCCAGTTCGCGGCCATTGAGGGTGGCGTCGCCAATGCCATATACCCCTTCGTCGGTCACCACTTTCAACGTGACGAAATTGCGTCCCGGACAACTGACGATGACATCGGCGCGGACGATTTTCATGGGGATTTCCTTGAGGTGCGATCAATGGAATTGATGCTACCATACAAGTAGACTTAATCGTCAACCAAGGGTTTTCCCGCTCCAGGCTACCTAAAATGACCGATGAATCCGTGCTTTGCCTCAAAACGCTCCCATCAATCGAGGATCATCTGCTGGCGCCAGAGTGGCGCGAACCGCACCTTGGCATCGTTCATTTGGGCATCGGAAATTTTCACCGGGCGCACGAAGCGGTTTATACGGAAGAGGCCATGCTGGCCGTTGGCGGCGACTGGGCAATCTGCGGCGTCACGCTGCAGGGTGACGTGACCAAGCGCGATGCGTTGATGGCGCAGGATGGCTTGTATAGCGTTGTGGAACGCGGGCCGCAGGGCGTGAAGACGACTGTGATTCGCGCGCTGCGTGAAGTGCTCGCGCTACCGTATGACCGCGCGCGGCTGTTCGACCTGCTCGCCGCCCCTCACGTGCGGATCGTCTCGCTGACGGTCACTGAAAAGGGCTATTGCCGCAACACGAAGACGGGCGACGTCGACCTCGGTCATCCCGGCATTGCACATGATCTGGAGCATCCGGGCGAGCCCGGCACGGTACCGGGCATCCTCGTCGCAGCATTGAAAACAAGGCGCGATGCCGGCATGGCGCCATTCACCGTACTTTCTTGCGACAACCTTTCGCACAACGGCGCGGCATTGCGCCAGGTGGTCTGCTCTCATGCCCGGGTGCTTGATGAAGCGCTGGCAACCTGGATCGACCTCGAAGTCGCGTTCCCGTCGACGATGGTGGATCGCATCGTTCCCGCAACTACGGACGCCGACCGTGATGCCGCAGCCGTTGCGCTTGGGCTTCGCGACGAGGTGCCGGTTCCGTGCGAGCCGTTTCGTCAATGGGTGATCGAAGACCGCTTTCCTGCCGGACGTCCCTCATGGGAACAGGTGGGCGCGCAACTCGTGGATGACGTCATGCCGTTCGAACTCGCCAAGTTGCGCATGCTGAACGGCACCCATTCGACACTCGCTTACTTGTCGATGCTGGCGGGGTTCGCAACCATCGATGAAGCAATTTCCTTCGCACCACTGCGTGCACTGATCCATTCGATGATGACGCACGAGATAGCACCGACCTTGAGCGTGCCGGCATCGTTCGACCTGATGGCATATCGCGACGCGTTGCTCGAACGCTATGCGAACCCGGCGCTGAAACACCGCTGCGCGCAGATTGCCATGGATGGCAGCCAGAAGATTCCGCCGCGCCTTCTCGCGACCATTGCGGCGCGCCTGGAGCGCGGCCAGCCAATCTCGAGACTCGCGCTTGGCGTAGCAGCGTGGTTCGTTTTCTTGCGCGGACGTGCCGACGACGGCACCACTTTCGTTATCAGCGATCCGCTGGCCTCGCGGTTGACCGCGCTTGCGACAAACGTGGGAAACGTGGGAGACGCGAGAAACGCGCCGGAAAGCCTTGTCGATGCGCTGCTCGGTTGCCGCGATGTCTTTAGAGCCGAACTTGCCTCGAACGAGATGTTCCGGCACGCGCTGATTGAAGCGGTCACGCAGTTGAAAGCCGGGGCAAGAGCAGCGATCGAGAACGCGAGTCTGCGGGCCACGGAGATCAACTCTGCGTCAAGACACAACCTCTGAAGCACGAGGAACGCCAACGGTTACCGCCTTGCGCCAGCGCACTGTCGCCAGCATGGATGCCACCACAATCAACCCGCCGCCGACCCATGCAACAAGCGATATCTTCTCACCCAGCCAAAACCAGGCAAACAACGCGCCGAACGCTGGTTCGCTCCCCATCAGCAAGGCAACGCGGGTTGGACTGCTGCGCTTGATCGCGTAGTTCTGCGCGAAGAATGCAAACAGCGTGCACGCAAAAACCAGATAAAACACGCCGGCCCAAAACGGCATGTGCCCGGCAAACGACGGCACGTGCTGCCACTGCTGCGGCGCGAATACGAGCGCCACAGCCGCACTGCCAAACGCGACCACACCCGACTGCACGGCCGTCACTGACAAAGGCGGCAGCGTAGAGTCACGCAACACTCGTTTCGTCACACAGACATTCAGCGCACGCAGCAAGGCCGCCAGCAGGATCAGCGCATCGCCTGGATTTAGCACGACCGCTCCGTCTCCGGCAAGCAACCATGCCCCCAACAGCGATAGCGCCACCGCCGCCCATTCAATCCTCCCGGGCCTGCGCTTGAGCATCATCCACTCGACCAGCGGCGTCAGCACCACGCACAGGCTGATCAGGAACGCCGCATTGGAGGCGCGCGTCAGCAGCACCCCAAAGGTTTCGCTTAAGAAAATGCCCAGCAGCAGCACGCCTGCAATGAATACGCCGCGCAAGGTACGCACGTCGGCATGACGCAAACTGCGCAACGCAGGCGACAACATGACAAACGTAATGCCGAATCGCAGCGTCAGCAGACCCAGCACCGGATAGAACACGAGCGCGCTCTTTACGATTCCATAACTGGTGCCCCAGACCACCGCGACCACCAGCAGCATCAGGTCGGACAATAAGAGCAGGCGGTCTTGCTTGGACATATTCGGACCTCGGGAGATAAGTCCGTATTGTCGAGCGTTGCGCGTGCAGCGATAATCGGGTCCATGCGCAAAGCCTTTATGTCGCAGATGCATTAATCCTGCGCCCCACTCGCAACGGCCCGATGAATCCAACAGAACTCTTTGCGTTGCTGCCCGACATGGCCGTATTCGCCCGCGTTGTCGATGCCGGCAACTTTTCCGTGGCCGCACGCCAGCTCGGCAGCACACCCTCAACGGTCAGCCGCCAGATCAAACGTCTTGAGGAAGCGCTCGCCACGCGGCTGCTCGAACGGTCCACGCGCAAGGTGAAGGTGACCGCATCGGGCGAGCAGGTGGTGCGCTTTTGCCGGGACATCGTGAGCGCCGCGTCGGGCGCCGTGGATGCAGCCGGTTCGCTGGTCGGCCGGCCGCAGGGGAAGGTCAGCGTGAGCGCGCCGACAGCCTTCGCGAAAACGGTGATTCATCCGCTGGTCCCGGGTTTTTTGCGCATGTATGAGGAGGTCGATCTCCAGTTGCTATACGCGGACCATGAGGTCGATCCGCTCGAGAACGATCTCGATCTCGTGATCCGGCTGACGAATCATCCGCCACCCGGTCTCGCGGGACGGCGGCTCGGTTCGGTACGCTGGGTGCTGTGTGCGTCGCCAGAATATCTGCGTGCACGCGGTACGCCCACGCACCCGCGCGATCTTGCGCAGCATGACTGCCTCTATCTGGGTGAAACCGCCGACGACAACCGCTGGCGGTTTCGGCGCGGCACTCAGACACAGACCGTAGAGGTGAGCGGGCGATATATAGCGAATCATGCGGGCGCGCGACTCGAAGCGGCGCAGCAGGATTTCGGCATTGCGAGCCTGCCGGAATTCACCGCAATGGGAGCGTTGGAGAGCGGCGAACTCGTGCAAGTGCTCGCCGACTGGGACCTCGAAGCGCTGGCCTATGTAGGCTCGGTGTGGTTGCTGTATCCGCCTAATCGCTTCCTGCCGCCCAAGGTGCGGGCATTGATCGATTATCTGGTCGAGCATATACACGAGCGCAAGTGACATCTGCCTGGGGCCCTGCCGTCTCAAGACAGCGTGACCCTGCTAAAAAGTGAGCCGCCCGAACAATTCATCGAACGGGACCATCACATGCTCGCGGAACGCCGGGCGAAGCTGAAGCCGTTCATACCAGGCCTGCACATTTGGAACGTCAGGACGCTTGATATCCAGTTCGAAATAACGATAAAGGTTGGAGCCTGCCGCGATATCGCCGAGGCTCAGATCGTCTCCCGCAATAAAGGGCCGCTCGGCCAGCACCCGGTCGAGCAACTGGAAATACTGCGCGCAACGACCCAGGTTCTCTTCAATGCTCTTCGCATTGCGTAAAGCCTCCGGCGTCCGGTAAAAGGCCCAGAACACCCCCGTCAGGAAGGCTGGCTGCAAGGTGCTCTGGGACCAGTCCATCCAGCGGTCCACCTGCGACCGCTGACCCGCGTCGTCACTCCAGAAACGCGGGCTGCCATAACGCGCCGCCAGGTATCGCAAGATGCTGTGCGACTCCCACACAATCGTACCGTCGCTGTCTTTAATGACCGGCACACGCCCGTGCGGATTCATGGCCAGGAACCCGGCGCTCTGCGTCAGGCCGAAGCTCCCCCCAGCGGGAATATGCTCATGCGGTAAATCAAGCTCGCCGATCAGCCACATGACCTTCTGAACGTTGGACGAATTGCGCCGCCCCCAAACCTGAAGCATGAAATGTCCCCTTAAGTCTGATGCCGTTGACCCTGGCTATTCATTCGTCGCCAGTTCCCTGACCGGCGGCCGGAATAGGACCGGCCGCCAAGTCGCTAAGCCGCTAAGAAGCTAAGCGACTAGCGCGATCGCAATAGAGAAATATCAGCGATGCAATTTCTTAGCCACTCGACCCACTTGAATAGCGGTCTGCGTGCAACAGCATACGCGCTTGTCAACGAAATCTCCGCCGCTATGTTGGCGTCGGTGCTTAGCCAGATGCGCTCTCCTCGCGTCAAGCGAAGTACGTCACCCGTTTGCAGCCAGTGGTCGTAGGGCGAGAAAATGCGCGTAACCCAGACCCTTGCCGTTCCCACGCGCAACTCGGAGTCCGACTGCACGCGCCATGAGGCGGTCTGGCCCGGCTGCAGAACAAAACGAACGACCATCTCCGGCAACAGTGCATGCGCTGAAGCCGAGGTTTCATGCGCCGCTCGAAAAACAAACCGATCGTTTGATCCAACCATCATCTTCTCCGTCAATTAAACCGAAAGACGGAGGCACCACAAAAAAAAGGCCCAACCGTTTTTCGGTAGGGCCTGGTGTTTGCGCATATTTAGCTATTTCTAATGCAAACACGTCCCCGATGAAGCACCCCACAGGGCGTTCATTCGTTTAATTACCACTACGGACGTGAGCTTCAGCATGGTATTGAGTTTCAGATATCGCTTAACGCTTGTCAACAAATTTCGGCCACGTTCCCATTGAAGTGCAATAACAGATTGCGCTCCTAAGTACCCTGGACGCACCTAAGACTCGCTAGCCATTGGCTTGCGGCGGTAAGTTGAATTGCCCTCGCATACAATCGTAGCGACTGGATCAACTCGCTTGAACTCGCCCGGGCGCGCTTGGCAAATTCTTGCGATTCATTACATGGCTGGTATTACATGGCTAGTTGAGTCACCGATATGCACACACTCGCTTCTCCTTGAGAAGCCGGAAGGGAGCGGTATGGAGATTAAATGGATCGAGGACTTTGTTGCTCTTGCCCAGTACCAAAGTTTCTCGCGTGCCGCTGAGGTTCGCAATGTCACGCAGTCTGGTTTCAGCCGGCGTATCCAGGCGCTCGACATGGGCACGGTGGCAAGCGGTGTGTACCGGCGCGCAAGGCTTGCGGCAGGTCCTGCCCGGTCCGGCGCTGCAGAACAGGGTGATGAACGCGATCTATGGCGAGGCAGGGGTGAAGGCGGGTTTCGTCAGCGGACAGTGTATGGACGATATCTGCGCAGCGCTGGAGGGCCTGGCCGAGGAAGGAATCGACGTTGTGATCCTCGGGTGTACAGAGTTGCCGTTGCTGCTTCCCGGCGCTCAATGGCTAAGTGCTGGCGGACGGGCGATCACGTTAGTGGATCCAGCGGATATTCTTGCGAAACGCTGCGTTGCGTATGCCATGGGAGCGGTAGAACCGGAGGTTGAATCAGGAGCACCACACTTAGACGACGCCCTGTACTAAGCCTTGATCTCTGCACGCAGAAATTCGATCAATGCCTGCTGGACCGCATTAAGCGCGCCGCCCGAGCTCACCAATGCAAGCTCGGTTGGCGGCAAGTCCGGCAACCCCGTGCAGATGCGGTGCTCGGGAAGCAGGGCGGTGGTGGGCAAGACCGACACCCCGAGCCCCGATGAAACAGCCGCCTGGATGCCGGTCAGGCTATGACTGCCGAAAGCCACGCGCCAGCGCCGGCGCGCTTTGTCCAGGCCGCGGATGGCACGCTGCCTGTACACACACCCTTGTGGAAACAAAGCTAGCGGGATCGGTTCGTCCGTCAGTTCAACGCCTTCTCCTTTTACCCACACCAGCGACTCGGGCCACGACGCCAGGCACTCTCCGCTACCCGGCTCGCGCTTGAGCAGCGCAATCTCGACCTCGCCCGCCGCCAGCTTGCGCTGGAGATCGACGCTCATGCCGCTTACTGTTTCAAGCCGCACGCCGGGTTTCATTTTCACAAAGCCCGACAGCATGGCCGACATGCGCCGCGCGTCGAAATCCTCAGGTACGCCAATGCGTACCGGTTCGAGCGCTACGTCGCTGGTCAACGCGTCCTGCGCCTCCCTCGACAACGCAAGCAGCCGCCGCGCATAGTGCGCGAGCAACTCTCCATGCTCCGTCGCGCTCACGTGATTACCAGTCCGGTCACGCAGCAGCAGCGTACGTCCGACCGCTGCCTCAAGCTTGCGGATCTGCTGGCTCACGGTCGACTGGGTCCGATGCACGCGTTCGCCGGCACGCGTAAAGCTGCCTTCGTCGACCACGCAAACCAGGGTGTTCAACAACTCGAGATCTAGCATGAGCGACCGCCGCGTTATTTGAATTTCGATTGACCTTTAGAGTTTAATTTAATTTCCAAATATCGATCAACCCATCTACGCTTGCGGCATCAATTGAGCTCAGTCACTCATTTACGTCACTTCACCAGGCGAACAAACCATGGCTCTTAGCGCGCTTGAACGCACCCGCCGACCGCAGTGGCTCACCTTCGACTGCTACGGCACGCTGATCCAGTGGGACGAAGGATTGCAAGCAGCCGTCCGGGGCATCCTGTCCGCCAAGCAAACGGAGGCTGTCGATCCGGCCCGGTTTATCAGCATCTATGACCGGCATGAACATGCGCTTGAGCAAACATCGCCGCATCGGTCGTTCCGTAGCGTAACCGCGGATGCGTTACGTCTTGCACTCAATGAGCTAGGCTTGCAAAGCGACGCAGACGACGCCCGCGCTCTGACAGACAGCATCTCCGCCATGCCGCCCTTTCCCGAAGTGACTGGTGCTTTGAAGCAGCTTAAGGAGGCGGGTTATCGTTTGTGTATCGTGTCGAATACGGATGATGAGATCATCGCCGGGAATGTTGCGCAACTTGGCGGGTTGATCGATCGTGTCGTCACGGCGCAGCAGGCCGGTGCGTACAAACCATCGCGGAAAATATTCGATTATGCTTTTGACTCGCTTGGCGTGACCAGGGACGAGGTTGTCCATATTTGCGCCAGCCCGCATCTCGATCATGCGGCCGCTCGCGAGGTCGGCTTTCGCTGCGTGTGGATCGATCGTGGTACCGGCCGCGCGGTGCTGCCGGATTACACTCCCGATGCTACGCCTGCAACGCTCAATCAGGTACCCGTGCTATTCAACAGACTCGGCTGGTAAATTTTCAAGGTAATCAATCATCATGGCTCACTCGCTTTCAGTCGCTGGCGCCCCCGCTCTCTCGCATATCGCAAGGCTCGATTCCGACGCCGTCATGCAGGCGCGTCTGGAGCTTGCCGCGTGCTTCCAGCTTGCGGCGCAACGGGGTTACGAGGAAGGCGTCTGCAATCATTTCTCGGCTGTCGTGCCCGGGCACGACGACCTGTTTCTCGTCAATCCCTATGGTTATGCATTTAGCGAGATCACTGCGTCACGCCTGCTCGTATGCGATTTCGAGGGGCACTTGATAGCCGGTGAAGGTCAGCCGGAAGCCACTGCGTTTTATATCCACGCCCGTTTGCATCGATCGAAACCGCGGGTGAAGGCCGCTTTCCACACGCATATGCCGAACGCAACGGCCTTGTGCCTGATCGAAGGCCCCCCTCTGTTGTGGCTTGGGCAAACGGCGCTGAAGTTCTATGGCCGCACTGCCGTTGATGAGAATTACAACGGCCTGGCCCTGGATGAGTCGGAGGGAGATCGTATTGCTGAAGCAATGGGCGACGCCGACATCCTGTTCCTGAAGAACCACGGCGTGATGGTGGCGGGCGCCAGCATCGCGGAGGCCTGGGACGACCTCTATTATCTTGAGCGCGCCGCGGAGGTTCAGCTCAAGGCCATGAGCAGCAACCAGCCGCTCAAGCCCGTACCGCACGAAGTCGCACAGCGCACGTATGAACAAATGCGCTTGGGCGATGCAGAAAGCGCCCGCGCGCACCTGAACAGCTCGATTCGAATATTGCGTAACCAGCGAAACGGGTTCGAGCAATAAGCTTAAGCGTGAACATGCGCTTAGCCGGTAGCGGCAACGCGTTGCCGCTACCGGGCCGCCAGGTCACAACCATCGCTCGGGCCATCGCCGGCCGCGCACGACGTTATTGAACAACAATGCAATAACCAGCAGCAGGCAAACACCGCTCAGCACCGGGGCAAAAAAGAACCCCACCGAAGCATTGCCGCTAAGCATGATCACCAGCGGATCAGCGCCCGCAGGAGGGTGCACGCATCGCGCAAGCTGCATCAAACCAATGGCAAGCCCAACGGACAGCGCCATTTGCCATATCCCCGGACCAGCAAACCAATACACCGCCAAACCCACCGCAGTGGAAAGCAGATGCCCGAATACAAGGTTGCGAGGCTGAGCGAATGCACTATCGGGCGCGCCAAATAACAGGACGCTCGACGCACCGAATGGCGCGATCACCAAGGGGCTGCTCGTCAGGTGCCCGAGCAGGGAGATCACACCAATCGCCAGAAAACCACCTAAGAAACCGAATGCCGCTTGTTTAAACGGCGCCAGAGGAACTGCGGGCGCCGCGCGGGCGATCTGTTCGTTCATCTTATTTAGAGCCCATGGAAATGCGCACGCCGACCCTCAACAACCGGGCCAGCGTGCCCACGGCGTTATGCCTTCTTGAAGCGGGCCGCCTCTTCGGAGCCCGTCGTCGCATTGCCCGCGCTGTATGAGTGCGCGCCCACTCCGGCGAGGCGTCCGCCATCGACGATCAGGTACTCTTCGCGAATGGGTTGCTTCGCGAACCAGCACTCGAGAATCTCGCGTGTGCCAGCGGCGTAACGCGCCTGAGCGGAGAGCGTGGTGCCTGACGTGTGCGGCGTCATGCCCTGATGCGGCATGGTGCGCCACGGATGATCGCTCGGGGCCGGTTGCGGGAACCACACATCGCCTGCATAGCCCGCCAGTTGACCTGATTCCAGCGCACGCACCACGGCGTCGCGATCCACGATCTTCCCGCGTGCGGTGTTGATGATGTAAGCACCGCGCTTCATTTTGCTGATCATCTTCTCGTCGAAAAGATGCTCCGTTTCCGGGTGCAACGGACAGTTGATCGTCACGATATCGCAGACACGCGCCATCGATTCAGCAGTCGGATGCCAGGTGGCGCCAAGCTCGCGCTCGACCTGTTCCGGCAGACGATGCCGGTCCGTATAGTGAAGCTTGACGTCGAAGGGTTTGAGGCGGCGCAGCACCGCCGCGCCAATGCGCCCCGCCGCCACGGTACCCACGTTCATCCCTTCGAGATCGTATGCGCGCGAAACGCAATCCGCGATATTCCAGCCGCCCTTCTTGACCCACTCATGCGACGGCAGATAATTCCGGACCTGCGACAGGATCATCATGACGACATGCTCCGCCACGCTGATGCTGTTGCAAAAAGTCACTTCGGCTACGGTGATACCGCGATTGATCGCCGCCTGCAAATCAACGTGATCCGAGCCAATGCCTGCTGTCAGCGCGAGCTTGAGCTTTGGGGCGCGGGCAATCCGCTCGGCGGTCAGGTACGCCGGCCAGAACGGCTGCGAAATGACGATCTCGGCGTCTTCCAGTTCACGCTCGAACGTGGAGTTGGGGCCGTCCTTGTCGGACGTCACAACCAGCGTATGTCCCTGCGATTCGAGGAACTTGCGCAAGCCCAGTTCGCCGGATACGCTGCCCAGCAACTCGCCCGGCTTGAAGTCGATTGCCTTCGGTGTCGGGGCGCTTTGTCCGTCGTGATACTTCGTGATGGCGGGAATGTCGTCCCGGGCGTACTTCTTCGGCATACCGTCGACGGGGTCGTCATATAAAACGCATAAAACCTTGGCCATGACTGTCTCACTCCACTCTGATTTGGATAACACCGGCGCCGATATCCCGGCACCGCCTTGGTCGGAACGTGGGGCTGGCACGTCGACGCAAACCAGTGTCGCGAAGTACTGGCGGAGGGTCCAATCGTTTGGATGGATCAGGTGATAAGCGCTTCTTATGAAGACGGACAACCGTATGCGAAAGGCTGCTGGCCTGGAGCCTTAAACGGTCGCCGCGCCCTGCGATGCGTGGGCCGCCTCGGGCAGCAATGCGTCGAACTCCCCTTGCAGATCGAGCTGCTCGGCTGCTTTCCACATGGCGGCAACCAGGGGCGGCAGCGCATTGCGATTGCGCGCAATAAGGCCAATGCGGCGGGTCAACTCCGGCAATAAGAGCGACGCACGCACGCCGCTGCCAGCAGGCAACACGCTAAGCAGGCTATGCGGAAACACGCTGAACAACCCGGCATGCTGAACGTGCGCATAGAGAGATAAAAGGGAGTCAGTTTCGAGAACCACGGTGGGCTGCACGCCCTCGCGTCGAAACGCTGCGTTGATCACTTGCCGGTTCTGCATGGTGGCGGTCAGGAGACCCAGCGGCAACCCACCCAAGCCGCTCCACTGCGCCGTGCCTGTGTCGAACCTGTCGTCAGCACTGGTGGGAGACAAGAGCAGATAGCGTTCGAAATAAAGCGGCAATACGCTGAATCCCGCCTGCACCTGATCGTCGAGATACGTCAGGCCGACATCCAGTTCGTACTCGTCCAGCTGCCGCAGGATTGCATCTGAACTGAGCGAGCGGACCTCATAGCGCATATGCGGATGCTCGCGCATGCACGGTGCAAGCATGCGGGTGGTCACCGGCATGATGGTCGGAATTGCGCCTATGCGAAGCGTCCCGATCAGGCGGACCTGCGCAGCGGACGCATCGTGGCGCATGTTCTGCAGCGACGCGAGCGTTTGCCTCGCCCAGCCAAGCACACGCTCACCGTCTTCCGTAAAGCCCACGAAGCGCCGCGTCCGCTCGACAATGACCAGCCCAAGTTCGGCTTCAAGCGTGCGGATAGCCGACGACAACGCAGGCTGGGAGACATGACAGGCTTCAGCCGCTCGCGCGAAATGTTTTTCGCGTGCCAACGTGACGAGATACTCGAGTTGCCGAATGAACATTGCGTCCCTTGTGAGCTTTCCTTCGCCAAGACGACTCAGGCAAGCAGGTCTTCGTAGAACGAGCCGAACGGCCTGGTGGGATGAGCAAGCTGGATCTCCAGGATCCAAAGCCCGGCTTCCGGCTGCGGCTCGAAATTCCCGAGATCGCCTGACTTGAAGATCGCGTGCGGGAAATCGCTCACACGATGCCCCTTGATGTCGAGGTTCAGTTTCCACCCAAGCGCCGACGCACGCTCCGCCGCATAGTCATACAAGGCCTTGCCGCCGGCGCCCGTCGTTCGCCAATGATGTTCGACCTCATCGAAGACAGTCTTTGCCGCGTCCGCGCACGCCTTCATCTCCGGGTCCGCACCGACAACGAAGGTCGCACCCGCGTCGCCTTCATGCCCTTTCCAGACCACGCCAAGATCGACAAAGAAGATGTCGTCGTCTTTCAGCCGCGGATCTCCTTCGGAACGTTGCTTGAACGTGCGCAAGGTGTTTTCTCCAAACCGGATCAGGATGGGATGCCAGATACGCTCCATCCCCAGTTCCTGCAGGACCTGCTTGCACTCGGTCACCGCTTCCGACTCGAGCATGCCGGGTTGAATCCTGGCCACCACCTGCTCGACGACCTCCCACGTCTTGTCGCGCGCGTAACGCATCGATTCGAGAACGAATTTCTCGCCTACTGCTTGCTGCGTGTCAGTGCTCACTCAATCTCCCCAGCTTCGTTATATTCGGTTAAATATATCGATGACCACGGTGAAAGTCCATTTCCGCGCCTTGAGGCGGACGGGGAACGATATGTTTTCTCGCGGCATCATGCTCATATTCTACGCGGGGTCCGCGCGCGGCCGGATTGACCTGGCCTGCGCTCCAATAACCGGGACCTCGCGTCCTCAGCCCTCTCAATTCGCCCCGAGCCACTCGCGAAACAGGTTCACTTTGTTCTGGTGCGCGAGGCAATCCGGGTAGACGAAGTAATAGCGGGCGCCCGTCGTGAGCACGATGTCGAACGGCATCGTGAGGCGCCTTGACGCAACATCCTCGCTCACGAGCGAGCAGTCACTGATCGCGACGCCAAAACCTTGCGTCGCCGCGTTTGTCGCAAGGTCGAGCGTCTCGAAACTCTGCCCAAGGTCGGCATTGATCTCGGGCGCTTGAGCGTGGACGAGCCACATCTTCCAGTCGCGATGGTCGCGGGTCGGGTGCAGCAGCGTATGCCGGGAAAGATCGGCTACCTTGTCGAGCGGTTTTTCCTCCAGCAACGAAGGCGCGCACACAGGCGTCAGTTGCTCGTCGAAGAGCGCAATCGAGTGAACGTCCACTCCCGGGGACGAGCCATAAATGATCGCCGCGTCGAACGGCTCGACCTGGAAATCGACGTCGTGCTGCCAGGTGGTCGTGAGCTGCAACTGGATCTCAGGGCACTCGGCCTGGAAGCGCATGATCTTCGGCAGGATCCAGCGCATCAGGCAGGTGGGTACCTTCAACGCGAGGTCGGTACGCTGCCGGGTCAGCCGCAGCGAAATCTCCTCGATCCGCGAGAAGCTCTCCTTCACGGTCGGCAATAGCTGCTCGCCTTCGTTCGTCAGCGCGAGCCCCTTCGAGTGCCGCGTGAACAGCGGAAAACCGTAGTACTCCTCCAGCGTCAGGATCTGGCGGCTTACGGCGCCTTGCGTCAGACAGAGGTGATCGGCGGCGCGCGTGAAACTGCGGTGGCGCGCAACCGTTTCGAAGATTTGCAGTGCATTCAGCGGCGGCAGGCGGCGCATTTTCGTTCCCTTCGCGCATTTGAAAAAATCATGACTGCCGGGTGCTTTCCGGCCAGAGGGTTTTATATATACACGGGTTCAAGCCTCCATATATACACCGAAATACACCGAATTCAGCTTCCCGCGTCTCCCGAAACCACCGCTCCTCCGGATAAACCCATGAATAAGCCCATGAGCCAGGAACATGGCGCGCATGCAAATTCATCGATTGCCGTTCACGCGGCATGCACCAAGAATGCATCAACACGCAACCTCCGGAGAAAGGCATGTACCGGCAACGGATCAAACGGATCAATCCGCAGGAGTCTCATGAATTCGCCTGAAAATATCTCGCTTTTCGGTCACGCGAGCGGACACTGCCCGCCCCGGCCAGTCGCCACACAGACCTGCGGCGAAGCGCTCGTGAGGCTGCTCGAGCACTACGGTGTTGAACTGGTATTCGGCATCCCCGGCGTCCATACCGTCGAGCTGTACCGGGGACTGGCAACGTCGACGCTGCGCCACGTCACCCCTCGCCACGAGCAGGGCGCTGGCTTCATGGCGGACGGCTATGCGCGGGTTACGGGAAAACCCGGTGTGTGCTTCATCATCACCGGGCCGGGCATGACGAATATCGCGACCGCGATGGCGCAGGCTTACGCCGATTCGATCCCCATGCTCGTGATTTCCAGCGTCAACACCACGCGCCAACTGGGCGGAGGAACTGGCCGCCTGCACGAGCTGCCGTCGCAGCGCGACGTATTCGCCGGGCTCACCGCGTTCTCCCACACCTTGCTCGACGCTGACGAACTGCCGCAAGTCCTGGCCCGCGCGTTCGCAGTGTTCGCGACCGCGCGGCCACGGCCGGTTCACATCGAGATTCCGCTCGACGTGATCGTCGCGCCTGCGCGGGACACGACATCCGGTGTGGCAGTGCTGCCCTCGAAGCCCGCCGGCGCGCCGCGCGCCCTCGACGAGGCGAGCGCCTTGCTCGCCACTGCGCGCCGCCCGCTGATCCTGGCCGGCGGCGGCGCTGCCGGGGCCGCCCCCGAATTGCGCGCGCTGGCCGAACGCCTGCAGGCGCCGGTGGCGCTTACGATCAACGCGAAGGGGCTGTTGCCGCGCGGCCATGAGTTGTCGATCGGCTCGACCCAGTCGCTCGCCGCGACGCGCGCGCTGGTGCGTGAGGCCGATGTCGTGCTTGCGGTTGGCACCGAACTGGGCGAGACGGACTACGACGTGGTGTTCGATAACGGCTTTGCCATAGACGGCAGGCTGATCAGGATCGATATCGACGCTCAGCAGGTCATGCGTAATTTCCGGCCTGATGTGGCGATTGCCGCCGACTCGAAACTCGTGCTCGCCGTGCTGGACCAAAGGCTCGCCACACGCCCGTTGCCGCCGCGCGCGGCCGACTGGGGCGCGTCGCGCGTACGTACCGTGCGTGCCGCGATCAATGCCGGTTACGACGCACCGATCCGCTCGCAGGCCGCGCTCTTCGACACCGTATTGAATACCCTCCCCGATGCGATCGTCGTGGGTGATTCAACGCGCCCCGTCTACGCCGGTAATTTCGTCTTCGAAGCGTCCTCGCCCAGGTCGTGGTTCAACTCCTCGACCGGCTACGGCACGCTGGGCTACGGCTTGCCGGCTGCGATCGGCGCGCGGCTTGCGTCGGGAAACCGGCCCGTGATCTGCCTGATCGGCGACGGCGGCCTGCAGTTCACGCTGCCTGAACTGGCGAGCGCTGTTGAAGCTGCTGTACCGGTGATCGTGCTGCTCTGGAATAACCGGGGTTATGCCGAAATCAAGAAGTACATGGTTGAGCGCGATATCGAGCCGATCGGCGTTGACATCTACACGCCTGACTTCCTTGCGCTGGCACGCGGCTTCGGCTGCTGCGCGGCATCGGCCCATACGCCTGCCGCGCTGGCCAACGAACTGAAGCAGGCGGCTGCGCGCCGCGTGCCCACATTGATCGAAATCGACGAACAGAAGTGGTTCGACCACGTCCCCGGAGACCCGGCATGAGCGCGCCGAACGACACTCGATTCCTGACGCAGCTTTATATAGATGGTCACTGGGTCGACGGCGCACTGGGCCGCACGATTGCCGTGGTTAACCCTGCGACCGGAACCTGCCTGGCCAACGTGGCCGCGGGCACCCTGCCCGACGTGGAACGGGCGGTAGCGTGCGCGGCTCGCGCGTTTCGTACCTGGCGTCATACGACCGGCGCCGAGCGTGCCACCTACCTGCGCGCGATCGCGGCAGAAGTGGACGTGCGGCGCGAGCGTCTCGTGATGCTGCAATCGCTTAATAACGGCAAGCCGCAAGCGGAAGCGCACATGGACGTCGACGATGTGATCGCGACATTCAGCTATTACGCTCAAATGGCCGAGCAACTGGACGACATAAGCGGTGCCGAAGTCGGCATCCCCGGCATCGGGCACCGTGCGCGGATTCTCCGCGAACCCGCCGGCGTGGCCGCGCTCATCGTGCCGTGGAATTTCCCGATGGTAACCACGGCGTGGAAACTCGCCCCGGCGCTCGCGGCAGGCTGCACGGTCGTGCTCAAGCCCTCCGAAATCACCCCGCTGCCCGAACTCGAACTGGCCTCGGTGATCGCATCGGCCGGCTTGCCGGCGGGCGTTTTCAACGCGGTGACGGGCACCGGTGCGGACGTAGGCGCACCGCTCGTCGCCCACCCCGGGGTCGCGAAAATATCGTTTACCGGCAGCACGAGTGTCGGCCAGACGGTAATGAAGACTGCCACTGACACGCTGAAGGGCGTGAGTCTCGAACTCGGGGGCAAGTCGTCGATCATCGTGTTCGACGATGCGGATCTCGACCTGGCGATCGACCTTGTCGAAGCGGGGGGTTTCTTCAACAGCGGCCAGATGTGTTCGGCGACGAGCCGCGTGCTGGTGGCGCGCGCACTCTTGCCGACCTTGCTGGCGAGGCTCGTCGAGCGCGCAGAGCGGATCGTCGTGGGCGACCCGTTCGCGCCTGACGTGCGGATGGGGCCGCTTGTGAGCCGCGCCCAATTCGACCGCGTGCGCGGCCATATTGAACAAGGCATAGCGGACGGTGCACGGCTCGTCACGGGTGGCGGCCGCCCAGCCGGTGCACCGGAGCAGGGCTTTTTTATCGCGCCGACGATTTTCACCGACGTGCCGACGATGAGCGCTTTATGGCGTGACGAGATCTTCGGCCCGGTCCTGTGCGTGCGCGCGTTCGACACTGAAGAGCAAGCCGTCGACATGGCCAACGACAGCGACTACGGGCTGGTGGCGAGCGTCGTCACCGCCGATGAAGCTCGCGGCGAACGGGTCGCTCGTGCGCTTGCGGCCGGCGTGGTGTGGGTCAACACGCCGCAACTGATCTATCCGCAGACGTCGTGGGGCGGCTTCAAGCGCAGCAGTATCGGGCGGGAGCTGGGTCCGTTCGGGCTTGCCGCCTTCCAGGAAATCAAGCAGGTGCTGACGCGTCGTCAGGCCAGCTAGCCCGCCTACTTAAAAGGATTAGCGATGAAGCACGATAACCATTCCGGCAACTCTTTCAACCAGCCGCTCGGCGGTAACCAGATGCCGCGCTTCGCGGGGCCGGCGACGATGATGCGCCTGCCGAGCGCGACATCGGCCGAGGGGCTCGATGCCTGTTTCGTCGGCGTGCCGCTCGACACCGGCACCTCGAACCGGGCGGGCGCGCGCTTCGGTCCGCGCGCGATCCGGGCCGAATCGTGCCTGCTGCGCCCGTACAACATGGCGACCCGCGCGGCGCCGTTCGACAGCATCCAGGTCGCCGACATCGGCGACGTCGCGATCAACACGTTCAATCTGCAGAAGAGCATGGACATCGTCACCGAAGCGTATGACGAGATCCTTGGGGCCGACTGCGTGCCGCTCACGATGGGCGGCGACCACACGATCGTGCTACCCATCCTGCGCGCGATGAAGAAGAAATACGGTCCGGTCGGCGTGGTTCATGTCGACGCGCATGCGGACGTGAACGACACCATGTTCGGCGAGAAGATCGCTCACGGCACGCCGTTCCGGCGGGCGATAGAAGAAGGTCTGATCGACGGCAACCGCGTCGCGCAGATCGGCCTTCGAGGCACCGGCTATACGGCGGAGGATTTCGACTGGTCGCGCTCGCACGGCATACGTGTCGTGCAGGCCGAGGAGTGCTGGTACAAATCGGTCGCGCCGATCATGGACGAGGTGCGCGCGAAACTGGGTGACGGCCCGGTGTACCTGAGCTTCGACATCGACGGTCTGGACCCGAGCTTTGCGCCCGGCACGGGCACGCCGGAAATCGGCGGCCTGACGATCTGGCAAGCGCTTGAAATCATCCGCGGCTGCCGGGGGCTGGATATCGTGGGATGCGACCTGGTCGAGATTTCGCCGCCGTACGACCCGTCCGGCAATACCGCGCTGGTCGGGGCGAACCTGCTGTATGAAATGTTGTGCGTGCTGCCGAAGGTGAAGTACCGGACGTAGGCTGCTTCGCCTGTTTTTCGTCTGCTTTTTTCGTCTGCTTTTTTCGTCTGCTTATTCGCCGCCGGCGCGTGCTCCGTCTTGCGGATTACGCTTCGCTTACCAAGCGACGCCGCCGTTGCGTGGCCAGCGGCTTCCCATGCACGTCCGGCATGCCGATGCCTGTAAAAACCAGCGATAAAGCACCGGAGCCATGCGCTTTCATCATGGCAGACATGACGATATATCGATTGTGATGGCTATTTTGCGCTCCTAACATTTTTCATGCACGGACAAACACGGACGAATGCAAACGAATTCGACCGTTCACCTGGCGCATAGGTCGGACATCTCACTTAATCACTCACGGAGTCGGCGATGAAAAAATTCAGCACAGGACGGCGGCAAGCCTTCAAGACGATCGGCGCAGCCCTCGCAGCGTCCGCGCTGCCGGCACCGTTCCTCAACCTCAGAGCCCAGGAACACAATTTCTCGGGCAAGACACTACGCCTGCTGACCTGGTCAGACGATACAGGCACAGCCGCGCTGCACAATATAGCGGCTACGTTCACGGCAAAAACCGGCGCGAAGGTGATTGCAGACCGCGCGGACGGCACCTCCGGCATGGTCGCCAAGGTGAAGGCCGCGGGCGACCGCCCCACCTACGACGTGATCACGCTCGCGGGCGTAGGCGCCTCCGGTCTCCGCGATGCCGGCCTGCTCGTCAAGCCCGACCTCGACAAGCTGCCGAACCTCAAGGACCTGGAGGCGCGGTATCGAACCGGCGCGGACGGTTTTGGTGTCGGCTACTTGTTGTGGTCCGACGGCCTGATCTACAACACGTCGACCATCAAGACGCCGCCTTCGTCGTATGAAGCGCTGTGGGATCCCAAATATGCAGGTCGCCTGTTCTTGCCGCCGCCCGAGTTTGCCGAGGCGGTCGACCTGGCGATCATTGCTGCAAAAATGTCGGGCGGTTCGCAGCAGAACATCGATCCGGGCTTCAAGAAGCTCATGGAACTGAAGGACCGCGTGATGACGCTCGGCGAGAATCCGAATCAGGTCGCCGATCTGTTTCGCACGGGCTCACTCGATATTGGCGGTATCTATTCACCCGCGTTCTTTCCCGACCAGATCAGGAAACCCGAATACAAGATGGGCGTGACGTACGGCATGAAGGAAGGCTTCGCCACGCAGCTGATGTTCACGGTGATTCCGAAATCGCACCCTGGCGACCTCGACCTGATTCATGCGTTCATCAACCATTCGCTCGATGCGGGCGTGCAAGGCCGGATGGCGGCTGACGTGCTGAACGGCCCGGTGAATTCGAAGGCCATCATTCCCGCCGAGAGCCTCAGGTTCGTGCCGAGCCCGAAGCAGATCGCGGAGAAGTCCGTCCTGCACGACGACAAGGCACTCGCCGTGGTACAGGCCGCGTGGATCAAGCGCTACACCGAGATCTTCTCGGCATGACCACGATGGCTGAACTCTCTTCGCAGCGCGCCGGACCGGGGGCGCCGGACCAGCCGGTTGCCCCCGGATCCGGAGCCGCGCTTGGCCCTGCGCGGCCGTGGCTGCTGCTCGCCCCGATCCTCGCGTTTCTCGCGGTGCTCGCGGCGGCGGCCCTCGTGGTCCTGCGCATGAGCTTCGGTGCGCAAGGCGACGAGTGGCACGGGTTCACGCTGCAGAACTACGCGAACCTCGCCGATTCGTATTTCCTGAAGGCGCTGTGGCTTACGCTGCGGCTCGCGTTTCAGAGCATGGTGTGCGCGGTGCTGCTGGCGATTCCGGTCGCGCTTGCCATGGCGCGCACGGAGTCGCGGCTGGCGCGGCGCTTGCTGCTGGCGGGCGTGCTGTTGCCGCTGCTCGTCAATCTGCTGCTGCAAGGCTATGGCTGGCTCGTGATCCTCGGTCCGGCAGGTTTGCTCAATCACGCATTGCTCGCAAGCGGCGTGATCCAGCGTCCGATGCAATGGCTTTATCGTGAGCATGGCGTGCTGCTCGGCTTGATCCAGACCGCGTTTCCGCTCGCCGTGCTGCCATTGTCCAGTGCCATGCGCGCCGTGTCGCTTTCGTACGAGGAAGCCGCTGCAACGCTCGGTGCAACGCGCTGGCAGACGCTGCGTCACATCATGTTGCCCCTCGCGATGCCAGGGCTTGTATCGGGCGCGCTGCTCGTGTTCGCTTACAACGCAAGCGCGTTTGCCGTGCCGCTGCTGCTCGGCGGCCGGCGCGTGCCGATGCTCGCCGTGCTGGTGCATGACGAGGTCTCGCCGCTGCTGAACTGGCCGGCGGCCTCCGCCTCCGGTGTGGTGCTGATGGTCGCCACGCTCGCGGTCATGGCGATCTCCCAGAGCCTCGTGCGCCACACCCAACGTCTCAAGGAGCCATCCGCGTGAGCACCCCCGTCAATTCGCTCCCAACGCGCGCACGGCTCCTGCCCGCGACCATGCCGGGCCGGCTCGGCAGGCCTGCGGCGTTGCTCGCGGGCATTGTCCTCTTCCTTGCCGCCCTGCCGATCCTGACGATGATCCTGATGTCGTTCAGTGCTTCGGACACGCTGGAATTCCCACCACCCGGCTACAGCCTCCAGTGGTATCGCGCGGCATGGCACAGCTTCGTCTCGCCCGATGCAAGCGACGTGCTTTCCATGGGTACCGCGCTGACGACGAGCCTGATCGTCGCGGTGTCGACAATGATCATTGCTACGCTGGTCTCGGTGCCCGCCGCGTATGCGTTGAGTCGCTACCGGTTTCGAGGCAAGTCGGCCGTCGAACAGCTCGTCGCGCTGCCGCTTGTCTACCCGCTGGTGATGCTCGGGCTGTCGCTGCTGCTGGTCTTCAACGTACTGCCCGTGGAACTCGGCGTGTTCCGGCTCATCATTGCGCACGTGATTCTCGCACTGCCGTTCACGGTTAAGAACTGCGCAGCGTCGGCGGCATCGATCGGCCCGGAGTTCGAAGAAGCCGCTTGCGTGATGGGCGCGAGCCCGCGCCGCGCCATGTTCGACGTGGTGTTGCCGCTGATGCGCCCCGGCATCCTGGCCGGCATGCTGTTCGCGTTCATCATCTCGTTCAACGAGTTCACGGTGACGTTCTTCCTGTACGGCATCAATACGATGACGCTGCCGGTGTGGCTCTACAGCCGCACGGTGTCGTCG
Source organism: Caballeronia udeis (assembly GCF_001544555.2). Lineage (GTDB taxonomy): Bacteria > Pseudomonadota > Gammaproteobacteria > Burkholderiales > Burkholderiaceae > Caballeronia > Caballeronia udeis. The sequence goes on along the minus strand of NZ_FCOK02000042.1, from coordinate 32,174 downwards.
CTCGACCCGACCGTGTTTTCGTTTGCCGTCTTTATTGTTGCCATCGACTTTGCGCTGATATGGCTGCTTGAAAAACTGATTGGCGACGAAGGTGTCGCGCTCTGAGCACGCAAGAATTCAAGGAAACATCATGACTCATCTGACACTCCAGGCCGTGACCAAGCGCTTCAACGCCGCGTACGCCGTCGACCACGTCGACCTGAGCGTACCGGACGGCAAGCTGGTCTGCTTTCTCGGCCCGTCCGGCTGTGGCAAGACGACCTTGCTGCGCATGATCGCGGGGCTCGAGACACCCAGCTCCGGCAGCGTGACTTTCGCGGGCCGCGACATCACCCACTTGCCGGCGAACCAGCGCGACTTCGGCATGGTGTTCCAGTCGCTGGCGCTGTTTCCGCACATGAGCGTAGCCGAAAATATCGCGTATCCGCTGCGGCTTCGGAAAATGGGCAAGGCTGCACAAGGGCGCCGCGTCGCTGAACTGCTCGAACTGATCCAGCTGCCGCACATGGCGAACCGGCCGGTCACGCAACTGTCCGGGGGACAGCGTCAACGCGTGGCGATCGCGCGTGCGATAGCGTCGTCGCCAAAACTGTTGCTGCTCGACGAACCGCTCTCCGCACTCGACGCCAAGCTGCGCGAAGCAATGCAGGTCGAAATCCGCCTGCTGCAGCAGCGCCTTGGCATCACGACGATCATGGTCACGCACGATCAGCGCGAAGCAATGACGATGGCCGACGAGATCGTCGTGATGGAAAAAGGCCGCATTGCGCAGGTCGGCAAGCCACTCGACATCTACCGGAACCCGGTCAGCGAGTTCGTCGCCGACTTCATCGGGCTCGGCAACATCCTTCCGGTCACGCATGACGGACGCGGCGGCGTGCAGTTGCCGGGCGGCCAGCAGATCGTCGTGGCTGATCGCGTATGGGCGCCGGAATCCACGGCGGACATCCGCCTGCTGATCCGCCCCGAAGATGTCTGCGTGAAGCATGTCTCGACCACCAGTGATCCTAACTGTCTCGCGGGTACGATCACGTTTATCCGCGACGTCGGCGCCACGCTGGAAGCGACGATCGACTGCGCGGGCTTCACGCTGACAGCCGCCACCACGCAACGCGAAACGCCCGGCCTTACGCTAGGCATGCCCGTGCTGGCCGAATTGCCCGCGCACGCCTGCAAGCTGATCGCGGCGCGCCCGCTTCATTGAGCCGGTTTCATTAGATTTAACTGCCCTCACCTGACCATGAGCAACCCGCCATGACCTATGTGTTCGATTTCAGCGGCTTCGGCATCTACGCGGGCATGCTCGCGCGGGGCGTCGCCGTCACTCTCTGGCTCACTGCTGTATCGACGGTACTCGGCGGCTTTGTCGGTATCGCAGGCGCAAGCATCGGCGTCGCCGGCCCCCGTTGGGCCCGGACGCTGATCGCAACGTACGTCGAGCTGATACGCAACACGCCGTTCCTCGTGCAGCTGTTCTTTGTGTTTTTCGGGCTGCCGGGTCTCGGCATCCATATCAACGAAATGCAAGCTGCAATCCTCGCGATGACGGTCAATCTCGGCGCCTATGCGACCGAAATCGTCCGCGCGGGCATCGACTCGATTCCGCGTGGCCAGGTGCAGGCAGCGCAGGCGCTGGGCTTGCAGGGACGCCAGGTGTTCCGCCACGTGGTGCTGCCGCAGGCGCTGGCGAATGTGTTTCCAGCGCTCCTGAGCCAGGTGTTGATCGTGATGCTCGGCTCCGCCGTGGTCTCGCAGATCTCCGTGCCCGACCTGACGTCTGCGGCCGACTTCATCCAGTCGCGTAACTTCCGCTCGTTCGAGAGCTACCTGATCGTCACCGCGACCTATCTGTTCCTGTCGATCGTCTTGCGTCAACTGCTGAACCGGCTGGGCCGCGGCCTTTTTGCCGGACGCTCGGCACGCACGCCGGTTGTGCGGTCCAACTGGCGCAACGGGTGGACCTGGTTCGCCTCGCGTCGCTCCCAGACACTGGCAACGGAGCGCCCACAATGACCGAATTCACGCTGTGGGATATCGCGCGCAATCTGCTGCTCGCCGCGCGCTGGACCGTGTTGCTGTCGCTGATCGCTTTCGTCTGCGGCGGTGCTGTCGGGCTCGTGCTGCTCGCAATGCGCGTGTCGCCCCTGCCATGGCTGCGCCGTGTGGTCTCGCTCTATGTCGAGCTATTCCAGGGCACGCCGCTGGTGATGCAGTTGTTCCTCGCCTTCTTCGGCCTGCCGTTGCTGGGCGTGGAAGTGTCGCCGTGGGTTGCCGCCACCGTCACGCTGACGCTCTATACCAGCGCGTATCTCGCCGATATCTGGCGCGGTTGCGTTGAAGCGGTGCCGCGCGGCCAATGGGCGGCAGGCGCGAGTCTCGGCATGACGTTTGGCCAGCAGTTGCGCTATATCGTGTGGCCGCAGGCGAGAAAGATCGCGGTCGCGCCGACCGTCGGTTTTCTGGTGCAGATCGTCAAGAGCACGGCATTGACGTCGATCATTGGATTCATCGAACTGACGAAGACCGGCTCGATGATTACCAATACCGCGTTCCGCCCGTTTCCGATCTACGGAATGGTCGCCCTGCTGTACTTCGCCATGTGCTTCCCGCTGACGCTGTATGCGCGGCGGCTGCAGCAGTTGCAACACGCGCAGGCACACCGGTGACACAGCCAGCGGTAACTCTGCCGCCGGCGACATGGCCATGCTGCCTCGACGCTACGTGGTTTTGTTCCACGAAGCCCAACCAGGAATGGATTTCACGATGATCTCAATCAACAATGTTTCAAAGTGGTACGGCCCTTTCCAGGTGCTGACCGGCTGCACGACAGAAGTCAAAAAAGGGGAAGTGGTCGTGGTGTGCGGCCCGTCGGGTTCAGGCAAGTCCACCCTGATCAAAGCGGTGAACGGCCTTGAGCCGTTCCAGGAAGGTGCGATCACGATCGACGGCCAGTCGGTCGGTGACCGGAAGACCAACCTCTCGAAGCTGCGCTCGAAAGTGGGCATGGTGTTCCAGCACTTCGAACTGTTCCCGCATCTGTCGATCACTGAAAACCTGACGTTGGCGCAGATCAAGGTGCTTGGCCGTTCGAAGGACGAAGCCGCGGTGAAGGCGTTAAAACTGCTGGACCGAGTCGGGCTGAGCGCGCATGCGAACAAGTTTCCGGGTCAACTGTCGGGCGGCCAGCAGCAACGGGTCGCGATTGCACGTGCGCTGTCGATGGACCCGATCGCGATGCTGTTCGACGAACCGACGTCTGCACTAGACCCCGAGATGATCAACGAAGTGCTCGATGTGATGGTCGAACTCGCGCAGGAAGGCATGACGATGATGTGCGTCACTCACGAAATGGGCTTTGCGCGAAAGGTCGCGCACCGCGTGATTTTCATGGACAAGGGCCTCATCGTCGAGGACGACAGGAAGGAAGATTTTTTCGCAAACCCGAAGTCCGATCGCGCGAAGGATTTTCTCGCCAAGATACTGCATTGATGCTCCCCAGGACTCGGTAAACATCGCCGCGGCGAGACCAGGAATTCGACTTGCCTTTGCGAGCGGCAACTGATTACGGCAACAACGCACGGACGATATACGGAGTACTACATATATTTATAAATCGGCAAGCGAACACCCCTGAACGACGCAACCCCGCCCGGAATTTGCAACCATTCCGAAAGCGATACCGTCAGGCAGATCAACAAAATACAACCCGGGCAGACGGCGCGGAGTTCCCAAATACTGGGCTCACCAGCACACCTCCCATCTATTGAACTGCCTCCGGTCATCGCAGAACGCCCCCGCCCTCAACCCGCTTTTCAAAATAGTCGGACTAGTTAAGGGTATACATTGATTAATTGGTCAAGTGCCTGTTCTAGCATTTCGATACGTCGTCATTCGACCGTGCGTGTGCTTGCGCATGCGCGTTTCACGGAGCGTACCGACGCCCGGCACCGGCGCTTTCCCGGCCCGCGCCGTCAGGTGCAATGAGGTGTTCAAAAACTACGAAACGGGAGAAGGGACATGGCGGACATGGCGCAAGATCGGGAAGACCCGGGTGAAGTACAAAGCGTGCGTCGCGGGTTGTTGCAAGGCGCTGGCCTGACTGCGGCGCTGGCGCTGCTAGGCGGCGCGATCACACCGGCGCAAGCCGCGGAAGCCAGTCCGTTTCCAGCCCACAAGCGCTGGAAGATCGTATTCGTCAATCACGTCACGACCAACCCGTTCTTCGTTCCCACGCAATACGGCATTCAGGACGCGGCCGGTTTGCTGGGTTTCGATTACCAATGGACCGGCTCGGCCAACGCCGACGTGGCCGAGATGGTCAATGCGGTCAACGCGGCCATTGCCGCCAAGGCCGACGCCATTGCGGTGCCTATCGTCGACCCCAAGGCATTCGACACGCCGATCCAGAAAGCGCTCGACGCGGGCATTCCGGTATTTGCATACAACGCCGATGCCCCCAGCGGCAGCACCAACCCGCGCCTCGCGTATATAGGCCAGGATCTGTACCTGTCGGGTTATCAGATGGGCGAGCGCATTGTCAGCCTGGTGGACAGCGGCCTCGTCGCGCTATTTATCGCAACGCCTGGTCAGCTCAACATCCAGCCGCGCCTTGACGGTGCACTCGATGCAATCAAGAAATCAGGCAAGAAAATCGACGCGCAAACCATTGCGACCGGGGCGACCGTCAACGAGGAACTCTCGAAGATCAAGTCGTTCTACCTGGGGCATCAGGATTTGAAAGGCATGTTCGCCGTCGATGCAGGCAGCACCCAGGGCGTCGCCCAGGTCATGAAGGATTCGAACCTGCCTTCCAAGGGCGTGCACGGCGGCGGCTTCGATTTGTTGCCGCGCACCGTCGAGCTGATCCACGATGGTTTCCTCGACTTCACGATCGATCAGCAACCTTACGTGCAAGGTTTTTATACCGTGGTCGAAGCCTTCGTTTTCCTGGCCTCGGGGGGACTGGTCGGACCGGCCAATATCAACACGGGCCTGAAGTTCGTCACCAAGGGTACGGTCGACCCGTACCTGAACACGGAGACGCGCTATGAAGGCAAGAGCACGAAACCGCAGATTGTGCCGCGCACGGGTGCGATCAAGGGATGACGACTCCCGTGACGGATGCAAGCCCTGGTGGCCGGCGCCCAAGGTTATGGCCGGGCGCGCTGAAGCGATCCAGCGAGATCCGCATCCTTGCGGTCGCGCTGATCCTCAGCGCGTACTTCGAGACGGCCAACCATGACTTCCTGCTGACCAGCGCGAGCCTGGAAAACCTCTCGCAGTTCATCGCGCCGGTCGCAATCATTGCCTGCGGCGAAATCATGCTGATGATCGGCGGGGAGATCGATCTTTCCGCCGGCATGGTCTTCGCGTTCGCGCCGTTCATCATGCACTTCGCCAACGAGACGGGTGCGCCCGCATGGCTCGCGTTGCTGGCCGGCGTGCTGGCGGCAGGCGTGGTCGGCGTGATCAACGGCGTGGTGACGGTGTACCTGCGCATTCCCTCCTTCGTCACCACGCTCGGCACGCTGTTCTTCGTGAATGGATTTACCCTGACTATTTCGCGAGGCACACCGGTGTCGCCTCCGGAGGGGGCGAATTTTGCGGCGTTCATGGGCGCGTGGGGCTACAGCGAAATCATCTGGACGATCGCGATCGCGGCGGTCATGCATGTGTTGCTTCGCCATACGCGATGGGGCTTGCATACCATCGCGGCGGGCGCGAACCAGCTGGGTGCGAGCGAAGCGGGTATTCACGTCAAGCGCCTGAAAATGGGCAACTTCGTGATTGCCGCGCTGCTTGCCGGTTTCACCGGCATCCTGGAAGGTTTCCGGATAACCTCGATCGATCCCCAGGCAGGCGGCAACCAGATCATGTTCCTGGCGGTCGCGGCCGCCGTGATCGGCGGCACGCCGCTCGCCGGCGGCTCGGGCACGATCATCGGCGGGCTGATTGGCGCAGCAGTCCTCGGCATACTCAACGACGGCTTCACGCTCATCGGCATCAACGCGTTCACGTTCAACATGATTCTCGGCGCGGCAATCCTGGCGGCCATGATCTTCAACATCCACGTCGCCCGTCTCGCACGCAAGGGAGACCTGTGATGGCCGACGCAGCAGGCACGGCATCGGTGGAAACAACGGGCACGCCGGTGTTGCGAGGCGAAGATATCGTCAAGCGTTTTGGCGCGGTCACCGCGCTCGACGGCGTGTCGCTGACGCTCAGGCAAGGTGAGATTCTGGGCGTGCTTGGCGACAACGGCGCAGGCAAGTCGACGCTGATCAAGATCCTCACCGGCTTCCATCAGCAGACCAGCGGCAAGCTATTTATAGGCGGCGAGGAAACGCTGCTTCGCTCTGTCGATCACGCCCGGTCGCTTGGCATTGAATGTGTTTACCAGGACCTCGCGCTGGCGAATTCGCTCAGCATTTATCACAACATGTTTCTCAATCGGGAGATCGTGCGGCGCGGCCCGTTTCGCCTGTTGAATAACCGCGCGATGCGCAGCCGTGCGGAAGAATGCCTGGAAGAGATCGGCGTGCATGTGCCGTCGGTCGACCTGCCTGTCGAGCAGCTTTCAGGTGGGCAGCGCCAGGCGATTGCCGTTGCTCGTGCCGTCAATTCGAATGCGAGGATCCTGCTGCTCGACGAACCGCTGGCGGCGATGGGTGCGCGCGAGGCGGGATTGATCATCGACCTGATCCTGCGGCTGAAAGAAAAGCAGGGACTGTCCATTGTCATGATCATGCACAACTACGCCCAGACGCTCGATATTGCGGACCGCGTCATGCTGATGCAACGCGGCCGCGTGACGTATGAGCGGGAGGCCGCGAGCACGTCGGTCGCGGAGCTGATGGATATTGTCAGGCGTGAATACCGGTCCATGCGCACGGCTGCGAGTTAGGTGCTGCGCGCAGTGTTCGTTGGGCAAGTTCAGTGCTGGTGGCGACTAGATCAAAAATCAAACGCAACCAACCCCCGTGTGCTCCTTGCACGACTAAGCGACGAAATCAAACGAGTCGGGCCTGTCATCGACAGGCCCTATGTCGCGCGCCGAAAAGCAATACGTCGCTCCACCAGCGACGACTTCAGCAAGACCCCGAGGAAGCGGAAGCAGAGCGCAAACGCTACGGCGGCAAACGTGGCTGCCCCATCTTTGGCAGGGAGCGATGGCTTATGATTGGCGTATTCAACAATCAAGCTACGGGCTTAAGATCAATGACCGAAACCGATAACAATGCCGACACCGAGACGTTTGCTCATTCCGATTTTCGAATCGGGACAGAGTTCTACACCGAAGCAGGGCTTTGGCGCTGCACCGATATCGGCACGCGTACTATCGTCGCGGTGAAGGTCGAGAACGGCTATCCGTCCCCCGAACATCACCCTCCGTTTTCCGACGCGGTCGAGATGGTGTTTGACGAGTACGACTTCGACGGTTTGTATCGCCGCCCGATGAAGGATTGAATCGGCAATCGCTCCCCGCCGCCACGAACTTCACGCCAATGCCCTCTTCCATCAGCAACTCGCTCGTCTGGATCTTCGAAGCATTCGAGCGCGATTCAACCTATATCACCAAGCGGATGTTCGGCTCTGACGCCGCTTATGTCGATGGCCTCTTGTGTCTGGTTGCCGCCGATCGCGACCCGCCGTGGAGCGGCTTGCTGGTGTGCACATCGCAAGAGCGCCACGCCGCGCTGATGAATGAAATGCCCGCTTTGCGGCCGCATCCGGTGCTTGGAAAATGGCTTTATATACCGCAAGACGATCCGGCGTTCGAAACTGTTGCGCAAAGGATGACGGCACTCGTACTCGCACGCGATCCGCGCGTGGGTGTCGAGCCGAAACCGCGCAAACGTGCCCGCAAATCCACGCTCCCAAAGAGCTAGAAGTCCCGCTACCGGACCCTATGCCTGGACGGGCTGATTCACTCGCCTGGGCTCAGATCGACTTGACTTCGCCTCCATCCATTCGAATGGCGGAACCCGTCATCCACCGGGCCGCCGGCGAAACCAGGAATGCCATCAGTTCCGCAATGTCTTCAGGCTCGCCGTAACGTGTAATCCCAACCTCAAGCGGGAACCTGGCGGTTGCTTCTTCGACCGTCATGTTGTGCAGCGGCGCCCAGTGCTCGAGATAAGACCGCCGGCGCCCTGTCATCACGGGTCCGGGCAACACGCTGTTCACCTGAACGCCGTCCGTGATCCCCTGGTCGGAAAACGCCTTCGCGAGCGCAATGATCGCCGCGTTGATCGTCCCGACTGCCGCGTACGGCGCTTTCGGAAAGAGTGCGGAATTCCCCGAGATCAAGACAACCGAGCCTTTGGAAGCCTTCAAGGCGGGCCAGGCTTCAATGGTCAGGCGACGGGCACCGTGCAACTTCAGCGCCATGCCTGCATCCCACTGCTCGTCCGTCATCTCGAGCAGGTCGACTTGAGGAACAGCGCCCGCGATATTGAGCAACGCGTCAATACGCCCGAACCTGGCGAGTGTTTGTTCCACCACCCTCTTCGCCGACGGCCGGTCGGACAGGTCCAGGTCAATGACCAGCGGTTCCGCGCCAGCCTGCTTGACGGCTGCAGCGGTCTCCTCAAGTTTGGCGCGATTGCGCGCAACGAGGACGATCGAATCAAAATCCCGCGCAAGGCGTACCGCTGTGGAAAAGCCGATGCCCTGGCTCGCTCCTGTAACAACAGCGACTGCTTCTGACATGTCAATTCTCCTGAGTTGATGAACGCGTCGGCGTTCAGTCGTGAACGACCACCATTTTTGCGTTCGCCAGAGTGGCTTCCATGACTCGATGCGCTTCGCGAATCTTCACGATAACGATTGCACGCGCGGCAACACTCCGTGGATCGCGCGATCCGCGGCAGGCGTGGCCCAGCCTGCCGCGGGAGCCCCGTTCATCGAGAGAGAAATTCGCCGATAGCCGCGGCGATCTCGCCAGCATGTGTTTCGAGGGCGAAGTGGCCGGTATCGAAGAAGCGGATAACGGCATCGGGAATGTCCCGCTTGAACGCCTCCGCGCCCGGGGGAAGGAAGAACGGGTCGTGCTTCCCCCATACCGCCAGCAAGCGCGGCTTGTGCGTGCGGAAGTAGTCCTGGAACGTTGGGTAGAGCGCTACGTTGCTCTTGTAGTCGCCGAACAAGTCCAGCTGAACCTCATCGGCGCCGGGGCGCGTCAGGTAGAAGTTGTCCAGAGCGGTGCCGTCGGGCGACACAGTGGCCTCGTCGGGCACGCCATGGGTGTACTGCCAACGTGTCGCCTCCGGCGCCAGGAAGCCGCGAAGCGCCTGGCGATTCTCATCGGACGGGTCTTGCCAATACGCACGGATAGGGTTCCACCCGTCGCTCAGGCCTTCCTCGTAGGCGTTGCCGTTCTGCGAAATGATCGCGGTGATGCGCTCGGGATGCCTCGCGGCAATCCGCAAGCCGGTCGGCGCCCCGTAGTCGAACACATAGACCGCAAAACGATCGAATCCGACCACTTCGGTAAAGCGATCAATGACGCCTGCGATGTTGTCGAAGTTGTACTTGAACTGCTCCCGAGGCGGCATATCCGACTGGCCGAATCCGGGCAGATCCGGCGCGATGATATGGAAACGATCGGCCAGCAGCGGGATCAGGTCCCGGAACATGTGGCTGGAACTGGGGAAGCCATGGAGCAACAGGAGCTTGGGCGCTCCCGCGGTCCCTGCTTCACGATAGAAGATCTTGAAGCCGTCGACATCCGCGGTACGGTACGTGATACCAGTCATGATGAATCTCCTCGTTGATACCTGCAGTTGCGCCGGCAACCCTTCGCAATACAGCAATGGCGTAAGAACACCGGCGTCAAACTCGTGGGATAAACAACTCTCGCGGAACCTGTCGAGAGGACGAAACTCGTGGTCTATCAGTCGCGCACTTCACGCACGGCCTGAAGAATCAAATCAACAACCCGATCGGGCGCCGTGACACTCGGTGTGTGGTCGACCGGATGCGCGCTCACCCGCGCCTTCATGCGTTCCGACATGAAGCGCTGAGTTTCAGCGACGATCATGTGATCCTGCTCCGCCAGCAAATACCAGCTCGGCACGTCCTTCCAAAGCGGGCGTCCTACCGGAACGCTGATACATGCCGGTGAGATCGGGCGCTGGACCGCGGCCAACACCGCCAACTCCTGCGCCGATGCGTTTTGAGCAAACGCCGCTCCAAACGCCTCCTGGGGTAACCAGATCAAGCCATTCTTGTCAGGACCGAGCTTTGGCGCCGTGGGGTGCGGCTCGTTTCGATAGAACACATCGGCTACCGTTTCCCCCTCGTCGGGAGCGAGCGCTGCGACGTACACCAGCGCCTTGATCCTGGGATTGCGCACGGCGCCAATGACTGCCCCGGCGTAGGCGTGCCCCACCAGCACGACAGGCCCGTCAACCCTCTCCAAGGTCCGGTCGACTGCAGCAACGTCGTCGGCCAAGGTGGTTAACGGCACAGGGACAGTAACCGCACTAATACCTTTTGACTGGAGTCCATTTATGACTTTGCTCCAGCTTGACCCGTCAGCCCAGGCTCCGGGAACAAGTACTACCTTCGCATCGCTTTCGGCCATTTTTCTCTCCTATTGCAGGGAAACACCAACCTGGACGTTCGCTCTTTCACAGCAGGCAAATCGTCAGACTCAGTAACCTCTTTAACCAACGTGAGAAGGTTATTCGATCATGTGGTAACCTGTCAATAGTATCCGAGCAGGTTATTTTCACTTATCTTGAGGTAGCCAATGTCCCAGCAATTTCCTGCGATGTTCATAGCCGATGCGGCCGGCCTGGATTTTTTGAATTCGGTGGCCACACCCGTCGACGTCCCGATCGACTGGATCGACGATGGCGAGGGCCTGCTGGCCTGGCTCGCGCAGTCGCAACTGGTGCCCGCGGACGTGCTGCGCACGATGCGCGAGCGCGCAATGCCAGGTGAGTTCGATCGCCTGGCGGACCAGGCGCGCAGTCTGCGTGAATGGTTCAGGACGTTCGTCCGGGAACGCAAAGGCCGTCCGCTCGGGTCTGCGGACCTGCAAGAGCTGGAGCCTTTAAACCTGCTGCTCGCGCGTGATGAAGCCTTTGGGAAAATCGTCGCTCACGAACACGGGGCGGCGGGCGCCCTCACGTTTGAACGCTCACGGCGCTGGAGTTCGCCGGAGTCCCTGCTTCTGCCGATCGGCGAAGTCATGGCGAAGCTGGTTTGCGAGGAGGACTTCACACACGTTAAGGCATGCGAAGGACCGACCTGCACGCTGCTATTCGCCGATCACACCCGGGGGCATGCGCGGCGCTGGTGCAGCATGGCGGCTTGTGGAAACCGGGCGAAGCAAGCGGCGCATCGGAACCGGATCAAGGGACAAAGTTGAAATTGTCCGCCGAGATTTCAGCGCGGTTTCGACATGGCTGATCGTGGAGCATTTCGAAACGGCGAAGAACCGCACCGGCGCAGCCGATTGACGCCGTTTTCCTAAATACGCTGCGGGAGGGCCGTAGCAAAAAAGTCAGTCACGCGGCGCACGCGTGCCGGAACAAACCGGCGTTTTGGCCAGATGACGCTGACGTCCCTGACCTCGCTTATAAATTCTTCGAGAATTGTAATCACGTCCGGATGCCGGAGTTCATCGGCAAGAGAGACCTTCGCGAACAGCCCAATTCCGACACCGGCCAGAACACCCGCCCGGATCGTTTCGACACTGTTGGACGAAAGATTTCCGCGAACGGACACGCTGAATCGACCTTCGGGTCCGACAAACGGCCAATTCACTGACTCCATCAGGCCGCCATATAAAAGGCAATTGTGATCAACGAGTTCGGCGGGAGTCTTTGGTATTCCGTATTGCTCGAAGTAGCGACGGGATCCGACGCATACGAGGGGAGTGCTGGCCACGCGCCTGACAACCGCATCAGGTTCGTTGACGGGGCCCACCCGGATCGCCAGATCAATCCGGTCCTCGACCATATCTCGTACGAAGTCCGAAAGAATGAGATCTACCTGAAGCCCGGGATTGAGTGACAAAAGATCGGGTATAAGCGGAAGAACGTGAAGGCGGCCGAAAGTAGAAGACGTGGCGATCCTGATCAGACCCGAGACATTGAGCGTGCTGCTTGTCAGTTCACCGTCGGCTTCATCCATCTCGTCAACAAGCGGTCTGGTCCGATCGTAGTATCTCTGCCCCTGATCTGTCAGAGTCACGCTGCGCGTGCTCCGGTTGAACAGCATCACGCCTAGGCGTCTCTCCAGCGCGCCGACGGCCTTACTGACGGCGGACTGTGATTCGCCGGTCCTACGCGCCGCGGCGGAAAAACCACCCGCTTCGGCCACGGCGATAAAGGCGTTCAATTCCTGGAACCGATCCATTGCATCCCTCGTTTGATCTATTCTCTTGAAGAATAGATCTTATGGTAAATCCGCGGATTATCACTGGTAGTGACGGCAATTACCATGAACCTGTCACTCAGAAGGTTCCAATGTCCACTCTCACAGGCAAGATCGCCGTCATTAGCGGCGCAACGTCCGGCATCGGTCTGGCGATCGCGCAGCGCTTTGTCGCCGAAGGCGCTCACGTCTTTATCTTCGGCCGTCGGCAGCCACAGCTCGACGCGGCCGCCAAACTGATCGGACGCAACGTCACCGCTATCCAGGCTGACGCCGCGGACCTCGATGACCTCGACCGCGTCGCTGCCGCGGTCAGGAACGAAAAGGGTCTCGTCGACATCATCGTGTCGAACGCGGGCTTTACGGAGCAGGCTTCTATCGACACCCTCACGCCTGAGCATTTCGACAAGGCATTCAACCTCATGGCCCGCGGCCCCGTCTTCCTGGTGCAGAAGCTGCTGCCGCTGATGTCCGGTGGCGGATCGATCGTCCTGGTCTCGTCGGCCATGCACGTCATGGGCATTCCGGGTCACACCGCCTACGCGGCGACCAAGGCGGCGTTGCGTTCCTATGCCCGCACCTGGGCTGCGGAATTCAAGGATCGCGGCATTCGCGTCAACATGCTCAGCCCTGGCGTAACCGATACCCCGATTCTCGACTCTCAATCGAAGACACGCGCGGATCTCGTGAACATGTACCAGGGCATGGTCCCGCTCGGTCGACTCGCTCGGGCTGAGGAGATGGCCAGCGCGGCGCTCTTCCTGGCGTCCGGTCAGAGTTCCTACGTGACGGGTGCGGATCTCATGGCCGATGGTGGTATCGGCCAGGTCTGAGACCCGAAGGTCGCTGACAAGACCTTTCAATACACAAAGGAGAGTTCAATTGGCTACGCAATCATCGGGCTTGGCAAGATCGGGACGGCCATTGCCCAGGCGTTCGCTCGCCAGGGCGATCAAAGCAGGCGTGGCAGGCAGGCGGCCGCTGGACCCGCTCGCGGCGGAGGGAACGGCCGTTGTGGTGGTTGACCGGCGCGTAGGCGAGGTCCGGCGAGCGCAGTTAATGCACTCTACGAGGCCGACCGGATGTTGCTTCGCTTACTGACCAGATGCATGCGCCCTGAGAAACGCTGCATATCCATTCTGGGTCTTGAGGATCTTCCCGGCGCACTTGTCATAGTCCGAGCCTTTCGCGCTATCCGGCCCATACATACCGCGGCACTGCGCAAAGAGGGTCAGCGTTGCGCCCGAACCTTTCGCAGCACGAGTTGCCGAAAAGCTGACCTTGCCTGAACCGGAGGGCACGTCTGTGTCGATTGCGACCGCGTCCGCACGCGTCACGGACGTGTCGGAATGCTGTTCAATATAGCGTTTCGTAAGCGCCCAAGCGGCGTCGCAGTTCGACGCGTCGCAATCGACCGCCGCGTTGCGTTGCGCGGCAGCCAGGCCGGCTTCGTTGTGGACAAATGACTGGGCTTGTTCCGCCTGCTTTTCGGGGGACGAGCAACCAGTGAGCACGAGCGCAACAAGCGCAAAAGCAGCAATTTTTTTCACGAATAAAACTTCCATAGCCACGTTCGAGCCCGATTATAACTGCGCGCCCGAAGCGCTCGCAGGTGCGTCATCACTCTCAAACTGACTTCGGAGATAGTGTCGGGCTAAGCTAGATGGTCCTGGCAATGCCGTATCGAGGTGACAACATGGGTATCGCAATCGATTTGCGTCATTTCCATGAATGCGGCTGGATCAAAATCAACAATGCCGTTCCGGTTGATCTATGTGCGAGATTGGTTGATGTTCTCGAACATGAACTCAATGTTCCAATCCACGACAACAAGCGCTGGGATGAGTTCGGGGCTGACATGCAAGATCTTCTGCCGATCTGGGGTCATCAGGCGCAGTGGGATATTCGGCAATGTCCAGCGTTGCATCAGATCTGGGCAACGCTTTGGAACACCAAGGACCTTTGGGTATCGCTTGATTCGTGCCGATTCACACCGCCGTGGAAACCTGGCTATTCCGAGCCCTATGGGATTCATTGGGATCACGACCCTTGGGACGATGGCACGCATTTTCTGCAAGGCGTTCTCGCTCTGACAGATACTGCTGCTGATCAGGGTGGGTTTCGTTGCGTACCTTCCCTGCTTACGGCTCGGGAGCGTTGGCCCCGAACGCCTGGTATCGACGTTGATGGCGAGGAGAACTGGCTAGCCACGCCGAATGATGATGAGATCGTGATGGTGCCAGCGCTCACAGGTGACCTGATAATCTGGAGTTCGCGGTTACCGCACGGCAACTCGAAGAATAGGTCGTGCCTCCCGCGACTCGCCTTCTACGTCACCATGAACCCGGCGGGCGGTGATGCGTATCGGCAGGAACTCATTGAATCGTGGCGCACGGGGCGTTGTGTTTCCTGGTGGCGTGACCGCCCCGGCTACGACCGAACTGAACCGTGGCCGCCGGCTAATTTATCCACACTTGGCCGTCGACTCATTGGCCTCGAAAACTGGTAGCCGATCAAGCATTAACGAACAATCAGAAGTGCCGAGAATTTCACAGCCACTATTGCGTACTTCAATTGAGACGAGGCGGCCCGATCGGCAAGGTCAGGCCATATCACGCAATTTTCTCAACCCACTGACTCCGCCAACCCGGTGCTTCAAAAGGCTCCGAAAAATACTGGGTCTCGTGAAGGACCTTGCCGTTGCAGAACTCCATGATGCTTACCGTGTAAGCCGCTCGTCCCTGATAGGTGATGGCGTATTCCGTGATCCAGAGATTACCTTCTCCTTGAATTCGCCTGACCTCGAAACCCGACGGCTTATCTGGATGATGACTCCGCAGTGCCTGCAAATTGAATCGCCCAATGATTCGTTCACCTGATTGGGGATAGTCACAGACGGCCTCGTCATCGTAAATATCGTGTTCTGCGTCGAGATCGCCGGCCGCCGACGCCTGCCAGTGAGCATTCAGGGCTTCACGTATTTCTTCTTCCTGCATGGAGCGCCTCCTGATACCGTTCACGTCTGTCTATTCAGTACGGCGCGGAATAAACCCGGGGCTGCCGGTCTTGACGACTTCGTTGAACCTCTGCCTCGTCTGGATCCGGTTGATCTTGTCGAACGCGTCTGGCGGAAGCGCGGAGACATCGAAATTCTCGCGCGCGCGGGCCACATTCTTGGGGGTGGTAAGCAAAGCCCCGCCACGCTGGACCGCCCAGGCAAGCAGCACCTGTGCCGGCGTCTTTCCAATTCGTGCGGCGATCTGCGAGATGACCGGATCCTCAAGCGGGCCCGGCCTGATTCCGTGACCCAATGGCGCAAAGGCCAAAAACACTATCTCTCTCTCCTTGCAGAATTCCAGCAGTTCCGTTTCTGGAAGATACGGATGTGCTTCGACCTGCACCACCGCCGGCTTGATTCGTGCCGATTCATAGAGCGGCCGCAATTCGTCCAGGCCGATGTCAGACAGTCCGATGGCCCGGCATCGTCCATGGTCGACGAGATCTTCCATCGCTCCCCACGTGTCCAGCAAAGTCACGCCTTTGTCGTAGATGACATCGCCATTTTCATCGCGCGGGTCCTGCTCGTCTCCCGGTTGAAATGCAAACGGAGTGTGTATCAGATAGAGATCAAGATAGTCGAGCCTGAGCCTTTCAAGACTTGCCTCGAAAGCCGGTTCGACACGCTCGGGCCGATGATTGGAGTTCCACAATTTCGTGGTCACGAAGATCTCTTCGCGTGCGAGCCCTCCGGCACCAAGCCCTGTCCGCAGCGCCTCGCCCACCTCGCGCTCGTTCCGATATCGCTCGGCACAATCGAAGTGTCGATAACCTGCTTCCAGCGCGTCTCTGGTAGCACTGGTGGTCGTAGCTGGATCGGGGATCAGCGTGCCAAATCCGAGCGCGGGCATACGGCCGCCTCCATGATTAAGCACTAACTTTTTGCTCCGGAAATCGGAAGACTCAATCATGGCGCCACCTCCGCACTATTTCATGGCCTGCGAGGAAGGACCGACGCTTGCGCCTGCGATCGTGGCGCCAGATCCATGAACAGAAAAAACGTCAACGTACTCGAGTTGTCGAGTCGGTCAGCCGCTTCATGGCGAATTGCCGGCCAACGAATTCGTGAACTGCTTACACTGAGTCGTGAGGCCCTTCTCTCTTTGCCCGGATGGGTGTTGAATGCGCGGAAATTGATGCTGTCAAAGGGAGTCGAGTTGATCCGCAACTCACCCGCCATCGGGGTCGGACCGCGCGCCAGACCGGTCTGCTTCCCGATCAAGTGTAGCAAATGAATTGCTGGGCGGAAGCGGAGAATTCCGGCAGGGGACAACACGTAATAGACGTATTGAGATCAGATCGTCATACGCAAGATTGGAAAGAATCGTCCAGGAATGACGGTCGACTCCTTTCCGCCGATCTTTCCTGCGCCGAGCTTCAGGTAGCGGTCCGTATGACAAATTTGTGATGCATCTCACCTTCCTTTCTTTTCATGAAGAGCAAGAGGAAATAATGATACGCATCGGCTTGAACGGACCACAACCGGGCCAGATGAGGTGTCTAGAGATGCGGCACGGTGGATGCGAAGGCGTTGATCTTCATCGCGCGCTCGGACAACGCCGCCAGGCGCGGAAAGCTCTCCGCGGTGGCAACCCCGGGGAGGATAAATTGAGCGGCCGCCTGATAGCAGACAACGGCCATGATGTCGGCCTGGCTGAGCGTGTCGTTCACATACCAGCCGTCTCCGGCCTCCTCCTCAAGCATCCTGAACCCAATCATCACCTGTTCGACGAAGCCCTCTATCGCGGACTGCAGGCGGTAGTTTTCCGGCCGCAGGCTTTCGTCGTACAAGGCAGTGAGCTTCGGATAGATGGCAGTGCCGATCCCGATGAGTTGCAACGCCTTGAGACGCGGGGCGCCGGACTGCGGGATGAGAGCCTTCTCGGGTCCCACCATCTCGTGCAACATGTCAATGATGCCGCCGCTATCGATCAGGATTTCGCCGTTATCCAGAGCAAGCGCCGGCACCTTGCCCATCGGGCTGTAGCGTCGAACCGCTTCCTTGTCGGTATAAGCGTTGAGGTCGAGATGCTCGAATGGAATTCCGAGCAGCTTCATTGTGATAGCGGTCCGGCGCGTAAATCCGGAAATCCAGGGGCCCACAAGTTTCATTGTCTTCTCCATGTCATCGTTGGTTTCAAAACATCAGAACTGTTCTTTGAACGGGCGGACATCCAGTTCCTGCGTCCAGGCGGACGGGTGCTGGCAATAGAGTTGCCAATAAACCTCAGCGATCGCCGAAGTGTTGAGCATGCCGTTCTCGCCGAGCTGCTCGAAGGCGCCGGGAAACAGCGAGCGCACCCGCTCGCCATCGATCGCGCCGTCAACAATGACGTGCGCGACATGAATGCCCTGTGGTCCGAACTCGCGCGCCATGCTCTGCGAGATCATGCGCAGACCCGCCTTGCTCGCGGCGAATTGCGCAAAACCAGGCATGCCGCGAAGCGATCCCGTGGCCCCGGTGAAGAGGACGGAGCCGCGACCGAGCGGCGCGAAGCGCCGCGCCGCCTCACGGCCCACCAGGAATCCGCCGAGCGTGTTCATTCGCCAGAAGTCCTCGAACGTCGAGGCGTCCATCTGCCGAAAATCGATCTTCATATTCTTGCCGGCGTTATAGGTGACCAGGTCGGCAGGAGCGCCATCCGCGTCGTCGGCCATTGCAGCATCGAACAGCCGGATGACATCCTCTTCCTGCGTTGTGTCGACGGCATGGGCGCTCGCGCGGCCACCGTTGCGCCGGATCGTGGCTGCAACCTTCTCCACTTTTTCGAGCGTGCGGCCGGCGACCATGACGTGATGACCGTTGGCTGCGTAGCAACGGCTTATGGCCGCTCCAAGACCATCCTCTGCACCGACACCCACAACTACAGCCTTGGCAAACGACATAAAATCCTCCTATTCCTCGATGGGCGGCGGAGCCGCCCGGCTCAATCTGAAAAACAATGACGATCACAGAGTATCGGCAGGATTAGCTATTTAATTAGGTACCCTACGTATAGACTTGCCGGTCAGATCGTCAAAATGACTTTGCCAAACGGGCGGTCCTCTATCAGGTGACGCAGGGCTTCGCCCGCATCGGCGAGGGGGTAGACCCGCTCGACGATCGGCTTGACGGATTCGCCGGCGATCAGCGGGAGAATGTCCTGCCACGCCGCGGCAATCGTGACCGCTGATTGGGCGAACAGGGAGAAACCGGCCATCCGTGCGCGTTTCCAGATCAGGTCCGTCACATCAATCGTGGTTTTGCGTCCGGCCGAATAGCCTAAGGTAGTCAGGACACCGCCGTTAGCGAGGCTGCTCAGCGCCTCACTCGTTACAGTCCCGCCAATGCTCTCGATGACGATATCGACGCCCTTGCCGGTCGTAATCCGGCGAACGCCGTCCGCGAGCGCTTCCGTGGAGAGATCGATCACGTCTTCGAAGCCCAACTCGCTCGCCCTGGCGGCTTTCGCCGCACTGCCGGCCGTCGAGATCACCTTGGCCGAGCCCTGCGCCCGAGCGAGCTGATAGGTCGCGTTGCCGACCGACCCGCCGATCCCCGGAGCCAGCACCGTCATGCCGGGCTTGAATCCGGCTTGCGTCAGCGTGATCTGAGCCGTCAGGTAAGCCACTGGAAGGCTGGCCGCGACGACATCGTCGATCGAGTCGGGCACGAGCGCCAGATGTTCAGGTTTCACCAGCAGCCACTCTTGCCACGTGCCGTTCTCGGCAACGCCATAAGGCCCGGTGAACATGACGCGGCTTCCCACCGCGAGACCGGAATCGCCGGCATCCTCGATGACACCCGCGCCCTCATTGCCGAGCACCAGCGGCGCGCTGACTCGAGGATGTCCACCCGACAGGATCGTGTGATCGAGCGGCGTGACACCGGCTGCCGTGACCCGGACGAGCACCCTGTCCGTTGCCGGTTGCGGCTTGGGCAATTCGGACTGCCGCAGCCCGCCATAGCCCGAGAAAGCTTTTGCCTCGATCGCACGCATGATCATCCTCTTTTAAAGTTACAGACCTGTTACTTACTTGAACGTTACAGACAAGTCTGTTACTTTGTCAATCAGAAAATGGAAACGAGAGGAGCTTGGCGAATATGAAGGCAGAAGCCCGACCCCGTCGGGGCGCCCCGCTGAAGGGCGAAGTGAGCGCGCGCGAGCGTATCCTCGCGACGGCAAGCGAGTTGTTCTACCGCGAGGGGATCCGCGCCATCGGTGTTGACACGGTCGTCGAGCAATCCGGTGTGTCGAAGACCAGTCTTTATCGCCTGTTTGGCTCCAAGGACGATTTGATCGCCGCTTTCGCCGCCGAAAAAGATCGGTCATTCTGGGCGTGGTGGGATCGCACCGAGGAGCGGCACCCCGACGACCCGCGCGCTTTGCTAGAGGCGCTGCTGTCCGGAATAGTGGAACGGATCGGGAGACCCGCTTATCGCGGCTGCCCGTTTCTGAACCTGGTGACGGAATTTCCTGACGACAGCCATCCTGGCCGGGTCATCGCCCGGAATAACAAGGATGAAATGCGGGCCAGGCTTGCAACCATCGTTGGCAAACTGGGCGTCAAGGACCCCGACCGTACCGCGTCTCAGATCGCACTGCTCATCAACGGCGCGTACGTCACCGGCCTGATGGAAAAATCGGCTGATCTGAAGGACTACCTCGTCGACGCCGTCATGAAACTGTTGGCTTAGCATTTCGGCGAAGCAATCCGGCGACAAGTGGCGCGCTGCCTGGCCCTGTCACGCAACCAGGGGCAAGCGCAGTAGTACGAATGATCATCTACTGGAATCGGTTCTTGCCTCGAGTGCGTGGAGGACGGCTGCGATGTCGGACTGCCCGTGCCCCAACGCCTGCGTCTCACCGAATAGCGCGTAGCAGACATCCAATAGCGGCGACGCGACCCCGGCTTCCCTGGCCGCTTCCGCAATCAATCGATTAACCTCCAGCACATTGGTGATCGATCCCTGGACATCGAAGTCACGCATCACCAGCTTGAGAATTTTCACGCGTGAGATGTCGCTCGCCATCTGACCGGCGTCGACAATAGCGCGGAACTGCTGCATGTCCAGACCATGCCGTTCGGCAAAATGAGCCGCTTCCGCAAGGCCGGCGACCGTGGTCATCAGAAACAGGTTCACCGCGAGCTTCATGAGAAGCCCGCTCGGAACCGGACCGCACACAATCGCCTGCTGGCACATTGGGCCGAGCAGAGGGCGGATGCTTTCGACGGCTGCGTCTTCGCCCGCCAGCATTGCCACGAGCTGGCCGGCCTCGGCGGGCTTGCGCGAGCCCGAAACGGGCGCTTCCACATAGGTGCCGCCCACATTGCGGATGTCGGTTTCGAGTCCGCGCGAGTAGTCGGGCGAGGTTGTCCCCATGTTGACGATGGTGTGGTGCGCAACGTTCACTCTGAACTGCGACGTGCCTCGGCCGAGGGAGACGTCGATCGCGTCGCCGTCGACCAGCATCAGGAATACCACGCGAGCCCGTTCGAATATCTCGGCAGGATTCGTTGCGACGGTTGCGCTCGCCGCTCGCAAAGGCTCGCATTTGTCAACGGAGCGATTCCAGACAATAAGTGGTGTGCCTGCGCGGGCCAGATTGAGCGCCATGGGCTGTCCCATGACACCCAGGCCGATGAAACCGATGTCCATATTCACTCCTGTGCCACGGCGGTTGATGCTTGTGGCAACACGCGCTTGTAGCGACACGGCCGGACACCTTGCCGTGCAATCCCGCTTTGCGGTATCAACGCGAATGTTGATTGCGGCGCGGCACGACCATGTTGACCACGTGCACCAGCACGGCCTCGTTATCCTGGTTCAGCGTGGTCGTTCGGAGCTTGATCAGGCCCTGCTCCGGACGGGACTTTGACGGCCGCACCTCGATCACTTCGCACTCCACACGTAACTCGTCACCGGGGCGCACTGGCCGCGGCCAGCGGCACTCGTCGAGGCCGGCGCCAATGAAACCGCCCGCCGGCTTAAGGTCGCTCTCAACCATCAAGCGCATGGTCACGGCAGCCGTATGCCAGCCGCTCGCGGCCAGTCCGCCGAAAATGGAGTGACGCGCCGCCGCCTCATCGAGGTGGAACGGCTGTGGATCGAATTCGGCAGCGAACGCGAGGATCCGTTCCTTCTCCATGCGCAACCGCCCTGAACCGAACGTCTGCCCCACTGCAAAATCTTCCAGATAGCGCTCGCTCAACTGATTCATGACCCTGCCCCGGCTTTACATACTGGTTTCGAACGCGAGCGCGAAACCTTCCCCGCTCTCGACATTGACGACGTCCCGGGACCGCCTGAGAAAATCTCTTCCTTCACCCGCATGGCTAATTTCCATAAAGTGACTAAGCTGTAACTAATTTTTATAGTACGGACAGGTCTGTTACTTTGTCAAGCGAGAAATCTGGAAGGAGGGATGCGTATCGACGCGCGAAGCTGCGACCCGCCGCGCTTGCCGATATCAAGCAGGTGGGAGCCGCAGCATTTACACGCGTCGTCTCATGCCTGATCTCATGGCGTCGGTGATGACTGCCGCGAGCCGCTGAGCGGCGGTCTGCATTTGTTCGTTGCTGAATCCGCCGAATCCGAGAACCAGGCCGGGCCGGCCCTTCCCCGGCGAGAACATGGGTGATACCGCTCGTACCGCTACGCCGGCTCGCGCGGCCATTGCCACCACCTCGCGGTCATCCAGGCTTTCCTCGAGCCAGAGAACCAGATGCATGCCCTGGTCGCCGGGCTGCACCCATGCCACCTCGGGAGGCAGCAGACTGTCGATGGCGGCAATAAGCTGTGCCCGATGGTTCGCATACACATTGCGAACCCGCCTGATGTGCCGCTCGAGGTGTCCATCCGCCATGAACGCCGCGAGAACATGCTGATCCGCAGTCGGCGGATGGCGGTCCATCAGGACGCGCGCGCCGCAGAATGCATCGGACAGATCGTGCGGCGCGATGACATAACCGAGTCGCAGCGAAGGGAACAGGATCTTGCTGAACGTGCCAAGGTAGACCACCCGGTCAGGCTCCGAGCCATGCAGCGACGGGAACGGATAACCCTCGTACCGGAACTCGCTGTCGTAGTCGTCTTCGACTACCCATGCATTGTTTGTACGTGCCCATGCCAGTATCGCGCTACGTCTCGCCATGCTCAGCGGCATGCCGAGCGGATACTGATGCGACGGCGTCACGAACGCCACTTTCGCGTGCGGCGCTTGCCGGATGCCTGCGTCAACATCAATGCCCTCGTCGTCCACCGGCACCCGGATCATTGCACTGCCCCGACCGTTATTCTCGAGCGTGGCAGTGATACCGCGGTACGCAGGATCTTCCACCCACGCCTGATCCTTCGCGCCCAGCAATACCTGACTCGCGAGATACAAGCCCTGCTGCGTTCCGCTGGTGATGATGACCTGGCCTGCTTCGCAGCGCACCGACCGCGACTTGCGCGCGTAGGCAGCAATGGCTTCACGCAGCGGCAGCGCGCCTTTCGGATCGTCGTAACCGGCTGGCGCGCCCGGCCCTTTGGCACGCACACGGTTGCCAAGCCGCCGCCAGATATCGGCAGGCGCCGTCAGGCCAACGGGGACCGAGATAGCAAATGGCACCTGCGGCAAGGGGCTGAATTCGCGCGCCACCTGGGCAAAGCGCGCCGCCGGTTCAGGCAAGCTGGTCCGCGCTGGTTGCCCGCGAGCGGTGTGCGCTTTGCGAACCCGCGCTCCCGCCTCCGACAACGCCTCGGCAACGCGTGTGGCCGCCCCTCTTTGCGACTCCAGAAAGCCCTCGGCGATCAGTTGCTCGTAGGCCTCCACCACCGTCCCACGCGCAACGTTCAAGGAAGCGGCGAGCAGCCGGGTGGACGGCACAGCGTCGCCGGGCCTGATTTCTGCCCTGTGTATTGCCTCACGCAGTAGTTGCGCCAACTGGCCGGACAGGTTTCCCGCGCCTCGTTCGAGTGCGCCGAGTGCAGGAATGTCTAACACAAGGGGAGTTCGCGCCATGATTCTGGTTCAGTAAAAGTGATTCAAACTGGCTCTACAGAATAAACCAGTTTTGGTACACACTTCATACAAGACGAACACCCTTCGCACAGGTGAAGGACAGAAACCTACTGGAGCAACCATGTACGTGCCCGCCCATTTCAATGAGTCTCGCAAAGACGTGATGCACACACTCATTGCTCAAAATCCCTTTGGCAGCCTGATTACCAACGGCAAGAGCGGTCTGGACGCCAATCACATTCCGCTTGAGCTTGCAGCGGACGAAGGCGACCTGGGTGTGCTGCATGGACATGTCGCGCGGAGCAATCCCTTGTGGCAGGACGTTGCCAATGGCGACGAGGTGCTGGTCATCTTCCGCGCCGGCGATGCGTATATCTCCCCCACGTGGTACCCGAGCAAGCATGAGGCGCACAAGCAGGTGCCGACCTGGAATTACATCGTCGTTCACGCCCATGGGCGCATCACCATTCGCGACGACGAAAAATATGTGCGTGGCGTGGTCGCCCGTCTAACCCGCACGCACGAGGCCACGCTGCCTGAACCCTGGAAAATGGGTGACGCGCCGAAGGAATACATCGACACCATGCTCAAGGCGATTGTCGGTTTGCAAATCGATATCACGCGGCTAACGGGCAAGAGCAAGCTCGGCCAGAATAAGGAGGCCCGTGATATCCAGGGTGCCGGAGAGGCGCTCAAGGCACTCGACAATCGGATTGGCGATGCGATGCTTGAGTGCGCCGCGCAGAAGCAAGGATAAAGCGCCTGCTTTAGCGACACTCCGGCTAAATTCCAGACCAGGAGGACGGCCATGACTGCGCGACCGGAAGCGAAGTTCATCTTCACCGACAGCAGCACCGCCCCTTGGCAAGACTCGAAATTGGCCAAGGGCGTAGCGGTGAAAAACCTGGGCAAGGCAAATGGGCGCGCCATGCAACTCGTGCGCTTCGAGCCCGGCGCCGTCTTGCCCACTCATAACCATGAAGGACCGGAATTCATCTTCATGCTGGAAGGCGAAGCCATTCAGAACGGTCAGGTTTTGACCGCCGGCTGGGCAGGCGTGGCAGAAACAGGGTCCGCCGATGTCCTGTTCCGTAGCGACAAAGGTTGTCTGTTTCTGCTCAGCTACGCTGTATAAAACTTCGCCCAATGTTCGCAGCAAATTCCTCACTACGACTCATGCCACTTCGTTCAATCCCAAGGCCCTGGTGAGCCTCTGAAGGTTCGGCACCCTCGCGGGTTTTCCGGCCCAAGGCTCACTCCTCAACTGTCACCGGCGTTCTCTCGATCAGAGCCCTGATCAGTTCCTGGTCGGCCGGTGTCGCCGGGTTGTAGACAATCATTTGAAGATCCGGCCGCCCATCGACAGCGAAGGACGAGTATTCGAGCGAGATCGGGCCGAGCACCGGGTGGCGCAAATGCTTGACCCCATCGCCGTGGGTCTGCACCTCGTTGTCTCGCCACATCGCGGCGAACTCCGGACTTGCCCGGCACAGTTCGTCGACGAGCGGCGCCACCTCGGCCTCGGCGCCTGCGCGTGCGGCATCGATCCGGAAGGCGCCCACCACGAAGCGGGCCACGCTTGTCCAGTCGAACTGCGCGGCACGGACGCCGGGATCGCAGAACATCATGCGCAGGATATTGCGTCGTTCGGGCGGCAGGGAGCCGTAGTCGGTGAGCACGGCCGCGGCCGCGCGGTTCCAGGCAATCACGTCCCACGTCGCGGTCCTGACGATCGCCGGACTATGGGGCAACGCTTCGAGCAGACGCTGCAGTCGCGGCGTGATTGCGTCGCCACCGCGATAGCGGACTTCGGGCGGATGGCCAAGGCCAAGCAGGAACACATGTTCACGCTCGACTTCGGTCAGCATCAAAGCGCTCGCAATACGGTCCAGCACATCCGCTGACGGATTGCCGCCGCGCCCCTGCTCCAGCCATGTGTACCAGGCCGCGCTGATATTGGCGCGCTGCGCTACCTCTTCCCGACGCAGTCCCGCCGTCCGCCGCCGGCTACCGGAAAAGCCGAAGGACGCGGGATCGAGCTTCGTCCGCCTGTTCTTCAGATAATTGCCGAGCCGGTTGTCACTTTCGTTCTCGTTCGCGTGGGCCATGTGCAACCTGTTAGGAGGTATACCTGGATAACGTCACCACTTTAACAGGATGATTTTGCCACGTACATTGCTCGCTCGATCACCTGGGAGAGCATCACATGCGCGTCTTTGTCACGGGAGCCGCCGGCTTCATCGGCTGCGCGGTCGTCCGTGAACTGGTCGCGAACTGCCATCAGGTCCTCGGCCTCATCCGCTCGTAAAAGCGTGGCGATAGCTCTTCCGGCATTCGCAACAAAGACCTCAATGGCATAGGAGAATCAGGATGGCCGACACAGCAATGTCACTCGATGGAAAACGCGTGGTCGTCATTGGCGGCGCGTCAGGAATCGGCTTCGCCGTTGCCCGACTCGCGCGTGCCCAGGGTGCCGCGGTTGTTATCGCGTCGAGCCGCGAGGCAAACGTCAGCGCGGCCGTTGAGCGCCTGCAAGGTGCGACCGGGCGTGCCGTCGACGTGCGCGACGAGGCCAGCGTTGCCGGCTTCTTCGCAGCACTCGGCGCATTCGATCATCTGGCGATAACGGCCGGCGACTGGGGCGGATCGATGTTCTACGCTTCCTCGCGGGATCTGGACCTGGAGCAGGCACGAGCGCTCCTGGAGGTCCGCTTCTGGGGCGTACTCGCGGCGGTGAAGCACGGCTGCCGGACCATCGCCCAGGGGACGGCTCGATCACGCTGACGAGCGGCATGCTCACGCATCGGCCGATGAAAGGCGCGCCGTTGCCGACTGCCCTGGGGGGCGCGGCCGAATACCTGGCCCGCGCCCTCGCGATGGATCTCAGCCCGGTGAGGGTCAACGCCGTATGCCCGGGCATTGTCCTCACCGACCACGTGAAGCAGACCATGCCGGTGGCCATGCTGCAGTCGATGGTAGCCCCCCTGCCCGTGCCCCGCGGCGCGTCGCCGGAGGAGGCCGCGAAGGCCTATGTGTACCTCATGCTCAACGGCTACGCGACCGGACAGATCCTGCCGGTCGATGGCGGCGGCTTGCTGGTCTGACAGGCAAGAGTCCGGTGGCTAGGTGACCGCCTTATCGGCGTAATGAAGGAACGGTATAAGCTCACGCTACAGGTTCACGCGCGCCAAGGAAACGTATCGGAAACGCTCGATAGCGCCGACGTCCGCAGCGATGAACCATGAACCCCAAGCGCCGGCGCCAATGCCAACAGCAGCGGCAGCGAATCCCATTGAAGCCAGGGTGACCCGTAGCACGTGAACGTATGAAAACTGATATTGCCTTGCCGCATTCAAGCCGGATGGGTGCCGTCGTGGAAGTTCTCGCGGTGTTTCTCAAGCTCGGACTGACGTGCTTCGGCGGTCCCATTGCGCATCTGGGTTACTTCCGCCGGGAGTTCGTCGAGCGGCGTGGCTGGCTTGATGACGAAAGCTTCACCGATCTCGTCGGGCTCTGTCAGTTTCTTCCCGGACCCGCCAGCAGCCAGGTGGGATTTTCGATCGGTCTTTTGCGGGCAGGATGGCTCGGAGGACTCGCTGCGTGGTGCGGGTTCACGCTGCCTTCAGTCCTGCTTTTGATCGGCTTTGCCGCCATTGCTCCGAGCCTCGGCGGCCCGGTCGGTAGCGGCTTGATCCACGGCCTCAAGCTCGTCGCTGCCGCTGTTGTCGCCCAGGCAGTCTGGGACATGGCGCGGCGCCTGTGTCCAGATTACCGCCGCGCTGGCATCGCGCTAATCGCCGTCGCGGTACTCGGCATTCTGAGCACCGTTTATGCGCAGCTCATCGTTATCGGCCTTGGTGCTGTGCTTGGGCTTGTGTTGTGCCGGACCACGACATCGACAGACACCGCTCGCATATCGCAGCACACCCACGAGTTCCGCGTGTCCCGCACGGTGGGCGCTATCGCCCTGATCATCTTCTGTGTCTTGTTGTTTGGGCTTCCGGCGCTCGTCGCACTCCACGCGGATCCGGCCGTCAGGGTCCTTGAAGCGTTCTATCGTTCGGGCGCGCTGGTGTTTGGCGGCGGTCACGTTGTGCTGCCGCTTCTTCAGCAGCAGACCGTTACGGCCGGCCTGGTCTCGTCGAACGACTTTCTCGCAGGATATGGCGCCGCGCAAGCGGTCCCGGGGCCGCTCTTTACGTTCGCCGCATTTCTCGGCTGGATGATGGCGGAAGCGCCGAACCACTGGACCGGTGCGCTGCTGGCCACCGTGGGGATTTTCCTGCCGGGTCTCCTGCTCGTGCTCGCGGCGCTGCCCTACTGGCAAGCTCTGCGCGCCCGCCCGTCCATGACCGCGCTGCTTGCAGGAGTCAATGCCGCTGTTGTCGGACTACTGGCCAGCGCACTCTACTCACCGGTCTGGACCAGCGCGGTTCTCTCCAAGCTCGACTTTGCCGTCGCAGTCATCGGCTTTTTCCTGCTGACACGGTGGCGACTCCCGCCTCTTGCCGTCGTCGTGCTCAGCGCGCTGGCCGGCATTGCCGAAGCGGCCCTGCACTGAGCGACGATTCCCGCGCGCCTCAAGCGCGCGAGCTGGGACTTCGCCCCTTGCGCGGCTTCATGACAGAGAGGGCGCCATCGGAGCGTTCGCCTGCAAATACGCCCATAGCCTCTGTGCAACGGGACCGTGCGCCCCGTCGCTGCGCCGAGCGGCAACCACCGTTTCCGCGCGGCCGGGGAAGTACCGGCCCGCAATGGACTTGAGCTCGCCGCTACGTATTTCTCCATTGATCAGAAAGTCCGGCAGATGTCCCCATGCAAGGCCCTGCAGAATGACATCCTTCTTCATGAACTGCTCCGCAACCGTGATCTGGTGCGCCCCCTCGATGACCAAAAAATGCTCGTCACGTGGCACGCGAGCCGAATCCCGCATGACGCATTGGGTGTAGTCACGTAGATGTTCCGGGCGCACTGTCGTGGCCGTCGACACCGGCAGCAAGCCCGGAGCGACCACGGGAATCAGCCGGACCTTGCAAAGCGCAATCCACTCCAGAAACGGGTCCGTCGTGTCGACGCGGTGAATCATCAGGTCGGCATCGCGAGCCCTGAGGCGTTCGATAGGACCACCAACCGTTTCGAAATGCAGATGCAGCCGCGTGTTCGGACACGTCTCGAAGAAGCGCGCGAGTAGCCTGAGCACTGCCGGGCGGGGGCACAGATCGCCCAACACCACATGCAGCTCGCTCTCTTCACCCATGGCCAGTTGCGCCGCGTATTGACGCAGACCCTCGGCTTCGCACAGGAGCGTTTGCATGCGTTCATGGAATGACCGCCCTGCATCGCTTAGTTTGACGCGGTAGCTCCCGCGATCGAGCAGACTCAGACCTGCCTGGCTTTCGAGCCTCGCCACCGCAGCGAACACCGCCGGATGGGATCGATGCAAGGCGGCCGCGGCAGCCTGGAAACTGCCCGTGCGGATGACAGCATCGAAGCATTTCAGATCATGCAGGGCGAAATCGTTCATGTCATTTTTTCTGACAAAGAGTATCCGAATTTTGTAATTTTATCGGAACACGACGTTGTCCATACTCTACGCCATGAACCTGCGCCGTAATGACGTGCGGCCAACCGGACCGTGCGACGCGGCGTTTCTTTTGCGAGAGCCCTATGGACAATTTCTCCTACTTCACGACATCAGACGGCGTAAGCATTGCCTACCGGATAGATGGCCACGACAACAAGCCGGTGCTGGTGCTGTCCAATTCAATCGGTACGACACTGCGTATGTGGGACGGGCAAGTTGTCGAACTGGGCCGTCATTTCTCGGTGCTGCGCTATGACGCCCGCGGACATGGTGCGTCGAGCGTTCCTGCGGGGCCGTATTCCCTTGCGCGGCTGGGACACGACGTTCTCGAGCTGATGGATACGCTCGGCATCGGGCAAGCGCATTTCCTGGGACTCTCGCTGGGAGGCATTGTCGGGCAGTGGCTGGGCATACACGCGCCGGCACGGATCGACCGGCTCGTTCTCAGCAATACAGCGCCCTATCTTGGACCTGCGGACAGGTTTGATGCGCCAATCGCCCAGGCTCTCCAGGCCGACGACATGACCGCTACGGCCGAGACGTTCCTGCACAACTGGTTTCCGGCGAGTATGTTTGAGGCGTGCGATCCGGTGATGGAGACATTCCGTACGATGCTGCTCACGACTAACCGCCATGGTCTGGTCGGTTCGTGGCGCGCCGTGCAGGATACCGACATGCGGCAGGATGTTGCGTGCATCACGCGGCCGACGCTGGTGATCGCGGGCGAGCACGATACGGTCACGGCAGCGAGTTACAGCGTGCAGATGGCGGAGACGATCCCGGGCGCAAGGTTGTTGGTGCTGCCAGCGGTACATCTCTCCAACGTCGAGTTTCCGCTTGAGTTCGTCGACGCAGTCGTGAAGTTCTTGTTATCACCCGGAGCTTGACGCCCAGGAGGCTCCATCAGGAAGGCTGCGCCCGGCGGCCAAACATGCGCCGCGTCAGGTCGACCGCCACCAGATTGCCGGCTACCACCAGCACCAGCCCGACCACCGCCAATGCGGACCACCGATAGCCTTCGAACACGGTCGACGCCGCCAAGGCCACGATCGGAAACAGCACGGTGCAATAAGCTGCCCGTTCCGGCCCGATCCGCCCAACCAGCATCAGATACGCCGTAAAGCCGATCACCGAACCGAACACGGCCAGGTAGACGAGCGCGCCCAGATAACGCGCGTCTGGCTCGATGGCGAAGGAAAAGCCGGCCAGCGCGCTGCCTATCGTCAGGACGCCGGCGCCGATCAGCATGGCCCAGCTATTGGTGGCGAACGGGTGCAGGCCCATCGACTGCATCCGGCTCGACAACAGGTTGCCGGCGGAGAAGCACAAGGTGCCGAGGAACGCGATCGCGAGGCCGAACCACGCAGTGTGGTCGCCGAGATGCCCGGCCATCTGTTGAACGAACAGGCAGACGATGCCGACCAGGCCCAGCGCCGCGCCGGCAATCGCGGTGGGCTGCAAGGGGCGGCCCATGAACAGGCGTCCGTTGATCGAGTTCAAAAGCGGCGCGGTCGAAAACACCACCGCCACGAGTCCGCTCGGCACGACCTGTTCGGCGTAGTAAAAGCACAGGAAGTTGACGCAAAACAGCGCCAGTCCCTGCGCGGCCAGGTAGCGCCATGCGGCGCGCGGCGGCCAGATCGGACGACGCATCAGACGCAGCAGCGCGAACAGCACCAGCGCGGCGATCCAGAACCGCCACGCAATCGATACCGGCGGGGGCACCGACCCGAGCTGCCATTTGATCGCAATCCACGTGGTGCCCCAGATCAGGACGGTAACGGCATAGAGCAACATATTCATGGCACGGCCTGCAGCATAAAAACGGAACCTCAACTATGCGGCAGCAGGCCCTGCCGCACTTGTCCAGGATTGCGCTCTTCCTGGCGGCGCCAAGCCACCGCCCGTGGCTCGCCGTATACTGTGGTTACCCAGTCATCAGCTTCATCCCGCCAGTCCCGTGAACCCCAGACCGCCCGCCCCCGTGATGGACTCCACCGAAACGCCGTTCGGCCTTCATTCGGTCTGTCACACGCTGAGCAGCGCCAACGCGAATCTTGACCGGTTTGCGTGGCTCGGCGATCAGTTGGCCCGCGGTGTGGACGCGCGACACCGAAGAAGCCGAGACCATCTATGACCGACCCGGCCACCACACGCTCTCGTGTTATCTGGACGGCGGCTATCGCACCGAACGTCAGAAAATGCCCGGCCGCTACGGCGCGCCGGCGCGGCTCTGCGCGCTTCCCGGCGATCACGAATCGCGCTGGTGGGTCCGCGGCCACATGCATTTCATGCATCTGTACTTCCTGCCCGAACACTTCACCCAACGCGCGGTGCAGGAGCTCGATCGCGAGCCTCGCGAACTGACGCTAGCCGATCGCACCTATTTCGAAGACGCCCGCATTGCGAGCCTTTGTCAAACCCTCGCCAACGAAGACTGGCAGGACCCCGGCGGCCTGCTGCGTTCCAATGAAACCGCGCATCAGGTGTTGAGCCTGCTGCTACGCGCCCAAGGCGTGCGCCGGACTGATGCCTCACTCAAGGGCGGTTTGTCGGTTGCGACGCGGCGGCGCCTGCGCGATTACATCGAAAACCATCTCGGGCAAACGCTCACACTCGGTGAACTGGCGGGCGTCGCGGCGTTGTCGGAGTTTCACCTCGCGCGCATGTTCCATACATCGTTCGGACTCCCGCCCGCTGCGTGGATCGCGCAACGGAGGCTCCAACGCGCGCGCACGCTGCTGCGTACCACCGCGCTGTCGCTCACGCAGGTCGCCGAACAATGCGGTTATGCAAACGCCAGCCATTTCAGCCACCGTTTTCGCGAAAGCATCGGGGTTGCGCCGAGCGCGTATCGGCAAGCCGTCGGCGCTTGATGGCTGCCGCGTGTGTGGCGCCTACGGGTTTTCCCGATCTCAATCCATGTCGATACCCGCGTCGCCGAATCGTCGTGGGTATGTTCAACCTCCCCACTGAAAGGCGATCACACCATGACTACCGGAACCGTCCGTCTTCATCGCGTCTTGCGCGCTACTCCCGAACGCATCTACCGCGCCTTCCTCGAATCCGATGCACTAGCCCGAACTTTGACTCGATCACAAACATAAGCCATTGATTTCACGCTGTTATGCGTGCGAGCGCAGGATAGCTACTGG
>NZ_FCOK02000041.1 GCF_001544555.2 Caballeronia udeis | reverse complement strand
CCAGTAGCTATCCTGCGCTCGCACGCATAACAGCGTGAAATCAATGGCTTATGTTTGTGATCGAGTCAAAGTTCGGGCTAGCGGGCAATTTCGGCTCTGCCACGGCAGGCGTGCAATTTTCTCCGTTCGTCCTCGCGCTAATCGAGTCGGATGCGCGTGGAGCATCGGATTTCGGGTCTCTGGCGCCAATATACGTGGGCAACGTCATCACGACCGGGCTGTTTAACTCCAATGCGATTACCTACTCGAGTCCGACTTTTGCTGGACTGCAGGGAAGTGTCATGGTCGCCCTCGGCGGAGAAGCAGGTAATTTCCGGGCTGCAAGGCAGTACTCGGGAAGCGTGACCTATAACCGGAACGGCTTCTTCACTGACGCAGCCTTCTATCGCGGGAACTCAGGAGATGCAAATACTTCTGCTCCGGCAATCTCGACGATAGCGTTCACGGGAAGCACCATTGGGGCAGGCTATGCATTCGACAATTTGACACTCAAGGCAGTGTTCGTGACTTTCAAGGTTGCGGGATCCTTCGATAGCCGTGTGTATGGGGGCGGCGTAAGTTATACCGCGACGCCTGCGCTAGTTCTCGATGCCGGTGCGTGGCTGACTCGGGACGGCAACGACTCGAGCAATCATTCGATACTCGCCGCTGCCGGTGTGCGGTATTTCTTCTCGAAGCGGACGATGCTGTATACACAGCTCGGCTATGTGAACAATAGCGGAAAGATGAACACGGGTCTTTCCAACGATGGGCCCGTGTATTTGCCATCGGGAGGGACTTTCGGAGCCAATGTCGGGATCACCTATTCCTTCTAGCGCCAGGTCGAGTGCAATGGGGGCGTCGCGTGCTTTGGGTGTGTATGTCGAACAAACGGCGAGACTCATCGCCAACAACGCGGCCGGGATGGTAATAGCAGACTACGGACATTTTAGTCCCGAGGAAGCACCCGATACGTTCCTCGACGCAATCGAGCCATTTCTGCGGCCTCTCGATTCGCACTGACGTTTGAAGTTCAGTTAAAGAAGCTGTGGCGAAAGACTAAATAAATCGAGTGGATAACAGCTCCATTAACCTACGTAGTACTCAGTCAATATTCCAGTGACGATCCAGCCATATTGATCAAAAGCGGAACATCTTTTTTGACGAACGAAACGGAGACATTAGATGGGAAAGCTAACAGGAAAGGTCGCGCTAGTAACCGGAGGCGCACGCGGGATTGGCGCTGGCATCGCTCAGCGTCTTGCCAGGGACGGCGCGCACGTCACGATCACCTATCCCGGTGCATTCGACGGGCCCGATAACGTACTGCGTGCGATTAAGGACGAGGGTTGCAAGGCGTGGGCAATCGAAGCGGACAGCGCAGTGCCTGAAGCTGTAGCGGCCGCGGTCGATCAGGTGGCGCGGGAAAGGGGCGGCATGGACATTCTCGTGAACAACGCCGGCATCATTGTTGTTTCGCATATCGATGAGTTCTCGGCCGAAGATTTCGATCGCATGATGGCAATCAATGTCCGCGGTGTGTTCGTGGCCTCGCAAGCTGCGGCACGACATATGAAGGACGGGGCGCGCATCATCACCATCGGAAGTTGCAACGCCGACAGAATGCCGTTTGAAGGGGGTAGTGTGTACGCATTGACGAAGGCAGCTGTAGCCGGGTTCACCCGTGGACTGGCTCGCGATCTTGGTGCGAGGGGGATCACAGTCAACAACGTTCAACCCGGTCCCACGGATACCGATCTGAATCCGTCCGATGGCCCTTATGCGCCGATCTTCCGGCAGATGCTTGCACTACCGAGGTTTGCTCACGTGGACGAAATCGCGGGAATGGTTGCCTGGCTCGCGAGTCCCGAGGCCGCGTTTGTGACAGGTGCCAGTCTGACGATTGATGGAGGGTTTAACGCATAAGAAGGCGAATTGGTTAGGGGCACACTTTCCCGTCACGTCCGGATCGCCACTGAGGCGAACATTCGTGGCGACAAGAACGAATTCTTTGTGAGTTCTGTGATTCAAGGAGATAGAGATGAAAGACCGTTTCGCCGCTGTGGTCCACCTGAAGATCAAGCCTGAGAAACTCGACAGGATCAAGGCTTTGCTCTCGGACGTTGGGGATGCAATGAGCGCGGAGAAGGAGTTCGTTCACGCATGGGTGCATCATTCGAAGGACGATCCGACATCGCTGGTGATCTACGAAGCCTGGTCCTGCGATATCGACTATTTCATGGAGAACCTGTTTAGCAAGCCCTATCGAAAAACATACGAAGCCGAGATTGCCAGCGCTCTGCGGGAGGAGCGGAACATCGAAGTTCTCGACTACGTTCAGAGTTATCCGGGGCGGCGGGAGAGCTAGCAAAATGGGAGCGCCGGCTGCACGCACGAGTGCCATCGGCGCGCACCCCATCAGTATGCGCCGGCAAAGAGAATCTGTTTCCTGTGTGAAACAGTCCAGCGAATTAGAGATGATTGGAGACGCGCTTTGATCAAACTAACTGTATTCCTGCCGAGGAAAACTTCGATGACTCGGGAGGAGTTTGTGAACACCATCGAGAGATTCATGCGGCGTTGCTTCGCGGAGACGAGTTCACGAGATCGCTGGTAAAGCGGTACGAGCAGGTGCACAACACCGGCGTGACGATCCCCGGTATTGATCTTCCAGACCATCATTTTGATGGAATCGCGGAACTGTGGCTCGACAACGTCGACGACCTCGTTAAGTACTATACCGACGACCACTATTTCGAAGTAGTACAGCCAGATGAAATGCGCTTCATCGATCACTCGCGGGCACTCGTTATGATCTCGACCGTCAATGTCGTGTTTTGAAGAGCGGATCGAGAAGCCTCAGATGCTGGCCCAACGTGTACGCAGCGGGCAAGTGCGTTCCTTCATTATGTGGACCACAGATGTCCGGCCTTTACCGCTGAGCGATGCCAGCCGATAGCAACTCGCGTACTCAACTATCAAACAGGAGACATCTAGCTATGCAAGCGATATTTGAAGAGAGCCGTTCGACCCGCCCTTCTCTCGAAGGAAAGGTAGCCATTGTGACCGGCGCGAACGGTGGTATCGGTTCTGCGATCGCACAACAATTTTTGGCCGACGGCGCATTGGTCGTACTCACCGATCTCGCACAATCAGGCGAGCAACTGTCGTCACTGGGCAAGCGAGCAATCTTCCTCGAGCATGACGTCTCGCAGGAACAGGCCCGGAGCGAGGTCGTAGAGCGGGCGCTAAGTAGATTCAGAAAGATAGACGTCCTGGTTAATGCCGCAGGAATTCATCGGCACGGTGTGATGACCGACACAACAGTCGCCTCGATGGAGGCACTGTTCCGCGTCAATCAACTGGGCACGTTCCTGGGCATGAGAGCGGTCGTCGACGCATTTGCGAGCAACCGCCATGGTGCGATCGTGAATATCTCCTCCTGCCTCGCGACGCGCGGCGTGCCCGGGCAGTTCGCTTACGCAGCGTCTAAGTGGGCAGTTCGAGGTATGACGAAAAACGCGGCGCTCGAGCTCGCATCGCTAAACATCCGAGTGAACGCGGTTATGCCAGGTCCAACTGATACGCCAATGTTCCGCGGGCTTCCTGAGGCAGACCAGTCGGCGATCGCGGCAATGATTCCGTTTGGGCGAGTAGCGCGCCCCGACGAGATTGCGGCTGCGGTTGCCTTCCTATCTTCGGATGCAGCAGGCTATATTAGTGGCGCCGAACTGGAAGTCGATGGCGCGGTCTTCGCGTAGCGCAACTTCTCGATTGTTGACTCTCCTCGTGAACAATCGCTGCGATCTTATCGACTATCAACAGGCACGGACGGCAGGCCGTCAGGTGTCGTCTGCGTCCGCCGAGTCGGTTACGAATCCCTTGATAAACCGGCGACTCACGAAACATCAACAAATGCGTTGGTCGATGAAGGGCGCTCACTATCTTTTACAAGCGCATGTAGAACTGCTCGACGGCAGGTTGGAGACCTGTTTCGCCAAGCGGTTCCCTCGTTTAGATTGCCTGAGTTCGCCCGACACTGAACTTCCCTCCCCCATTTTTATCCGCTCCCGTGGAACTCGGGTCTGGTGCTGGTGATCACGTTGCATGGACCTTACGGCAGACGGACTTCAGACGTACCGCAGTTGAGGGCCGCCACGCCGATGGCCGCTTTGGCCTGCTTGACGTTGGGGTCGCCTGCTCGTAGAAGTAGTTTGCAGCATGAGCAATTTGCCCAAGAGTGACCAAAAAATGCGGCGACATCGATGGATGTGTGGACCGGAGTCCAAGGCGCAGATTACGATGACTTTCCTGGCCATGGTCGCTCCTCTGCTCGTACTTTTGATGTCATGCCTCGCGGCTCGTCGCGGATGATCTGGGCCTAGCTTCCCGGGGAAGCTCCGCGAATAGCCTCTGGGGTAAAAGAAAGTGTGCAAGCGCGGGAAGGAGTACGAGTGCGCCGACCATGTTCCAGACGAACATGAAGGCAAGCAATATTCCCATGTCGGCCTGAAACTTGATTGGCGAAAAGGTCCAGGTTGCTACGCCGGCCGCAAGCGTAAATCCTGTTAGCAGGACAACTTTTCCTGTGAACCGGAGGGCACGGTCGTAAGCCTCAGACAATGTTTTTCCCATTCGAAGTTCAGTCAGAATGACACTCATCACATACAGCGCATAGTCCACGCCAATGCCAACTCCTAACGCGATGACTGGCAGGGTGGATACCTTGACTCCAATGTTCAACCACACCATCAGTGCCTCGCAAAGTATCGAGGTCAGCATCAGAGGAAGAACGGCACATACCACTGCCCGCCACGACCTGAAGGTCAGAAGACACAACGCAATGACAGCGCCATAGACCCAATAGAGCATTTCGTGACTTGCACGTTTCACGACGGCGTTCGTTGCAGCCTGTATGCCCGCATTTCCCGCTGCAAGTAAAAATTGTGCATTCGGATTGTTGTTGTCCTCCGCAAACTGCTGGGCAGCTCCAGCAACGGTGAGCAACGTGTCCGCCTTGTGATCTTTCAGGTACGCAAACACGGACAGCAGGTTGCAACTCTGATTGAACGATTCCGGGGGCACACGTAGCAGTATCGAATTCAACATGCTTTGAGTCCGCAACAATTCATACCATTTCGGACTTCCTTCATTCATTCCAAGCATTACATTCCGGCTGATACTGGCCAGCGACGAAGTGGACTCGACACCCGGCACCTGCCGAAGCTGCCATTCGAGCGCGTCTACACGCATCAAGGTGTCGTAGTTGGCACATGCGCCGTTGGGCGTCTTTACCATCACGGCGAATACATCGCTACTCGCACCATAGTTCTTGGTGATGAATGCGTTGTCGCGGTTATAGCGGGAGTCCGGCCTGAGCTCCGGCGCTCCGGCGTCCAGATCCCCAATCTTCAAGTGCGTGCTACTGGCATATCCCGCGACCGCAAGGCCGGCGGAAACGAAAATGGCAATACCAGCGTTTCGGCGATTGGTAAAGCTACCGAGGAATCGCCAAGCCGCCCGTTGAGCACCGTTGTAACCAGAACTGGTCTCGGACACGAGGCTACGGCATGCAGCGTTGCCACTCACGCCCACATAACTCAGCAGAATTGGAAGAAGAATCAGGTTTGTGAATATGAGCGCGGCGACACCGATGCTCGCGATAACCGCTAGCTCCTGAATAACGCGAATCTTGATGACGGTCAACACCGCGAAGCCGACGGCGTCACAAAGCAGCGCGGTCAGCCCGGCTAGAAACAAACGTCTGAACGTGTATCGCGCCGCTACGACTCGGTGAGTTCCGCGTCCAATGTCCTGCATGATGCCGTTCATTTTCTGCGCGCCATGACTCATGCCGATAGCGAAAACGAGAAACGGCACCAGCACCGAATACGGGTCCAACTCGAACCCCACCATCGGGAGCAGGCCCAATTGCCACACAACAGCGACTAAAGAGCAGACCACGACCAGCACGGTGCTTCTGACGCATCGCGTGTACCAGTACAACATCGCTGCGGTTAGCAGGATCGCCCCTGCGAAGAACAGCATAATTTCCTTCAACCCTGCAATCAGATCACCGATGACCTTGGCGAAACCGATGATGCGGATGTGGATATGCTGGGTCTGGTAAGTCCGCCGGATTTTCTCAAGTCGATCAGACAGTGCTGCATAGTTCAGCGGCTTTGCAGAGTCCGTGTCGAACGAAAGCAACGGCACGAACACGACTGCGGATTTTCTGTTCGGCGCGACAAGCTGACCGATCTCACCCGATCTGGAAACGTTCAGTTGAAGCTCGTCGAGACTTCGCTGGGAGCCATCATAGGTGTCCGGGATCACCGGACCACCTTCGATACCATCTTCGGTGACCGCTATCCAGCGGGTATTTGCCGTCCACAGGGATTTCATAAACGGCCTGTCTACCCCCGGTACGAGGAATACTTCATCGCTGATTTTCTGGAGCGTATTCAGGAATTTTGCATCGTAAATCGTACCGTCAGTCTCCACAGCAATCCGAATCGAGTTTCCAAGCCCCTTCAAATCCGATCGATGTTCAAGGTAGTTCTTGATGTACTCGTGACCGGTCGGAATCATGTTCTCAAAGCTGGCGTTCAACCGCACCCTGGTAGCCGAATAACCAAGCAGGACCGTGACCACCGCACAAATGATGGCGACCACGAGCCGGTTATTGAACAGAAGCCTTTCGATACTCGAACCTGATGCCTGGTCAAACTGCGCCAGATCGCGGATTACTGGTTGGTCCGCTTTTTTAGACGTGTCTTTCACTTTACCGCTCCTTGCGGGATCGTGGACGCGATGGTGTTGCGACCCACGACTCTGACGCCCCGAAACCCCACTGTAACCAAGGACCCGTTGGCTGCCTCTACTGCTGCGTTCACGCTATGGGATGAAGCCACACCCAATGATTCCACAGGATGATTCAGGGATGGTTGGACAAAAAACTCGCCTGCTTCGTTTGCGAAAAGCAGGCGGCCATCCCTCATTCGCACAAGCGCTGAAAACGATTCGGATGATTCGAATGTCGTGGGTTGCCACGCGTCTCCCCGGTCGGTCGATTCAAACGCCGACCCTCGCAGACCCGCTACCACTACCCCGCCTCCTGGCATCACTTGCATGGCGAAGTAGCTCGCGTCGCGGGGCGTAGGAATATGTTTGAAGGATTTTCCACCGTCGCCGGATCGGGCGAAGTAGCCCTGCTCCCCTGCCAGATAAAGCGTGTTGCCATCACTCTGGATGCTGTACAGGTTCAGACCTTTAGGATTGTCTACAAATCGCAGCCACGATTGCCATGACTCGCCGCCGTCAGCTGTGTGGAAAATGAGTCCATAAGCGCCGACCACATACCCATGCAACACGTCGTCGAAATGCACATAGAGAAAGGGCTTGTCAGGTCCATCGGACAGAAACTGTTGAGCGGCTTTCAATGTGGCTTGCGCGCTTGATCCTGGGTTCGAGGCAATCGCGTGTTTCGCGTCCTCGACGATCAGCGACGCTGCACGAACGCCGTCGAGTTGCTTGGTCCAACTCGCGCCGCCGTCTTGTGAGCGAAGAACGACACCCGAGTGTCCGACGGCCCAGCCGTTCTTTGAATCGACAAACTGGACAGCAGTGAGGGTCACACTGACCGGAACGCTAGACTGACACCAGGACTGGCCGTTGTCGTCGGACGTAATGACGATGCCCCGCTCGCCTACAGCGACCAATCTCGTCCCTGCCCGGGCAATGTCGATCAGCACACTATGTGAGGCCTGCGGGGTTGCAAGTGCAGGCCTCACGAGTACCGGCATAACGGGCTCGGAAAACGCAGGTGATGCCAGGAAGGTCCACACGCTCGCCAGCGTGACAACGAGCGCGGACCGTGGAAGGAAGCTACTCATGGTATCAACGCAAGCGGCGGCGCCGCCTGCCTCCGCGCCAGGTTCATCAACGTACGCCTTCTGCCGAGAGGGCATCACCGGTAAAATGCGAGTCCGGCCACGGTTTGGTGAAATCGATGGTGTAGGACTTTTCGTTCATGATGTTGTTCGCCACCCAATCACCCGTCTGCAGGTTGTAGGTCATGAATGCTCCACTGACCACGCCAGGAAGGTCGGGACAATCGACGTTAAGCATCGTGAAGGTCTTCCACAGCTTCCCGCTCGCGTCCCACCCGTCTTCCAATTGCGCGAGCCACGTGTCTTCGTCGAGATAGAAACGACGGCGCGGCATGACATGTCGCTTGCCGGCGGCGAGCTTCGCCTCGACGACCCATACGCGATGCAATTCCCATCGAACATGGTCGGGATTGGTGAAGTGCTCACCGATGACATCCGAGTCCTTCACGGGCTGATAGAAACCGTTGTCGTTATAGGGGATATACATCTCCTTCTTGCCGACAATGGTCCAGTCGTATCGGTCCAACGGCCCGGCGAACAGGTAGATCTCGTCGTAGTTCGAGACACCTGACACGAACACACTTGGCGTGTCATAGGCCGCGTTAGGCAGCTTTCTCACGCGGCGTTGACCGGTGAGGTACTGCCACGCCTGTCGACCGATACCCACCTGGTCGAGAGGATCGCGTGTCACGACGGCTTCACCGGCGTGCTGCGGCGGCCCATTCGTCACGATGTGGATCATGTT
Source organism: Caballeronia udeis (assembly GCF_001544555.2). Classification (GTDB taxonomy): domain Bacteria; phylum Pseudomonadota; class Gammaproteobacteria; order Burkholderiales; family Burkholderiaceae; genus Caballeronia; species Caballeronia udeis. The sequence goes on along the minus strand of NZ_FCOK02000041.1, from coordinate 73,884 downwards.
GTACTCTTCCTTGTAGTCGGACTTGGGTCCGTCCTTGAAGTAGTACGGTGATTGCTCGTCAACCTGGATGTCACCCGCGAGGAAACGCTGGCCGTCAGACGCCGTGACGAGCACGTGGAACTGATATCGCCAGGCTTGTCCCTGCCACGCCAGGAGATGGTTCCACATTGCCTCGGCACCAGTCTTGGGAATGGGAAACGGAATCCCTCCGTAAGCCCCTTTGATCGAGTAACCGTTGTTGCTGGAAGTTGCGCTTTCGGCGTTCTTGCGCGTGTTCTCGTAGACCCAGGCGGGCGCAGAAGCAGTTCGATGAGTTGGGTAAACGTCGATCCGGTAATCGGGGTACTTCTTGAGCAATTCGATCTGCCCATCACTCAGCTTATCTGCATACTGGGTGTAATTTTTTCCCGTAATCGAGAAGAGCGGCTTCTCGCTGGCGAACGAATCGGGCCGGCGCGCCGTTCCCTTAAGCCCTTGCGGTACATTCTGATCGCCGCCTGTCCATGCCGGAATGGTGCCATCCTTATTGCCCGCCTTCTCCGCTCCGAGCGGCGTCAGCACGGTGCCCAGCTTGGCTGCCTCTTCCGCTGACACCGCAGCGTGTGCGAACTGAGTCGTGGCGAGCACCGTGCAAACCACGGCAGCGATCGCGTATTTAGAAACCATATCCGTCTCCCTCAAAATGTTCTTGATATGGACAGCGATACAAAATCGCGGTCCTTGTAGGACTGTCCGAATGTGTAGGCCTGAACCGCGGCGGTTGCCGGCCCAGTGACAGGATCAGCCGCACCGAAGTAGTGAGTCAGGTTCAGAGAGAAGTTCCATGATTGAAGATAGACACCGGAAATGCCGATGCTCATGTCCCCGCCGCGATAAGAACCGCCGTTGAAACTGCTGATGACCGACGAGCGGCCGATCGGGTTAAAGCCAATGCCGATCGGGATATTGATATCGAGCCCAGGCAGTACCTGGTAATAGGCCGGAGAAAGTACAACGCGCATCGCCGCAGCACCGCGCGTGGTATTGGGGTCAAGCGCCTGTGGGTTGGCCGTGATGTTCAGCCGCCGGTTATAGGCCACTTCGGCAAGCAGAAGTCCGCCTTGCCACAACGGCGTGCGCGGCAGAGTCGTGATCGACGACACATTGATATGCATCGTGTTGCCAACCGGATAGCGCGCGTTGTCGCCGTTATCGGCAAGTTCGCCGTACGGAACGGTGACCGCGCCGCCCTCGGGCACCAGCGGCATGTTGTGCCTGAACGAAAACTCGCCGGCGAAATTGGTGTCGCCGATTGAAGTCGTGAAGCTCGCGCCGAGCGTCTTGATATCGTTCGGGTAGACAAGCTGATACGTGCCGATCTGGCCGGAGACCGGATTCACCCCCACTCCCGGATGGACATAAACGATCGGATCCTTGGCGTTAAATTGTGCCGCGTAGAATCCGAACTCAGTCTCCCATTTCTCTGGCCTCCATCTCAGTTGAAATCCGCCTTGTCCGGAGTTGCGTCCGTACTCATCGGCCGTATGGAAGAATGCGGCCGGACCGCCGCCGGGCACGAGTGGCGGCCCGGCCAAGATCCTTTCCGCCCCCTGCTGCAGCAGGTCGACGTTGGAAAAATACCCGCCTACAGGCGGCAGCCGGTCGGCCTGCCAGCTGAATTGGTAGTACGCGCCAACAGACAGGTTCGATTTGACCTGAATCTGCGCCGATATTTGAGGCTGCGGAAGCACGACCTCCTTGAATTGCGAATCCGGCACGCTCAGGAGCCGGTTCACATCGATCGGTGACTGCGCGCCAGCGATCCCGTTGTTGCCAAAAAAGAGCGTCTCGCCGTAAAGCAGCGAGTATTGACCGAGCCGCACCGTCACGGGCATGTCGGCTACTTCACCCTTCTTGTAGACGAACGCGTCGAGCAACTGGATGTCGCGACCGTCGATGACCCGGGTTGCGCTCGTGAACTGGTTATACGGTACGGATACGGCGTTCGCGGTCCGCGGCGAATTGTTGGCGTTCGAGTGGTTGTAGACGGTGTCGTACCACGCCTCGGCACTGATGCGAGCACCGAAGTCCTTGTATGAAATGTCGAACTCAGACAATACATCCAGCCGATTCGAGATCAGGCCTCGATGGAAATTGCGGTCGCCGTCGTCCAGGTTCGGATTAGATGTCAGCAAAGACGACGGCGAGTCGAGGCGAAACGCATTGCTGTACTGAATGGTGTTATCCCAACGCACAGACAGGTCCGGGTTGTCTGTCGTGAACTGGTACGCGCCCGCCTGGCCGGACACCGCGAGTAGTGCTGCAGCGCTAATCCCGGATAGTCGATAACTTCCATTGGGTCTCGACAGCCTTTTTAAAGCTGCTTGCCTCCTTTGCCTCTTCATCTCCGTCTCCTTGGTGTAGCTTTTTTTATGGTCTCTGGTGAATGCCGGCGGTTTAGACCGGCTCGGTCATCCGGTCCCACGCCCGCCGCAAAAGACCTGCAAAGTCAGCGTCCGCGGCAGGATGGCCCGCCCATTCCTGCAGTTCCCACTGACCAAGTTGAAAGGAACTGTCAACAACGAATTTGCATCGTGTATAGCGGCGCTGTGCGAAGGCGGTGAGTACCGCGTCGAGAGGCTCTTCGGTGTCGAGCATGCTCGCCAGGACCACCGCGTCTTCGATTGCAATGGAAGCGCCTTGCGCAAGATGAGGGACTGTCGCGTGAACTGCATCGCCAATGAGGACCACGCGGCCTTTGTGCCATGGCTGCGGCAACATCATGGTTTCCAACGGCTTGTAGACAACCTCCTTTGGATCGGTGACCTGCTCGGCAAGCTCGGCAACTAGTCCGCTGTATTCCGACAGCCGTTGGCGAAGCAACGTGTGCAAACGATCGTCCGGCATGCGAGGATTTCCTGGCTCTGCCGTCACCAGCAGCAGGTACATCGATTCCTCGCTCACCGGTACGAGGCCCGCCTTGGTCTGCTTGCCATACCAGATCGAAGCCCAGGTCATGTCCTTCGGGCGCGGGAAGCTGTAACGCCATACCGACTGACCTGTGAATGTCGGGGTTGGTGTTTTTCCAAAAAGCAGCGACCGTACTTTCGAGTACGTGCCGTCGGCGCCGATGACGAGGTCGTATTGCTCGACGCTACCGTCGGTCAACGAGACGGAAACGCCTTCGGTATCCGACTCCAACTCCTTCACCGTGACCCCGAGCCTGACCTGGACACCGGCGGATTGAGCTGTGTCGACCAGAATTTGATGCAGCGCTCTGCGGGGAATCCCGTTGTTCGCGAGAAACTGCGGCGCAGCAGAATTGAGGTTCGGTACGTCCGCGATAAGACCACCCTCACTATTGAGGATGCGCCAGCCCGGGAACGGAAAACCAGCCGCGACGCACGCCTCGGCCAGTCCCAAACCGTGCAAGGCACGCAGGGCATTGGTGGGCTGTATGATCCCAACCCCGTACACGGTCCATTCCGATTTCAGCTCGACGATGCTGACGTCCACGCCGTTGCGTGCAAGTGCGACACTCGCCGTCAGACCTCCGATACCACCACCAACAATGAGAACCTTTTTTACTCGCGACATCGTTAAAGTCTCCTAAATGCATACGCCTATGGCGTGCGCAAATCTATGAACTGTTTTCTGTGTTACTTGCCGCTGGTCAAGGCGTAGCCAGGCTCAGCACCCGTCGCGAATTCGTCGAAATACCGGACTTCCCATTCCGGCGGTTCAATCAGGAAGTCCGGGAGGTTGTGAACGAACGAGATGTACCCGAACGACGGAACAAACCAGTCACGGGGTACCCACGTGTCGTCTACATAGTCACCATCGGTTCCATATTCAGCCTCGCCCCCGGCCGGGCATGGAAGGTAGAAAAACAAGGCAGAGTCAACGCGGTGCCGGCCAAGTCCGAGATGCGAGCGCTCCCATCCTTGCCGCTCCATGTGGTTGGCACCGACCATCATTTCGTCGATATCCTCAACGCCATAGTTGGCATGGTGGAATCGGACCTCTCCGTCGAAGCCGGGAAGTGGGAGATTGGCGTTAAGGAAGAAGATGTTGTGGTGGTTGTTTGCACCTTCCGCACGCATGTAAATGCCATACGTGCGTTGGTAGTCGCTCAAGCGAAAGCCCAGTCGGTCGCGCATGAAGAAAAACGACTGCTCAAAATCCTTCACTGCGAAGACGACATGCTGAATCGCTTTCGGGCGGGCTCTGCGGCGCCACTTCCGGTGCTGGTTGAACCGATTGATATTGCCGGGGGAGTTGACAGCATCCGGCGCGCTAAGGATCGGTGTCTTGTGAAAGACACGCAGTGCCATCGGCAGGCCGCAATCCGTCAGGAAGTGCGCTGTGCCGTCGTCATCAATATTGACTTCCCGATCTCGGCGCAAGTCGGCGACGAAGGCACTCAGACTGCCTGGGGTGTCAACGCCCCACACGACTTCCCGTACGCCGTTGCCCACAACAGCTGAACGGGGAATCGACGGATCATCGAGTTGCCTGATAACGATCGTCGAACCTTCGTCTAGCCGGAAACGTGATTCGGTATCCGACTCCACTTCAATGGGTAAACCAAAGTCAGTGAAAAAGCGCGTCGAGCGCTTCACGTCTTCGACGCCATAGAGAAGCGATGCGATTCCGACAATAGCCATTTTTATCTCTAGAAAATTGAAGGCGATACGACTCTCTGCCTTGGCAAAAAGCATCCGGGACCATTGGAAGGATGATTGCGACCGCACGAGCTATCTCGTGCGGTCGCAACAGGGGGAACGACTAAGTGATCAGACGGAAAAAGGCAGGCATGGCGTCTCCGATATCTTCGTTATGCGCCGCGGTGCTCTGGCGACTGGTGTAGGGGAAGTTTCGTATACCGCGATGCGTTTGGACAGTTTATTGTTTGCACACGATGCGTTTAAGCGATAAACACCAGGAGCACAGGCATGCGATTCAACAAGCTCGATCTGAACAATCTCGTGTGCCTGGACGCGTTGCTCGCAGAAAAAAGTGTCACCCGAGCGGCTGACCGGCTGTATCTCAGCAGGCCTGCGATGAGTTGTGCGCTCACTCGCCTGCGCGAATACTTCAATGACGAGTTGCTGACGCAAGTGGGGAAGACGATGGTTCCGACTTCTCTTGCCTTGTCGCTGGAACATCCGATTCGCGATGTATTGCTACAACTGCAGGCGATAACCTCCTCCACGTCGGCGGGCATCGAACTGGCGAACGTGAACCGGAACATTACGGTCACCTGCTCTGACTACGTGGAAACCGTATTCATGCCTGCCGTCGTTGAACGAGCTTCCCGTGAAGCTCCGTTGGTACGGTTCGACTTTCGCGCCCTCACCCCTCGCTTCGAAGAGGAACTTGACAGTGGCGATATCGACCTGTTGATTATTAGTGACAAGTCAGAGGCCAAGAAACATCCTTCAGAAGAGCTGTTCCGGGACACGTTTTCCTGTGTTGTCTGGAATGAAAATGATCAAGTGGGCGATGCAATTTCCGCCGACCAATACATCTCGCTTGGACATGTCAACACGCAGTGGGGTGCGGGTCGTCTGAGTACGGACGATGTCGAATTTTTTCGAGCACATGGCATCTCGCGACGAACGGAGGTATGGGTGTCTACATTCTCACGGGTGCCCATGTTTTTGAGCGGTACAAACCGGATTGGAACACTACAGACGCGGCTGGCGCAGAAGGCCTCTGCGCAGTGGCCCATTCGTGTATTGCCTTGCCCGATGCAGGTGCCGCCGTTGGTGGAGTTACTGCAGTGGCACAAATATCAGGAAAACGACCCCGTGATTACCTGGGTTCGTCAATTGATGCGGACGGTCGCGTCCGAGATGGCGCTTGTCGAATATTGATGTGGAAGATTGGGAAGGTAACGCAGCAAGCCGCGCACTAGTCCACTAGCCTTTCGCCGGGTACGCATTCGCTTGCGCATCAGGCTCTCCATTTTCAGCGCGAGCACCGTCGTCTCTCCCTCCTGCATCAGCAAGCCCGCCATTGAAATCTTCGCGCAGGTATCTCCTGACGTTTATGGTTTAAACGCATCGCGTAGAAACAATAAACTGTCCAAACGCATCGCGCTATACGAAACTCCATCTACACCAGTCGCCAGAGCACTTCGGCGCATAACGAAGATACCGGAGACGCCATGCCTGCCATTTTTCGTCTGATCACCTAGTCTTTCCGCCTGTTGCGACCGCACGAGATATCTCTTGCAGCCGCAACCACCCGTCCAATGGCCGCAGATGCTTTTTGCCAAGGCAGGGCGCCGTATTGCCTTCGATTTCCTGAATACAAAAGTTGCCATCGCAGGAATCACATCGTTTTTCTATCGCGTCGAGGAGATGAAGCGCTCGACTCGCTTCCTCGCTGGCCCTGATCTGCCGCTCACTGCTAGCCGATGAGATTTTCTTTCCACGATTGACCTACAGCCACGGAGAAGACCAATGCATTCCGCTGTGTCCACTATCACGCCACTTGCGCGAGAGACTGAAGTGAAGTTCGGCAAGAGCGTCTGGGCGGTTCTGATGCTCCTGCAAGTCATCGCGCTTGGCAGTGTGCAGACGCAACCCGTTTTCACGGGTGGACTTGCAGACCTGCTGGGGCTGACCCTGCAACAGATCGGCGTGGTGTTCTCCGCAGAGCTTATTACGGCCGCCGCGACATGCACCCTCGTGGCGATGATCGTGCATCCTTCCGACCGTCGCCGAATTTTGCAATGGGGATTAGTTGCGGTCAACGTCGGCACGTTTTCCAACGCGCTCGCGGGCACTTTCGCTTCGGTAACGGCTAGCCGCATCATCGTCGGAGTCGGGATCGGTGCCGTTCAGGCCGTCATGTACGCAACGATTGCAGGTTCGGGACAGGCTGCACGCGGTTATGCCATGGTATCCGCCGCCGCTTTGTTCTGGGGACCGCCTGCGGTCATTGGCTCGACTTTCCTGCTGCGCAAGTTCGGCATGCCGGCTTTCCTGATGCAGTTCGCTCTGCTCGCGGCGATCGCCCTCGCCGCCTCGTCTCTCATCCCTCGATCGCAGGCTCGGCCAACTGAAGCGGGGCGACCCCATCCTGCTCGACCTGGAAGTCTCCAACACGGAATCGGTCTGACGGCATTTCTGTTGCTCGCCTGCATTGGCCTGGTCCTCCTGGGCCACCAGGTGCTTTGGGTCTATCAGGAGCGGATTGGGCGCGCCATTGGTCTGGATCCGCAGACGATCGGCCTCGCCCTCGCAGCGGCCTTGATTACCGGCGGGCTCGGCTCCGTTCTTGCCGCGCTACTGGGGCGCCGGCTCGGCTACTGATGGCCCCAGGTCATCGGTTTCGGTGGTTCGATCATTGCGACCGTGACGATGGCCTATGGTCAGACCGTCTTCAGCTATTCGGTGAGTGCCTGCGCGGTCATGGGTGTCTGGTTCTTCGGCCTGCCTTACCTCCTCGCGCTCGCGGCCGAAATCGACCCGTCCGGACGGCTTCCGGCCTTGGGTGCGTCAGCGAGCACCTTCGGACAGGCCCTCGCCCCCGCGGTCGCCGCGGCAGCCGTCGGCAATTCGAACTTCCGTGCCTTGGGCTGGGTGTCAGCGACCATCTACGTTGTTTGCCTGATCCCCGCCGGCACGGCCATTCGACGACACGTGGCCGCTCGCGTCCAACGGGCGGCGTAACGATGGTGAACCCGTTCTCCTGAGCGGACAGTGCGTCCTCTTATAGCTTTTTCCTTGAAGGAGTTGTGATGCTGGAGTATTTCCCAACAAACTACGTCTGGAACCTCTCGACCAATCTCGCGCTGACCATGGGTGCAAACATCGGTGAGGTGGACTCCATTTGCCGCCACCTCGTCGAGCCATCCACGCGTGGCGACGACGGGGGCACCGAGGCGTTCTTCAACGCCTGGTGTGAGCAGGCCGATCGCCTCGTCGAACTGGCCAGGGAAGACCTGACGCTCAATCGTCGCCTGAGCGCCGGTGCAAAACACGGACGTGCTTCGACCTACTATCTGACCGCCGAGCGCATGCAGCACCGTGACTACGCGCCGCGCAAGGCCGTCTATCAGAAGATGCTCAGCAGTTTTGCAAGCTTCGTCGAACTGCACGAGGAGAACTGCGAGCGGGTTGATATCCCCTATCAAGGCACAACACTCGCCGGCCTGTTCGTCAAGGCTTCGCGTGTCGACGACCTGCCCGTGCCGTGCATCGCGCTATTCAACGGGTTGGACAGCACCAAGGAAATGATCTACGGCTCGGGCATCCAGCAAGCGCTCGCCCGCCGCGGCGTGTCGAGTATCTCGGTCGACCAGCCAGGTGTTGGCGAAGCGCTGCGCCTAAAAGGACTGACGGCAGTGATCGAGTCGGAAGTCTGGGCTGGCGCTGTCGTGGATTACCTCGAAACGCGCGAAGACGTTAATCACGGCTTCATCGGCGTAGGTGCCTGGTCTTTGGGTGGCTACTACGCACCCCGCGCCGCGGCTATGGAGAAACGCTTCAAGCTTTGTGTGGCTTGGGGCGCGAACTTCAACTGGGGTGAGTTGCAGAAACGGCGCCTTGCCCGTGAGGGTGACACGCCGGTACCGCACTACTGGGAGCACGTTCAGTGGGTTTGGGGCAAGAATTCGCTCGATGAGTTCATGGAGTTCGCGCCGGGCGTCACGCTCGCACCGGTCATCGACAAGATCACTGTCCCGTTCCTGACCACCCACGGGGCACATGACCGCCAGATCCCGCTTGAGTATGCACATCAGCAGTACGACGGTGCGGTCAACAGCCCGAAGCGTGAACTCAAATTCTTTACGAAGCGTGAAGGCGGCGTGGAGCACTGCAGCGCTGACAACCAGGATAACGCTCGCGACTACATCGCGGACTGGATCGCGCAGACGTTCGGCGAACTGGGCGCGCAAGGCGTCCGCACGTGACCGGTTGCCATCCACAAGGAGAATGAAAATGCCCACCTACATTGATTTGTCTGTCCCGCTCGAGAACAACGAATTCGCGGACCCACGTCATCAACGTGTGAACATCGAGTACACGGCGCACGCCGAGGGCGGCAAGGATCTGATCGCGTCGTTTCCCGGTGCACGTTTGGAGGACCTCCCTGAAGGCCTCGGTTGGGCCGTCGAGAATGTCCACATTTCCACTCACAACGGCACGCACGTCGATGCCCCCTGGCACTACCATCCGACCATGGACGGCGGGGAGCGCGCCCTGACAATCGATGAGCTGCCGCTTGGCTGGTTTTTCCAGCCCGGCATCAAGCTGGACTTCCGACATTTCGAAGATGGCTATCTGGTGACCTCGGACGATATGCGACGTGAACTGGATCGCATCGGCCACGAATTGCGTCCGTTCGAAATCGTGGTTGTAAATACCAGCGCCGGTGCCCGCTACGGCCAGAAGGACTATGTGAACTCTGGCTGCGGTATGGGACGCGATGCCACGCTGTTCCTTGCCAATCAGGGAGTCAAGGTCGTAGGAACCGACGGCTGGAGCTGGGACGCTCCGTTCGTTCATACCGCTCGCAAGTTCGCCGCGACCGGCGATGCGTCACTCATTTGGGAGGGACACAAGGCCGGGATGGAAGTCGGCTACTGCCAGATCGAAAAACTGCACAACCTCGAGCAACTGCCGGCCAAAGGGTTCCGCGTAGCCTGCTTTCCAGTGAAGGTGGCTCACGGCTCCGCAGGCTGGACCCGCGCGGTGGGCATCATCGACTAGGTATCCTGATGAAATGAGGGTGTCGTGCGACGCCTGTCTGAATTGGACTTTTTGAAAGGTGAATTTACGAATGAAACTCGCATCTCTCATCAACGGTGAAAAAGATGGCCGCTTGATTATCGTGTCGCGCGACCTCACCAGAGCCGTGAAAGCCGACGCCGCAACGACCTTGCTCAGCGCCATTGAACTGTGGGACAAGGTGGCCGACGCACTCGCCGCCCAAGCTCAAAAGTTGGAGAACGGCAATGCCGAAGGAGTGTTCGCGTTCGACAAGAAAGACACGCAGGCGCCCTTGGCCCGGGCACCACAATGGCTAGACGCATCGGCCTTCAAGACTCATAGCGAGCTGGTGGCAAAGGCCTGGAACAACAAAAACCGTTGGAGCGACACGACGCCACTTATGTATCAAGGAGCGTCGGATGACTTGTTGCCTTCATACGGGCCGTCGTACCTGCCGTCAGAAGCCCACGACATGGATTTCGAGGGCGAGGTTGTCGTTGTTGTGGACACTGTTCCGATGGGTATCTCCCCGGAACATGCTTTAAGCCATATCAAGCTGGTCGGCATGGCAAACGACGTGAGCTTGCGAGCTTTTGGTGCCGCGGAACAAGAAGCCGGATTCGGATTCTTGAGGGCCAAACCCTCGACAATATTCAGCCCGGTGTTCGTTACGCTCGACGAACTCAACGACAACTGGAGAGATGGAAAACTCCACGGTGCCCTTACTGTCCATGTGAATAACCGTTGGGTCGGCTCGCCGCGCGCCGAATATATGAATTTCAGCTTCGGCCGACTCATTGCCCATGCAGCAACGTCACGGAAGCTCGCCGCAGGGACCATTCTCGGTAGCGGCACCGTATCCGATCCGCTCGACGATACCGGATCGGCCACTCTGCTGGAGGTACGCGCCGTTGAGCAATTACAACACGGTGAGTGCCGAACCCCATTTCTGAAGTTCGGCGACACCGTCAAGATCGACATGACGGACCAGAATCGGCATTCTATTTTTGGTGTGATCGAGCATCAGGTCTTAAAAGGCTAGTCATTCGCTTAGCCATCAAGAAGCATCTATCGACGCCTCATGTTGCTGTTCAATGAGCCTCGGTCCGCTGCGCACGTCAGTTCGGGCCGGCGCGTGGCGTTGTTAGCCCAAACACCTCCGCGGCCACCCATCCCGGCAAACAGGCCGAGCCGCTTCGTACAACGACTAAGGGAAATCCTTCCCAATCCGTCAATTGACAATTCCCCATTGTAGGAATATAAATTCTATCCATGCAATCCAGTTCGTGATGCGAAACACGGCTTTGCGGACGCGATCGGATTCAGCACCGCTGTCTGGCGCGCTTCGGTCGCGAGAACTGTAATCGCATCTTCAGCGAAGTTTTCCGATAAAGAAAGCGCCGGTGGCCCACCTTGCACCAAGGGAGCGCGAAAAGGCTGGAGGTCGCCAGACGTTCGCGGTGAAATGCTTTTTAAACCGTTTCATATCAATTAGTACTATTAAAATATATATCGGAGACAGGCATGAATCGGATCACAGCGATCTCAGGCGTTCTCGTAGCTGCGCTCGCTTCAACTTGGTGTAGCGCGGCCCGCGCCCAGAGTGTCACGCTATACGGGATCATCGATACGGGCATTGAATACGTGAATCACGCGAACCCGACGGGCGGCTCGCTTGTACGGATGCCAGGCACCACGGGCGAGCTACCTTCGCGGTGGGGTCTGAAAGGCTCGGAGCCGCTCGGCGACGGCTACAACGCGGTGTTCACACTCGAAAGCGGTTTTGCAACCGGCACGGGCAGCCTCAATCAGGGTGGCCGGTTGTTCGGCAGACAAGCCTTTGTCGGGATTGACGGTCCGCTCGGTGCGTTGACCTTCGGTCGGCAGTATTCAATGTTGTTCTGGTCGCTGCAGCCTGCCGATATCGTCGGCACCAACATCTATGGACTGGCCTCGCTCGATGCATGGATTGCGAATCCCCGCAGCGACAATACCGTCGTCTATCAGAAGCACGTTGGAGGTCTGACGGTCGGCGCAAGCTACTCGTTCGGTCGGGATGCCTCACCGGCAAACGGATTCAATACGCCCGGGGAGGGAACGTGCGCAGGTAGCATTCCCGGCAATGCCGCGGCATGTCGGGAATGGTCGCTCCTGCTGAAATACGACGCCAGAAACTGGGGTGCCGCTGCGAGCTACGACCGTCAGAATGGTGGTCCAGGTGCCGCGGCCAGCCTGTTCAACGGCCTGACACCCGTTGCTCTGACCAGCAGCGGCAATCGGGACGCGCGTCTGGTGCTGGACGGGTATGCGAAAGTGGGCAAATTCACCTTCGGGGCAGTATGGCTGAATCGTCACGTGAACTCAGCCTCAACGACAACGCCCACCATCACGTCGAATCAATATGCGCTGGAGGCGGACTATCAGATGTCGCCGGCGCTGTTTTTCGACATGCTGCTGCAGCGGATTATCGATCGCCAGCAAGATACGCGAGCGACCATGGAAGTGGCCCGCGCCACCTACATTTTGTCGTCACGTACAGCAGTGTATGCGCAACTTGGTTTTCTGCAGAACAGCGCCAATGCCGCTTATTCCGTAAGCGGCGGCGGAGCGTCCACGCCAGGCAAAGGGATGAGTCAGGTGGGCAGCATGCTTGGAATCCGGCACTCGTTCTAGCCGTCCCCTCGATGAACGGCTGCCTGCGCGATTGTTTTGAGGCTGGCCGTTCTGCAGCAAACCTTCCGGTTACTCCGGAATGCTGGCCAGTTCGGGATCGATCTCGGCCAGCAGCCTCACATCTTCCTCGGGATGCTTGATCAGAAACTCCGGCAGATTCGCAACCCAATGCTGATTTGCAAACGGCGGGTTCCAGATCCTCGGTTGCCAGCGATCGTCCAGACAGTCGGTATCGGCCGAATACTCCGCCTCACCGCCTGCAGGATTGTTGATGTAGGCGTAAATCGTCGACGAAAGCCGATGTCGCCCCAGCCCCAGGTTGCTTGTCCAGCCCGTGCGTTGCATATGATTCGCACCCGCCACAAGCTCATCCAGATTTTCGACGCCGAACGAGATATGGACAAATCGGGCGCGCGTGTCTTTTAGCCAGAACAGGTTGTGATGATCGGACCGCCCGTCGGCTCGAAGAAATATGCCGCGATCGCGTGAAACATCCGTTACGCGGAACTTAAGTCGATCCCGATAGAACCGGGCCGCCTTCTCGTATTCCGGACAGGCAAAGACGACATGATGGATGAGCTGAGGTGCCGCGCGCTTGAACCATTTACGGTGGCGATTCCAGCGTAGCGAGCGGCCAGGCGAGTTGACCAGCTCCTCGTCCGAGATGAGCGGTTGGCGCTCGAAAAGACCAAACCCGATCGACAACCCCGCATCGTCGAGACAATAAATCCGCCCGTGAGCGTCTTTTTCGACGGTACGGTCGCTACGCAGGTCAGCCTCGATCGCGTCGAGGCTTTCCTGGCTATCGACTCCCCAGATAACTTGCCGGACACCCGGACCCGAACCAAAAGACGGCGGCAGCGAGGAATCTGTACTTTGCTGCAGAACCACGTGCGAACCTTCGCGTAGTTTGTACTCTACGGCATCGGTATCTTCTCTTGCCAGGCCAAAATCATCGAAGAACTGTGTGCAGCGCGCCATATCGTCGACGCCGAACACCACTGTTTGCACACCCAATATTGCCATTTGTACCTCCATTCAAGAACGCGAAAAAAGCCGCTTATTCCAATTCTCCGAAGCGGCCACGCTGTCACAAAGACAGCTTCAAACGGAGATTTCTTCGAGAATGCGGCCCTTGGTTTCGATCGCGGCAACGGCAACCGTCAGTCCACCGATCAATCCCATCACGGCAAGGAAGAGAAACACCGCACCAACGCCGATGTGGCTAAGGAGTGCCCCAATCACAAGCGGACTCACCACCTGAGCGATACGCAGCCAGGCCATGGCCGCGCCTGCACCTAGCGCCCGCATGCGGGTCGGATAAATTTCAGTGGCATAGGTATGGATACTGCCGAGCCCGATTGCGAGCAGGTAGTTACTCACCGTCAGCAACGACACCACCGCGAGCATCGGCAGATGGCCGGCCAACCCCAGCGCGATCAGTGGCACGGCGCTGCCGAACAACGACAGCATGAAAGTGCGGCGACGACCGATGCTGTCGATCACGAGAACGCTCGTAATGGCACCAGACAGGCCCGCGATGCCCAGCACACTGCTCAGCAGGAACGTGTTGGTGAGGGTGACGTGATAAACGGTCTTGTAGATCGTCGGCAGCCAGGTAATCAGCGCATTACCACATGCGGAGATGCAGAACATCAGGACCCAGATGCAGACGGTACGAACCGCATAGCCGTTGCGGAATAGATCCGCGAATCGGCCGTGTCGCCGTATCGGATGAAGTGTGAGCGGACCGACCGCCGGAAGGGGTCGCGTGCCCTGCTTCGATATGGCCGCCTCAATACGCTCCGTGGCTGCGGTGGCCTCATCGATTCTGCCTCGTAACGCGAGCCATCGCGGCGATTCCGGGACCACGCCGCCGATCACAAATATCAGCAAGCCCGGCAGCGCGCCCAGGTAGAACATCGATTTCCAGCCAAACTGCGGAATCAGCCAGACCGCCGCGAACGACGTGAGGAAAAGACCCGCGGCGAATATGCTCTGTAACGAACTGATAACGCGGCCACGAAAACGGGCCGGCGTCAGTTCGTTGACCAGGGTGGCGGCAACCGGCACTTCGCCGCCGAGTCCCAGTCCCTGGATCAGGCGCAGGATAACGAAGGTCATGTAACTGCCGGCGAAGGCAGTCGCCAGGCTAAGAACGGCCATGATCCCCAGCGCGAGTCGCAGTACACGAAGGCGCCCGAAGCGTTCCGACAACCAGCTCAAGCCAATCGCCCCGACGATCTGTCCGAGATACCCGATGGAAAAAACCAGGCCGACCTGCCCCGGCGAAAAGTGCCAGAGTTCGATCAGTACAGGCAGCACGAGCGCAATGGCCAGCGAGTCGAACGCATCGAGAAGATGCGCGATACCGACCACTGTCACCAGGCGCACATGCCAGGAGGAGAATGGCAGCCGCTCGATACGCGCGGTGATATCTGCCGCAGCGGCCGCATGATTGGCATCGGCCGCTGTTGCCGGCGAATGGGTTGCATGCTCCTCAGTGGGAACAATTGCTTTTACCGTCAACACGTCAAGTCTCCTGATATCGTCTGCCCGTCGACGAGGGCAGCTATTATTGAACGTCGATTCCGACGATGAATGAATCTAGGCTTGTCCCACCATGCGGCCGATGGCTGGCCAGGGATCGACGGATATCTCTTCGAACGGCGCCCGGTCCACCGCCGTCATGCTGCTGACGATTGCGCGCTCGACCGCAGGGCGCTTTCGCGTGCGCTCGTACCATGCCACCACATGGGGATAGGAATGCCACATTGGCGCGAGGCGCAACATGTCCAGACGGATCACGTAGGGTATGACCGCGATATCCGCGAGCGATAATTCGTCACCGGCCAGATAGTCATGATCGAGCGTTGCACGTTCGATCCACTGCAATAGCTTGATGAAATGCCCGACTGCCTCGACACAGAATTTCGAGTCCAGGCCGTGGGCTATCACATCGCGCTTGTGGTCGGAGCGCTTCTGATTCGGTGCGCCCGATAGATAGCTTTCGCGGTTGACCGGATCCATTTTCTGGAAGCGCGTCCGGAATGCGATAGCGAAAGTCAGCACGGTGCACGCGTTGTGCACGTACTCGTCAATGAACTTGTTGAACAGCCGCACGGTAACGCGATCCGTCGGGTCTTCCGGCATCAACCGCACGTCAGGAAAACAGTCCTCCAGATAGTAGAGGATGACCGACGATTCGATGACGGGCTGTCCGTCATGGATCAACGTCGGAACCACACCGTTCGGATTGAGCTTGAGATAGGCCTCGTCGAACTGGTCGCCGCGTAGGGTCATCTGATGGCTTTCCCAATCCAGGTCCTTTTCTGCCAGTTCGATCCTGACTTTCTGCGCGCAGACGGAGTTCACCGTGTGATAAAGCTCAAGCATTGACTTTCTCTCCTATCCGCTGAACACTGTCAATGATTTAATTCCCATTTATGGGAAATGTCAATATGCTTCGACTACGGGTACCGCCAATCTCGTCCTCACTACAATCGCGGATTGGGCATAATTCCGCTGCGATGCTGCAATCCCCCGAGTACGATTACCCGTCATAATCAGGAAAAGAACCAACCGGATATGCCAGCCCGAAAAACTGAAAAGACTCGACGCCCCCAGGGCCGCCCGTCCACGTCTGGGGCCGTCGGCAAGGAAGCCATCCTGGCCGCGGCGCGGGAGACGCTGAAAACCGTACCGCCGGGAGAGATCACGTTCCAGCAGGTAGCGCTGCTGGCAGGCATCGACAAGCGGTTGATCCGCTACTACTTCGGTCAGATGCCGGATCTTCTCAAAGTGGTCGCCATCCAGATCACGGAGGAACTGCGCAACCGCTTCGTCGCCTCCAACATCCACGACGGTTCCGTCAGAGATCGCCTGCGTCTGCGCATCTCGATCTTTTTGGACTTTTTCGGGAGCAACCCGCACTACCATCGTCTGGTGGTCGACTATCTCTTCAACACGATCGGCCCCGAGCGCGATGCCGCACTCGACAGGTTCCGGCATTCCATCGGCGAATTGCAGACGCTCCTGAGCGGTGAACACGCTACCGGACAGGCCTATCCCCTGGATGCGCGGTTTATTCACGTTTCGATTGCGGCGCTTTGCGAATTCATGTTCAGCGCGAAACCTGTCTTCACTGCATTGTTCGGAAACGAAGTCGACTCCCCTGCATTCAAGGAACGATTTTGCGACTTCGTCACCGATCTGGTGATGGGCTCCGCCGCACTCAACGTAGCGACGAGCGACAAAAGCACGGACAAGTCATCGGCAGCCGCACGAACGCCGCGCAAGCGATAACCGGTGAGCGTGCGCCCTTCACCGCTCTCCGACACTATCTAGATCGGCTCCGCGAGGCGCCGTTCGTGCGGCCGCGGCTGCGGGTCCTGGAAGGCAGCGCGCATTCGTTCATTGCGCAGTTCGCAAAGGACAGGGTCGTCGAGATTGCCGTCCTGTCCGATCTGGTGCGAGATGTCCTGCACGAATTTGCAACGCTCATAGCGGCGTTCCATGAATCTCGCGAGCGTTTTCTCCACGTTCTCACCCTCCGCAATCAACTCCGCCAGCACGACCGCGTCCTCGATCGCCATAGTCGCACCCTGCGATACATGCGGACCAGAGGCATGCGCGGCATCGCCGATTAGCAACACACTGCCGCGGTACCAGGGCGATGGAATGATGACCTCTTCGATCGGACCATAGATGACGCGCGCCGGGTCTTCAATCTGTTCGCGGATCTGTGTGACGAGAGGCGCAGTAAATGATTGCAGGCGTTCGCGCAGCAGGCGTGGAAGCTGATCGGCTTCGAAGCGCGGATTGCCGGGTTCGTTGGTGACCAGGAGGAGATACATCTGGTCCTTGGAGACCGGCATGATCCCCGCTTTAACCCCGACACCGAAATACATGATCTGATGGTCGATCTCAGCAGGCCGGGTGGTCGTAAAACGCCAGACACCGTGGCCCGTGTATTGAGGATCGAACTGACTGCCGAATAGCAGCGTCCGGATCCGCGAGCGGATACCGTCTGCCCCGACGACGAGATCGTATCTTTCCCGCGAGCCATCTGTCAGTGTCACGTCCACCTCGTCGCCGACCTGTTCAAGCGCCTGCACGCTCAACCCCAGCCGAATCCTCGCGCCCACAGCGGTAGCCGTCTCCGTCAGGATGCGGTGCAGCGCCGTGCGCGGCAAACCGTTGACGGCCGGAATATCCGGACTGGCGATCCGCAGCAGCTTCATCCTTGCAATGAACTCGCCGTCACTGTCGTTCATCACGTAGTAGTCGATCTGAAGCCCTTCGGCGAGACAACGCTCCATCAGGCCAAGACCGTTCAACGCACGCAGCGCATTACCGGGTTGGATGATGCCCACACCGTAGACGTTGTGTTCAGACTTGATCTCGACGATTTCAGCCTGAATCCCCCGGCGCCCCAATGCGACGGCCAATGACAGACCGCCGATGCCTCCACCCACAATCAGCACCCGCCTAATCGGCTTCATCATATTTCCTTTCATAGTGTTCAACTGCTGAGGATCTTCATTCATAAATTTGCGAATCATGCGGTCAGTGCAGCTGTGAATCATCGGCAAGTGGTCAGTAGTGGCGACCAGTGCCTTTGCGTCATCCGACCGCGGTCATCGCGTCGCCCGCGATCGTCACCGGCACCGCATCGATCAGGACAAAAGCGATGACACATGGCGTATCACCTCGATTGACCCAGTTGTGAATCGTGCCGCGCTGCACGAGCACATCTCCAGCGCGCAGCATCACGGCCTCATGATCGATTTCCATCGTGATCTCACCCGCGAGCACGATGGCGTAGTCGATCGAATCGGTCCGATGATTGCGCGGCGCGACACCCGGCGCGTATTCGATGACACGGAAGACCGAGCGCCCCTTCATTGCAGTGCCAACGATCTGTTTCGCTCCGTCGCTGGGGTCGTCGTTATCGGCCGGCAACGCCGCCGACCAGATATTGCAGACGGTGGCGCCTGGACGGAAGCTGACAACATCGTTGGACGGTTCGTCGATCAGGATCGTGGCCTCGCCGTTCGGCTTGTGTCCGGTGACTACCCTTCGAATCTGCATCGCCTACTCCTCTCAATCGTTAGTGCTGGGGATGTGGGGAAGCGTCAGATAGGACGCACGAGTCCCGCCGGTCAGAATGCGACTGCTGCCCTGGAAAGTCGCGCCGCCGCGGTCGGATGCATGCTTGTGCAGGATCCGGCCTGGAATGTCGGGGAACTCGAAATCCTTACCCATAATGGTCAACACCAATCGATAGCCCTTCGGAAAAACCATCGATGTTGGCCAGATCTCGACGTCCACTTCGTAGAACTCACCCGGCACCAACGGCTCGACCCGGTCATGAGCGTGGAAGGGACGTAGCGCATTGCTCCGCTGTGGATCGAGCCTGCGATGCGACACGCGAAGCCAGCCGCGCGACACGGGAGACGCTTCGTGCGCACCACTGATGACGAGCTCCTTGCCGGCCGCATCGACGATACGCAAGACGGCAAACAGGTCCATGTCTTCCGTCGATGAAGACACCCAAAGATGGGCCGTGATGAAGCCGGTAAATTCGGTATCGACTGCAAAGGGTGCTGTCGTGAAGCTCACCCCGTCTCCCATGGCGTCGAAGATCGCGCTGCACTCCTCTGCGGGACAATCGGTGGAGAGCATGCCCGACGCGACGTCAAGGTAGTGGCGTGTGGGTTGCGTCGCCGGCAATGGGAACGACGACGCTGTGCGCACCCGGTCGCCTCGTGGATCGCGCACAACGATCCGCACTTCAGGCTCGTTCTGCCAGCCGTTCTGCTCATCGCGCAGAAAATGATTGAAGAAGCGCTTCTGCATGGCGACGTATTCGGGAAGATAAAACCCCTCCCAGTGCTTGCCAACGTGCAGCGAGAGCCACTTCTGCTGCGAACCCGCTCCGAGAAAACCCTCGATGTTCCCGCGTAGATGCATGCCGGGGCCACCCCAGTTGCCGGCCGACAGGACCGGCACCTCGATACGATCGAGCACTGGCGTTCGTTCACGCCACCAGGCGCTATCCAGCGAGTGCCGCAGAATATCGGCGACGTAATCAGTGCGATTGGCAATGAGTTCCTGTTCACTCAATGCATCTTCGCCGGTGACACGCTTGCCGGACTCCCGTTCCCGATGCGGTGAGGCGCCGTTGCCGTGCTGCACGGCGAGACATTGCTTCGGCCACCAGTAGTTAGCGAAGCCGCTGCTCAGGATGCCGCCGTGATGCGTGCTGTCGCGGTAGTAGTCGGTATAACCCTCCCAAGGGCAGATCGCTGCCAGATGTGGCGGCCTTAACGTCGCGACGCGCCACTGCGTCACGGCGTAGTAGGAAATTCCCAGCAAACCGATCTTGCCGTTCGACCAGGGTTGCCGGGCCGCCCATTCGATGGCGTCGTAGTAGTCCACGATCTCGCGCGGCGAGCGAGGATCCAGGTAGCCGGGCGACTTTCCGCTTCCCCTCGAATCGATCTGGATGATCACAAAACCATCCGGAACCCACCGTTCAGGATCCGCTGTTTCCCAGCGGAGATATTTGCCTGTGGATCCGTTGCTGCAGAGGTCCGGATATACGCCGATTAGCTGATCCCATTGCGTCTTGAAGCCGTCCTCGAAATGAAGATCCTTGCCGTATACGCCCTGCGCCATGATCACGGGAAAGTTGCCTTCTGCGTCCGGACGGAATACGTTCGCACGCAAAACGAGCCCATCGCTTACGGGAATGGGAACGTCCTGTTCGAAGATCATGCCGTAGGGATTTTTCTGATCCGGCTCGCTTCGTTCCAATGCTGTTTCTTCAGTCATCCTCATCCTTATCTCCACTTCTTTGCACTGGACCGATGCCTTCATCGGTCGCTGTTCTGAACAGCCCGGAACACGTAGCCCGCCCGGACCGTGGACGACACCAATCGCCCTTGCTTTCGTACAATATATTCCCCACATTGGGAATATGTCAAGACGGTACTCACCTCCTTCGCTAACTGTCCTGCCTCACGGAACAACAGCCTCGACGGCGAAGAGAAATGCGGCTTCCACGGAAGCCTCTGGATTTCAGTTGAAATATTCCTTATTTTGGGAATAAACTGGCGACTGCACGATTCGCTGACAACAGAACTGGAGAACTTGGAATGTCTGATCGACCCGTTTTACTTGGAATCTCAGGAAGTTTGCGTAAGGCCTCGCACTGCACGGCGATCCTGCAGAACATCGTCGGTGCCGCTGAGAGCCGCGCGACACTCGAAATTTTTCCGCTCGACTCTGTGCCCTTGTACAACCAGGATCTCGATAACGGATCGCCTCCCGAGTCGGTGACTGCCCTGCGGCAGGCAATCGAACGCGCGGCAGGTCTGGTGATCGTCACGCCGGAATACAACTACGGCATGTCCGGTGTTCTGAAGAACGCGCTGGACTGGGCGTCCAGACCCTACGGAAAATCAAAGCTGAAGGGGAAAGTTGTGCTGACGCTCTCGGCATCGCCGGCCTTCACGGGAGGTGTGAGAGCACAGGCGCAACTCAACGAAACGCTGCTCTCCAACGCTGCCTTACTCGTATTGCGTCCGCAGATCGTCATCGGTATGGCGCATGAAAAAATACGGGACGGCCGAGTCGTTGATCAGGAAACCACACGATTTCTTTCCGACGGATTAAATGATCTGCTCCGCGATATCGCCGGCAAGACAACAGTCTCCGATCGAGAAGGCTGAGCCGTCCCGTAACAGCTATTCCTTCACCGTGCTTGCGTATCGGTATCTATGGCAAACGTTCGGGATAGCCCCGGCAAAGTCGTCGCCTCAATCGACCCAATGGAGATAACATGAAATTTCTGTCTTACGAGTTCGAAGGCGCTGCCCGTCTAGGGGCGCTCGTTGATGACGGTGTCGTCGACATCGGCAGGCGGCTCGGTGTGAACAGCTTGCGCCAATTGCTCGAGGCCGGGAAGCTCGCGGCGGCGGCTGAACTTGAGGGGGCACAACCCGACCACGCTCTCGGCGATGTGGTCTTCCTGCCGCTTATCCCTGACCCTGCCCATTTCTATTGTGTCGGCGTCAACTATGCGGACCATTTGAAAGAGGTCCAGGATGCCGGCATCGCGCGCCCGAAACCGAAGCACCCATCGCTGTTTCCCCGTTTTCCGGAATCGCTGGTCGCGCATGACCAGCCTCTGCAGATACCCAAGGTATCGGACGAATTCGACTACGAAGCAGAACTGGCCGTGGTCATCGGAAAAGGTGGGCGTTATATCGATGAAGCCGACGCATTGAGCCATGTCGCCGGATATACCTGCTTCAACGACGGCAGTGTGCGCGACTGGCAATATCATTCGAGCCAGGTCACCTCAGGCAAGAATTTCTGGCAAACCGGCGGGCTCGGTCCGTGGCTGGTCACGGCAGACGAGATCCCCGATCCGAGTTGCCTTGACATCAAGCTTTTGCTCAATGGCAAGACCCTTCAGAACAGCAATACCCGTCACCTGATCTTCGATGTCGCGCAAATCATCGCTTATGCGTCGGCACTCATACCGTTAAAACCGGGCGATGTCATTGCCACTGGCACACCATCTGGTGTGGGCTTCTCCCGCACGCCACCGATTTTTATGAAAGCTGGCGACATCTGCGAGGTCCAGATCGAGAAAATTGGTACTTTGCGAAACAAGGTGGAGAAGGCAGTCAGCTAATCCGTTCGCCGCGCAGGCTTCCGCTGAAGCAACGCCATTGTCTCGTAAGGCAACTGGCTGATCGCGAACAGCAATGTCAGACCTGATTTGCACGCGGTCCGGGTAAAATTGCAGGTTGATCCAGCCGGAGGGTTAGTGCGGCTGAACAACCGCACGATTGCATTCTTCGATACGAGCCGGGCCATCATTCTAGTTTTTCCGTGCGTTCCGGCACTTTGATGTCCGCTCGGCATCCATAAGGCACCCTTCGATTGACTGCGACTCAGGTCGTTTCGTCGGA
This sequence comes from Caballeronia udeis, assembly GCF_001544555.2. Taxonomy (GTDB): domain Bacteria; phylum Pseudomonadota; class Gammaproteobacteria; order Burkholderiales; family Burkholderiaceae; genus Caballeronia; species Caballeronia udeis. Next base: position 51,515 of record NZ_FCOK02000041.1, on the reverse strand, counting down.
CAACTAGCCACTCGATTGATGTTTCCCGGATCATTCATTGCGGGTGGGGCGCAGCGTCAAGCTATGTCTCCGTCCCGCAAGGCTCGTGGCGCCGCCAATTCGCGCCGTCATATTTCAGAACCGCTATCGGAGTAACATGGCGCAATTTCTTGGCGAAGCGGAATGAGATGATTACCAACTACCGAGTCCGGCCGATGACTATAGGTCCGGGAAGAACCTCCGTGATTCTGCTCAGGACGCCACGGCTAGCCTACGACGCAGGGCTGGCGTGGCGTGTGAGCTCTGAGTATTGGCGCCACACGTGAAATCGTATATCAATACGTATATCACTCACTGAACCAAGCAACATATCTACTTATAGTCAACGTATTACGTCATTGATGAAAATCGCCACCTGGAACGTGAATGCCAACGCAATGTTGAGTTGATGTGGCTCACGGGTCGCCTGGCACCGGACTTCAAGACCATAGCTGACTTTCGTCGTGAAAACGGCGTCGGCATTCGCAACGTGTGTCGCCGCTTCGTCCTTCTGTGCCGTGAGCTAAAGCTGTTCTCACAGGCGCTGGTCCCCATAGACGGCAGCAAGTTCAAGGCGGTCAATACGCGCGATCGCAACTTCACCGAGGGTAAGGTCGACAAGCGCCAGAAGCAGATCGAGGAGAGCATCCAGCGGGATCTGAACGCGCTGGAGACGGCCGATCGTACGCAACCTGCTGAGCTGGAAGCGAAGACGACTCGATTGCAAGACAAGATCGCGCGCTTGCGCGAGCAGACGCGAAACCTTGAGCAGATCAAGGAGCAACTCAAGACGGAGCCTGACGGCCAACTCTCGCTGACTGATCCCGACGCGCGCTCCATGGCGACGAGCGGCAAACGCTCGGGAATGGTGGGCTACAACGTGCGGGTGGCCGTTGACGCCAAACACCACCTCATTGTGGCTCACGAGGTTACAAACTCTGGCAGTGACCGGGCGCAGCTTAGCCCCATGGCAAAAGCTGCACGCGACGCGATGGGTAAGACCAGACTGCGGGCAGTCGCCGATCGTGGCTACTACACCGGGACTCAGATCAAGGAGTGTGCCGATGCGGGGATTGCGGTCATGCTCCCGAAGCCGACAACACCAGGTGCGAAATACCGTGGCCGATTCGACAAGGCAGACTTCATCTACAACATGGTGTCAAATACAAAGGATTACGATGTAAATTTTCGACTTGCGAACGATCGGTTGGAGCACCCCAACCCACTCCTCCCTAGTTACGGCTGTTACTCGTCTCCGACGATGCTGGACAAGCGAGGTCCTTGCCCCAATGTCCATCGCAGACACGCCAGCGACAAATCTCGTCTGTGAAGAAGTTGTCCTTGCCGCATTCTCTCAAGCGGGCGGCCAGCGTCGCGTCGGCCTTCACGGACGACCGGGTCGCCTCTGCATCCTGCTTCCCCGTAGCGGGCGGCGTGTAGGGTTTGGTGTGCGAGACGAGCGCGGCAAGCAGGTCCACATCCTGATCGTCCGGCTTGCCCGCATTTTGCGCGGACGGATGTTTTTTGCTCTGCGCGGCAAGCGTCTCATGCCTGGACGTCTTGCTGTCGCGCGCTTCGCGCACGTCCTGCCTCAACGATCTCCTGGCGGCCTTCGCGTCGGCACGTGCGCCACCAGTCGTCTTTTCGGATTTCGCGACCTTCTTGCCGGCTGCGTCCGTCGTGTTCGCCACCTTGTTGGCCGGTGCCGCAGCGGACACCGCGACCTCCTCCGATGCACCGTTCTCGAGCGCGCTCGCAATCCGGCCTGTTGTCTTCGACGCGGCGTTGTCATCGTCGTCCGCGACGATCGAGGCCGCCTGCGAATTCACCGCCGCCTGAGCGCCGGCGACCTGCACTGTCGCGCCGCTCGGAGGCTTCGGCGCTGCAGCGGTATTACCCGCCGCACTCGTCGGATGGCTGAATGCGTCTGCCGCGGTAATTGTTTTATTTGCATTTGCGCCGGCCTGGGCGCTTATTGGCGAACCGGTCGGTGAGTCAGTCCGTGCATCATGGAGATAATGCCAGCCACCCCATGCGGCCGCGCTTGCTATCAAAAGAGAGAGTAGCGCATAGGCCGATTTAGAGCGCCGCGGGCGTACTGGCCCACTTTCCACTCGGCCTTCAAGACTGGCGAGAATTCGCGAGCCATTTGCGTGCTCGCCCTTCTCCTTGCCGGAAAGGAGGCTAGGCGGCGCTTTGGAATTCGACGGGTCCGGCACACTCATTAAAATGTCTCGTTGATACTTGATTAAATTCACCCGGATAATACGCCGTAAGCAGCCTCCGGTGGTTCAATGGACGCCTGATTCTAAAAGCAAGCAATACAAAATACAATGACCATAAATTCCCGGGGCAGATCTTGATCGCAGTTGCAATTTTCGCGTATTTCCTGATTGCTGTCGCAATAGCCGCGCTGTTGTTCTTACCAGGACTGCGATCGGCGGCATTCAGACTTTTATTTCAATGGTTTGACAATCTGCGTATTAGGTTGTCCGCCAGGCGGGCCTTTGCGAAAGACCGGCTGGCTTATTCGGTCAAAATTTCCCGTTCCTCGGTTATCGATGCACATCGGATCGTTGTCGGCAAGCGCTTGCTGATTTTGTCTACCGCGGGTATTCTTGTCGCGCCGCCATTAGTCGCGCTGGTAATGCGAAAGCGTCAATTATTTCAATATGACGAAGACCTGCGCGTTCCCGACGAGAAAATCGCGGCGCTTCTTAACGGCGAGCAACTCGTTCCGCCGCCACCCTTACCACCCGATGTGTTTGCAACACGTGAAGTCGAGCAGGTCCGGCCAGCCCTGAAAGACGCAAGCCGCGACTGGAATTTGCTGGATGCTGATTTTCGGACGCGTTTGTTGCTCGTGTACAAAGTCATGCGCGAACAACATGGATACGAAATGGCGCTACTGGAAGGATATCGAAGCCCGGAGCGCCAGAATAGATTGGCGCAAATGGGGAGCAATATAACGAATGCCGGGGCGTTTCAAAGCTATCACCAATATGGCCTTGCCGCAGATAACGCGTTCTTGCTAAACGGGAAGATTGTAATTTCCGAAAAGGATCCCTGGGCAATGCGGGGTTATCAGTTGTACGGCGAGACTGCCGAATCGGTCGGGTTGACCTGGGGCGGCCGCTGGAAATTGATGGATCTCGGCCATGTCGAGTACCACAAGCCTGGCTTCAAGATCGGGCAGGCGCATTGAACGCTTCACTGGACTCCCTGTTCCAGCGCTCGCTGTTGCGTCGTCGCCATTCGCGCGGTTGCCATGAAAATTTCAAAGACCTGACTGCACTATGCGACGTTTCCTGAACTTGTTGACTCGATCGGGCACGCTGACTATTGTCGGCGCCATTACGCTGGCCGTATTCCTCTTCGTGGTCGCCGACCTGTTCCAGATCGACTGGACCTGGCCCGCCGCGATCTTCGGCGCGGCCGTGTTCTTGTGGTTGCTCTCGTGGGCCTGGAAGCGTCACAAGACGCGGCGTGCCAACGCGAAACTGGGCGACATGCTCGAACAGCAAGCGGAAACCGGCCGAGGGCATGCATCGGCGGACCCGGGCAAGCGAGCCGAGCTGGAAACGCTACGCGCACGCTTGTCGGCGGCTGTCAAAACCATCAAGACGTCGAAAATCGGCCAGGCCTCGGGCGGCGCCGCGCTCTATGAACTGCCGTGGTACATCGTGATCGGCAACCCGGCTGCGGGCAAGAGCAGCGCCGTGTTGAACTCGGGCCTGCAATTCCCGTTCGCGGACAAAAACGATGCCGTGGTCCACGGCATTGGGGGCACGCGCAACTGCGACTGGTTTTTCACGACTGAAGGCATCCTGCTCGATACCGCCGGGCGCTACTCCATTCACGAAGAGGACCGCAGCGAATGGCTCGGTTTTCTCGGCCTGCTCAAGCACTATCGGCCGAAGGCGCCGATCAACGGAATCATCGTGACGGCAAGCATTGCCGAGCTTACCAACAACCGTCCCGAGTTTGCGATCAACCTGGCCAAGAACCTGCGCCAGCGCGTGCAGGAACTGACAGAAAAGCTGGAAGTGTTCGCGCCGGTCTACGTGATGTTCACCAAGGCGGACCTCATCACCGGTTTCACCGAATTTTTCAGCGGCAACGAGAAACAGGAATACGACCGCGTCTGGGGCGCCACCCTGCCCTACGAGCCGGATGAAAAGCGCGACGTGGTGGGCCTCTTCGACACCCGCTTCGATGAACTGCATGAAGGCCTGAAAGAAATCAGCATCGCGCAGATATCGATGAACCGCGGCCTGAAGTTGTCGCCCGGGCAACTGAGCTTTCCGCTTGAATTCTCGGCTATCAAGCCGACCCTGCGCACCTTCCTCGCGACCCTGTTCGAAAACAATCCATTCCAGCACAAGCCTATTTTCCGCGGTTTCTATTTCACCAGTGCGCTACAGGAAGGCGTGACCAGCAGCGCGGCGATACAACGTATTGCGCATCGCTTCGGACTGGAAGGCGAGGGATTGCCCAAAGCGCAAAGCACGTATTCGAAGAACGGTTTTTTCCTGCGCGACCTGTTCTCCAAGGTCATCTTCGCGGATCGCGAGACCGTGCGCCAGTTTGCGAGTCCGATCAAGACCCGCACACGCTACACCGCGTTCTTCGGTTTCGTCGCCGTCTTGGCGCTGTTGCTCGGCGGTTGGACCTGGTCGACAATCGGCAACCAGCAGCTTGCGTCGAATGTCGCAGCCGACCTCGACAAAGTGGTCAAGCTGCAGCAGAACCGAAACGACCTGCAGTCGCGGCTCGAAGCCATGGATATTCTCGAAGACCGCATCGAACAGCTCGACCAGTTCCGGCGTGACCGGCCGCTCTCGGTTTCGCTCGGGCTGTACCAGGGCGATCGTCTCGAACAGAATCTCCTCACCGAGTATTACTTTGGCGTGAAGCAACTGTTGCTCGCGCCGGTATCGGCGAACCTTGCTTCGTTCATGAAGGACGTCAACGCACATCCGGAGCAACTGTCGCCCATGACCCGTCCGCCCGAATCCGGTGCGATGGCGGTGTCCACTGCGAGTGCACGCAACGCAATGGCCGCGGCGAACAATAATGGCGGCCTCTATAACGATGCGTCGCCGTCCAACGTGGAAGACGCCTACAACGCGCTCAAGACCTACCTGATGCTGAGCGACAAGCGGCATGCGGAGACCGCTCATTTGACGGATCAGGTCGCACGTTTCTGGCGTGGCTGGCTGGAGCAGAATCGCGGCAACATGCCTCGCGACGAGATGATCCGCAGCGCCGAGCGCATGCTCACGTTCTATCTGTCGCGCGTCAATGATGACGACTGGCCGATGATCGATTCGAATCTGGCACTCGTCGACCAGACGCGTGAAAACCTTCGTCATGTGGTACGCGGCTTGCCCGCTCGCGAACGTGTCTACGAAGAGATCAAGGCACGTGCCTCCACCCGTTTTGCGCCCATGACCGTTGCACGCATCGTGGGCGAAGACAACAACGGCCTCGTGGCAGGCAGCTATGCCATTCCCGGCACCTTCACCCGTGAAGCTTGGAGCGATTACGTGCAGCCCGCGATCCGCGATGCTGCGACCAAGGAACTGCAGGCAAAGGACTGGGTGCTCAATGTGTCGGCGCACGACGACCTGACGCTCGAAGGCAGCCCGGAGCAGATCCAGAAGGCGCTCGTCGCGATGTACAAGACCGAGTACGCAGCGCAGTGGACCCGCTTCATGCAGGGTGTCGTGGTGCAAAGTTTCGGCAGCTTCGGACAAGCGGTCGATTCGATGAACCGGCTTGGCGATCCGCAGGACTCGCCCATCCGCAAGGTACTGGAAACCGCGTACGAGCAGACTTCGTGGGACAACCCATCGCTTGCCTCCGTCCAGGTCGACCGCGTGAAAGCCGGGGCCATGGAACGGGCGAAAAGCTGGATCACGAACCTGTTCTCGCGCTCGTCCAACGGTGCGATCAACGCCAACATCGACCTCAATGGTCGCCCTGTGCAATTGCCGATGGGTCCGGTCGGGCAGGAGTTCTCAGGGCTCGCACGCATTGTCGTGAAGCATGACAGCGGATCGCTGCTGCAGAACTACATGGACTCGCTCTCGAAGGTTCGAACCCGCTTCAACGTCCTCAAGAACCAGGGCGATCCGGGACCGGGTGCACGCCAGTTGATGCAGCAGACACTCGATGGCAGCGGCTCGGAACTGTCTGACTCACTGAAACTGGTGGATGAACAGATGCTCAACGGTCTCACCGAGTCGCAGCGCAGAGGCTTGCGTCCGCTGCTCGTGCGCCCGCTGATGCAGGCCTATGCGGTGGTCATCCAGCCGGCTTCCGTCGAGGTGAACAAGGTGTGGAACGCGCAGGTTTATCAAACGTTCCAGTCGTCACTCGCCGACAAGTATCCGTTCTCGGCAAACGGCAAGGTGGAGGCAGGAGCCGGCGAAATCGCGCAAGTGTTCGGGCCGGACGGCTCGATCGCGAAGTTCGTGGGGACGACCCTCGGACCGCTCGCGGTACGTCGCGGCGATGCACTGAGCGCGCGAACGTGGGGTGACATGGGTCTCGCGCTGACGCCTGGATTCACGAATGGATTTGCAAGCTGGGTCGCACCGCTTGCGGGCGGCGCATCGAGCGGAGTCGGCGCCGGCGGCGCGGGCTCGGCGGAACCGCAGACGGTGTTCCAGATCCTGCCTCAGCCGAGCTCCGGTACGACCGAATTCACCTTCGAGATCGATGGCCAGCAATTGCGCTATCGCAACACGCCGCCGCAGTGGACCAACTTCGTGTGGCCGAATCCGCAGGGAACGCCCGGCGCGCATTTGAGCGCAACCACGTTCGACGGCCGCACGGTGGAATTGGTCAACGAGCCGGGCCGCTACGGCCTCGAGAAGCTGATCAACGCGGCACAACGCAAGCGCCGTCCTGACGGCACCTTCGATCTCACCTGGACCCAGGGCAGCGTGTCGATCTCGGTGAGCATGCGGATCATCAGTTCGGCGCAGGCGGCCGGCGCCGGTGGCGGCAGCAGCAGTGGCAACAGCGGAGATCAGCCACAGCGTCAGAGCCTGCGCGGTTTGCAACTGCCTTCATCGGTAGCGGACGTTGCAGCCGCGGCGGCCAGAACGGCGGTGCCCGTGGCGCCGGCCGGATCCAGACAAACTGCTGCCGCGACATCGGCTAATGGAGACACGCAATGACGCAGACCGTACAGGCGCAGGTCGCGTACTTCGGCAAGATTCCATCGCGCGGCGACTTCGTGAAGAGCGCGAACAATCCGCAGTTGCTGAACACGCTCGACCGATATGTGGCGCAAGGCATGGAACTGCTCGCGGAAGATCCGCGCTGGAAGATCGTCTATGACGAAGCCAAGCCGGTTCACTTCGCCTTTCTCGGCTCGCAGAGCAAGCTCGCCATTGCCGGCCACATGGTGACGAGCCATGACCAGTCGCGGCGCCGCTTTCCGTTCCTCGCGGCGGCTGCGCTTGAAGTCGATCGGCCGCTGAGCTTCTTGCCGCGTAGTCCCCTCGCCTTCGCGCGACTGTGGTCGCGTATCGCGACGCAGATGCAGCCGCTGCTCGGCGACATCGAGCCGCCCGGTGCCTTGCAGGCGCTGGGAGAAACACAGATTGCCGTCGATATAGATTCGCAGCGCAACCCGCACGACGGCACCTTCGCCGATTTTGTCGAGCATCAGACGCTCGCAGGTCTTGAGCAGATGCTGCTCGCGAACGGTCATCCGGTGCGCCTGCGCGGCGCGATGCTCGCGCTCGGGTCGCTGCTCAAGCCGGTGATGGCAAGCGGCTCGTCGCATCTCGAACGCGGCCTGACGCTGCCGTTGCCGAATGATCCGTTCTATCGGAGTCTGGTTGCTGCGCTCTGGCTCGAACTGATCGCGCCGTTTGTCTCGCAGGCCGACTTCGAACTGGCGATCTTCATTGGCACGATTGCTTCGCGTGAGCGGCTGGTGGTCGGCTTCAACGGCGCTTCGGCGAAAACGCTGCACAGTATTGTCGATCCACAGGTATATGCGTCCCATAACATCGATATCGACGATCCCGAGTGGATCGACGCACATGCACAGAACGATCATGGCATCAGCAAGCTCGTCAGTTATCTCGATCAACCGCAACTCTCGCTGCGTGTCGCTATCGACACGTTCCGCGAAGTTTTCATCGGAGCTTGAGCGCATGCGTTCGATTGTCGCCCTGTGCTTCCTGTTCGGTGCGGTCAGTGCGCATGCGCAGACCGTCAATCCGGTCGGGGGCGATCCGGTAAAGACCACGCCGTTACCCGCGGTCGCTGCACCGGCTTCGCCAGCGCTTCAGAACCCCAATGCGACGGGCGCGATTGTGTCCGCGCCTGCCACGGCCAACACAGTGCCGGGACAAGTCGTGGCCGGTGGCACCGTGCCCGACGAAGCAACCAAAGCGGCAGTGCTTGCCCGTTTGCGCGATACGTATGGGGCGAGCAATGTGGTTGATCAGATCGAGATCGGCGATGTTGCAACGCCGCCGAACTGGGGCGCCAATGTGCAGAAGCTGATTAATCCGCAGTTGAAGCAGATCAGCAAGGGGCAGTTAAGGATCGACGGCACGGCAATTGATGTGAAGGGCGAAGTGCGTAATGAGGCGCAGCGCCAGCAGATTGCAAGCGACATGGCCAACTCATTGAACCCCACGTACACGATCAAGAATGGCCTTCGTGTCACGGCATCGGAACAGGGGTTACTCGACCGGGCACTGGCTAATCGTACGATTGAGTTCGAAACCGGTAGCGCGACTTTGACGCCGCAGGGGCGCACTATTCTCGATCAGATGGCAGCTGCACTCGTGAAGATGACAACGCGGACGGTCGAGGTGATTGGGCATACCGATAACGCGGGCAACCGGAGTTCGAACGTTGCGCTGAGCCAGGCGCGCGCGGACGCGGTGAAGGGATACCTGGTCGCGAAAGGAATCAGTCCGCAGACGCTGAATACAACGGGCGTTGGACCAGATCAGCCGATTGCATCGAATGATACGAATGACGGTCGGGCGCGCAATCGACGGATTGAGTTTAGGGCGGGGCAGTAGAGCAGGACGCGAGCGGCGTTCGACTAATACGAATGTCCCCTCTTACTATTCAACCTAAACCTTCACCCCCAGCAACTCCCGAATATGCGCTAACGACGCATCGTCCTTGACTACTGTGGTCAGCCATTCGTGCAATGGCATATCGGCCCACTCGGCGGCCTTATCGGCGAGATACGCCACCGGGCTGTGAGGCTCCGTACGCCGGAAAAATTCTGCAACCTCGCGCAATTGCGCCACCGCTTGAGCCCGTGCCTGGGCGCCGCTCGCACTTGCTGTGATAGGCATTGACATGAACACAGGCTCCTCACGAACGGGCGCAGCAGCTTGCTGCTCGAATGACGGCTCAACGCGCAGCGGCGCTTCCGGAACCACAGGCTTAGCCGCTTCGATAACTGCATTCACACCACTTTCACGAGCGAAACGCTCGGCCAGGCGATACACCGTCTCGTACGCATCCCTCGCACGGCGGAAGCTCGGCGCACTCTCCCCGGCGCGATGATCCAGCTCCTTTTCCAGTGCAAGCATTGCCACTTCGAAAGTCGCCAGTTGCCCAAGCAGCGCCGCATAAAAGGCCGTAGGCGTGGCGCGTCGCGACGCCTCGATTGCCTCGACCGATGGCTTGCCACGCGTGATGTCGTCAGCATGCTCAGGGTCGCGCTTGGCCGCTTGCGCGGCATGCGTAGCGACCTCCCAGTCCAGCGCGCTATAACGCTGGCCACCACCGTCCGTCAGCGCCACTCCACGCAACAACTCGGAACTACGGCCCACCAGCCACGCTACGTTGCCAAGGCGGTACTCAGCATCATCGCCCTCAGGCAGCGGATGAACGTGGTCCCAAAAGCGCTCGCATAAACCCTTGAGCAAGGTAAAACCGTCGGTGAGTCCCTGCAAGCCGTTGCGCATGGCAAGGGCCTCGGTCAGCCAGACCGCGAGACGCAGATCCTTCGTCTGTGTCTTCAGCAACGCCGTGCTGCGTTCGATCACGAAGGGCCAGTCCGCCTCCTTGATCTCGGTGACCCACTCACCCTGGTCGAGCGAAGGATCGTCGAAGCGGCGCGCTTGCTGAACGGCGTCGAAATCCGAAGAAAACAGCAAGTCATCGCCGCAAGGCGACGATGCAGAAACAGGATCGAGTAACGCAGAGGTCGTTGACATGATTCAATTCAAACGTTTAGTACTGCAACTATCTTGGTTGTTTCAGAAGGTCGAGTGAGGGTCCGTTCGAACCCTCACTCGATCGCATAGCTGAACCCGCCGCCCTCATCGGCGCCCGCGACAATGCGTGTGATCGCCGTGCCGCTCGCCATGCGTTCGAGCACATGTCCTGCAATCTCCGGCAACAAGGTTCCACTGAGGATGTGATCGACGTTGCGCGCGCCTGAATCGACTTCCGTACACCGCGCGAGCACCGCGTCCACGAGACTTTCATCCCATTCGAAAACAGCATTGTGGTTAGCCTCGATCCGCCGCGCAATGCGCCCAAGCTTCAGTTCGATAATCTCAGCCAGCACGTTGTCAGGGATCGGATAATACGGAACAACCTTCATGCGCCCGAGGAAGGCCGGTTTGAACACCTTGAAAAGCTGGGGCCGCAACATCTCGGCCAGCGCGTCGGCATTCGGCAGTTCGTCATCGGGCTTGTTAAGGCAAGCGGTCATCACCGCGGCAGATCCAACGTTCGATGTCAGGATGATGAGCGTGTTGCGAAAGTCGATTTCGCGGCCTTCGGCGTCGTCCATGGCGCCTTTGTCGAAGACCTGGAAGAACATTTCGAGGACATCGGGATGCGCCTTCTCGACCTCATCCAGCAACACCACCGAATAGGGATTGCGTCGCACGGCTTCGGTCAGCACACCGCCCTCCCCATACCCGACATATCCGGGCGGCGAGCCTTTGAGCCCCGACACGCTATGCGCTTCCTGATACTCGCTCATGTTGACGGTGACGAGCTTGCGTTCGCCGCCGTAGAGCACATCCGCAAGTGCAAGCGCAGTTTCCGTCTTGCCGACACCCGACGGCCCGACGAACATGAACACGCCCCGCGGCTTGTTCGGGTCCTCGAGGTTGGCGCTCGCGGTACGCACGCGCTGGGCGATGGCTTCGAGCGCATGGTCCTGACCGATCACTCGCGTGGTCAGGAGCGCCTTGAGATTCAGTACGGTTTGCAGCTCATTTTTCACCATGCGGCCGAGCGGGATGCCGGTCCACGATGCAACAATCTCCGCTACAACATGACCATCCACCTGGAGCGGCACAATCGGCTGCGCGCTTTGCAGCGTGCGCAGTTCGCTCACCCGTTCATCGAGCGTCGCTCGAATTGTCTGGAAATCGACCTGTGCATGACCGTCGCGTGCGGCATCAATCTGACGACGTAGTTCATCGATCTCGTTGACCAGCAAACGCTCTTGCTGAAACCGCGCTTCGTCGCGAGCGAGCATTTCGACGTCCTGGGCGCGTGCTTCACGCAGACCCGCGATGCGCTCGCCGTGAGCGGCACCGCTCGCGGCTTCCCGTTCGAGCGCCGCAAGTTCGACATCGGTTCGCTCGATACGCTTCTTCGTATCGTCGATCACCGCTGGCGTGGAACTCTGTGCGAGCGCGACCTTCGCGCAGGCCGTATCGAGTACGCCAATAGCCTTGTCGGGCAACTGGCGGCCACTGATGTACCGATGCGACAAGCGCACGGCTTCCGTGATGGCGTCGTCGAGAATGCGCACGTTGAAGTGCTTCTCCATCAACGCGCTCATGCCCCGCAGCATGGCCGCGGCGAGCGCCTCGCTCGGCTCTTCCACCTTGACCACCTGGAATCGCCGCGCGAGTGCAGCATCCTTTTCGAAGTACTTCTTGTATTCGCTCCAGGTCGTTGCGGCAATGGTCCGCAGCTCGCCGCGCGCAAGCGCGGGTTTCAGCAGGTTGGCTGCATCGTTCTGTCCGGCTTGCCCGCCTGCACCAATGATCGTATGCGCTTCATCGATAAACAAGATGATCGGATGCGGGCTCTTCTTCACCTCGTCGATCACCTGCTTCAGGCGATTCTCGAACTCGCCCTTCACGCTCGCGCCGGCTTGCAGCAGGCCCATGTCGAGCACATGCAGGGCGACGTCGCGTAACGGCGTGGGCACATCGCCGGCGGCAATGCGTAACGCGAGTCCCTCGACCACGGCTGTCTTGCCGACACCCGCCTCGCCCGTCATGATGGGATTGTTCTGGCGCCGGCGCATCAGGATATCGATCGCCTGGCGAATTTCTGCCTCGCGTCCAATCACCGGATCGATGCTGCCTTCGCGAGCACGTGCCGTGAGATCGCTCGTATAAGTGTCGAGCGCCGGTGTTTTGGACGGACCCGTTTGCGGTGATGACGCTGCCTCTTCGGCAGGCGTGGGTGCTTGCGCCTCGACCGATCCTTCGGTTACCTGATCGAAATCGTGTTTCAGCCGGTCTACCCGCACTGACGCGAACATCGGCGACATGCGTTGCGCGAACTGCGCAAGCTCAGGTGCGTTAGTCAACGCAAGCAGCAAATGGCCCGAGCGAATCCGTCCGATCTGCGAGTCAAGCGATGCAATCAGCCATGCCTGTTCGAAGAGCGCGATCAGGTGAACGGAAAAAACCGGCGTGCGCGTGTTGCCGGTCTGCAGCCGCGACAGTTCGCGCTCGAGGTCGCGCCGGACAGCCGCCTGATCGATGTTGCTTGCACGCAAGACGAGCAGCACGTCGCTCGCCGGCTCTTCAAGCAACGCGAGGAACAAGTGTTCCAGCTCCACTTCGTAGTGGCCGCGCGAAAGGCAGGCACTCGCGCCGCGCTCGGTTGCCTGACGGCAGGTCGGGTTCAGCTTGGCGATCAGCGTTTTTAGCGGCGTGCTCATGAGTGACGTCCAGTAATGTCGTTGCAGTGTTCGTGATGCGTCAGGAGATGACGTGAAGTTCGTAACATGCGTCTGCACGATCTCGCGGCGCTTGTTTCGTACAGAGAAACGCATCCCAGCCCAGTCGCGCGCCGAGACTGAGATAACTTGGCCCGACCTCCTCGCGGCGCAGCACGAGCGACACCTCGTATTCGAGCGTGACGCCGGCCAGCAGCGTCAACATACGTTCCAGCGCGAGCGCATTTTCGGCCCCGGGCAAGAACACCTCATAGTCCTTCTTCGATAACGGTCCGACGACCAGCCGCGCGCGCATGTCGCGCTGCCATACTCGCTGGCCTGCCAGCGCCGTAGCGCCGAGCGTTGCATTGACCCCGCCGAGCACGCTCAACTGTTCACGCGGCACGTCATACCAGCGGCCGATGAACTGCTCCACGCGAATGGGCACGCCGAAGTAATCGGACAAGGTGCGCTGCAGGTAAGCCGCCGACACCGGTCGATGCCGCGCTGCCAGCGCATAACCCGCTATGGCCTCGTCGAAGAGCGCCCCTGCCCCGCCCTGCAGCTCGGCGCGCGTTTCCGCATGCGAGACGCCGGCGAGCGAGAGCAGCAGTGGCAAATAGCGCTGGTCCCGGTCGATCTCGTAGTGAAGCGGCAGCCGGTACTTCTTCCATGCTCCATAAAACAGCGCGGTCGCGCGGTTCGAGAACATGTCGAAAAACTCGCGCGCCGCGTAGTCCTTATGCACTTGCTCGCGGCCGGCAATCTGCTCCGTATAAGCTAGCGGCAACGCGCCCTGCACCCCGAGCAGGCCAAAAAAGGCCGGCGTGATTTCGACCCGGCTCAAGCCGCCGTTCGCCAATGCTTGCGTGCGGGCCAGCTTGCTCTTCAACGCCGTGTTGTCGTGATCAAACGACATCGCGGCCTGGATCTCGCTGGGAGGAAACGATAACGACAAGCTATTGCGAAACGAGACATGCCTGGCGATGGCATCGCCGCGAGGGCGGCCGCCATCGGCCGCCTCGCGCGCGAACGTTATTTCGAGCAGGCGTACCGCCTGAAAAAATTCAAAGCGATACGGTTCGTCGAGCAGCCGCTCGACTACAGCAGGATCGATTCGCCGCTGCGGGGTTTGCATCGCAGGATCTCCTCGCCGGTCCGCTTGGAGACGACGACCAGTTGCACAAAGCTGTTCAGGTGCACATACAGCCCAAAGAACGTGGCGATCACACGCACGAAGGAACCGAGGCTCGTGCCGACGAAATGCTGCTCGTCGATCGTGAGGCGTATTTCGATGCCGCGCACAAAGGTCGCGAATGGTTTACCAGGAAGCCACTGGATGGTAGGCCGCTGCTCGATGGCGGCTATGCCTTCGATATGCCGCGCCGAGACCGCCGTGCGCCGGAGATCGTATAGTCGCAGTAGTTCCTTGAGCGCCGAGACGCCGCTTTGAGCGAGCGAGACGTGGTTGAGCGCGAGATGCGAAATCAGTCGCCAGTGTGCGGCACGTCCTCGTTCAAAACGCACGCTTGGCGTCGCACGCCGCAACATGCGCACGCCGCTCACAAGCGAGTCGCCTTCCAGAAACAGGTCACCGCCTTCCAGCCCGAACGCAAGTTGTGAAGGCAAGTCGCGATTGGTGCAAGTCAACTCAAGACTCAGCGTGTCCGTCTGCGGCTGCAGCGGTTCGAAGTCGATATCGACAATGGAAATTTCAGTTTCGTAGCCCGGACTGGATTTTGCAACCGCGTCGTCGCGACGAGCAAGCCAGTAATGGCCCGCCTGCCCGCTTTCGCCATGATGCAGCGAATAGAACGGCCGGAATTCGATCACGGATTCGCCGTCAGCCTGCTCGCGCACAAGATGCACCGAGTCGATCGAGCAAACCTCATACGCGGATGCACGGCGCCCGTCACACACTACCGGATACGCCACAGCCTGATGCGTGATGCGAATTGGGTCCCCATGCTGCTTGAAAAGATTGACGACCGGCGAGCAGAACAACCTCAAATGGTCCTTCGACAAACCGTCGAGCATCCGCGCCGTCTGCGAGTCACTGCGTATTTCCCTCAGCACCAGATGCAGCGTAATACGGTTGCATCGACCGCCCGCTCGCGTCATCGCGGCGAAATCGAAATCGATGAAATTGAATTTCTCGGGAAACGCGAAATACTCGGTCAGCAAGCGATACGCTGGATGCGACTTCTCCGGATAATCGATGAGTGCATCGTGTTCGCTGAAACCCGACTGCTCGACTGCGGAGTCCTGAAGCTTTTTCCATTTGCCGTTGCCATCTACCTCAACGTAGCTCGCCGTGGTATTGACAAGAAGGCAATCAGCTAACGCCGCGACGAACGACTGTTCGCCGTGCAGATGCACACGAACCTGGTTCAACGCGAGCGTCGCCAGATCGAACTGCGCCGCGGTGGACTCGAAGGTGACGGAGATCAGCGCTGCCGCGTCCCGAGGTAAGACCGTCGCGCTCGGTGCCGATGCCACCGGCGCGTACTTCGCCTCGACAATCCTGAGAGGCGCCAGCACGACGTCATATGCGTTGCGAAAGCGGCACTGCACGCCGCGAATCGGCCGGGACTTCAACTCGGTCCCGCGATCGATCGTGGCCGTCCCGGTGAGCTGGCCAAGCGCCTGCCCCGGGTCGAACTGTGCGATCGAACACGAGGGGAACGGGCGCAAGTAGTGCGGATATAGCACTTCCAGCAGCGCTTCCGTGAACTCGGGGTAATCGTCGTCGAGCTTCTTGTTGATGCGTGCCCCAAGCAACGCGAACGACTGGATCATGCGCTCGACGTGCGGGTCCTCCGCGTGTTCGCCCGACATGGCGAGACGCGCTGCGATCTTCGGATACCGTTCAGCGAAGTCGCGCGAATAACGTCTCAGGAACGACAGTTCGCGCTCGTAATACGGCAGCAGTTCTTCCATTGGTCAAATCCCCGTCTCCGTGTCTTTCACGGATGCTGCCTTGCAGAAAAACCAGACGACACACTAAAGTTCGCGGCTCAGGGCGCGCTTCAAAGCTTCGCCCGTGAGCGCGTCACGGAATATTGCAACGTCGACGGCAGCAACATGGCGTCGAAGCTGACCGGCTCTTCGGCCGGATGCACGATCAACACGGCGCGGATCGCGAAGTTGAGCGCGCTGGTGGACTGCTCGTTCAGTTCGAGCTTCACCGATACCTGTTGCAAACGCGGCTCGTGCCGGGCAATGGCCTGCTGGATCGACTGGCAAATAAACACGCGGTCGTAGTGGCTCGCGAGGCTCATTCCAGCAAAGTCGTTGAGCCCATAGGTCAGGATGGAGTACTGACATTCCGGCAACGCAGCCAGGTCTGCCTGCGTGAAAGCGATACGCGTGTTCAGGAGCGATTCGACATCGCGGGCAACGGTGTTCTTCAGCTCTTCAAGCGACAATTGACGCAGCGCAGTCGCAGCCGGTTCGTACGGGTCGTCGTCGAATAGTTTGTCGAGAAAGCTCGGCTCAAAACGTTTCATGAAGCCCTGCTGTTCTTGCGGTCGAAGCTTGGGCGTATGACCGCGACGCCGGCGCCGCACGCGGATGCGTACGGGCACCTTATCGGCACCTAAGCGTCGCAGCACCGCTCAAGATCAGGATGCCCCGGAACTCTCACCAAATGTTCCGGGGCGCACAGAACGCGAGAATCAGACCGCGTAGGTCTTGTCGTTCTTGGTCAGGCTCCAGGCACCTTGCGCGTTACCGCTCTGGTTGCCGCCGATTTTCTGTTGCGTGTACTTCCACTGCACGGCTGCATATTTCAGCGAGAACTGCTCGGACGGCAGGCTTGCGGTCGCGGAGGTACCCGTCGTGGCCGCCGCGGTGGGCGCGTTGATGCTCGGGTTGATGCTGGAGATAATCACGTACTTGAGCTTCACTTCAAGGTACTTGATGCGGTTGCCTTCGCCATCCGAACGCATGAAGTCGATGGTGACCTCATCGAAGGTCGTGCCACCGGAAGCGTGCTGGTACATGAGCGGGCTGACGACGTCGATGTCCTTCGTGAACACCATGTCGCCGTGCTCGCAACGCTCGGACGTGTGACCGCCGGCGGTGGACGCCGTAGCCGAGCGCGGCTGAGTGATCGCGTGACTCCACGAATCGATCTCGACCCAGTTCGCGTGATCCTTGTCCTGCGATTCGCCTTTAATCGCGGGATTACCAAATTTCAAGTAGATATCCTTCATACCTCGACTCCCCATAGAGTGGTTTTATAGCCGGCCTGGACGGTGTCCAGGCCACACGCAGTCATGCCGTTCAGGAAGAAGCGGGCTTCGGTAGATCTGCGACAAGCCGCAGCGAAATCGACAGTTCGTCCAGTTGGAAATGCGGGCGCAGGAACGCCACGGACCGGTACGAACCCGGCTTGCCGGGAATCTCTGCCACTTGTATGGATGCCTCGCGCAGCGGGAACTGCGCCTTTTGTTCCTGAGTCGCGTTGTCGTCAAGCAGCACATACTGCGAGATCCAGCGATTCAGGAACACTTCGACGTTCTGAGCCGAGGCGAAGCTGCCAATCTTGTCGCGCATCATGGCCTTCAGGTAGTGCGCCACGCGCGATACCGAGAAGATGTACTGCAATTGAGCAGACAGGACCGAGTTGGCATTCGCGCTATCGGTGTTGTATTTCTTGGGCTTCTGTACCGACTGCGCTGCGAAGAAAGCGGCGTAGTCAGAATTCTTGCAGTGGACCAGCGGGATGAAACCGAGGTCACTCAGTTCTTTCTCGCGACGATCCGTCACCGCGATTTCAGTCGGGCACTTGAGCGCCACTTCGCCGTCGTCGGTCTTGAAGGTGTGCGTCGGCAAGTCTTCCACCAGGCCGCCACCCTCCACGCCGCGAATGGCCGCGCACCAGCCAAAGTCATCGAACGCCGCTGTCAGGCGCGCAGCAAATGCCCACGCGGCGTTACACCACAGGTATTTGGCGTGGTCGGTTCCATCCACGTCTTCGACGAAGTTGAAGGTCTCGGCAGTCTGGCCATCTTTAGGATTGAATGGCAGGCGCCCCAGGAAACGCGGCAGCGTGAGGCCGACGTAACGCGAGTCTTCTGAATCGCGGAACGACTTCCACTTCGCGTACTCGACTGTATCGAACACCTTGCCGAGATCGCGCGGCCGGCCGAGGTCGGCGAAGCTCTCGAGGCCGATAAGTTCCGGCGACGCCGAAGCGATGAACGGTGCGTGCGCAGCGGCCGCGACATGCGACATCTGTTCGATGAAGTACATGTCTTCCGGCTGCCGCGTCACTTCGAAGTCGCCGATCAACGCACCGAACGGCGCACCGCCGAAGGTACCGAATTCTTCTTCGTAGACTTTCTTGAAAAGCGCGCTCTGATCGAACTCGATGGCCGTCTTGAAGTCGCGCACGATGTCGCGCTTGGGCGCGTGCAACGCCTTGATCTTGACGGTCGTGCCCGTGTTACTTTCCTTGCACAGGTAGTCGAGACCACGCCATGTGCTCTCCAGGCGCTGGAATTCCGGCGCATGCATCACGGCGCTGAGTTGCGAGGAAATCAACTGGTCGAGTTCCGCGACACGCGCGTCAATAGTTGCCGACAAGTTGTTCGATACAACCACCGTGCCGTCGAGCACCTGATTGACGAGCTCGCCGATCAGGTCCTTGGCGCGCGCGTGTTCGGAGTGAGACTTCGCGACCTTGCTTTTCTCGACGATCTCATCGAGCAGAGACGGAGCCGCTTCGGATTGTTGCGTGCCGACCTGTGCCGCAGCCGTTTGCTGATTCATTTCACACCCCGCTGGTTAGTCGCGCTGCTGGTCGTCGTGCGGCCGGTTGCCATGCTCAGACGTGCTTGCCCCGCCCGCGTCGTGCGCAAGCGATTGCAGTTGCTGCGTGTTGTGCAGCACTTCGCTCAGCAGATCTTCGAGCTTGTCGTTGCCGGCGAGCTTGTTGCGTAGGTCGGCAAGCTTGGACCGCGCTTCGAGCAAACGTCGAAGCGGTTCCACTTGCTGCACGATCGCGTCCGGATCGAAATCCGCAATCGAATTGAAGCGCAGGTCGACTGCGAATTTGCCGCCCGCTTCGCTCAAGCGGTTGTCCACCTGGAACGCTGCGCGCGGCTCAATTCCCTTCATCACGTCGTCGAAGTTGTCGCGATCGATGTTGACGAACTTCCTGTCGCGCAACCTGGGCTGTTCGACTTCGGATTGCCCCGCTAGGTCGCCCATCACTCCGACCACGAAAGGAAGTTCCTTGATTTCGATTGCGTCGCCACGCTCGACCTCGTAGGTCAACTGGACGCGTGGCGGTCGAATCTTTTGCAGGCGCTTCTGGATACTTTCTTTCTTGGCCATGGCTGGTCTCCGTGGGTCGGGTGTGAACGGGTATTCGATTTGCTTATGTGCTCAACATGTTTAACGCAGCGCGCTGAACGGGTCTGACGCGCCGCCGCCCTTGGCTGCTTTCTGCGGGGCGGGAGCAGGCGCTGGAGCCGCCACGGCAGGAGCCGCCGCTGCATCAGGCTTCGCGTCCGCATCCGTTGCGGCGGCAGTCGTCACTGGTTTCTTGCGCACAATGTGCCGCTTCTTCACGACAGGCTTCTGGACCTGCTGCTCGGGCGGGAACAACGCATCTTCGCCAAGCGTGTCGCGCAATTGTTTCGCGAGCGCTTGAGCGTCGGATTTCGCGTCGCCGGCCAGCGCCGCATCCTGGCGCAATTCGCCGAGCGATTGCGTGGCAATTCGCAAGCCGCTTACTGCGAGAACGCTTTTAGCCTGGCGATCCGTTTGGTCGCGCTGCAATGCCTCTTGGGCAGCCACGATTGCCTGGCCGTAATGCTGTTGCGTGAATTGGATTTGCGCGATTCGTGACCATGGTTCTTCGCGAGTCGGGTCCGATTTTGCAAGATCCTGATAAAGCCCGATTGCCTTGTCTTGATCCCCCCCTTTCGAGACGGCATCGGCATCTGCCAACTGCTTGTTAAATACGTCAGGGGTCGGAGGGACATTAGCCTGTTGAGTTGCACAACCGGCCACGATGGCGCACGCCACCACTACCCCGCTGATTTTTGTGAACAGCCGCTCTGTCATCATTTCTTCACTAAGGCTAATTTTTTATTCAAGAGCAAAATCGAATTTTGCTACGCTCGGAGTGCGCAGGTATAGTACAGGCCAAATTTTGTTAATTCAATCGTAACGTAAAACAAGAAAATTTTTATAGCCTGACCCAGTAATTCGGCAGCACACTCTGTGTTTTACTGAAACGTCTGATGATTCGGAATTTTTTTCCGAATTACGACGTTTAATAGGTTCAGAACAGATTCGGGGCGAGTTCGGAACCACCGCTATTCAAAACAAAACATTCTTATAAATCAAATGGTTGAGCGAAGACCGGACTGATTCGTCAATTATCGTCAAATGCTGATCATAATCGGGGAGCCCAAGCGCGGTGCGCGAAAGGCAAGGCATGAATACAAGATATCTTAAGTGCAGCGTTATATTCGCTTTCTCCCTTCTCATGGGGGGATGCGCAGCAGGGGTTTCGGTGCTCGGTGCCGCTGCCAGTGCGGGTTTGCAGGCGGTCGGCATTGGTAAACCCGATGTACCGGACGCTCAAAAACCACCGCGCGAAGTGCCGCTGACGCTATATGCCGCGCCGAATTTGAATGCAGCCACGGATAAACGGCCGCTGGCGTTGGTAGTCCGTCTTTATACACTGAAAGACGCGACTTCCTTCCAGCAGGCCCCATTTGATACATTCACAGACCCAAGTCGCGAAAAAGCGACTCTGGGCGAAGACTTGATCCGCGTGAGAGAAGTGACGCTGATCCCGGGACAGCGTTATACAGTAAAGGAAAAAGTGACGCGTGAAGCGGGCGCGCTCGGCATCGTTGCATTATTCCGCGATCCGGCGCAGCAGCGCTGGAAGTTCGCATTCGATCCGGCCAAGTCAGAGAAATCCGGCATAATGATCGGCCTGCATAATTGCGCAATGACCGTGACCGGCGGAACAGTGATACCCGCAGACCAGGGATTACCGGCGCAGCAACTGAATCTGCTGTCGTCGGTGAGCTGCGGCTAGGCCGTGTTAAATGATGAATTTCAAAAGAATATTATTGAACCCGCTGTGTGTGGCGCCAGTGCGGGCAATTTGAAGTGGATACCCGTCGCAGAATCCCAGTGAGCGGTCGGTTTTAAGACCCGAGCGAAAGCGAGTGTGCAGCGGGAATTTTTCATAATGCGCAATCGCCACCGCCAAACCTATACAGGTTGAATATGAGTTATTCCGCCAAAGTGCTGTGGGGAGAAGGGCTCTTTTTGCGGCCACAGCATTTTCAGCGTCAGGACGCTTATCACGAAGCACGTCTTTTCGAGTCCGTTCGAGCCATTCAGCCCTACAACTGGGGGGTGCGCTCAGTCAGGTTCGACCGCGACGCACTCGCGAGCAATGTGCTGCGCCTGAGTGACTTGGCGCTGGTATTTCCCGACGGCGAACTGTATTCCGCGCCGCAAGCGAACGACCTGCCACCGGCCATCGCGCTCGAGACATTGCCTGACGGCGTCAACGAGTTCACCTTCTATCTCGCCATGCATCCGTTGCGCGAAGCAGGGGCGAACTACGTTCAGGATCCGGCGGCCGGTTTTGTCTCGCGATATGTGAGCGAGCAGAACTCCGTAGGTGATCATTTCACTGATGCGGCCCAGGCCGACATCACCTTCCTCAAGGCCAGTGTCAAGCTGGTGGCGAACAGCGAGCCGCGCGACCAGTACATGTCGGTCCCGCTCGTACGCATCCGGCGCACGGCAACTTCAGGCTTCGAGATCGACGAATCGTTCGTGCCACCGAGCCTCGCTATCGAAGCGTCGCCGCTGCTGCATCAGCGCCTTCGCCAGCTCATCGAGGCGTTGCAGGCCAAGGTCAGCGCGCTCTATGGTTTTCATCGCGAGCCAACGAAGAACATCATCGAGTTCCGTTCCGGCGATGTCGCTTCGTTCTGGCTTCTGCATACGGCAAGCGCTGCCTTCGCCGCGCTCACGCATCTTTACCAGCATCCGGCATTGCATCCTGAGCGCCTGTTCCAGGAGTTGCTACGGCTCGCGGGCCAGTTGATGACGTTCTCGAAGGGTTACGCCCTCGCGGACCTGCCGGTCTATCGCCATGATGATCCCGGCCCGGCCTTCGACCAGCTCGACGGCATCTTGCGCGACCTGCTCGATACCGTGATCTCCACGCGCTACTTCGCGATCGCGTTGGACGAGGTGCGTCCGTCGTTCCATCTCGGGCGCATCGACTCCGGCAAGATCGACGACAAGACCACGTTCTTCGTCTCGGTCACGGCCAGCATGCCGACGGTGGAACTTGTCGAAGCCGTGCCTGCGCGGTTCAAGGTCGGGGCGCCCGAAGACGTCGATAAACTAGTGCTCTCGGCCATGCCAGGCGTGCGGCTCACGTACACACCCCAGGTCCCCCCGGCCATTCCCGTGCGTCCCGGCGCCTGCTACTTCGCTCTCGAAACGCGCGGCGCGCTGTATGACCGCATGCTGCAGGCGCAATCGGCCATGATCTACGCCCCGTCCGGTATCGACGACCTCAAACTCGACTTGATTGCGGTGACTTCATGAGCTACGCGCCCTCTCTTTTCGGCGATGCCCCTTCGCAGCAAAGCAATCGAAATTCCGTTCCGCCCACGGCATCGACGTATCAGATCCATTCCCTGCTTGATCTGCTATACGACGGATTTTTCATGTTGTTCTTGCTCAAGAACGGGCGCGAGCCTGAGGATTCCGCGAGCTTTCTCGCGCGCATCCAGGAGTTCCTGGGAGACTTCGACCGCGGCGCGAAAAAGCTGAACGTATCGGCCGACGACATGTTCGCCGCCAAGTTTGCGTTTTGTGCGGCAGTCGATGAGTCCGTGCTCGCGTCGGGTTTCAAGATCCGCTCGGAGTGGGAACGCAAGCCGCTGCAACTAACGTTGTTCGGCGAACAACTGGCAGGCGAGAAGTTTTTTCAGCATCTCGAGGAAGCACGTGCGCAAGGGGCGTCACGTCTGCAGTCTTTAGAGGTGTTCCATATGTGCCTGCTGCTGGGCTTCCAGGGCAAGTACATGATGGAAGGACCGGAAAAACTCGCGTACCTGACCGCGCGAGTCGGCGATGAAATCGCGCAGATGAAGGGCAAGCGCGCGCCGTTCGCGCCGCATTGGCCATTGCCGGATCAGATCGCTCACCGGTTGAAAAGCGAAGTGCCGTTGTGGGTCGTCGCGTCGGTGTTTGCGTTGATCGGCGTGCTGGCGTTTGTCGGGTTGACCTCGTATCTGAAGGACTCGACGCTGAAGGCTGTCGCGCCCTATTCGGAGATCGTCAAGGTGGGGCCGAAGTCGGCGAACTTGACGATCTCGTTGCCATAGTCGGGTGTGGTTGATTGGGTGATTTTGGGTGTCGTGGCACGTAAGCGTAGCGTGATGAGCGACGCGCCTGGCGACACAGGAGAACGTCTATGAGTTTTGCGTCGAACGGTAGCGGCCCCCTTTCCGCAAACGGGATGTTGAACGGCGCCTCGTTGAGTGATATCGGCTCGCTTGCCGGCATCACGAGCCAGGTTGCGGGATTGACCGGAATGCCCGGGGCGGGCGTGGTGGGTGGCACGGCCCGCGCGGTGCAACTGGCACAGACGGGTGCTTCGCTGCTAGGGAAAACACCCGCCTCAATTGCGGATGCGATCAACAGCGCGTCAGGCGCACAACCGAAACTCACGCAAGATAATCGCTTCGTTACGATGACGTCCCCATTGGGACCCGACGTCCTGCTCGTCAACGCGTTGGTCGTCGATGAATATGTGAGTCAACTGCCGGAGATTCATCTCGATCTGCTGTCTCATCGAAACAATATCGACATAGACAAGATCGTTGGGCAGCCGGTTTCGATCACACTCGATCCCCAAACCGCCAGCACTGGTCTGAGCGGGATCGTTGCGGCCTCGGATGCCGACCAGCGCCATTTTCACGGCTACGCCGTGTCGTTCGGGAGAGTGGGCAATTCCGGTACGGTGACGCGCTATGAAATGACCGTCGTGCCGTGGTTCTGGTTTCTGATCCGCTCGACCGATTGCCGTATTTTCCAGAACAAGACCGCACGGGATATTCTCACCGAGATCTTCACCGAACACGGTTTCCAGGACTACGAATTCAATCTCGCCGGCCAGCGCGCGTCGCTCGAGTATGTAGTGATGTACGGCGAATCGTATTTCAACTTCTGCTCCCGGCTGATGGAGCAGGAGGGCATGTTCTGGACGTTCCGATATGACAAGGACAAGCACGTCCTCGTTATCGGCGACAGCAACGACGCGTTCACGCCAATCGCCAACCTCGACGCCGTTCCCTATTTTGCGGATAGCACGGCGAGCGAGCACAACGGCATCGACCGTTGGGACGAAACATTCAGTTTCCGCGTGGGGAAGATCACCTTTCGCGATTTCAACTACAACACCCCTTCCACCCCGCTGATGCAGGTTGAAGTACCGACCATGCTGAAGACGCCGAACATCGGCAAGACCGAGCGTTACGAGTATCGCTCGCTCTACGATCATAGCGACGACGGCAACCGCTACGCCGGTTACGCAATGCAAGCCGAGGAAGCGCAGGCGCGCAGGTTTGATGGCAGTGGCTTTGCGTGGCGCATGACGACCGCCGGCCGTTTCAAGCTGTCCAACCATAGCGTGTCGGCCTACAACAACAAGGAGTTCGTGATCCTGCACGTGCGTCACCACGCCGTGAACGATTATTCACGCGATGACGCGAAACTGCCGTACCGCAATTCGTTCACCTGCCTGCCGATCGACGTGCCGTTCCGGCCCGAGCGCCGCACGCCCAAACCGTTCATGCATGGCACGCAGGCCGCAGTCGTGGTCGGCCCCAAGGGCGAGGAAATTTATACGGACGGCAGTCGCGTGAAGGTCCATTTTTATTGGGACCGTCGAGGAAAGCTGGACGGATCGGACACCATCTGGGTGCGCGTATCGCAACCCTGGGCAGGAGCGGGATGGGGCGGAAGCGCCATTCCACGCATCGGCCAGGAAGTGATTGTCGCGTTCAATGAGGGAGATCCCGACAACCCCGTCATTGTCGGCCGGGTCTTCAACGGCGAGGCGGCGAATCCCTACCACGGCAGCACCGGCCAGTCGATGGGCATCCGCAGTCAGACGCACAAGGGACAAGGCTCAAACGAGTTGCGTTTTTCTGACGTGAACGGTGCGCAGGAATTCTTCATGCACGCGCAGAAGGACATGAATACCGTTGTTGAAAACGCGCAGACGACCCGGGTGCTCAAGGGCGATCGATCCATCGCGGTGGCCAAGGGTGAGCATCTGACGACGGTATCTGTCGGCAACCTGCAGGACACCGTTACGCAGGGCAACACGACGCACCAGACGCCTGCCGGCGTTCACACGATCGAGGCAAAGGAACTGTGGATCAAGGTGGGTGGAGATGGCGGCACGAAGATCCACATGACGGCTGACGCGATTGAAATCTACAAGGGCTCGTCTGTCATTCATATCGATGACGGACAGATCAAGGTCCAGGCCAGCAGCACGCACATTAATCCCGATAACTGATTTCCAACCTGCCCCAACCTCCGCTCTACTGGAAAACAACATGTATCAGATGCAAGAAGGCTTCCTGTCGCTGCCATCCGACTGGCACGACAAGACTATGAACGTGTTTGTTTCGGCTGCCACGGGAACGGAGGGTGTGAGCTTTGTCGTGACCCGGGAGAACCTGCCCTGGGGGATGAAGTTTCACGAGTACACGGCCAACGAGGTCTTGAAGCTTGCGAAGCAGGTCGCCGGTTACGAACTGGTCGCCGGAACGGAGTCCGAGGTGTCGGGGCGCGTCGCGTATACCCACGAATTCAGGTGGCTGAACAATGGCAAGCCGATCCAGCAACTGCTCACGATGGTCGAGTACGGCAAGCGGGTGCTGATGCTGACCTTCACGGCGCCGGGCACGATCAGCGAAACACAGAAGAGCCAGGTACAGGACCTGATCCAGAGCGTCACGCTGAACGAACCAGACTGAGCGCCGCACGACCATGGCCGACCAGGACAACGACAACCCCGCTAGCGCCGGGAGCACCGGCGAGCCGACCGGCAATGCCAGCGAACGGTTGGCTCATCTGCAGACGCTCGAGGACGGCGAGGCGGTCAAGCAGCAGCAGATGAAATGGGTTGACGGTGCGAACTACGGGATGCTCGGCGCCGATGTGGGCTACGGTACGTACGCTGCTGGTTCTGCGGCAGTTGCGACCGGTGCGACGGGGGCGGCGGCAGCGGGCGCCGCAGCGCTTGCCGCAGTGCCGGCGGTGGTCGCACTGGCCGGCTCGTGGGCGTTGGGCAAACTGGGCGTGACCGGTGCCGTTGCCGAAGCAGCGAACAAGGTTGGCGATACGCTCGGCCTGACCATCGGTCGCGGGGACCCTCACCCGGCGTGTGTCGGCGACGACATCGCGCATTCGTCCGGCTTCATGGGGTTGATGGCGGGCCTTGCTGCGGGCATCGCAATCGGCGCGATGGTCGCCGCCACGGTAGCGACAGGTGGCCTGGCTGGTGCGCTCATCGTCGGCGTCTGCATGGCCGGCGGGCTGAGCCTCGGCAGCGCGCTCGCCTCCGCGAGCCAGAGCATGGGGAGCAACTGCGGAAAGATCACGAGCGGATCGGGCAACGTCACCTTCGAAGGCAAGGCGGCTGCGCGAGTTACCGATGTTGCGTCATGTTCCAAGCACCCGAGTTCTCCTGAGCCGCTGGTTGAAGGCAGCAAGACCATCACGATCAACGGGCTTCCGCTGGTTCGCATCGGCCATTCCACCCATTGCAGCGCGAAGGTCAATTCTGGCCGGAAAAGCATCTGGGTCGACCGAACGACGGGTCAATATGGGCCAAAAAATCCGGAGCTGACTGCTGGCGAGGAGTTCTTTGCGGGTTTGCTCGGTGGCCTGCTGGGTGCAAGGCTCGGCGGCATGCTTGGGGACGCGCTTCCGAAACGCGAATCGACTGAGTCGGCGGAGGTATCCGGGAAGAAAGACGAAGCCTCGACCTGCAAGGAAGACCCAGTCGATGTAGCGACCGGCGAGATGGTCGACGTCCGCACCGACATTTCGATTCCCGGTGTGTTGCCATTGCAACTGACGCGGCGTTACCGGACGCGTTCCGAAGATTCGGGGCTTCTCGGACCGAAGTGGTCAACCAACTGGTCGCAGCGTCTGTCGTTCCACGACGGACACCTCGTGCGGTTCCACAACGCGGGCGGGCAGGCGATCACATTCATCGCACCTGAAGCTGGGTTAGATGGCATCAACCTGCGCGAGCCGCGGTATCGCCTGATCGGCAAGCGGGATGAACCGCGAATTCTCGACCATGAGACGCGGCAGGTGCTGGTGTTTGCGCCGCTCGTCGACGGCGGCACCTCGCGGCTTGAGCGCATCGAAGACCTGAGCGGCAATGCCGTCTCGTTCTCTTACGACGGGGACGCTCGCCTCGCCGGCCTCGCGCACACGGACGGGTACCGGCTGGAAATCCGGTATCACGGTGCGAAGAGTGAAGTCGACCAAATCGTCCTGCGCGATGCGTCAGGCAAGTCTCAAACGCTCGTGAACTACGGCTACGGCGAGACCATGCTGTCCCATGTGGCGAGCTTCCAGCACGGCCATTTTCATTACACGTACGACCAGAACGGATGGATGACGGGCTGGCGTGACACTGACCAGACCGATGTCCGCTACCTGTACGACGAAACGGGCCGTGTGATCGAAACCGGCACGCGACAGGGGTATCACACCGGCCGGTTCATCTATGAAGACGGTCGCACACGAGTCATCGACGGTGACGGCGAATGGGTCTACGAATACAACGCCGACGGACTGGTCACGGTCGAGACCAACCCGCTTGGCCATACCACGCTGCGAGAATGGAGACTGGGACGGTTGCTGTCGCAGACGGATGCGCTAGGCCGGCGCACAGAATTCCATCACGACGAACGCGGCAACCTCATTGCTGTCGCGGAGCCGACTGGCAACACGACGCGGTTCGAATACGACAATAACCGGTTGCTGACTGCGGTAGTGCTGCCGGGTGGAGGACGCGTCAAGTTTGAGTACGATCATCTTCAGCGCCTGACTGCCCGTACTGCGCCGGATGGAACGGTGAGGCGTTACCGCTACGGCGAACGGGGCGAACTCCTTCGCGCCGTGAATCGCGATCTCGAAACGCGGCACGACTACGATGCGCAGTTGCGGCTCATCGCCTCCCGCCTGCCGACAGGCGCTCAATTTTCCACGGCGTTCGATGTGCTGGGACGTCTTGTTGAAGAAGCCGATCCGGACGGCAATGTCACCCGGTATGAATATGCACCCGGGCCGGACAATCCGCGCGGCGCGGTTTCGAAGATCACGCAAGCGGACGGTACCGTTGCTCGTGCGCGCTACAACAGCGAAGGTCTGCTGGTTGAGCAGATTGATCCGCTGGGCCGCGTTACTCGGCACGAGTACGGACCGTTCGACCTCGTTACGGCGTCGATTGACGCTGCGGGCCACATGACCCGCTTTGAGTATGACCATGCAACCCGATTGACCAAAATTGTCAACGCTTTAGGCGAGACATGGGAGTACCGCTACGACGCGACCGGGCGCATTGTCACCGAGATTGACTGGGGTGGCCGCACGACGCACCACGAACGGGATGCGGTCGGCCGGCTGTTGAACAAAACGCTGCCGGATGGTGGCATATGGCGCTATGAATACGATGCGCAAAACCGTCTCATCCTGCTCGATGCGGGTAATGTACGGCTTGCCTACCACTACGACGGTGGGGGTCGTCTTGCCACCGCCGAGGTACAGGGCGAATCACCTCACGTCACCCGATTTGCCTATGATGACAAAGGCCGCTTGATCGGCGAAGACCAGCATGGCCATCTGCTAAAACACATTTACGACGCACAGGGACAACGAAATGCGCGGTCAACGCCTCATCGAGAAACCCAATTCGAGTACGACGCGCTAGGCACACTGACGAAGGTTGGACCAATATCGATTATGCGCGACGGGCTCGGCAGGGAGACGGGTCGACAAGTGGGCGAGTTCGTCATGCAGCGGCAATACGATGCGTTGGGTCGCCTTCGCCGGCAGATCGCCGGACCGCGGTCAGCCTTTGAGGAAATGCAGTCGGACCCAGTGCGCGCTCTGGAGAAACTTACGCGCCAACTGTATGCGTACGATTCCGGCGGGCAACTGATTCGAGTCGATAGCAACACTGATAGCCTCGCGTACCAGCACGACGTTCGCGGGCAGGTAACATCGGTGCATAGCGCGCGCCTTTCCTCCGAGCACTACACCTACGACGCGGATCTCAACATCGCGGCACATGGACATCAGGGGCCTGCCGACTTACATCGATATCTGCCAGGAGGATTGCCAGAGCAAGTGGGCTACACCCACTACAAATACGATGCGCGTGGGCGCACTATCGAAAAAACAGTTGCGCAACCAGGGTTCAGGCCGAAGACGTGGCAGTACACCTGGGACGGGCTGAACCGGCTAGTCAAGGTACGTACGCCAGAGAAGGGCGCGTGGATTTACCGGTACGATGCTTTCCATCGAAGGGTTGAGAAACAAAAGGTTGGTAGCCGGGAAACGACCAGATTTCTGTGGGACGGCTATACACTAGCCGAACGATGGCAGCAGAAACGGGACGGGACCACTGGGCGGGTGGTGACATGGCACATCTCCCCGGACGAAATGACGTCGCTCGCGCAAGAGACCGACGATGGTGTATATCCAATGCTCTCGGACCAAGTTGGGCTCCCAAAGGCAATCTTCGATTCATCTGGCACTCAAGTCTGGAGCGCGAGCCATACGCTTTGGGGCCGGGTTAAATTCGCGAAAGCTGCGAATGACGGCGCGCAGATTGACACTGCGCTGCGCTTCCCCGGGCAGTGGGAGGATGACGAGACGGGGTTGTGCTATAACCTGCGCCGCTATCATGATCCCGATACGGGTTGCTACCTTAGTATCGATCCAATCGCCATCGAGGGAGGTATCCGCACCCACGGCTACGTTCCGAACCCTCAAGTCGAATATGATCCATTGGGCTTGGCAGTATGTAGCCTCAGGTACGAACGCTATAAGGCGTTCCGTGACGCTGGGTTCTCGGCGCAAGATGCGGCCAAATTGTCCAAAGGGATGGACGAAGGATATTTCTCGTCACTCATGGGTAAAAATGGACCGACGTATTTTGACAAGCCTGGCGCTACATTAGGTCGATCCGGCGGGTTGACATGGCTAGCACCTACCGAGGACTATGCCGGCGTTGCAACACGAGCCGACGCTGTAACCGCGACAGGGCATGCGCCCGGCGTCCTTCAATCGTACTTGCAGGGCGATCCTATTTACGGAATCTCCGTTCCTGCAGATGCAGTTGATGTTCGACCACCTGCGGCATCGGACAGTGGCGCGAACGTGCATTGGCGACCAGGGGCCTACACTGGTGTTCAGAATTCCACGACGGGCGAATGGACGACGAGCGGTGTACGAGAAGTTGTTACCGAGGGTGGTGGGCCTGTTCCGCCGGGGTCGGTGTTCTTTGAGATGAACCCAGATGGAAGCTGGACTCCGATAAGGAAATTCTGATGACATGCCGGAAATGCTTAAGGTTTCCCGTTCCTACCTCCAATTACGACGAGGTGGCCATAAACGTAACAATGCAATCGGAGCTTTATCGGTGCCGGACCTGCGGGCAGTTGATCCAGATTTTCGCGCTCGAGCGTGGGATTCATTATCTTTCGCCCGATGAAGCTAAAAGCCAATTCCCTGATGTAGATCTTTAGCAGTGTACAGCTTCGCATGGCGATGAATGGATCGCATTATTGCTAGGTTCGAGAAATATTGCTGAGGATGCGTCGCGAAACTTGATCGTGGTTCACCCAAACGGTTTTGTCGCAATAAGGCGTTCTGGTAACCTGGCTCAATCGAAATGGTAGCGTGGGTGAAGAATGAAGACGCTGGATCCGGGTGTGGCACGCGTGCTTAAACGGCTGCACTATCCGCGGGAAGTGATCCTGACGTGCGTGCGTTGGTACGTCGCCTATCCGCTTAGCTTGCGTCATCTCGAGGAAATGATGGCCGAGCGTGGGATTGCGGTCGATCATTCCACAGTGCACCGCTGGGCCATCAAGCTTCTGCCCGTGCTTGAGAAGGCGTTCCGCCGCTGCAAGAGAGTAGTTGGCAAGAGCGGGCGGATGGACGAAACCTACGTGAAGATCCGCGGCGAATGGAAGTACCTCTACCGGGCCGTGGACAAGGAAGGCAACACGGTCGACTTTCTCCTGCGAGCTAGGCGGAACAAGGCTGCTGCCCAGCGTTATTTCGAAAAATCGATCCAGCAAAACGGCGTACCCGAGACGGTGACGATCGACAAAAGCGGAGCCAATCTGGCCGCGCTACACGCGGTGAACGCCGAGCGCGACACACTCATCAAGATTCGTCAGGTCAAGTATCTGAACAACGTGATTGAGCAGGACCATCGGGCCATCGAACGCATCATCCGACCGATGCTCGGGTTCAAGGACTTCCGCTGCGCGCGCGTCATTCTGAGTGGCATCGAGATCAATGGAATGAACGCCTCCCACCCGTGAGCGATGGGTTTCAGCAATGAAGGTGGACCCTCACGCGCCGACGGGCATCAGAGTGCCTGGGATGGAGGATCATACAGGTCTTCATAGGCAAAACCGGAGGTGTCCGAAATGAACCTGACGCCAGTAGGGATCGATATTGCAAAGAGCGTCTTTCAGCTTCACTACGTGGACGCGGAGACAGGTGAAATCGTGAACAGGCCGATCAAGCGAGCCAGGTTTCTCGAACACTTTGCGAACCGGGCGCCCTGCCTGATCGGAATGGAGGCGTGTGGCGGTGCGCAGCACTGGGCACGGGAGCTGATAAAAATGGGGCATCAGATAAAGCTGATGCCTGCAGAGTTCGCCAAGGCGTTCAACATCCGCAACAAGGATGCGGCCGACGCCCGGCCGGTCTGACTGGCCGTGCAGCAGCCCAGCAAGGCCGTAGCGATAAAGACCGAAGCGCAGCAGGCGGTGCTGGCGCTGCACCGGATGCGTCAGCAGCTCGTCAAGTTCCGTACGATGCAGGTCAACAGCCTGCGCGGACCGTTGACCGAATACGGCGAAGTGATGGGCAGGGGCCGGGCTGCGCTCGACAAGGCAATACCCGCGGTGCTGGCCAGGATATCGGATCGCCTGCCTATGGTGTTGATCGATACGTTGCGCGAACAGTGGGATGGGTTGACGAAGCTCGATGAACAGATCTCCGTGATTGAGCGGCGGCTGCGCCAGTGGATGCTGGAGGACAAGGCGGTCAAGGCGATTACCGCGATCCCAGGCGTTGGTGTGCTCACGGCGACCGCTGCGGTGGCGACAATGGGCGATGCGAAGTCGTTCAGATCAGGACGCGAGTTCGCGGCCTGGATCGGTCTTGTGCCCAAGCAAATGGGCTCGGGAGGCAAAGTGACGCTGCTGGGTATCAGCAAGCGCGGTGACACGTATCTGCGCACGCTGTTGATTCACGGTGCGCGCAGCGTGCTGCACCACGTGAAAGAACCCGGTCCCTGGGTCGAGCAGATCAGGAAGCGCAGACCGCCGAACGTGGTAGTCGTAGCGCTGGCCAACAAGATGGCGCGGTCGATCTGGGCAATCCTCGCCCACGATCGAGCGTACCAGAAAGGGTACGTGAGCGCGAAGCCAGCCTGAACGGTGTAGCGCTGCGTAGAGGCTTAACGTTTTACACAGGATGGTACGTCGAAAGGTTGCGTTGGCAATCAAATGTGATGACAAGACAGGTTGGACCGGGACTCGCTAAACCTGAATGTGCATAAGAGCTACCGGCTCGTGAGGTCAATGACGTGCGAGTCAGCGAATTTCATAGGGGCCCACTGCGTCCGTATCGGCTGCAGTAAGGCCGTATATACAGCCGCAGCCGATCCTGTACGTCAAAGCAGGCGAAATTGCTTCGCAAACGGGAGGCGTTCATATGTGCGACATGAAGTCGCGTAAGTAATTGTTTCAGCTGTTCTCGGCGAAGAAACCCGCCGTTCCGTCGGCGGTAGCCTACCGATGCATGCGTGGCTGGTAACGGCCGGGTGTGAAGCCATCGGAACAACGTAACCCGTTATCACCGCCGGCCTCTTCGCTGCCTGGATGCGTCAGCATTTCTTCGGACTTGCGTTTCGCCAGCCTACGACCGCAAGTCGGAGAAATTCACCTTCCCTGCGCCTCGCCTCGACCCACTTGTTCAACCCGCCCCTGCCTGAGTCAGTCGAAACCGCCTGCGCTCACGTTTGCGGAGCTCATCATCGCGCCATTTCCACTTCGCTCACCGCCGGGCGAGAACGGCCATGGTCTAAACCCGTCGAGGGGCTCTGATGTGATCAGCGAACTCACGTATGCGGCAAGAAGCTGATCCCGAAGTGCGAAAGTCGCGCTCGCAGGCCCACAGCAGGCGTCTTGCGCGAGGCAAAATACGTGCGATTGTCGTCAGAGCCACCTCGAGCCGGTTCTGCAAACCGCTTCCACGCTCGTCGCGGGTTCAAATCGCACCCGGATTGTCGTTCGGGTGGCTGCGAACTGGATGGGTCACGGAGAGGAGCAAAGCGCGATCCGCCGTTTGTTCGACTGGGTAGTGACTGGATCATCGCAACCAATCCGGCCGCCTCAGTACGCGGACCGGTCGCACCGAAAAAAAGATGAGGCGCCATAGCTGCTGCCGCAAAGCGGGCGCATGGTACGCTTCGTACAAAGTTGCCTGTCAACTGATTGCGGGTTTCACTCTAGCGCAATCGGGGGGATGTGGAGGAGCGATGTGGCGTAAAGATACCGCTGCGCCCGCTGTGTGGAATGCCGTCCAGTCGGTTCGATAAGATGTCCTTACCTATACGAAACACCTAGATCAAAGCCTATTTGCGCCAGAGCCGTTAAAGGCAGGATTTTGACGCGGCGCAGATGCGCTGGGTTGTGGAATATTTGTTGACATTGATCGTTAGTTGCGTATCTGAATAACTGACAATCTCCTGACCCAGACCCCCGTACTCGGCGAGGCGGCAGTCGGTATGTCGGTATGTCGGTATGTCGGTGATGATCATCGGCAAGCCGCAGTGCCGGCAAACGAAAAGTTGGCGGCGCTCCCCTTGAACGCCGTGCGATGCTATATTGAGGCGGTTGCTTTACTCGCCCAATAATTATTTAGGATTACTTTTCATGACCTTGGCAAACGTTATTTCAGACCTTGCTCCAACCGGTAAAATTCGTGCGGCGATCAACTTCGGCAATCCCGTTCTCGCATTGAAAGATTCCGTCACCGAACAGCCGCGCGGCGTGTCGGTGGACCTCTCACGCGAACTGTCCGCCCGCCTCGGGGTCCCCGTCGAATTTGTCACTTATAGCGCCGCAGGGAAAGTCGTCGACGCGGTTACGGCCAATGAATGGGACGTGGCGTATGTCGCGATCGATCCCATACGGGGTGCGGGCATTTTCCAGACGCCTCCCTATGTCGTGATCGAAGGGGCCTATCTGGTGGCGAACAGCTCGCCGATTTGCACCAATGACGAAGTTGATCACGAAGGCATACGGGTGGCAGTCGGAAAAGGCAGCGCTTACGATCTCTTCCTCACGCGCGAACTGAAGCGCGCCAGCATCGTGCGAGCGCCGAGCTCGCCGGCTACCGTCGAAATGATGGTCCAGCAGAAACTGGAAGTGGCAGCAGGCGTCAGGCAGCAGCTCGAATCCGATGCAAGACGACTCTCCGGATTGCGCGTTCTCGACGGCCGCTTCATGGTGATCAATCAGGCCATGGCAACGCCCAAGGGACGTAATGCCGGCGGGGAATATCTGCATGACTTCGTCCAGGAAATGAAGGCATCAGGGTTTGTCGCCGAGGCGCTGCGGCGCAACGGAATTGAAGGTGCGGCCGTCGCGCCGATGAAAGGCTGGTAGTCGTCGAACACCTGATGGGACGGCGCACCCTTCGCCTACCCCTGCCGTCCCATGAACGCTTAGTTGTGGATACCTAAGATATCCTTTAAGCGAGCTTGCTGCGCCGAGCGGATGTGCGAACGAGCTGCGTTCTCAGCGCCGGCCACGTCCCGCGCGGCGATGGCCGCCACGATTTCCGCGTGTTCGTGCGCAGCTTGTTCGGCCCTGCCTTCGATATGGCGCGTGTAGTTGCCAAGAAGCGCGAGCGACGAAGTGAGCATACTGAGATTTCGCAGAAGGTAGCGGTTATGGGCCGCGCGAAAGATGCTCTGATGGAAATTTCTGTTGTGCCGCGCCCCGAGCACCGGATCGCCCATGACTTCGTGTTCACTCGCGCACAGATCCTGCATCACTTGGATTTCGGCCTGAGACGCGTGCTGCGCAGCAAATCCCGCAGCGCCGCCTTCGAGTATTTCGCGCATGCGATACAGCTCCACGACTCGCTCGTGGTCCAGCTTGACGAGCGTCATGCCATTGCGCGGCTCGTGAACGAGCAAGCCCTCCGCATCGAGCCGCTGCAGCGCTTCCCGGATCGGAGTTCTGCTCATGCCAAGCCAGGTCACGAGTTCGCCTTCGACAAGCCTCGAATCCGGCGTGAGAAAGCCGTCCTCGATAGCCTGGATCAACTTCTCGTAAGCCTTTTGGCCAAGCCCCCTGCTTGCTCCCTTGGCTAAGGTCTCTTGTATCATCACACTTCTCCTTGTCGTCTGCCACTCCGAACGTGCCGGCACGCCGTTTCTTTGCCTCGATCCGGCGCTCGCGCAGATAAATATACGGTAGTATACAACAAACGATATTGCCTTGATTGGATGCTGTCCGATTGGTCAAAATGGCAACTACCGGCAAATCGTTTCGTGGTTCAAGCCCATGCATCGAGGAGACCCATGCCAAGCGTTCGCGAAGTTTCCATTCCCGCCTTTACCCTGCCGCCCGGCGCCTGCGATTGTCACATGCACGTCTTTGGCGAACCACTCGCCTACCCACTTTCCACGTTCCGCAGCTATTCGGTCGGAACGGCTTCGGTGGAAGAACATCTGACGTTGCAGCAACGCTTGGGACTGCAGAGGACTGTTTTGGTTCAGGCTTCCGGATACCATACCGACAATCGCTGTATGCTCGACGCGCTGGCCACGCTGGGGGCTGCCGCCCGCGGCGTGGCAGTCGTCGATGACGACATCTCCATGGACGAGCTTTGCCGGCTCGACGCGGCCGGCGTGCGTGGCGTGCGCATCAATCTGGTTTCGGTGGGCTCGTTCACCCCACAACAGATCTGGGCAAACGTCGAGAGGCTGGCGAAGCTTCTGGCGGAGCTGGGATGGCACATGCAGTTTTTTGTGCCGCCCTCGCAGTTGCCAGAACTGAGCGGCTTGCTGCGCACTTTGCCGGTGCCCTCGGTGATCGACCACATGGGGCTTCCGGTTCAAGCCGCGGGTCCTGGTCAGAAAGGATTCGACGTGTTACTCCGATTGCTCGGTGAAGGCCGATGCTGGGTCAAGTTGTCCGGCGCGGACCGGATCACGCGTGGCCAGCCGGACATGTCGAGCGCCGGCGTATTTGCGCGCGCGCTCGTCGACGTCAACCCGGACAACCTGGTGTGGGGCTCCGACTGGCCGCATATCGGATGGCACAGCAGTGAGGTCCACGACAGCGACACCATTCTACCGTTCCGGTTCGTCGACGAAGGAAAACTATTAGATTTACTGAGTGAATGGGTGCCGGATGCCACAGTGCGAAACAAGATACTGGCCCACAACCCCGCGCGTCTTTACCGGTTCTGATCAACAGCGCCGCGGGCCCGGGATGTGGTCCGCCCCGGGCCCACCCGTCACTCCACCTTGATATTGAACGCTTTGGTAATCTTGGCCCACTCCTGGGTCTCCGCCTTCAACCGAGCAGCGAACACCTCAGGCGTGCTACCGACCGGCGTCAATCCTTCCCGCTCCATGCTCTGCCGCACATCAGGATCGCCCAGCAGCTTGATGACTTCGTCGTGAATGCGGGTAATGACCAGTTGCGGCGTGCCGGACGGCGCAAGCAAGCCGTACCATGAAACCACGTTGAAGCCGGGCAGTCCGGACTGGTCGAGTGTCGGCAAATCGGGCAGCACAGTCGAACGCTTGAGGCCGCTTACGGCGAGCGCTTTCAGCTTACCGGCTTTGATGAATGGCAGCGTCGACGCCACGCTGCCGAAGGCCATCTGCGTTTGGCCATTCAGCACCGACAGGATGGACGCCGCGCCGCCGTTGGCCGGCACATGCACGAGCTTGAGTCCCGTGCGGTCCGCGAACAATGCCCCTGCGAGGTGAAGCGGGCCGCCGACACCCGAAGACGAGTAGTTGAGCTGGCCCGGATGGGCCTTCCCGTAGGCGATCAGTTCCTTGACTGAATTGATCTTGAGCGAGGGATTCACCACCAGCACATATTCCGCGTCGGCGATCAGGGTAATCGGTGCGAAATCGTGCTCGATGTTCACCTTCAGATCCGGATAGATCGCGGGATTGACCACGAGCGCGGTGCTGAAACCCATCAGCATCGTATAGCCGTCGTTTGGCGCCTTGGCCGCGAGCATCGTCGCAATGTTGCCTGCGGCACCCGGACGATTGTCGATGATGATAGTCTGCCCCAACGTATTGCGCAGCTTGGCCGCCATGATGCGGGAAAGCGTATCCGTACCGCCACCAGGCGGGAACGGCAGGATCCAGCGGATGTATTTGTCGGGGTACGTGTCGGCCGCAGTGGCGGGTGTGCCCGCAAGCAGCGCTGACGCCAAAAGAACAAGCGCAAGCATCAGGCGCTGCGCGATTCTTGCGAGTGGCAATGCGTTCATATCGTCTCCTTTGCGAGAGACGTCGCGTCCCTCGTATTGTTTTGAAAAACTAGCCGACTGCTGGAATTAGTTGATGGCGGGCAGGCATTGCGAAAGTTCCCGGATCTCAATTTCCTCGAGCTTCCAGACCCTGTCCACCACTCGCGCCGCCCGGGCTTCGGACTAGCCGGCGAATTCCGCGCACTCGTGAAACTTGGTCTCGACCTCGACATCGGTAATTGGGTTGACGAGACTGCCCTTGCGAAATCCAGCTGACCTGCAGGGGTACGCCCGTCTTTCAGCTCTATGCCAAGCGAAGTCGTGACGACCATATGACCGGCCTCACAGGCCTGCGCTTCCGTGACCGTCCGGCAATCGATCAGACTGATCACCGCCTGAATATCTTGCCGCGCTGCTGGCTGAACGTCGGCTCACTCTTGTATCGTGCACCGACGAGTTTGTGCAGCGAGACGTTGCTGCATCATCGGCCGCGCACCGAGCTCGAGGCCAAGTTCAGCCCGGAGTTCGGAACGATGGCGACGGCGATGAAGTGCAAGTGGCGCTCATTTCGAGAACAATGTGAAGAGCTCGCGCACTGTGTGCTGTTCCAGGTTCCATGTTACATCGACGATCGCACGGGCCTTGCCCTCCCCGATGCGCGGCGCCATCAGCTTCATGGCTTTCTCTTCCACCTCGCCGCGCTCCATCGGATTGTCGGGCGTGCCGCGCACCGCGCCGGTGTGATGGGAAAGATGCCGTCCATCTTTGGTAATAATCTCGATGCGCGCCTGACGGGGCGGCGGCGTGCGCGTCATCTCAGCATCGGGCACGACCGTCAACCGTTCGCGGATTCCGAGCACCACGGGGTCGTTCATGCGGGCGTAGTCGTGCGACGACTCGAGCGTGACATCGCCATCGACCAGCATGAGCGAAATCAGGTGCTGCAGGCAGATCTCTGGCATATGCCGGTTGCTGATGATCTTGGTCTCCTTGTCGGGCAGCGTCGCAATCACGCTTTCGATATCCGACGGCTTGAGATTGTGCTCGCGGCGCAGGATCTGGGCTGAATCGATCGCGGCCTGGATCGGCGAGCCTACCGTCCACTTCTTGATCATGGCGCGCATGATTTCGTAATCGGTGCCAAGACCACGCACCATCTCGTCGCGGTTAGGCTGCGGCGAAAAGCTGTCGAAGAAATTGTGCTGGCCGTGGAAGGGATCGCTGCCTCCAGTAAAGCCGCTGTGCACCATGGCGGCCGCGGCGGCCGCGTTGCGTGCAGGATTGCCGCCGAAAACGAATGCCTTCTCGACATGCTCCGGATCCCGCATCCAGCACGTCACCCCCGCGGCCTGCTGCACCGCGAACGAGAACGCGTAGCGCACGTGTTCAGCATCGAAGCCGAGCAGTGCCGAGCATCCCGCGGTGCCGCCAAACAGGCCACCGAAACTGTGCGGGCTGTGAAACGCGCCGTCGAGAAGGGCCTCGTCGAGACTCATGGTCAGGCGGCAGCCTATGTCATAACCGAGTACCACCGCACGCAGGAATGCTTCGCCGCGCCGATCCCGCTGCTCGGAAACGGCGAGGATCGGCGGGACGATCGCGCAGCCGGGGTGCATCCGGGCAAGGTAATGGCTATCGTCCGTTTCGCCGGCACCTGCCAGCATGCCGTTGGCGAACGCCGCATTGACGAGCGAAGTCTTCTTGCCCGTTATGCCGATCGTGCATTCCGGCTTGCCACCCTGCGACTCGACAAAGGCCATGCCAACCTGGCCGGGTTTGAGCGAGGCGCCCACGACGATAGCGGCGAAGGTATCCAGAATGTGATGTTTGGCCTTTTCGACAACTGCGGCAGGCAAAGGCCGCTCGATCGCCGACGCGACATATTCGCTGAGTGCACGCATCATCGGCGCGATGTCATTTTTCTGCTGTGCCATGCCTTGTTCTCCTGTTTCACGCCGTTAGTCGACGTATATTGATTAAGCTGCTTGTTGCTGTGGCAACGTGCCGCTCAAGCCGCGCGTTGTGAAGGAAATGAGAGGCCGTGACCCAGGCCGAGTTCGCGCAGTCCGTCGGCGATTTCAGCCTTGATCGGCACGCCGTCAGCGCGATATGCCAGCGCGGTCTTTGCTTCGATCTCGCCCGGGTACATCACTTCCGGCACACCCGCCGCCGGCTTGAGCGCTTTGAGGTTGTCGATGAGCGTATCCATTCTCGATTTGAAGTCGGCGAGATCGATGAAGGCGTCGATTTTCCAGACCATGAAGAAATGCCCTACTCCCTGCGGCGCTTCGAAGTCGAAGTTCATGTCACGGATGCCGCCTGCAAACGCGGACCCCGACATGACCCCGCCGAAGATTTCTATCATCATCGCCAGCGCCGAGCCCTTCGGACCTGCGAACGGCAGCATGACGCCTCGCAAGGCCTTCTCCGCATCGGTGGTTGAACAACCGTCAGAATCCAGCGCCCATCCCTCCGGAATCGATTTGTGTTCTTTGGCAGCGATCCGGATATGTCCGCGCGCAGCCACGCTGCTGGCCATGTCCATGGTCCACGGCGGGTAGCGTCCGGTCGGGACCGACACGGCGTAAGGATTGGTACCGAGCAGGGGTTGCTTGCTACCGAATGGTGCGAGCGACTTCGAAGCCGGCGACATGCAGATTCCAACACCGTCTTCGCCGGAAAGCATGCGAGCGTAATAGCCCGCCGTGCCAAAGTGATTGCTTTCGCGGACCACCACAGCGCCTATGCCCGTCTCGCTCATCAGCCTGCGCGCGACACTCACCGCGCGCTCGGCTGCCACGGCCCCCATGGCGTTGTCGGCGTTCATTGAAGCCGACCAGCTCGACCGTTGATCGACCTTGAAGACAGGCACGCGATTGATGAGTCCGCGCCGCAGACGCTCGGCATAAGAAGGCAACCTCGCGACGCCATGCGTCGATACGCCGATGAGATCCGCGTGAACGAGGCTGGCGGCCACGAGCGCCGCGTCCTGTTGTGGCAAGCCCTCCCGCTTCAATATATCGGCGCAGAAAGCTTCGAGTTCCTCGTGCGCGAACCGGGCGCTTTTATCCATGCCTCCTCCTTAGTGGTTTATATATACGAATGTA
Organism: Caballeronia udeis; assembly: GCF_001544555.2. Lineage (GTDB taxonomy): Bacteria > Pseudomonadota > Gammaproteobacteria > Burkholderiales > Burkholderiaceae > Caballeronia > Caballeronia udeis. The sequence continues at coordinate 10,586 of NZ_FCOK02000041.1, read as the reverse complement.
TACAATTGAATAATAAAGTCAAGAGCGATGCTGGCAGGCTGTCTGGCATCTAGAAGGTGTGGCGTATCGAGCCGCGAAAGGCCGCTTCGTGATTGGTGCTCGATGGCGCCAACAGGGAAAGGCTGCGACCGCGTTGTGTCCTGTCGAGTCGACGCCGGAAGCTTTTTGAGAGCCACCGAGCCGAAGCGGGGCCGTCCGCTTGGATAGGAGATAATCGGCATCCACTGCGACCTCGTGATAGTTCGTATCACTGATCTTGTCGACCGAACTGTGGTTTTATCTATAAATAGGCCTACGAGCCATCTATAGGTAAAAAATCAAGGGCAATAGCTATCCGGACACGTGCAGCTCACGCATTAGTCACCACTCCGGCGCAGCGATGCATGCGCGACAACCGTTCGCGCATGCATCAACTTGCATTCGGATCTACAGCGCGCTCTTCCCCACGATTTCTCGCGCCAGCTCCGTCAACCTGAGCGCGAATGCGGCCGTACCCAGTGATCCGCCCAGATCGGTGGTGCGAGATTCGGGGTCGCCGATCGCACGTTCGAGTGCGTCGTCCATGACTGAGGCTGCCCGCGTGAGAGCCTCATCGCCCCGCCGCTCTCCGAGCCAGCCAAGCAACATGGCCGCGGAACCGATGAGAGAAGCGGGATTGGCAATGCCGCGGCCGGCAATGTCCGGCGCAGAACCATGCTGCGCCTGCGCCACCGCGTACTCGGAGCCCGCGTTGAGCGAGGCGGCCAGTCCTAGGCTGCCGGCGATCTCCGCGGCCTCGTCGGAGAGGATGTCGCCAAACATGTTGGTCGTGACCAGTACGTCGAATACCATTGGATCGCGCACCAGCAGAGCAGCCATCGAGTCCACGAGCTTTTCCTCATAAGCGACTTGCGGGTAACGTCCGGCAACTTCCCGCACGCATTCCAGGAACAGGCCATCGGACACTCGAAGCACGTTCGCCTTGTGCACGGCCGTCACCTTGCGGCGCTGACGTCCCATTGCCAGACGAAACGCTTCCTCGGCGATTCGGATGGAGCCTTCGCGGGTCACCTTGCGAACGGAGAGTGCAAGGTGCGGCGTCGGCATGAATTCGCCCGGGCCGAGGAACATTGAGCGATCGGCGTAGAAGCCTTCGGTGTTCTCACGCACGATGACCAGATCGACCGGCGTGCCGCACCGCCCCAGCGTGTCGCCACGCGTGCGGGCCGGGCGAATATTCGCGAACAGGTCGAGCCGCTTGCGCAATTCGCCAGAGGGATTCAAGCCGCCCTGCGCGACCGGAGGATAGTCGTTGTGAGAGACCGGCCCGAGAATCACGCCATCCGCTATCTTCGCTGCTTCCAGCACCGATGCGGGAAAGGTCGTACCCTCGGCCTTCAGGGCGTCGAAGCCGATGGTCGCGTATTCGAAGTCGAAGTCGATGCCGAGGCATCGGCCGACTTCCGTCAGCACGTCCACCGTCGCGCCGGCTATTTCCGGGCCGATGCCATCGCCGGCCAGCACGAGCAGGCTGATTGAATTGCGGGACGGCGCTTTTACCAAGCTCATGACAGGTCCTTTGCGTTTGAATATGGATCGTGTTCCATGGAGTTCGCGACACGCGGCTCGCGGCGCCGCAATCCAGATGTGGCATATGCCACCAGCAACGCTGCGGCGACAAGGAGAAAGCCGAGGCTGATCGGGCTTTGCACGAAAATCATGGGATTGCCGCGTGATACGACGAGCGCGGTCCGCAGGTTCGCCTCCAGGATCGGCCCGAGGATGAAGCCCAGGATTAGCGGCGCCGGGCGGCAACCCAGCTCGAGCATGACGTATCCGAAGACGCCGAATGCAGCGGTCATCACCACGTCGGCGGGAGAGTTCGAAATGCTGTAGACGCCGATGCAGCAGAACACGAGGATGCACGGATAAAGAAAACGATAGGGAATGGTCAGCAGCTTGATCCATACGCCGATCATCGGCAGGTTCAGCACCAGCAGCATCACGTTGCCGATGAGCATGCTTGCCACGACGCCCCAAAAAAGGTCAGGATGCTCGGTCATGACCATGGGGCCCGGCGAAATGCCCTGGATGGTCAGGGCACCGAGCATGAGCGCCATCGCCGCGCCAGCCGGAATTCCCAGCGTCAGCATCGGGATGAAGTGGGTCAGCGCCGCGCTGTTATTAGCCGACTCGGGCCCGGCCACGCCTTCGATCGCACCCTTGCCAAAGCGGCTTGGGTCCTTTGCAATCTGCCGCTCGAGGCTGTAGGAAGCGAAGGAGCTGACGAGTGGCCCCGTGCCGGGCAGTATGCCGAACGCGGAGCCGAGGGCGGTGCCCCTCAAGATCGGTTTCCATGACATTGCGAAATCGCGTCGAGTTGGAAAGAGGCTCCTGAACTTCGGCGCAGCATGATGAGCCCCGTCCGCAGACGCGCTCTGCTTGCGCGCGGCATGGCGCAATCGCGACACAATCTCGGCAATCGCGAACAAGCCGACCGCGATAGCGACGAAATCGATGCCGGAAGCGATATTGCTCAAGCCGAATGTAAAGCGTTCCCGGCCTGAATTGACATCAGTGCCGACAGTCCCGAGCAGCAAGCCGAACGTCACCATAGCGATCGAATTGATTAGGGATCCTTCTGTCAGAACAGCCGCGGCGAGCAGCGCCAGAATGACCATGGAAGTGTATTCGGGCGCGCGGAAATCGAGCGCGACCTGCGCCAACAACGGCGAGAACAGCGCAATCACGATCACCGCGACGCATCCCGCAAAGAACGACCCCAGCGCGGCGATGCTCAGCGCGGCGCCTGCCCGGCCCTGCCGCGCCATCGGATGGCCGTCGAAGCAAACCACGACCGAAGTGGGCTCGCCCGGCATGTTCAGCATGATCGCCGTGGTCGAACCGGCGTGGTGCGCGCCATAGTAGATGCCCGAAAGCATGATGAAAGACGACACGGCAGGCATTTTGAAGGTAAGCGGCAACAGCATGGCGATGGTCGTCACCGGCCCGAGTCCCGGCAGGACACCGACCATCGTTCCGAGGCTCGCTCCGATCAGGCAGTAAAGGAAGTTCATCGGCGACAGCGCGACGCCAAAACCGCCCATCAAATTATGGAGGTCGTGTACGAGGTTCATGGTCTTCTTTTTGAATGAGGGTCGATATGGAGATCGGCCTTAGAAGCGGACGAGATAGCTGGCAGGCAAGCCAAGCCCATAGACGAAAAGCCCACCTGCGATCATGCTCAGGATCGCGAAGATGACCACGACCTCCCAAAGCCGGTAGCGCGCCCCCGTAAGGCTCGCGCAGGCTACCAAGGCCAGGATCGCCGGCAGCAGCCCGAATCTGTCGATGACGACGCCGAACAGCAGCACGCCAAGCGCAATCATCAGCAACGCCCTGAGCGCGGGCTGATCGAGGCGCGACGGCGATCGGGCTTTAAGCGCGATGACGACATTGGCGAGCCCGAGCGCAACGAGAAGCACGCCGATGAGCATCGGGAAATAGCCCGGGCCCATAGCCGTGGCGCTCCCCAGTTCGTAATTGCGGTCCAGGCACAGCACGGCAGTGCCGATTAGCCCGAACACGATGCCGCTTAGCAGCGTCTTGTCGTTTGCGAAACGCAAAACCATGACTTTGTCTCCTTCAACGTTTTTTTCGCCCGAGTACTCTTTGTGCGAGACAAAGCACCGTGGCTCCGTTGTGTCCAAGCCCTTTCCCGCCGGCGGACATGGTGAACTTTTAACAATATACAACTGTATACAAACAAATCATAAAGTCAACCTGCGTTATCCCGCATCTCGACGACGCGCCGGAAACAAGGTGGGACGGGGCTCGGACTCAAACATCACCTGCTCGAGAGCTTCACGGGCTCGCGGGATCTGAAGTTCGCCGATAAGCTCGAGGACATCGTGTGCCTGTACATGTCGTCGCCCGAGCATGCGTTGGTTCTGTGCTGCGACGAGAAGAGCCAGATGCAGGCACTTGACCGTACTCAGCCCGGACTGCCCTTGAAGAGAAGCCGTGCGTCGACCCAAACTCATGACTACAAGCGTCACGGCACCACGACCCCGTTCGCGACGCTCAATACCCTCAACGGTTCTGTCACCGCCCATTGTGAATTTCGCGCCGACCTCCGCATCGTGGCTGAACATGGTGGAGCGCTTCTTTCGCGATATCGCTACCGAACGTTTGCGCCGTGGCATGTTCCGCTGTGCTCCCGATCTGTCCTCGCTATCAAGGAGTACATCGTCGTGCATAACCAAGATCCCATACCATTCATGTGGACTGCCACGGCCATTGACATCTTGCAGAAAGTCACTCTCGCCAATTCCGTCCTGGTTCCACGAAAAACAAAGCACTACACAATAAACAATCATGAACAGGGACTTCACCGCAAACATTCAGGACGGGCGAACTGAGACTCGAAGTTCGCGGTGATTCAACCCGCAATCTGGCCTCGACCATCGGTACACAGCGAAGATTCGCCGAGCCTGACAACCACGCCAGCCCGGCAAGTCGTCCTCGCGTGCTCCGTTCCGTGATCGACCTTCTGGCTGGGTGGCAGACAGAAAGACCCTAGGGTGGGCCGACGTCAATCGATACGCGCCAAGGCAAATAAGTCGCCCACGTCGGCGAGTTCGTCGAGTTTCCAAAGTTGTGACAGCAGCATATCGCTTTGCCTCTTTGTCAACGCCCCGTCGGCGAGGCGGCGAAACTTTCCCTCTACCTCGTCGTTCGACATGGGATTGCGCGGATGCCCCCGATGATATTCGACTCTGACTGCTTCGCACCGGCCGTCCGCAAGGGTAAGGTCCAAGTCGCACAACATCGCCTCCGGCTCGCGGCGGTTAGCTTCCTCCGAAACGCTGCAGCGGATCCGGCTTACAAGCTCAAGCAACTCGGGATCGTGCAGATAGGGGTCCTCGAAGTGCGTACGGTCGACCCTGCCATGCATTAGCGCGACCGCAGCGGCATAAGGCATGCTATGGTCGGCTGACTCACGGTTGGACGGACGCCACTTTTCGGGATCGCCAGCCATCATACTGACCGCGGTCTCAAGCGTATGGATATGCACTTCGACTATATCCCGTACGCTTCTGATTCGCTCACGAACCAGAAGCGCCGCCTCCACCACGGACTGCGAGTATTGCCCGAGGGGATACTTCTTGATCAGACATTCCATGATCTTGAACGGCTGATTGCCGCCGCCGAACGGCGCAAGCTCGAACGGCTGGCGGCTGACGGCGGTGAAATAACCGGCTCGTCCCTCGAACACAGGAGACGGACCCGTCATACCGCGCTTCGCGAGCTGAGCGGCGAAAATCGCGTTACGGCTAGCGTTGGCATAAGCACAGCCCTTCCACATCGAGACATTCCCAATTCGCGTTTGGTACAAGGCCACGTTAGCGGCAACGGTCAGGTTGACCGCTTGGGTGATCTGTTCCGGCGTAAGGCCGAGCAGTCGCGCCGCACCGGTAACGCTTGCCATTGCGCCGAGGGTTACGTGGTCGAAGCCCATTGGTTTAATGTTGAGCGTGTCGCACATCCGACAGAAAATCTCGTATGCGACGACTGTCGCGGTTATGAGCGCGCGTCCATCAGCATGCATGACCTCACCAGTCGATATCAATGCCGCGATGCTGTCGCTCGGATGACCGGCCTCCTTACCCGTATAGCCGTCGTTAAAATCGAGATAACGTATCATTACCCCATTGACGAAGACGGCCAAATCGAGGCTGGTTTTCTCGCCCGAACATAGCAAACTCGCCGGTTCCTTACTTGTCACGTTCGCCGCAAGCTCCCGAGCAATCCTCACGGGATCGCTCGCGTAGCCGCCCAGCGCACAGCCTAGGGTATCTATGATCAGACACTTTGCTCGATGCACGACTTCGTCCGGCAGGTCTTCGTAGTGCAGCGACGAAGCATATTCGCTGAATTGTTCGGCGATGGTTTTCGAGTTCATTGGTAATCCTTTTTTGGTAGGGATGGTTAGGCATAGCCGAGTGCCTCTAGCTAATTGCACCGCGATGCACGAATGCACGAGCGCAAGGTGAGCGCCCTGGGCTGGAGGGCATTGGCGTCACCATCGTTGCACCTGCTCCTGTTCTGCTTCGCTCGATGCTTGACCGAACAGTCGCACCAAGGGAGGTGTCTTGCCACAAACGGGTTCGGTGATTCGCAAGGCATGACGACACGCAGCACCAGTGACAGCAGCCCAGATGTTGCTATCAGCCCGGCCATCACGATCATGCGGGCGGTGAATGAGCACCACGAGCGCGGTCGCGGCTGACAGCAGTCCCCAGAAGATCATGATGCGCGTCATCCAGCGCCGTGCGCCGAAGCGCACTAGCACTAGATTCCTAAGGACATCTAGAAAACACAGGCTGAAAAACAGAATCCCTGCGCCCCACCCAAACTGTGCCGGCGTGAACCCGAGATCGCGGTTCATTGTCAACGCCGCGAAACCAACGTTCGTGCGGTCCATATTATTCAGGAATAGCGCAAGCGACATGATTGGCAAGATACGCGAGGTCACTTTTCGAAACGTTGGCGCCCGCTCATCACACTGCGCCTGTGCGTTGTCCGCCACACTGGTCAGTGGTAAGTCCATGTCGTCCGTCTCGGTCTCATTTTGGTCCGCTCGAAGCGCGCCGTGCGACACCCTCTTCCCGACCGATAATTCGCCGACGCGACTATCGGGAGCTGAAGACGCCGACGCATCCGCCGCACGGGCCGCCTTTTTTCGGCAGTGGCAGAAAAACGTGTCCGTCCGATTCGCTTACTGCTACCGAATGCGCGTTGCCGCCCGTCGGGATGCTTTGCGTGAGGGTGTTGGTCTTGGCATCGATCACGCCGAGAACCGCACCAGTCGGCATGCTCCGAGCAGTGATGTAATACTGGCCGTTTCTCGCGCTATAGGCCACTTCGTCTGCACCGCCAATATCGGGAATCCTGGCAACTATTGCACCGCTATCGCCGTTGATCACCAACGTCACCGGTTTGAGCCCCGTTTTCTTGTCGCCAGCGCCACAGCCGATCACCAGATTGTGCCCCGGCCCGCGTGCCAAGCCAGCGGGCAGGCAGTCCGAGACCTTCATAAGGCCCGTGACTTTGCCCTTGACCGGATCAACCATCGCGATCGCACCCATTGACCTGTCGCCGTTGAGTTGCGGAACTGAAATCAGGAAAATGCTCTTGGGTGCATAGTAGACCGACTGCTCAATCCCGTCGGTGGCGTCTTTCATGGCGATTTTCTTTAGGATTTTGTGCCCTGGCTTTGTGGAAATCAGCGTCATGTAGGGCGGATCGTCCTCGTTGTTAGCGACGAGAACAATATGGTGCTTGGGATCGTAAGCCATCTCGTCGCTACGTTTCTTGCCACCTGTGCTTATCGTTTCGACGATCGAGTTGGTCTTGCGATCAATAACCTTGACCGTGCTGTCACCGTCGGCAGCCCACACCTCGTTATCGCCCACCGCGACGACGCCATTGGGTCCGGCCGTGCCGTAGTCTCCGCTGTAGCCCACGAAACCCGTGACTTGGGCTATCACCTTCGCACTCGTTGTATCGACGATGTCGATCGACTTGTTGCTGCGATCGGCCAGGAAAAAGGTGTTTGTCTTTTGATCAACGTAGCTGATGTCGAACTCATCCAGGGCATTGCCGGGAATTGTAATTTGAGAAATCATCTTCAGTTCAGCAGCACCAGCGTGACTGGCAAGAGTACAAGACAACAAGCTACCAAGCAGCAGGAACAACGTGAATTTGCGTGACATAGTCTCCATCCTTTGTAGAGTTATTGCTATTTGCGTGCTTCAGCTTCACCGGACTGGTGATTTTTAACTGGGCGATGCGTGATCCAACACGACTGGGGCAAACCGCTCGGCGAGTGGCGAGGTATCGCGTCAGAAGTGAGTAGTCATGCCCAAGAGAAAGCCAACCTGGTTTGGGGTGCTCGAGCTTGCCGCGATGTCAGTCAACGATCCGGCAGCCGGTACGATGCTGTTTCCGTCCGCGCTGAAGGTGGTGCCGTTTGCGTGGTTCCAGGCCGTGACCGCGTAGACTGTAGTGCGCTTTGACAGGTGGTAATACACTTGCGCCGCAACGGTGTTGTAGGTTGCCGCAGATGCGCCGCTTGACTTCGTGTAGTTGTACCCGAACACCAGTCCCGCTGCGAAGGTCAACGCGTAGTTGAGGGATACCCCGCCGACATTAAAAGTTTCCGTTCGGTTAAAGGCCGTGAACTTGGCGCCGGGTTTCCATTGCGCGTTGCTGTAGCGCAAGCTACCGATAAACGGACCGAAATTATACTGGGCGGCTACCATACTTATCAGGCGCGAACCTACGAAGGGGACGTCGCCAAACAGGGGAGTGACGGAGTTATTCTGCGTCTGGTCGGCCGTTCCCGCGCCGTTTGGACCGTCGTTCTTGGCAAAAATATATCCGCCAGCAACAGTCAAGACGCCGGTACTGTATGACACTGCGGCCGAAGAACTCGACTGCGACGATATATTGCCCGCGACGCCGCCCAGAGCGTATAGCAATTCATATTTGAAGCCGTCATAATTCGGGCTTATATACTTGACCGCATTGTTCACGTAAAACGTGCCATCGTTGTTGTCGGCGTCGCCCGGGGTCGAAAAGGCGGGACTGTAGGGATCGCCCGTGAGACCAGGAACGAGATCGTTCGCCGGAGAGTACTGGCGACCGATCCGCACCGTGCCCCAGGAGTCGCTCGCCAGCCCCATCCAGGCACCTAGCGCTTTACCAAACTCTTGGCCGGCTATGGCCTGCTTTCCGGTGTTGAGGTTAAAACCGCTCGCGAGGAAGAAGACCGTCTTGACGCCACCGCCCAAATCTTCCTCGCCTCTGAGGCCCCACCAGTTCCCCGTCATGTCGCCGACCTGCAGTTGGGTGACCGGACCTTTCCCCTCGTTGTTGTAATGCGCGATCGCATCATCCAAGGAAGTGAAAAGCGTAACACTGCTTTGGGCCTGGGTCGGCGAGGCAGTTACCGCCAAGCCAAATAGCACCCATAGCTTATGATTTATTTTCACCTACGTCTCCTTAGTTATATTAAGAAATTTCAATTCGAATTCGCTAGAAAAAATCTTTCAAACCTCTTTGTATGACGCATTGTGATTCGCTACCGAAGGTAAATGGAATCCGACGCACCCTGCCGACATAGCCGCGAGCGGGCGCAAGCGCTCGGTTACGATAGGCGTACCCTTGGCATTGATGCCTCATCACATTGTCCTCAACGGCAGATCAAGGCTTTGCATAGGGTCTCTTTTATTACAGTTTTCTTTTACTAAGTTATACAAAATGTTATTTTGTAAAGTTATCTTCAAAGAAGCCAGCTCCGATGGAACCGGGAGGACCACGATCACTAGCGGTTAACTGAGCGCGCGTCTACCCAGGACCGGAGGGCCGACCGCTCCTTGCTTTAGTTAGAACCGATTTGTCTAAAAGACGGCCTTGTTGACTCCGGACTCATTGCTGTCCCAACATCTCAACCCACTCCGGCATCTAGATCAGTCGTTACGCACTCGCTCATAAACCACTCTATCCGCCTCATATCGGCGGATGACTTGACGATTCATTGACCAACGTAATTTACCAGTTATCCTAAATACATTTTTTAAACATAGAAATAATATCGACCATATTGTGCACGTCGCTTCTATTCCGGACGTTCCGGTCTATCCACAGCCAGCACTTTCCTCGCCCTTCCTTACCGGCTTCGTGCTGCGCGTGATCGCTTTAACAGCGCGAACTATTCCGTCGCACATTCCTCACCATCGGGGTCAAACCTGCTTTTGCCAAAATTACATCGGCTTAATTTTGACGACTTCCAGCAATCAATGGCTGAATTGCCGGGCATTGCGCAAGCGACTATAACGTTTCGCAACAATAGAACACACCTACTTCCCACGGGCGCAGCGGATCCTGCCTCCACAACGCTTCCCAGCCAGTGACCGCGAGGACCAGCTACAGAAAGCCGGTCCGATCGGGCGACACGCCAGATAGAAGCGCGTCGAAGAGCGCCGGAGAAATAGCTCGATCTTGTTGAGATACCACTGCCTTGGACGTAGCTAGCGCCGAAGCAGACCATAGCGGCGCCGCTCGCATGAGTTCCGAAGCGGCTAAAAAGTCTTTTGGTGCCTACTTGCCGCGAGATCATGAATGGTTCCCTCTACTTTTCGGTGCGCCTGGACGCGAATCCACCAGGAGAGCCTGTAGCCGCCCCCGAATCGCGGCGACGATTTCTGGTGGACGGTTATCGATATACCATCGTATACATTTGAATAACGAAGTCAAGGCGGATTATCCCGAAACATCGAGAACCTGCATTTGCACGAGAGCGCGTTGGTTGACAAGGGGGAACGCTGAATCGCCTGCGCCACAAAATGGATGATTGCTCGGAAATTTGTTCCTCGGCATCGCCCCCGGAAGTTGGAGTATTTCCCCGATTTGTCTGTCGGGATCTAACCGTGCGCACGGATCATGGTTCGCAATACAGGGCCGATGCCGGCGCATACGTGTACGGCAAGAGTGGCAAACAGATGGCGATAGTAGATGGGCGTGCGCGCAAGAGCTATAAG
>NZ_FCOK02000040.1 GCF_001544555.2 Caballeronia udeis | reverse complement strand
ATTGGCCCGATCCTGCTGGGCGCGGCCCAGCCGGTGCATGTGCTGACGGCGTCGGCTACGGTGCGCCGGATCGTCAACATGACGGCGTTGCTGGTGGCGGACGCAACGGCTGTGGCACGGTAAGCGGCTTAACGTCCGAACGCCCGCGCGGGGCTGGCGAGTTCGGGCGGAACTTAAGTGAGAGGGATTGCGGGAGGGATTGCGGCAAGTAGTCGCAATCCCTCTTTTTATTGTGCGTCGACACGCGTTGTATGGCCCTAGCAGTGTCTACCCGGACTAGTGATCGGATCAGTGGATGATCGGATTCCTGATGGTTGCGCCAGATCCGCGAACGAAAAAAGAGCGTGCCGGATGATCCGGCACGCTTTGAGGCATGCAAGGGGATTTGCTTTCTCCTCCAAACAGCGATGGTGCCGGCTTTGCGCCGTGGGAGCTTCGCGAGAGAGGCGACACTGGTTCCACTCCCTAAACCACGCATGAAGTCATTATTAACCTGTTCAAGATAAAAATATCTCAGTTTTATCCTAAATATAATTTGGCCCTATTTTATGGGCGACGGACACAAAACCGGCGGCAGGCCGCATGCAACGGCCCGATAGGACGCAAGGCCCGCCCAAAAAATTGGCATCTTCCGAACCGACATTGATTCCGCGTGTCATTAGCGATACCCTTACGTCTTTCATGGTCGTCATATTTTTGGGTTCAAAGCGGGGACAGGTTTCGTGAAGCGCGCGTGGTTTTGTGGGTTTATCGTGGCGCTTTCCTGGGTGTTGAGCGGCTGCGGGAAAAGCGGGCCGGATTCCCAAAGCCCGTCTGCGAATACCTCTGCAGTTGCGTCGCAGGCGGAACCGCCGCACGTGTTGCAAGACAAGGACAAGCTGAAAAGCGATCCGCGCGCAGGGAACTGGCGCGATACCGCATCAACGGGTTCGGAACCGTCGCAGACTACCGTCGACGCCGCGCAATTGCCCAAACAGGCCATTGTGACGCTGCGGCGGATCGAGGCTGGCGGACCTTTCCCGTATGAGAAAGACGGCATCGTGTTCGGCAACCGCGAGCGTATCCTGCCGCCGCACCCGCGCGGCTTTTACCACGAATACACCGTTCCTACGCCGCGCGCCCGCGATCGCGGCGCACGTCGGATCGTATGTGGTGGGCCTCGTCGGCAGATCGACAACTGCTTCTATACCGACGACCATTACGTGAGTTTTAAACGCATTGCGGGATTAACTTCGGGATGAACGGCATGAGCGACAACATCTACGCGCACGACAACGGTGTCGCGGGTGATCTTTTCGCCGGCGATGGCAACATGTTCCAGCGAGTTTTGCGACTTCGCACGACAGAAGAAAATCGACCCGACGACGAGCAGAGCGCGGCGCTGTCATCATTGAACGAGGGGTCTATGAGTCTTTTCAAGACGGTACGATCGAATATCGTGCAGTCGATCCGCGCTTTCAGGGTTCAGGATCTCGCCGACGAAGCGAGCAAGCTGGGCCAGCATTTTCTTTACGCGTATTGCGGGCAGGCCCAGAGCAAGCAGGAAGTGCTTGAAACTATCGCCACGTCGTTTTTGTTTCCCAAGCACTTTGGGAAGAACTATGACGCGCTGTACGACAGTCTCACTGACCTCGTGCACAAAGCCGGTTCGCAACCGGGTTTCGTGATCGTGCTGGAAGCGCTCCCCGTTGCGCAGAAATTTGACAAGGAAGGTCGTGAGACCTTGCTCGACGTATTTCGCGAAGCGTCAGAATTCTGGGCGGAACGGCGGGTTGCGTTCAGGGTGTTTTACTCGTTCGCCTGAGCGGTTCGCCCGAAGATAAGCGCCTGCGTCGCGGAGCTGATACTGCTGAGTGTTCTCAGCGCAAAGAGGTTGGAAAGCCGGTCGTCGTCTGTTAAACACAGGCGCTGGCCGGCTTTTTTGCGTTTGATTTGGGGATGAATTGCAGCGAGGCGGTGGTTGATTCACCACCCGCCCCAGCGCGCGGCGAGCGCCGCAAGGACTGCAATGCCAGCCGTCTCGGTGCGCAAGATGCGAGGTCCGAGGCCAAGGGTGGCAAAACCGGCATCGACAATGGCCGCTTCCTCTGCCGGCGAAAACCCGGCTTCCGGCCCGATCGCAATGGTCACGGGTGCCGCGGGCGCGCTTGCGGGCAAAGACGCAAAACCAAGCTGCGCCCGTGGCGACAGGAGGAGCCGCAACTCGCCGTCCTGCGCGGGCGGCAGGTTGCCAAGCCATTTATCCAGGTCCTGAGGCGCCGTTACGTCCGGCACCCGGTTTCTTCCGCATTGCTCGCACGCGGCCCGCACCAGCGCCTGCCAATGTCCTTGCCGACGCGCCGCGCGTTCACCCGACAGCCGCACCACGCCGCGCTCGGCCGTGAGCGGAACGACGGACGACACTCCCAGTTCCACCGCCTTCTCGATCAGCCAGTCCATCTTGTCGCCGCCTGCCACACCTTGCGCCAGAGTGACTCGATACGGCGCTTCCGCTTCGCGGTCGGTGAATTCATCGAGTTGCACGGTCGCCGTCCGCTTGCCGATTTCAACCAGACGCGCGTGATATTCACCGCCCGAGCCGTTGAAGAGACAGACGGTGTCGTCTGATTGCAGACGCAGGACATGAACATGGCGGACGACATCGTCCGGCAAGCTCATGATTTCGCCCGCGACGAGCGGACTGGCAACAAAGAAACGTGGCATGAAGTAACTCGCCCGGACAAGGAAGTGCGCGGGCAGGGAAGTGATGGGTGCTTGAGCGTTATCCGTTCAACCTTCGACCAACAACATGGAACGCGACGGACCCAGCCTAATTCAAATGCCGGGCGATTGCCCAGCGATACCCGTCCGGGTCTTCGAACTGCGCAAAACGGTCGCCCCAGTACTGGTCTTGGGGTTCGATCAGCGGCTTCGCGCCAACCGCGACGGCGCGCGCGAACGCGGCGTCTACATCGTCGACGTAGAGATAGAACGATTGCGGCGCCATCAGACCCGTGCTCTTGGGCGTCTTCGCGTGCGAACCGTAGGCGCCTTCGGGCGCGAACATCAGGATCAACTGTCCGCGATACGTCATCTCGACGTGGATCACGGCGCCGTCGTCGTTGACGCTGTCACGCACCGCAAAACCTAGCGCCTGTTCGTAGAAGCCGGTGGAGACACGGGCGTCGCGAACAGTCAGGTAAGGCGTGAGCCACGGCACATCGGCGGGGCGGGGGTCGGACATATGGGCTTCTCCTCGAGCTCGGCTGACAGGTGCATTGTGCCATGGCGCCCTTTGGCAGAAGGGCTGAGCGGATTCCTGTTGCGGCGCTACGTCGCGTCGGCGCGATGTGTCGATGCAGGGAACGTGCCCGCGCGAGGCATTCGTCATGATTGATCTTTCCCCGGGCAATCCCCTTCGGCGCCGCCCGGGTCGCTCCGGCCCTCGCGCCAGCGCCTCAAAGTCGTCTGCTAGAATAACCGGCTTCCGATCCTCTTCGTTTCTCGTCGCTCCGGGTGTTGAAAACGGTGCTTCATCGTTTGCTCCGGTGCGTCGCCCAGAATCATCCCAGGATCTTTTCAGGACCTACCGGACTCGACATGACGACCCCGACTTCCAGCCAGACCACCCTGATGGCCAACGCAATCCGTGCGCTGGCAATGGACGCCGTTCAACAAGCCAACTCCGGCCATCCGGGCATGCCAATGGGCATGGCGGAAATTGGTGTCGCGCTCTGGTCGCGCCACCTGAAGCACAACCCGGGTAACCCGCACTGGGCCGACCGCGATCGTTTCGTCCTGTCGAACGGTCATGGTTCCATGCTGCTGTATTCGTTGCTGCACCTGACCGGCTACGACCTGCCGATCAACGAACTCAAGAATTTCCGCCAACTGCATTCGAAGACGCCGGGACACCCGGAATACGGCATGACGCCGGGCGTTGAAACGACCACCGGCCCGCTTGGCCAGGGTCTGGCGAACGCGGTCGGCATGGCGCTTGCCGAAGCGCTGCTCGCAGCCGAGTTCAACAAGGACGGCGCGAAGATCGTCGACCACCACACGTACGTGTTCCTCGGCGACGGCTGCATGATGGAAGGCATCTCGCACGAAGCCTGTTCGTTCGCCGGCACGCTCAAGCTGCACAAGCTGATCGCGCTGTACGATGACAACGGTATTTCCATCGACGGTCATGTGGAGCACTGGTTCCACGACGACACCCCGAAGCGTTTCGAAGCCTACGGCTGGAACGTGATCCGCGCGGTGGACGGCCACAACGTGGACGCGGTGGACGCGGCCATTGCGCAAGCGAAGAACTCGGATAAACCCACGCTGATCTGCTGCCGCACGACCATCGGCAAGGGCGCGCCGACGAAGCAAGGCAGCCACGATTCGCACGGCGCGCCGCTGGGCGCCAAGGAAATCGCGGACGCTCGTGCCGGCATGGGCTGGACCTGGGAACCGTTCGTGATTCCGCAGGAAGTCTATGCAGCGTGGGACGCGAAGGAAGCCGGTGCCCGCGCGGAAAGCGAATGGAACAAGCAGTTCGATGCGTATCGCGCGAAGCATTCGGCCGAAGCCGCTGAATTCGTACGCCGGATGAACGGCGAACTGCCGGCCAAGTGGGCGCAGGACGCGAAGGACATTGTTGAAGCGGCGAATCAGAAGGGCGAAACCATTGCCACCCGCAAGGCTTCGCAGCAAACGCTCGACGGCCTCGCCGCCGCGCTGCCGGAACTGCTGGGCGGCTCCGCCGACCTGACGGGCTCGAATCTGACGAACTGGAAGGCATCGAAGCCGGTGCGCGCCGGTGAGGGCACGACCGACATCCAGTGGGGCAACCACATCAACTACGGCGTGCGCGAGTTCGGCATGAGCGCGGCCATCAACGGCATCGTGCTGCATGGCGGCTATCGTCCGTTTGGCGGCACTTTCCTGACATTCTCGGACTACAGCCGCAACGCGCTGCGCGTGGCTGCACTGATGAAGGCGCCGTCCATCTTCGTGTTCACGCACGATTCGATCGGCCTGGGCGAAGACGGCCCGACGCATCAGTCGGTGGAGCAAACGTCGAGCTTGCGGCTGATTCCGCACTTACAAGTGTGGCGTCCGGCGGATACCGTCGAGACCGCTGTGGCCTGGACGTTCGCCATTGAGCACAAAGGGCCGTCGGCGCTGATTTTCACGCGTCAGAACCTGCTGTTCTCGCCGCGTAACGACGTACAGATCGCGAACATCTCGAAGGGCGGCTACGTGCTGCGCGACTGGAACGACGACATCCCGGCACGCAAGATCATCCTCATCGCGACGGGCTCGGAAGTCGAACTGGCGCTGAAGGCCGGCGAGAAACTGGCGCAGGAAGGCATTGGCGCGCGCATCGTGTCCATGCCGTGTACGAACGTGTTTGATCTGCAAGACCAGGAATATCGCGACCGCGTGTTGCCGAAGGGCGTCGTGCGCGTGGCGATCGAAGCCGGTGTGACCGATTTCTGGCGCAAGTATGTGGGTCTCGAAGGCGGCGTGGTGGGTATTGATTCGTTCGGCGAGTCCGCGCCCGCCGGCGAGCTTTTCAAGTATTTCGGCTTCACCGTCGAGCATGTCGTGGAGACGGCGAAAGCCGCGCTCGCGGGCTGACAGGGCGATGGGTCAGTGCTACCGGCGCTGACCTGGCAAGCCCCGCAGCAGCGAACTGGAACTTTTTTTCAGCCATCAGGAGATAGACCATGACGATTCGCGTTGCAATCAACGGCTACGGCCGGATCGGCCGCAATACGCTGCGTGCCTTGTATGAAAACGGCAAGAAGCACGACATCGAGATCGTTGCCATCAACGACCTCGGCGATGCCGCCACGAACGCGCACCTGACGCAGTACGACACGGCGCACGGCAAGTTCCCGGGCGAAGTGTCGGTGGACGGCGACTACCTCGTGGTCAACGGCGACCGCATCCGCGTGCTGGCTACCCGCAACCCGGCTGAATTGCCCTGGGGCGAGCTGAACGTGGACGTCGTGCTGGAATGCACCGGCTTCTTCACCACGAAAGAAAAGGCCAGCGCCCACATCAAGGGCGGCGCGAAGAAGGTCATCATCTCGGCGCCGGGCGGCAAGGACGTTGACGCGACTATCGTCTATGGCGTGAATCACCATGTGCTGAAGGCGTCGGATACGGTTATCTCGAACGCATCGTGCACGACGAACTGCCTGGCGCCGCTCGTCAAGCCGCTCAACGACAAGATCGGCCTGGTGAACGGCCTGATGACGACCATCCACGCGTACACGAACGACCAGGTGCTGACCGACGTGTATCACGAGGACCTGCGCCGCGCCCGCTCGGCCACGCACAGCCAGATCCCGACGAAGACGGGTGCTGCGTCGGCGGTGGGCCTGGTGTTGCCGGAACTGAACGGCAAGCTGGATGGTTACGCCATTCGTGTTCCGACCATCAATGTGTCGATCGTCGACTTGTCGTTTATCGCCGCGCGCGACACGACGGTCGATGAAGTGAACTCGATCATGAAGGAAGCATCGGAAGGCGCGTTGAAGGGCATCCTGGGCTACAACACGGCGCCGCTGGTGTCGATCGACTTCAACCATAACCCGGCTTCGTCGACGTTCGACGCGACGCTCACGAAGGTGTCTGGCCGCCTGGTGAAGGTGTCGAGCTGGTATGACAACGAGTGGGGCTTCTCGAACCGCATGCTGGACACGGCTGTCGCGCTGGCGAATGCGAAGTAAAGCGGCGAAGTAAGGCGGTGAAGCAAAGCCGCCAGGTAACGCATTGAAATCAAGCTGAAAAAAAAAGCCGCCGGTTTGCAAGAACCGGCGGCTTTTTCACACTTGGGCGCGCCAACATCACGCGCCTGAACTGTCATTCGAAATCAGTTCTTCCTGTGCGGGCATTGCTCCTTCGTGCAGGTGCCATACAGCGCGAGGGCATGTTCGTGCAGCTTGAAGCCGCGGTGCTTCGCAATATCCTGCTGACGGCTTTCGATCTCGGCGTCGAAGAACTCTTCCACCATGCCGCAGTCCAGACACACCAGGTGGTCATGATGGGTCCCTTCGTTGAGCTCGAACACGGCTTTGCCCGACTCGAAGTTACTGCGGGAAAGCAGGCCAGCTTGCTCGAACTGCGTGAGCACGCGGTATACGGTGGCGAGACCGATGTCGAGTTCCTCATGCAACAGGTTTCTATACACGTCTTCTGCAGTCAGGTGACGCACAGGACTATGCTGGAAAATCTCAAGTATCTTGAGCCGGGGCAAGGTCGCCTTCAGCCCGATATTTTTCAGATCGGCGGGATTGGTCATCGCTAGGCATCCCTAGAGTACAATTCAAGGTTCTCATAGTAATGCGTTTTTACCGTTCCGGTCACCATCCGAACGAAATGGCGCGATCTCCGAAAGACTCCGAAATTCTTGCGCCCCCACGGGCGATGGGCCAGGCGAAGGGTGAAATGAAGGGTGAAATGTTTCTAAAATCTTTATTGAATAGCCGGGAGAGCCGTCGTATGCGCGGAACTTTGATCGCTGCCGCCACTATGACCGTCCTGGCCGGTTGTTCCACTTACGATAGCGTTACGCAGACCTTCGCGCAGCACATCACACCGTATCGGATTACGGTTGTACAGGGGAACTTCGTTTCGGCGGAAGCCGCCAGCCAGATGAAGACCGGCATGACGCGCGACCAGGTGAAGGCGCTGCTCGGCACGCCGTTGCTGGCGGACATGTTCCATGCGGATCGCTGGGACTACATCTTCTATTTCAAGCGCGGCTCCACGGCGGTCGTGCAGCAGCGTGATTTCGTCGTGCTGTTCGCGGGCGACCGCGTGGCGAGCTGGTCAGGCGGCGAGGGTTTGCCATCGAATCTTGAATTGCTTGCTGAAATTGACGGCGACAAGGGCCGTAAGCTGGCCGCCGCTACGGCTGCGGCCACGGCTGCAGCAGCCAGCGGGGCTAGCGCCACGTCGGCGGCAATGGCAGCGGGTACGTCAGCCAGCGGTGCAGCGGTCGCGGGAGCGGCGAGTGCGCCGGGCGTTCAGCCGGATGCATCGAATGCGTCGAGCGCATTTGCCGGTGACGCCAACCAGCAAGCCGCCCAGGCCGCCAATCGCGCGACCGACGCCGTGCAGGCGCCCACGGGCCGCACCCGCTCGTCGGCCATGCCGACCGTGCCGGGCAGCCCGGGATTGCCGCCGAACGTGAGCGCCGCAGGCAACTCGCAGATCCAGTTGCAG
The DNA here is from genome assembly GCF_001544555.2 of Caballeronia udeis. Classification (GTDB taxonomy): domain Bacteria; phylum Pseudomonadota; class Gammaproteobacteria; order Burkholderiales; family Burkholderiaceae; genus Caballeronia; species Caballeronia udeis. Next base: position 74,364 of record NZ_FCOK02000040.1, on the reverse strand, counting down.
CGTCGTCCGAATCCGGTCACGGTGCCGGACAGCAACGCGGTGGGTCCGCAAGGCCCGTCGTCGTCCGCTCCGGCGGACACGAGCAGCGGCCTTGGCGCGTCCTCCGTGCCGGCGACGACCACCAACTAAGCAGAAATGGCGGGCCGGCAGAATTTGCCCGCCAGCTTTGTCTGGTTTAGTCGAGACCCGTCCTGCCCCGGCGGCCGCGCGCCAAGCGGCGGCCTTATCGCTTCCATGCTTCTGACTTCGTAGCCTCAACTCACGCGAGACACGCCATGAAAATCGCCATTGCCGGCGCATCGGGCCGCATGGGCCGCATGCTCATAGAAACCGTTCTCAAGGACGCCAACGCCACGCTGACCGGTGCGCTCGACAGAACCGGAGCGCCGCAACTCGGCCAGGACGCAGGCGCTTTCCTCGGACAAGAGACGGGTGTTGTGCTGATGGACAATATCGAGCAGGTTTTCGCCAACGCGGATCTGCTGATCGACTTCACGCGTCCCGAAGGCACGCTCGTGCATCTGGAAGCGGCGTTGCGGCATAACGTGAAGATGGTTATCGGCACGACCGGTTTCGACGATAACCAAAAAGCCCAATTGCGCGCCGCTGGTGAAAAAATCGGCATTGTGTTTGCGCCGAACATGAGCGTGGGCGTGAACGTGACGCTCAAGCTGCTCGAGTTCGCGGCGCGGCATTTCGCTGAAGGCTACGACATCGAGATTATCGAGGCGCACCACCGGCACAAGGTCGACGCGCCCTCGGGCACTGCGCTTGCGATGGGTGAAACCATTGCCCATGCGCTCGGCCGCGAGCTGAAGGATTGCGCGGTGTACGGGCGCGAAGGCGTGACCGGCGAACGTGATCCCTCCACCATCGGTTTCGCCGCCATTCGCGGCGGTGACATTGTCGGCGACCACACTGTGCTGTTCGCGGGCATTGGCGAGCGGATCGAGATCACGCACAAATCGGCCAACCGGCTGTCTTATGCGCAGGGCTCGTTGCGCGCCGCGCACTTTCTTGCGGGCCGTGAGCGCGGTTTCTTCGATATGCAAGACGTGCTCGGTCTGCGCTGAGCCTGACTCTCAGCCTGATCCTGAGCCACTCAAACCCGGGGTTTTTGTCCGATGGCTACAACCGGCATCTTCCATTATCTGCAGAGCAGCGACGGCATTACGCATGCCGTCGCGGGTGTGCTTCTGGCCATGTCGGTGGCGAGCTGGTGTTTTCTCATCGTGAAGGCGTGGGTCCTGATCCGCGCGAAGCGTCAGGGACCGCGCGCCGTGCAGCGTTTCTGGCAGGCGCCGACGCTGGCCGAAGGGATCGCGGAATTGCGCAAGCTGGATCGGGAAGGCGTGTATTTGCCGCTTGCGGTGGCTGCGTGGCGGGCGTCGGAGGCAGAAATGCCCGGTGCGCTGATCGCACATGTGGAGCCGGGTGAGCGCGTATTGCGCGCGTTGCGGCACGCGTTGCTGGCGTCGCAAAGGCGGCTTGAGTTCGGACAGGTTCTGCTGGCGTCGGTGGGAAGTACCGCGCCGTTCGTCGGTTTGCTCGGCACCGTGTGGGGCATTTATCACGCGCTCGGCAGCATTGCCGCGAGCGGGCAAGCGATGATCGAAAATGTGGCGGGACCGGTGGGCGAGGCGCTGATCATGACGGCGTTCGGCCTGGTCGTGGCCATCCCGGCTGTGCTTGCGTACAACGTGCTCGGTCGGCTTGTACGGCAGATTTCCGAGGAACTCGACGGCTTCGCTCACGACCTCCACGCGTACACGAGCGGCGTGGCGCCACGCCGCGTCAAAAGCGCGCCGGTGCAAGACCGCGTGGTTTAATCAAGGCACCAGCCGACTCTTTAATACCCCCACCCGGACGAGCACATCATGGCATTCGGCGGACTGGACAAGAAATCGAACGGCGCGCCCATGGCGGAGATCAACATGACGCCGTTGATCGACGTCATGCTTGTGCTGCTGGTGATTTTCATCATCACGGCGCCGTTGTTCACGCATGCGATCCGGCTCGATTTGCCGAAGGTCGCGTCGCAAGTGGCGCGCGAGACGCCTGAGACCATCACGCTTTCCATCGATGATGCAGGCAAGATTTACTGGAACGACAAGCCGATTACGCTTGATCAGATGCGTACCCGGTTCGTGGCTGAAGGCAAACGCGCAACGCCGCCGGAGATTCACCTGAGGGCATCGAGCGCGACGCGTTATGACGTGATTGCTCAGGTAATGGGCGCGGCGCAGGGCGCCGGTCTCAACAAGATCGGCTTCGTGACCGATCAGGTCAAGCCGGCCCGATAGGAAATCATTGACCTATTGATACGACATCGTGAAAGTCGCCAGCGCTCTGAGATGTCCCGGCGTTACGTTACCGGTTCGAACATATTGTGCCTACAGCGGTAACGTAAGCAGGCCGTCGGGCGATGCGCCGATTAACCATTGGTTAGCAACGCTTTGACCTACCGCATCCGGGCCAAAAAGCACCAGAGTGCTTTGGTCACGAAGTATCTGAATACCGACGCCTTTCGCGGTGGAATCGGGTGCCAAAGTGAGTACGTTAGTCCGATTCTCCGGCGTAACGGCGTCCGTAATGACAATTGACACTCTCGCGCCCCGCACGCAAGAAAAGCTCAGGCTGAACCCCGTTCGACCTGCCGTGGCTCCTATCCCGCTTGAGAGTGCGCGTGTTGTTACGGTAGGAAGGTCAACGGCCGGCGCCTGGGTCTGGACTGAGCATGTCGCCGTGCTGAGCGTGCCGCTTGCAGTGCCCGTGTACATCGCTGGCTTAGTCCACGATAACCCTGATTGGATTCTAACCGCAGTGCCAACGCTGGGAATGCTCGACAGCGTTGAGGCTCCTCCGTTGATGATGCCCGTCACTACAAAGCTTACCGTAACTGACATCGGGGTATATACGTGTACAAAGGTGCCGTCAGCGCTCACGTCGCACGTTATATCCAGACTTGTCGCAATCGGGGTGTTGGTAGCATCGCACCCTGTCCCCGAGTCCACGGTATAGCGAACACCGAGGCCGCTTATGTTAGTTGGATAGACGTCGGTAAATCCGGTCGCTGGCGCGGTGCTGATACTCAGCCTGACAATGAGTACGCCGCTCGCTGGCAGGCTCTGAAAGTAGCAGTCGCCTCGGAAGGAGGCGGACGCCAATTTCATCACCGTCGTCCCCGGTGCCGCGTTCATGGGAACCGAGATCACGCCGGCTGTGACCACTTTGCCGGTATCGAGTACTTCACATGAAACCTGTGCATGTGCGGGTGACGCGACAAGTGCTGAAAGCACCAGCAAGAGCATGGCCATGGCGTATCGCAGGCGCTGTGTCCGCGAGCGCGACCCGTCCGAGAACTTCCGCGAGGAGGTGGGGATCGCATAGATTGAATTCATTTGGTCGTTAGCTCTTGAAGAAGTGATCGGCGTTCAGTTCGAGCATTCCATGGTGGGATTGCTGGATCGCATGCAACGAAGTACCGGAGCAGAGTAAAAGGTTCGCCGAACTGCGCCAGGTTGCCATCTTCGAGAAGACGGCCGACAGTTTCCCGGGGGAAGATGTTGTCTGCCCCGATATCCGGGAATCATCATTCGTTCAGTCCTTACTCGACGTCAATCTCGGCTCTGTGCACAGTGAGTTTCTTTTTGCGATATCGTGCCCGCTCGTTCTGCGCGAAGCCGATATGCCAGAGTCCGGGCGACCAGGGCGCCTCCGCAGGCAGGCGCTGCAGGACGCTGGCGAGGTGCCGCCAGCATTTCGTAACCGGCGGCGCGTCGCCCTCGGGTTCGCGCGCCGGTATAATCGCCCTTTGCCTCGCACGCACGCCTAGCCAAAGCAAATTTCCGTGGAAATCCGGGCGAGCACCCGCTGGCAGCCCGCCGCCCGCCCAAGCCGAAAAGCCAAACAAACCATGCAAGATAAATACGTACCCGCCGACGTCGAATCCGCAGCGCAAAGCGACTGGCGCGCGAAAGACGTCTACCGGTCGACCGAAACCAGCGACAAGCCCAAGTTCTACTGCGTGTCCATGCTGCCGTACCCGTCGGGCAAGCTCCACATGGGGCACGTGCGCAACTACACGATCAACGACGTGATGTACCGGTTCCTGCGCATGAACGGCCACAACGTGCTGATGCCCATGGGCTGGGACGCGTTCGGCATGCCGGCGGAAAACGCGGCAATGGCGAACAACGTGCCGCCGGCGAAGTGGACGTATGACAACATCGACTACATGAAGAAGCAGATGCAGTCGATGGGCCTCGCTATCGACTGGTCGCGGGAAATCGCGTCGTGCAAGCCCGAGTACTACAAGTGGAACCAGTGGCTGTTCCTGAAGATGCTGGAAAAGGGCATCGCGTATAAAAAGACCGGGACGGTGAACTGGGACCCTGAAGACCAGACCGTGCTCGCCAATGAGCAAGTGATCGACGGGCGCGGCTGGCGCTCGGGCGCGCTGGTGGAAAAGCGCGAAATCCCGATGTACTACATGCGCATCACGGAATATGCGGACCAGTTGCTCGGCGACCTGGAAGGCCTCGGCTGGCCCGAGCGCGTGAAGGTGATGCAGCAGAACTGGATCGGCAAGAGCTTCGGCGTGAATTTCGGCTTCCCGTACGAGATCGACGGCGAAAGCAAACTGCTGCGCGTGTTCACCACGCGCGCGGACACCATCATGGGCGTGACTTTCGCCGCGGTTGCCGCGGAACATCCGCTGGCAACGCGCCTTGCTCGCGATAACGCGGACCTGCAAGCGTTCATCGAAGAATGCAAACGCGGCGGCGTGGCTGAAGCCGACGTCGCGACGATGGAAAAGAAGGGCATGCCCACGGGCTTTTTCGTCACGCATCCGCTGACGCACGAGAAGGTCGAAGTGTGGGTCGGCAACTACGTGCTGATGAGCTATGGCGAAGGCGCCGTGATGGGCGTGCCGGCACACGACGAACGTGATTTCGCGTTCGCGAAGAAATACGCGCTGCCGATCAAGCAAGTGGTTGCGGTTGAAGGCAAGGCCTACAGCACGGACGCCTGGCAAGAGTGGTACGCGGAAAAGGGCGCGGGCACGCTGGTCAATAGCGGCAAGTACGATGGCCTTGATTTCGAAGAAGCAACCACCGCAATCGCCGCCGACCTGAAAGCGCAGAACCTGGGCGACAAGCAAATCACCTGGCGCTTGCGCGACTGGGGCATATCTCGCCAGCGTTACTGGGGCACGCCGATCCCGATCATCCACTGCCCCACGTGCGGTGACGTGCCGGTGCCGGAAGCGGACCTGCCGGTCGTGCTGCCGGAAGACCTCGTGCCGGACGGCACGGGCAATCCGCTCGCGAAGTCCGAAGCGTTCGTCAATTGCACGTGCCCGAAGTGCGGTGCACCCGCTAAACGCGAGACGGACACCATGGACACGTTCGTCGATTCCGCGTGGTATTTCTCGCGATACGCAGCACCTGACGCGGTAACCATGGTCGACAAGCGCACCGACTACTGGATGCCGATGGATCAGTACATCGGCGGGATCGAGCACGCGATTCTTCACCTGCTGTACTCGCGTTTCTGGACCAAGGTCATGCGCGACCTGGGTCTCGTCACGTTTGATGAACCGGCAAAGAACCTGCTCACGCAGGGCATGGTGCTCAACGAAACGTATTACCGCGAGGACGCAGCGGGCAAGAAGACATGGATCAATCCCGCCGACGTCACCGTCACGCACGACGACAAAGGCCGCCCGGTTGGCGCGGTGCTCAACGCTGATGGCCAGCCGGTGGTGATCGGCGGCGTGGAGAAGATGTCGAAGTCGAAGAACAATGGTGTCGATCCGCAATCGTTGATCAATGCTTACGGTGCGGACACCGCGCGTCTGTTTGTTATGTTCGCCGCGCCGCCTGAGCAATCGCTCGAGTGGTCGGGCACGGGCGTGGAAGGCGCAAGCCGCTTCTTGCGTCGCGTATGGCAACTTGCGCATGGCCGCGCGGACGTGCTGAAAACGCACGCGAAGCTAGATACATCGAAGCTGAACGACACGGACCGCACGCTGCGCCGCGAGATCTACACCATCCTGAAGCAGGCCGATTTCGACTATGGCCGCTTGCAGTACAACACGGTCGTCTCGGCGGCCATGAAGATGCTGAACGCGGTGGATAGCGCGAAGGATGCAACGCCCGCTGTTCTCAACGAGACCTTCAGCGTATTGCTGCGTGTCCTGTATCCGGTCGTGCCGCACATCACGTTCCAGTTGTGGCAGGAACTCGGCTACGCCGATCTGCATGGCAGTTTGCTCGACGCGGCCTGGCCGAAAGTGGACGAAGCCGCACTCGAACAGGCTGAAATCGAACTCGTGCTGCAGGTCAACGGCAAGATGCGCGGTTCGCTCACCGTGGCGAAGGACGCGTCGCGCGAGGACATCGAAAAGGCGGCGGTCGCGCATGAGATGTTCGAGAAATTTTCGGAAGGGCGCACGCCGAAGAAGGTCGTCGTGGTGCCGGGCCGTTTGGTGAACGTGGTCGTATGAGCCGGAGATCGCGCGCCATGAAAATCCTGGAGGACGTTGTGAGCAGGAAAGCTGTCAGCTTGAGTTCGACCGACACGAAGACGAAGCGCGCGATCAGCCGGCGCTCCATCCTGACGCTGGCGTGCAGTGCGGTGCTGCTGTCCGCTTGCGGTTTCCAGTTGCGTGGTCAGCAGGACTACGCGTTCAAGCGGCTCGCCATTGTCGGCGGTACGCCCGAAATGCTCGGACGCCTGCAGCGCGTAGTGGAAGGCGGCAGTGACACCGTGGTCGTCAAGCAGGCCGAAAAGCCCGACGCCATCCTTACGCTGGGTGGCTCAAACGGCATGAAGACCTTGAGTTTGAATGCACAAGGTGTCGTGCAGGAGTATGAACTCGACTACAACTTGACTTACTCGATGGTCGGCGCCGACGGTACGTTGCTGATTCCGCCGAGTGTGATTTCGCTGAATCGGGCGCTGACGTATAGCGACCAGTTCACGCTCGCGAAGGGTATTGAAGCGCAGACGCTTTATCGCGACATGCAATTCGACGCCGTGGACCAGTTGACGCGCCGGCTTGCGGTCGTGCGTTCGCTGCATCCAGCGCCGAGTGAAGCGTTGCCGGGCATCGCCCCGCGTGCGCCATTGCCTGTGCCGCCGCTGTAAGCGCCGGAGCTTCGCAAAAAACCATGCAACTTCGACTCGACGCGCTCGACGCGCATCTCGCGAAAGGGCTGAAAGGCTTGTACGTCGTTTATGGCGACGAGCATCTGCTCGCGCAGGAAGCGTGCGACAAGATTCGCGCGAGCGCCCGGACGCAGGGTTTCACGGATCGCTCGGTGTTTGTCGTCGACCGTTATTTCGACTGGAGTTCGTTGTTGGGCGCGAGCCAGTCGATGTCGCTCTTCGGCGATCGCCAACTGGTCGAGTTACGCATTCCCACCGGCAAGCCCGGCAAGGAAGGCGGCGAGGCGCTGAAAACCCTGGCCGCCGCCGATAACCCCGACGTTCTCACGCTCATCACCTTGCCACGCCTCGACGCCGCCACGCAGAAGTCCGCGTGGTTCACGGCGCTGAGCGGGCCGGGCGTCATGATGAAGATCGACCCGGTCGAACGTGCGCAGTTGCCTATGTGGATTGGCCAGCGGCTGAGCGCGCAGAACCAGCGCGTGGCTCCCGGCGAAGACGGGCGGCGCGCGCTGGTGTTTATCGCGGAACGGGTGGAGGGCAATCTGCTCGCCGCGCATCAGGAGATCCTGAAGCTGGGTTTGCTGTATCCGGCGGGCGTGCTCACTTTCGAGCAGATCCACGAGGCCGTGCTGAACGTCGCGCGTTATGACGTGTTCAAGTTGAACGAAGCCATGCTGACCGGCGATGTGGGCCGTCTGACACGCATGCTTGACGGCCTGAAGGGCGAAGGCGAAGCGGGAACGCTCGTGATCTGGGCGCTGGTGGAAGAAGTGCGCACGCTGCTGCGGATGAAACGTGGCGTGGCCGCCGGCAAGCCGCTCGCCACGCTGCTGCGCGAGAACCGCGTCTGGGGTCCGCGCGAACGGCTGATCGGGCCTGCGCTTTCGCGGGTGACCGAGGCGGCGCTGGAAAAGGCGTTGTCGCTGGCGGCGAAGCTGGACCGGCAGGTCAAGGGCCTGTCGGGCGGCACTGGCCCGCGAGGCAGTGCGAACCCGGGCGATCCGCCGCCTGACCCGTGGGACGGCATGTTCGAACTCGCGATGACCGTCGCGTCATCGGGCAGTCCGCTGCAACGCAACGCGCCTGCCACGAAGCCGACGCCACCAGCTAACAAGCGCCCAGCCTGACAACGGCTTAAAATTGCCCTCTTCGGCTCCAAAAGCCGAAAACCGCGCTGTACCTCGAACGTCGAACGAAACCAAGAGAATGACGATGACCGACATCGACGAATATATGACCGACCTCGGCCGCCGTGCGCGCCGGGCTTCGCGCGCGATGGCGCGTGCATCGACGGCGGCGAAAAATGCCGCACTCGAAGCGGTCGCAAACGCGATCGAACGCGAGCGCGTTGCGCTGAAGGACGCGAACGCGCGAGATCTCGCCCGTGCCCGCGACAAAGGCTACGACGCTGCGTTCATCGACCGCCTGACGCTCTCCGATAAAGCCTTGAACACCATGGTCGAAGGCTTGCGGCAGGTTGCTTCGCTCGCGGATCCCATTGGTGAAATAAGCGGTTTGAAGTTCCGTCCGAGCGGGATCCAGGTGGGCCAGATGCGCGTGCCGCTGGGCGTGATCGGGATCATCTACGAATCGCGGCCGAACGTGACTATCGACGCCGCCGCGCTTTGTCTTAAATCCGGCAATGCGGCCATTCTGCGCGGCGGTTCCGAGGCGCTGGAATGCAACACGGCGCTGGCGAAATTGATTGGTGAAGGACTGGAGGCGGCCGGGTTGCCGCAAGAAGCCGTGCAAGTGGTCGCAACGGCGGATCGCGCGGCGGTGGGCAAGCTGATCACCATGACCGAATACGTCGACGTGATCGTGCCGCGGGGCGGCAAGAGCCTGATCGCGCGCCTGATGGAAGAAGCGCGTGTGCCCATGATCAAGCACCTGGACGGCATCTGCCACGTCTACGTGGACGACCGGGCGGATCTGGCGAAGGCGCTCAGCGTCTGCGATAACGCCAAAACGCATCGTTACGGAACCTGCAACACGATGGAAACCTTGCTGGTCGCAAAGGGCATCGCGGCAGAAGCCTTGCCGCTACTGGCCAAGGCGTTCAAGGCGAAAGACGTGGAGTTGCGCGTGGACGCGGCTGCGCGCGCGGTACTGCAGGAAGCCAGATACGACGGTCTCCTCAACGATGCGACCGAAGCCGACTGGAGCACCGAGTACCTCGCACCCATCCTGTCGATCAAGCTGGTGAACGATCTGGACGAAGCTATCGATCACATCAACACCTACAGCTCGAATCACACCGACGCGATCGTCACGGAAGACCACGACCGCGCCATGCGTTTCCTGCGCGAAGTCGATTCTGCGAGCGTGATGGTGAATGCATCGACCCGTTTCGCCGATGGTTTCGAATTTGGACTCGGCGCGGAAATCGGCATTTCCAACGACAAGCTGCACGCGCGTGGACCGGTTGGGCTGGACGGGCTGACATCGTTGAAATACGTCGTGCTCGGTCACGGCGAATCGCGCCAATAATCGATGACGACAAGTAACGCCAACAAGCAACGACAATAAGCGAGACCGCCATTCCAATGCTCTGGATCAAATCCCTCCACATAGTATTAGTCGCTTCGTGGTTCGCCGGCCTGTTCTACCTGCCGCGCATCTTCGTCAATCTCGCGATGGAAACCGAGTCGGCGGCTACCGCCCGCTTGCTGGTCATGGCGCGCAAGCTGTTCCGCTTCATGACGTTCATCGCCGTGCCGGCGCTTGCGTGCGGGTTGTGGCTGCTGCTGGTCGTGGGCATTGGCCAGGGCCAGGGGTGGATGCACGCAAAGCTCGGCATTGTGGTGCTCATCATCATTTATCACGCGTACTGCGGTGTTCTGCTGCGCCGGTTTCAGCGCGGCGAGAATACGCGTTCGGACAAGTGGTATCGCATGTTCAACGAGTTGCCGGTGCTCGGGCTGCTGGGCGCAACGCTTTTGGTGGTTATCAAGCCGTTCTAAGCATGTTGCGGCAGACGAAACGCCGGCGCTCCAGGCGCCGGCGTTTTCACATCCGATGGTCTATAGCATGGCGACACTTGGCGGGCGTCTCGCCACACTATCAGCCTGCACAATGCAGGCGCTCCCAGCTTGCATTCATCTCGGCGATGACCTGTTTCACCAGATCCGCCGAGGTCTCCACGATCGCGTATTCATCCTGCCCCGGACCGCCCATTTTCACGCGCTCATTGCGGTAGCGCATGCGGCTGGCAAAGGGCGCGTGGCCAGAAGTGTGGTATTCGACGCAGCCCGTTTCAGCGACCAGTTGCGCAATATTGTTCAGCCGTACGCCCGAGCCGGGCATGACCACGAGCCTGCTCTCAGCCGCCTCGCGCAGCTTCCCGATCAGCACTCGACCTTCCAGCGCGTTCGCTTCCTGACCTGAGGTAAGAAGGCGGTTGCAGCCGGCAAGGATAATGTCTTCCAGCGCTTTGAACGGATCATGCGCTACATCAAACGCGCGATGAAAAGTAACCGGCATGGGCGCGGCCAGTTCGACCAGACGTTTGGTTCGGGTCAAATCGATGTCGCCATCGGCGGTGAGCAGCCCGATCACCACGCCGTCCACGCCGAGCTTTTTACAGGCGAAAACGTCGCGCTCCATCACGTCGAATTCGACATCTGAATAGAGAAAGTCGCCACCGCGCGGCCGGATGATCACGTTCAATGCTATTGACAGTTTGTCCCGGGCGCTCGCTATGGCGCCGTAAGACGGCGTGGTGCCGCCTTCCAGCAAGTTGTCGCAAAACTCCACACGGCCTGCGCCGCCTTCTTGCGCCGCCAGGCAAGAGGTAACGGAACCGGCACAGATTTCCAGCAGAAGTGGGGGTACGGTCATGGATGAATCTTTCCGATGAAGTCAAGCCGGGTAGCTTAAAGCACAGAGCCTCACCTGGTCGCCTGAGCTGTATCGTGGTTTGCGAAAATGCGCATTTTGACAAGTACTGTTTAATACGCCAGGAGGGTCTGGCCTTAGTGCCCTTCAGCTCCCTCCAGACCGATATAAGGCAGCTTCAATTCACTTCAATATCTTTCAATAACCAAAACGTCGATCTAAATCGCTGGCATTTTCGCATTTGATCTCCACGTCTCAAACCCAGCCGCTGCTCGCTCCCGCCTCGTAAGTCCCTGATTCTGCCTGCTAAAACCGGGCCGATTCCCCCTATGCGGCATCCGTTTAATTAGGACGTTTCTCATGGTTCTCCGAGGCCTCGATGCCGAGAATCAACTCATCGCATTAAACCAGTGCGCAGAGTTGCAATTACGGATTCCTTTCTCTGTTTGTATTTAAGACGTTTCCGATTTTCCACGTCCGAGCCGATGCAGATAATGCACGCGCTGAAATAAATGCATTCCGCGACGAATCGTTCCGCGTCGTTTCGAACGACGTATCCACCCCGGCCGGTCCGGAGGCCAGGAAGCCTCCCCTCCCGGACGCTCAACAGTCAAATGCCATGAAAAATGAAGTACCGGGCGCGATAACGCCCATTCAACCGGACGGCGGCGACGCATTGGCGCTATCGACGAAGGTTGACGACACCTTGCTGCAAAGCCTCATCTGGATGGCTGCCTACCACGGCAAACCGACCAGCGAGGCGTCCATGCTGTCGGGCCTGCCCGCGGGACGATTCATAACGCCGAAACAGGCGCAGCTCGCGATGGAACAGTCCGGCTTTTCGGTCGGCGTAATCGAACGCCAACCGCACGAAGTGTCGCCCATGCTGCTGCCTGTCGTGTTGTTCCGCAAGGATCACGGCGGCTGTGTGCTGATCGGCCGTTCGCCGACCGACGTCAAGCTCATCAAGCCCGCGGCTGAAATCAAGGAAGGCGAGCAGCCGGCCCAGGATGAAATGGAAGCCGCCTACCTCGTGGTGCTTCCGGAAGCGGGCTCGAGAGTCGTCGCGATCGGCGTGAGCCAGTTGAAGGCGAACTACACGGGTTGGCGCCAAGGCCGGCTCGGCTGCAATCGGCAACAACAGCGTGATCCTGGGTAACGGCAGCGATGGCTCGCAGGACAACGTGGTGTCGGTCGGTGCGAAGGGTAAGGAGCGCAAGATCGTGAACGTGGCTGCTGGTACCACGACCACGGACGCGGTGAACCTGGGTCAGATGACGACAGCAATCGCAGCAGCAGGAACAGGCGGTGGCGGTTCGACTCTGATCACCCAAGCTGCTGCTGGTGCTGACCTGTTGGTTGGCGGCGCAACGGATGGCACGCATGTCAACTTTGCAAGCACCTCTGGCGCGACGCGTGAACTGACCAGTGTCTCGGCAGGAACGAAGGACACGTCGGCGGTGAACCTCAGCCATTTGAAGCCGGTCGTTGCTGGTTTGGGCGGCGGAGCAGCGGTTGATGCGGCGGGTAATGTAACTGGCCCGACCTACTCGATCCAGGGTTCAACGGTTCACAACGCTGGCGATGCGTTCACCAAGGTTGACAGCAGCTTGACGGACCTGAAGACCACGGTTGCCACGATCACGGGTGAAACCGGCAACGGTCTGGTGATTCAGGACGCTGCATCTGGTGACATCAAGGTCGGCTCTTTGTCGGGTGGTACCGTGGTCGACATGACCGGTACGGCAGGTGCTCGCAGGATCACCGGTGTAGCTGCCGGTAACGTTAGCTCGGCAAGCTTCGACGCGATCAACGGTACGCAGTTGTACAACGCTGCAAGTGGCTTGGCGACGGCGATCGGTGGCGGTGCTGCGGTCAATCCGGATGGTTCGATCACGCAACCGTCGTTCAATGTTGGTGGCAACACCGTGCATAACATGGGTGATGCAATCACCAACATCGACGGCCGTGTTACGAACAACACGAACAGCCTGACGGAACTGCAGACCACGGTGAACAACATCACCGCAGGTGGTGGAGTTGCAACGCCGAACGCAGTGGCATACGACTCAGCGGCGCATGATCAGCTGACGCTTGCTTCGACGAGCGGTGGTACGGCCAAGCTTAGCGGCCTGACGGATGGCAACGTAGCAGATGGCAGCACGGACGCAGTAACGGGCAATCAGTTGAACCAGACGAACGCACGTGTTTCAACGTTGGAAACGTCGGTGAAGAACATCGCGACAACGGGTTCTACGAGCATCGGCGTCAACGGTATCAACGGTGTTGATGGCGCCCCTGGCACACCGGCTGCAGCAGCATCGGCCACTGGCAGTGACGCAATTGCCATGGGTGACAAGGCTTCGGCCTCCGGCGATCACGCTGTTGTGATTGGTGGTGGTGCGAGCGGCACGGGTGACGGCACGATCGCTATCGGCGGTAACTCGAACGCCAGCGGTAAGGACTCCATCGCAATGGGCAACGGCGCTTCGGCACCGGCTAACAACGCAGTGGCATTGGGCGCAGGTTCGGTTGCTGATCGTGACAACAGCGTTTCGATGGGTTCCGAAGGCAAGGAGCGTCAGGTGACGAACGTGGCTGCCGGTACGAAGGGTACGGATGCAGTCAACCTGAACCAGATGAACTCGGCAATGGGCGGTATTGCTCGTAAGGCGTACAGCGGTATTGCGGCAGCCACGGCGCTGACCATGATCCCGGACGTTGACGCGAACAAGACGCTGTCGATCGGTATTGGTGGCGGTACGTTCCAGGGCTATGCAGCAACGGCCCTTGGCGGTACGGCTCGTATCACGCAGAACATCAAGGTGCGCGTTGGCGCGGGTTGGTCTGCAGCGGGTACGACGGTTGGTGCTGGTGCTTCGTACCAGTGGTAATCGAAGTCTGATCTGAGAGAAATCCGGTTCGCAAGAACCGGGTTTTTCGAAGAAAAGGTTTTCTAAAATGCAAAGCGGGTTCTTCTTCGGAAGAACCCGCTTTTTTTTGCGGCGTGAAACCCAAGCCAGCTAATTCCCCACCCGCCGTCTATCCAACACGCCCTTCGCCTCAGCCAGCCTCTCCGCAAACTCCGGCCCGCGCGCCAGCGCCACGCCCACCGCCAAAATATCGCCGATTGCCAGATGCGATACCCGCGATGTCATCGGCGAAAAAATGTCGGTGTCTTCATCAACGTTCGCGAACAACCCCACGCTCGCCAAACGCGCCAACGGTGAATTTCCATGCGTGATCGCGATGACCTTCGCGCCGCTGTCCAGCGCCGATTTCACCGCATCCAGTATGTCGCGCGTGCGCCCCGTGTTCGATATCACCACCACCACATCCCCCGCGCCCAGCAGCGCAGCGGATGTTGTATACGTATGCGGATCGGAATACGCGACGCTCGGCACGCCGAGCCTGAAGAACTTGTGCTGGATATCGAGTGCGGCAATTCCCGATCCGCCTGCGCCGTAAAACTCGATCCGCCGCGCTTCGGCCAGCAGTGCAATAGCCGCCGCCACGCTATCCGATGACAAACTATTGCGCACCTGCAGCAACGCGCCAATGGTCCGGTCGAGCACTTTCGCCGCGACGCCGGCGGCGGGTTCATCGGCGCGGACATCGCGGAACACGGCCGGTGCGGGAACAACGGACGCAATGCTCTGCGCCAGCCGGATCTTGAACTCGCGGAATCCCGAAAAACCCAGCGCTTGGCAGAACCGCGCAATCGTCGGCTGGCTGACGCCTGCGCGCTTCGCAAAGTCCGTCATGGCCATGTCCAGCACTTCGCGCGGCGCCTCCAGCACGTAGTCAGCGAGCTTGCGCTCGGAGGGGCGCAACTGCTCGCGCATTGCTTCGACTTGGGACAGCAACATCGGGAATCTCGCCTATGCTGGAAATGCGTGGACTATAGCCGATTGATCGAAATGTACAAAAACTACATGATATTTTGCGATTCATAGTGTTTCGGGCGACCTGAGCAAGCACGCAAAGTAAGCCATCACATAAGATTTCTAAGCAAAATAAGGGTTTTCTAGATGGAATTCGTGTAGTTTTTCTACTAGAATTCGTACTCGTGATTCGGGAACGCTTGAAAAACAAAACTTCCCCGTCCCCGCGACCGTTCAACCCGGCGTCAACCGCCCGCTCGCTGCAACGAGCCGAAGGAGTTTCGATGGTTTCCCCGCATTCACATTTGAATAAAGTCACCCAGCGCGTGATCGAGCGCAGCAAGCCGACGCGTTCGGCGTACCTGGCGCGTATTGACGGCGCGCAAGGTCATTTTCCCGCCCGCGGCGCGCTGTCATGCGCAAACCTCGCGCATGGTTTTGCCGGCCTGGAAGGCCAGGAAAAAATCTCGATCAAGGCGGTGCGCGAGCCGAATATCGGCATCGTTTCGTCTTATAACGAGATGCTTTCCGCGCACGCGCCTTTCAAGAATTACCCTGACATCATCAAGCACGCCGCCCGCGAAGCGGGCGGCGTGGCGCAATTCGCTGGCGGCGTGCCGGCTATGTGCGACGGCGTCACGCAAGGCAACGCGGGCATGGAACTGTCGCTGTTCTCGCGCGAAGTGATTGCAATGAGCACCGCCGTCGCATTGACCCACAACATGTTCGATGCCGCCTTGTGCCTCGGCATTTGCGACAAGATCGTTCCGGGCTTGCTGATCGGCGCGCTGCAGTTCGGCCATCTTCCGACCATTTTCGTCCCCGCCGGCCCGATGACCAGCGGTCTCACGAACGACGACAAAGCCAAGGTCCGCCAGCAATTCGCGACCGGCGCCTGCGACCGCAACGCGCTGCTGGAAGCTGAGGCGGCGGCTTACCACGGCCACGGCACGTGCACGTTCTACGGCACTGCCAATAGCAACCAGATGCTGATGGAAGTCATGGGCCTGCATTTGCCGGGTTCTGCATTTATCCACCCGCATACGCCGTTGCGAGACGCGCTCACCGCCGAAGCCGCGAAGCGCGTGCTGGAACTGACCGTGGATCGGGGGCATTACACGCCGGTTGGCCATGTTGTCGATGAAAAAGCGATTGTGAACGGCATTGTTGCGTTGCTGGCAACGGGCGGCTCCACCAATCACACGTTGCATCTGGTGGCAATCGCGCGGGCGGCGGGCATTGTGATCGACTGGAATGACTTCGATGAACTCTCGCAAGCCGTACCCCTGACCGCGCGGATCTATCCGAACGGCAAGGCCGACGTGAACCATTTCCACGCGGCGGGCGGCGTTGCGTACCTGGTGCGCGACCTGCTTCAGGCCGGCCTGCTGCACGAAGACGTGACGACTGTCGCGGGCAAGGGCCTGAAGCACTACACGCGCGAACCGAAACTGATCGATGGCAAGCTGCAATGGGTCGACGGCAGCGAAACCAGCCACGACACCAAAGTGCTGCGCAGCCACAAGGAACCGTTCGCGCCGGATGGCGGTTTGCGCCTGATGCAGGGCAAGCTTGGCCGTGGCGTGATCAAGATCTCGGCGGTGGCAGAGGCGCATCGGCATGTGAAGGCGCCGGCTATTGTGTTCGAATCGCAGGAGGAAGTGCAGGAAGCGTTCGATAACGGCGAGCTCAAGCGCGATTTCGTCGCCATCGTGCGATTCCAGGGCGCGCGGGCGAACGGAATGCCGGAGTTGCACCGGTTGACGCCGCTTCTGGGCGTGTTGCAGGATCAGGGTTTCCACGTTGCGCTGGTGACGGACGGGCGCATGTCGGGCGCGTCGGGCAAGGTTCCTGCTGTGATCCATATCTCGCCGGAAGCGCTGCTGCATGGCCCCATAGGCAAGGTTCGCACGGGCGACATGATTGTCATCGACGCAAACAAGGGTGTGCTCGACGTCGAGATTGACGAGCAGGAATGGGCCGCCCGCGAAGTCGGGCAGCCGAAACATCAGGCCGGCAATGAAGTCGGTTTCGGACGCGAGCTGTTCGGCGTATTCCGCAGCGCGGCAATGCCGGCTGAACTGGGCGCATCGGTTTTCGGGCCGATGGTGGGCGAAGCCCCCCACAACCTATAAGGAGCAGTACATGAAAACGGTAAGCGAAATCGTGCGGCTCGGGCCGGTCATTCCGGTCCTCGCGTTCGAGTCGGTGGAGCAGGGCGAAAACGTGTCGCGCGCGCTGCACGCGGGCGGTGTGAAGGTGCTGGAAATCACGCTGCGCACGGCGGCGGGGCTCGCGGCCATTGAACGGGCGAGTCATCTGGCGGACGACATTGTGGTGGGCGTTGGCACGATCACCAAACCCGAGCACTGCGCGCAGGCGAAAAAAGCGGGCGCGCAATTCGGTGTGTCGCCGGGATTGACGAAGGAGATTCACCTGGCGTCGCTCGATGCCGGCCTGCCGCTCCTGCCCGGCGTGATGACGCCGACCGACATCATCAACGCGATGGAACTCGGTTACGAAATCGTGAAACTGTTCCCGGCGCAACAGGCGGGCGGGGTGGCCATGCTGCAAGCGCTCAATGGTCCGTTCCCGACCTTGAAGTTCTGTCCGACGGGCGGCATTACCGCAGAAATTGCGCCCACTTTCCTCGCGCTGCCGAATGTAGTCTGCGTAGGCGGTTCGTGGCTCACGCCGAAAGCCGCGCTCAGCGCGCAAAACTGGGAAGAAGTCACGCGCCTTGCACGCGCTGCGAGTACGCTGGCGCCGGCAAGGGCGTAGAAACCCTGCCGTTGTATCTCTTCATTGAAAAGCCTCCCCGGGTCTCACCGCGGAGGCTTTTTCTTTGCGCTATCGGGAACGCTTACTGCGCGCGTTTCGGACGCTGCAAGTAAAATCCCGTTTCAACACTCGATCATCCGCCCGGCCGGACAAGCCACGGTAAAACACCAAGCTGGCGACAACGGCCGCAGCGGACGAAAAAATAACGTCAACAGTTGAGGGAGGCACTTCATGGAGCCAGTCCACGGCAGCATGTTGCTGGTGTACGGGGTTATCGCGATTGGTCTGCTGATCTTGCTCATTACGCGATACAAGGTGTACCCGTTTCTCGTCCTGATCATTGTTTCGTTGCTGCTCGGGCTGGCCGCCGGCATGCCGATGGACAAGATCGTCAAGGCCTTCGAAACCGGCAATGGCAACACGCTTGGGCACATAGCGATCGTGGTGGGTCTGGGCACCATGCTCGGCAAGATGATGGCCGAATCGGGCGGCGCCGAACGCATTGCGAATACGCTGATCAGCTGGTTCGGCGAGAAGAACATTCACTGGGCCATGCTGTTCGTGGCAATCATTGTTGGCTTGCCGGTGTTTTTCGAAGTGGGCTTCGTGCTGCTGATTCCGATTGCGTTCAACGTCGCGAAGCGCACGGGTAAATCGCTGTTGCTGATCGGCTTGCCAATGGTCGCCGGGCTCTCTGTAGTACACGGCCTGATTCCGCCGCACCCGGCCGCCATGCTCGCCGTGCAGGCGTATCACGCGGATATTGGCCGGACGATTGTGTATGGGCTGATTGTCGGCATCCCCACAGCGATTGTCGCCGGTCCGCTGTTCGCGCTGCTGATCCACAAGACCATCAAGCTTCCCGAGCATAATCCGCTCGCGGCTCAATTCGTCGATTCACACAAGGAAGGCGACGCACCGCGCGAACTGCCGGGTTTCGGCATCACGTTGTTCACCATCTTGCTGCCGGTGATCCTGATGCTGATCGGCAGTTGGGCCGACCTGGTCTCCACGCCGAAAACGCTTGCTAACGACCTGCTGCATTTCGTCGGCAACTCGGACGTTGCGTTGTTGATCGCGGTGCTGTTCAGCTTCTGGAGTTTCGGTGCGTCGCGTGGTTTCAATCGTGAGCAGATCCAGAAGTTTTGCGGCGAGTGCCTGGCGCCTATTGCGGGTATTACGTTGATCGTGGGCGCGGGCGGCGGGTTCGGCAACGTGTTGCGCGAGAGCGGGATTTCCCAGCAGCTTGTGACGTCGGCATCGGCCGCGCATTTGTCGCCGCTGCTGCTCGGCTGGTTCGTCGCGGCGCTGATTCGCCTCGCGACGGGTTCCGCGACGGTGGCAATGACCACCGCCTGCGGCATTGTCGCGCCAATAGCGGCGGCAGCCGGCGGCAGCGTGAGCCCGGAATTGCTGGTGCTCGCGACGGGTTGCGGGTCGTTGATCTTCTCGCACGTGAACGACGGCGGTTTCTGGCTGGTGAAGGAGTATTTCGGCATGACGGTTGGCCAGACATTCAAGACGTGGTCGCTGTGCGAGACGATCATTTCAATCATGGGTTTGGGTTTGACTTTCGCGCTCGCGACGGTCGTGTAAGGAGATTTCAATGATATTGATCGCGATGGGCGTATCCGGTTGTGGCAAGACGACAATCGGCGAAATGCTGGCTGAACGGCTGAAGTGCGATTTCGCCGATGCCGACAGTTTTCATAGCCAGGCGAACAAGGACAAGATGCACAAGGGCATTCCGCTGACGGACGAAGACCGCTGGCCTTGGCTTGCGGCCATTCGGGTATCGATAGAAGAAAAGCAGGCCGACGGCACCACCCACGTGTATGCGTGCTCGGCGTTGAAGCACGTGTATCGAGATATTCTTCGCAAAGGCGACAAGGACGTGACGTTTGTTTATCTGAAGGGAACGCCGGAGTTGTTGAGGGAGCGGATCAAGACACGCACGGGCCATTTCTTCGATCCGGCGCTGCTGCAGAGTCAGCTTGATACGCTGGAGCCGCCCGGTCCGGATGAAGCTATAGAGGTGGATATTGCGCTCACGCCGGAGCAGATTGTGGACAAGGTGTTGAATGAGGTGAAGGATCGCTGACTTTAATAAGCCATTTGAGAGAGTTCCGATCAAGGTAAATAGCGAAACGTGCGAATGTCTGAATAGTCACGGATTCACACGTTAATCTGCTATCGCATTAAAGAAAAAGACCGTTTCAGCGTCAAGCTGGACCGGTCTTTTGCTTTTCTATAACGTGAAGCGCTGTCGCAAACGTATTGTCAAATATTTTGCCGTGTCCGGTCATGCTCGTCTCGAATCATGAAAAGGAATCCTTATAAATACAGTGTTCGAACGCTTCCCTGCTGGGTTAGTTTGAGTTCTTTGTCCCACTACCTGGACGGTATCAAGCGAACGCGCATCCGAAACCTGCGTGCGCTCGGAGTAAGACGTTTTTGGGGCGCGGTCTTAGTCGCCTCCGGGCGCTGGAACGCCGTTTCGTGAATTGCGGCGGGGTATGGCGGGATATCCATGTAATTAGGATTTTTCCCGTATGTCGTAACGGGTTCCGCAATCAGAATCGCCGTTCTCGCGGGAAGTCTGCGCATCACGCGCCAGCAACTTCTTCGCGGTACTTGGCCGGGGCCGTATGAATTCTTCGTTATTGCGCGGGTTCCAGGTCTCGTCGATCTCTCAGTAACACAAGGTATAAAGAAATGGCGACTATATTTGCTTCTAAAGCAGTCGTTACATCAGTAGGCGGCGCAATCGGCGGCGGTACAGCGAACAGTGCGCAACCGGTGATCAACGGCACGGCCGCCGCCGGCACCTACGTCAACGTGTACGACGGCGTGCGCATGATCGGCACCGCCACCGTAGCGGCGAACGGCACGTGGACCTTCACCGTGCCGGCGAGCCTCAAGGGCGGCAACCACTCGTTCACAGCCATCGACGTGGGCAGCGACGGCAACTTCGGCTCCGCGTCCACTCCGATGTCGGTGATCATTCCGGCGAGCGCACCGGTTGTGCCCCCCAAGCCGGTGATCAACGGCATGACAGACGACCAGGGCCATGCACTGACAGACCCGACAAACGACGCGCACCCGTGGATCAACGGCACGGGCGTGGCGGGCGATACGATCGCCCTGTACGACGGCAACACACCGGTTGGTTCAGCCACCATCGGGCCGGACGGCCAGTGGAAGGTCAAGCCGACGACGGACCTGTCCAACGGCACGCACGACCTTTATGTGGTTGACACGAGCCCGGCCGGCGTGCCAAGCCCGCAGTCGGATCACAAGAGCGTCACTATCGACACGAGCGTGCCGGCCACACCTTCTGCGCCGACCGTCACTGACGACAGCGGCGCGGCAATTGTGCCGGGCGTGCCGACGAACGACGCGCATCCGCACATCGACGGCAAGGGCGTAGCCGGCGACATCATCACGGTGTACGACGGCAACACGGTGATCGGCTCGACCAAGGTGGACGGCAACGGGAACTGGTCGTTCACGCCGTCGCCGGACCTGTCCGACGGCACGCACAACATCAACGTGACGGAAACGAATGCCGCGGGCACACCGAGCGCGCATTCGCCCTCGACCAACATCGAGATCGACACGAGCGTGCCGGCCTCGCCGACCATTGAATCGCTGACCGACAACGTAGGCCCGATCACGGGTCCCATTCCGTTCAATGGCACGACCGACGACCCGCGTCCGGTGATCAAGGGTACTGGCGACATGGTGGGCGACAAGATCGTCGTCTACGACGGTGCGACCGTTGTGGGACAAGCTACGGTTGACCGGAACGGTTTGTGGAGCCTCACGCCGGGCGTGGCGTTGGCAGACGGCACGCACAACCTGTACGCGGTGACTGTGAACGCAGCAGGAACGCAGAGCGCCCATTCCAATTCGTTCGCGTTCACGGTGGACACGAATGTTCCTGTGGCGCCCGTGGCGCCGGAGATCACAGGGTTGATCGACGCTGTAGGAGCGATCACGGGTCCGATCACGAACGGCATGACAACGGACGACCCGCGCCCCACGCTCAACGGCAAGGGCACGGCAGGCGACGTGATCAAGCTGTACGACGGCGCGACGTTGATCGGCTCGACCGTGGTGAAGGGAGACGGCACGTGGAGTGTGCAGCCGAACGCGGCGCTGGCCAACGGAGCGCACGACCTGTACGCGACGGAAACGAATGCGGGTGGTACGAGCCCGCACTCCGCGGATATCAGCTTCAAGGTCGACACGAGCACGCCGGCCACACCGTCTGCACCCGTCATCACGGACGGCAGTGGCGCGATCATTGCGCCCAACGTGCCCACGAACGATCCGCATCCGGACATCAGCGGCAAGGGCACGCCGGGCGACATCATCACGGTGTACGACGGCCCGACGATGATCGGCTCGACCACGGTGGATGGTAACGGCGACTGGACGTTCAGGCCCTCGCCGGACCTGACGCCGGGCGCGCACGACATCTACGTGATCGAGACAAACCCGGCGGGCACCTCAAGCCATTCGAACACGTTGAAGCTCTCACTGACCGACGTGCTGAACTTGGGCGAAACCGACCTGTTCCAGCAGGACGGCAAGCAGCAGATGATGGTGCAGGGCAAGGAAGGCGACGTGGTGGACCTGTCGAACTCGCATATCGCGGGTCTGGCCGAAGGCGAGTGGGAGCAGCACGGCACCACGCAAGTGGGCGGTGTCACGTACAACGTGTACGAACACTCCGGCGCACATACGGAGTTGCTGGTTCAGCAGGGCGTGCAGATCGCCGTGCATTAATGGCGTGAAGCCGGTTTTCGCCCTTTGGAGAAAGCCGGTTATGTGAAGTTGGACAGAAAGCCGTTCCGGGAAACTGGCGCGGCTTTCTGCTTTGTGCCACACCAATATCCGCTGCAGAATTTCTTCCAAACCCGCAATACCCTATTTCAATATTCCGGTGGATCGGCGGGACGTACTTCGCTAACTTGGTGATTGCGGAATCGTTGGCCGGCATTCACATCCACGTGTTTGTTTCGGTTATTTGATTCGATATCCGTATTAATGAAGTTGCACACAACTCAATGAAACGCCTCGTTGATTCTTGATTTGGAAAAGGATTCGTAAAAATGGCTTCTGACGTGGTTGTTAGCGCGAAGGCGGTAATTACAGAGGTGGGCGGCATGCCGGAGGGCGGTTTTATCGAGAGCGAAAAGCCGCTGATTACGGGAATATCGGACCCGTTTGCAACCGTCGATGTTTACGACGGAACGGCGTTGCTCGGGGTGGCGTCAGCCAACGGACACGGCGGCTGGTCGTTGCAGCTCACCACGCCGCTTTTTGACGGTATCCACGACTTATCTGCAATTCAGGTTGGTGACTATGGTGCAAGCACTACCACGGGTTATTTCGCCATCACCGTGCAGGCGCCGGAAATGGCAGAAGCGCCCAACGACGCGAATGTTTCCCCTGTCGGTGCATCCTGGCTGAACCGCGGCGCGGCCGAAGCTGCAACACCGTATTTCCCTCACAACCCTTTTACCGCGCGTTCGGCGCGCGGCGCGATTGCCGAGCAAACCGACACCGCGTCCGGCGCGATGCGGATTCATCCATGAAATAGAAAAGCCGCTCGATCATCGACTCGAGCGGCTTTTGCACAGGCGGTTTAAACCGGCGTGTTATTTGATCCGCTGCGCCAGTTCGATAGCCTTCCCAACATAGGACCCCGGTGTCATCGCAAGCAGGAGTTTCTTGGCGTCGTCGGGAATGGCGAGGCCGCTGATAAACGTCTGCAAGCCTTCGCGCGTGATGCCCTTGCCGCGTGTGAGTTCCTTCAATTGCTCGTAGGGATTTTCCACGCCGTAGCGGCGCATGACGGTTTGCACCGGTTCGGCCAGCACTTCCCAGCAGTTGTCCAGGTCTTCATTCAACCGCGCCGCATTTACTTCGAGCTTGTCCAGTCCGCGAATCAGCGAGTCATAGGACAGCAGTGAATACCCGAACGCCACGCCAATATTTCGCAGTACGGTGGAATCCGTGAGGTCGCGTTGCCAGCGGGAAACGGGGAGCTTATCGGCGAGATGGCGCAGCATTGCGTTCGCCATGCCAAGATTGCCTTCCGAGTTCTCGAAGTCGATAGGATTGACCTTATGCGGCATCGTCGATGAACCGATTTCACCCGCCTTCGTCCGCTGCTTGAAATAGCCGACGCAGATATAACCCCAGATATCGCGATCCAGATCGAGAAGAATGGTGTTGGCGCGTGATATGGCGTCGAACATCTCGGCCATGTAGTCGTGCGGTTCAATCTGAATGGTGTACGGATTGAACGTCAGCTTCAACCGGTCTTCGACCACACCTTCAGCGAATTCTTCCCAGTCGAACTCCGGA
The DNA here is from genome assembly GCF_001544555.2 of Caballeronia udeis. Taxonomy (GTDB): domain Bacteria; phylum Pseudomonadota; class Gammaproteobacteria; order Burkholderiales; family Burkholderiaceae; genus Caballeronia; species Caballeronia udeis. Next base: position 50,302 of record NZ_FCOK02000040.1, on the reverse strand, counting down.
TACGCCGAGAGATGCGCATTGAAGTTACCCACGGCGCCGTTCATCTTGCCGAGAACCGGCACTTCCGCAATCCGTTCAATGGCGCCCTGCAACCGCGCCGCAACGTTCGCCATTTCCTTGCCGAGCGTGGTCGGGCTGGCCGGCTGCCCGTGCGTGCGCGAGAGCATGGGTTGCGCCGCGTGCGCGTGGGCGAGCTTGACGAGCCGATCGTGAACGGCGCGCAGCGCGGGCAGGATTACGTGCTCGCGGGCCCCGGCGATCATCATGCCGTGCGAGGTGTTGTTGATGTCTTCCGACGTGCACGCGAAGTGGATGAACTCACTCGCGCGCTCGAGTTCCGGCTGACCCTTCACCGACTCCTTGAGCCAGTATTCAACGGCCTTGACGTCGTGATTCGTAACCTTTTCGATGTCCTTGATGCGCGCGGCGTCGTGGGCGGTAAAGCGCTCGGCGAGCTGGAGCAGGAAGTCTTCGGAAGCCTCGGAGAAGGGCGGGACTTCATCGAATCCGGCTTGCGACAGCGCGATCAGCCAGTGAATTTCCACCTTCACGCGATGCTTCATGAACGCGTATTCGGACAGCCATTCGCGCAATGCTTCCGTTTTGGCGGCGTAGCGGCCGTCGAGCGGGGAAAGCGCGGTGAGCGCGAAGAGGGTATCGGGACGGGTATCGGACATGGTGGGGGCAACCGCGCAGTGAGACGAAAGGAGAAGCGGATTTTACCATTTGACGAGCGGGTGGCTGGCGGGCGCCCGGATCGGGTAATCGAGCGCGATTTGAAAGGACGAGGTGCTTCACAGGTTGCGCTTACCAGTGCGATCTGCGACGATTGCCTGTTGATACAAAAATTTGTATAATTTATGTCATGGTCGATGCAAAACGGATCAAGTTCTGTGGTGGCTCCCTGGAGGATTTACGCGAGTTTCCACTGTTGGCGCGGCGTGACGCCGGACATCAGCTCGATCAGGTCCAGCGCGGACGGGACCCCGACGACTGGAAGCCAATGAACACGGTCGGCCAAGGGGTGCGGGAGATTCGGATTCGGGACGCAAGTGGCGCGTTCCGGATTATTTATTTAGCAAAGTTAGCCGATGCGGTTTATGTGCTTCATTGCTTCCAGAAAAAGACTCAGAGGACCAGCAAGGCAGATCTCGATTTAGCCACCAAGCGCTACCGCGAATTGAAGGAGGTGAAGCGATGAGTAACCAAACATTCCTGAGCGTGTGGGACGCCATTGAGGACACGCCGGAACAAGCCGAAAACATGAAGCTTCGGTCCGTATTGATGATGGCGATCAAGGATCATATCGTTCGTGCTGAAATGAGCCAGGCACAGGCCGCAACGTGTTTCGGCGTCACCCAGCCGCGCGTGTCCGACCTTATGCGCGGCAAGATCAATTTGTTCGCGCTTGATGCATTGGTAAATATGGCGGCGGCGGCGAACATGCGTATTGAGATCCGCGTATTGGACGCGCCTGTCAAACGCAGTGCTGGCACCAAGAGCGTCAAGACGGCGGCAGGCGGGAAGCATGCAGCAACGGCCAAAAAGCCGGCGGCGGACAAGCCGGCAACAAAGGCTCCCGCGCGGCGCAATAAGAGCGGAGTTAAGGCGGACGCCCATGCGCATTAGTCGAAAAGTCCATCGCGCTCACACCTTGGGTAGGACTCTAGCTCTAATTGATGGAGTGCTTCCGCCTGTTGGGTCGGCCAGTGCGAACGACACCGCGGGTTTCGGCAGCCGTGTCCATCAGCGCTTCGCCGCTTTGGCCGACCGGGGGGCTGACGCTCCCGGATCGGGCCGAACAGCCGCGAGCAGCCAAATTACGGGACTGATTGTTCCAGATGCGGATTTCGCATCGGGTTAATGCGCGCTCATCTGCCCCGAATAACTCGATCCAACTCCTCCAGCTGCTTCGGCGTACCAACGTTCTCCCATCGCCCTTCATATAACTCGCCTGTAGCGCGCCCGGCCGCAATGGTCTCGCGATAGTACGGCGTCAATGCGCGTCGCGTTTCCGGAGCGAGATCGCGAAACATGCGCGTGTCATATAAGCCGATATTGCCGAAGGTGTAGCGCGTCGAGCCATCGAGGGAAAGCGTGCCTTCAGCCGTGAGCGCGAAATCACCCAGAGTATGAAACGGCGGATTCGGCACCATGACCAGATGCATCGCGGGTTCGTCTTGCAGCGCCATCTTCGCGGCGCGTTCGTGCAGCCGTGCGTAGTCGAACTCGCAGAACACGTCGCCACTGACTGCTGCGAAAACCGTAGCTTCACCGTCTTTCTCGAGCAGCGGCAAAGCCTTGGCAATTCCACCGGCCGTCTCAAGCGCGTGCATCTCGTGCGAGTAGCGGATTTCAACGCCCCAGCGCGAGCCATCGCCGAGCTTGGAGTGAAACATCCGTCCAAGCCATGCGTGATTAATGACAATCGTCTTGAAGCCCGCGGCAGCAAGCCGTTCAATTTGCCACACGATCAGCGGTTTCCCGCCAACTGCAAGCAAGGGCTTCGGGCACGAATCCGTCCGCGGACGCATGCGCTCGCCGCGCCCGGCGGCGAAGATCATCGCTACGTTCAAGGCGCTCAAAACGTGTAACCCACGTCAACCGCGCGCCCTTCCAGCGTATCCAGCAGCCGCGCAAACGGCCGCAATGGCCGATACCGCTCGGAAACCTTCCGCGCATAGCCAATGAACCTAGGCAAATCAGCGAGATACACCGGCTTCCCATCGCGGTGATAAATCCGCGCGAACAGCCCGAGCACCTTGATATGCCGCTGCAATCCCATCCACTCGATTTGCCGGTAAAACTCGCCGAAATCCTCGTTCACCGGCAATCCGGCCTTGCGCGCGCCTTCCCAGTAATAAACGAAGCAATCGAGTTCGAATTCCTCTTCCCAGCTAACGAACGCATCGCGCAGCAACGAAGCGATGTCATACGTCAGCGGCCCGTACACCGCGTCCTGGAAATCAAGCACGCCGGGATTCGGCTCGCTGACCATCAGGTTGCGCGGCATGAAATCGCGCAGCATGAAGACCTGCGGTTGGGCCAACGCGCTTTCAACGAGCGCGTTGAAGGTATCGTCGAGCACCTTGCGTTCAGCCGCGTCCAGCGTGTGGCCCAGATGCTTCGCCACGAACCACTCCGGCATCAGCTCCATTTCGCGGCGGAGGAACGCTTCGTCGAACGAAGGCAGCACGCCTTCACGCGAGGTCACCTGGAACCTGATCAATGTATCAATGGCCGAGCGCATCAGCGGCCGGGCGTTCTTTTCATCGAGGACGGAGAGATACGTGGTCGTGCCCAGATCGGTTACCAGCATGAAACCGGTATCGAAATCCGTTTCCAGGATCTGCGGCACGTGCACGCCGGCCGCGCGCAGCAACCCGGCGACCTGCACGAACTCGCGGCACTTCTCGGGCGGGGGGGCGTCGACGGCGATCAGCGTCTTGCCGGCGTCGCAGTCGGCGGTCAACCGGAAATAGCGCCGGAAACTGGCATCGGCCGAAGCGGCTTCAAGCGTGGAAAGGTCCAGCCGATACCGCGTGGCCAGGGTTTGCAGCCATTCGTGAAGCTGGGTAAGGCGAAAATCCGGGAAATCGTTGGATGAGGGCGTCATAAACTCGAGGGGTGAAACGTCTTGCCATATAATACCCCACGACTTTTTTAAGCATTCCGTTTGCGCCCGGCGCGAAGCCTTTGGCAGGCCACAACGGTATCGTTGGCTACTGAAGGGTACGACAGCCGCCCGTATCATCCATCGATCGATTCATTTTCGTTCGCAGCGAACCGTCAACTCCGGTGGCGCGAGTTCCGGTGGCTGTGCCCGGGCGCTCTCGTCGAGCGCGGAGCGTGACGCGATTGAACAGCACTCAAACATGCCGCCACGACAGTTTTCCAAACCAGTTCCATTGCGCGAAGCGCGGCCACGCAGGCGGCGGCTGTTCGCGGCCCTGATAGCAGTGCCGGGTCTCATGCCCGCGCTCGCACATGCGCAGCTAGCGGGCGCGGCAGCCGACTCGCAGCCGCTAGGCGACCCCTGGAGCCTGCGGCTCGCGCCGCAACTCGAAGAGCGGCCGCTGCGCCAGGGCGACCAGCCGGCCACATTCGTCCTCGGCGACCACACCACGGGCACGGCCGACCGGGACATGGCTGCGAAGGGTTCGGCCGAATTGCGCCGCAATGTCTCGGTGATCAAGTCGGATGCGCTGCATTACGACCAGGACACCGACATGGCCGATGCTTACGGCAGTGTCAGGATCTTCAGCAACGGCAATGCATTCATTGGCCCGGAGGCGCACTTGCGGGTTGAGGCGAGCGAGGGTTACATGACGAACCCGAAGTACCGCTTCAATCTCTCGAACGGGTCGGGCAGCGGGGCACGCGCGGACCTGCTCAATGACGAACAGACGCACGTTACGTCGGGCACGTACACGGCGTGTTCATGCGAGACCGACCCCGCCTGGTACATCAAGGGTACGTCGTTCGACTTCGATACCGGCGCAAGCGAAGGCGTCGCGCACAACGGCGTGCTGTTTTTCCAGGGCTTTCCGGTGTTCGCGAGCCCGTGGCTGTCGTTCCCGCTGACCAGCGAACGGCGCAGCGGCATCTTGCCGCCCACGGTGTCGCTGAATTCAACCACCGGTTTTGAAGTTTCGCTGCCGTACTACTTCAATATCGCGCCGAATCGCGACCTGGTGGTCACGCCGCGCCTGATGACGCGGCGCGGCATTCAGATCCAGTCGACGTTCCGGTATTTGTCGCCGACTTATTCGGGCACGATCACCGGCGAATTCCTGCCGCAGGACATGCAGACGCATACGAACCGCTATGCGATCTACATCCAGCACCAGCAGAACTTCGGTGGCGGGTTCGGCGCCTACATCAACTACAACAAGGTCTCGGACAATCAGTATCCGGAAGACCTGGGCAACGCCTCGAACCAGATCATCAACGGTACGCAGGTGCTGTATCAGCAGGAAGTAGGGGTCACATACAACAACGGACCGTGGTCCATTCTCGCGCACGAGCAGCGCTGGCAGGTATTGCCGCCGGCAACCTCGCCGTACGCTCGCGAGCCGCAGTTGAACGTGCTGTACAACAAGTACAACGTCGGCGGGTTCGACTACGGCGCGGAAGCGGACTACACGCGCTTTACGACCACCATTGCGGACTCCACGGAAGGCCAGCGCGTTGTTTTTAACCCGTACCTGAGCTACAGCGTCACCGGGCCGGGTTATTTCGTCACGCCGAAGATCCAGTATCACTTCGCGTCGTATGACCTGAGCCAGCTCGGCAGTGGGGCCAACGCCGTGCCCGCAGGCCAGCCGAAGAGCCTGACGGAATCCATCCCCACGGTCAGCTTCGACACCGGCCTCGTGTTCGACCGCTCGGTGCGCATCTTCGGGCAGGATTACATCCAGACCCTGGAGCCGCGCCTGTATTACGTGTACACGCCGTTCCGCAATCAGGACTTCGCCCCCATTTTCGACACCGGCCAGTCGGACTTCAGCCTCGCTGAAATCTACACGCCGAACACGTATGCGGGTAATGACCGTATTGCCGACGCCAACCGCGTGACGGCAGGCCTGACCACGCGCTTCATCAACCCGGCGACGGGCGACGAGCGCGCGCGTTTTGTGATCGCGCAGCAGTATTATTTCCAGCCGCAGCGCGTCACGATCACGCAAGGCCAGGCGCTCGACCAGGCAAAGCACTCGGACCTGATCCTGGGCGCGTCCTTCAAGCTGGGCGCTGGTTTTTCACAGGAAACGGCGTTCCAATATAATGCGGATAACAACCAGCTGGTGCGTTCGAGCGTCGGTTTCGGGTTCAGCCCGGCGGCGCGCGAAGTCATCAATATTGGCTATCGGTACACGCGGGCGAACGAGACCACGCTGTCCACCTCGCCGATCAACCAGATTCTGGTTTCGGCACAATGGCCACTGTCGCGACACATTTATAGCGTCGCCCGGGTGAACTACGATCTGGCGGGCCATCGTCTCGTCGACGGGCTGCTGGGCTTCCAGTACGATGCCGACTGCTGGACGCTCGGCATCGGCGTGCAGCGTTACGCAAACGGTATCACCAGCACCGGAAGTAACACTGCCGGGACGCGCGTTCTCGCCCAAATGACGTTCAAAGGCCTGGCGAACGTCGATAATGGCCTGACCTCGGCGTTCCGCGCCGGCGTCAACGGTTACACGCCGCCACCGCCGCCGGCCCCACCGCTCGCGCGTTACACGAATTACGAATGAGCGTGCGGGTGTGTGCCGGAATATGTGCCGGAATATGTGAAGCACGCCGCAGGTAACAGGGCAACAGGCAATAGGGTCGGTCACCGGCCGCAATCGATGGAGTATCTGTGTCAAACATGAACAAGTTGAAGTGCGCAATGTTCGCGGCAGGTGTTTTCGCCGCAGCTTTACTGGCCGGCCCGGCCGCGCACGCTCAGGCGCTGTCGCCCGCGACAACGGCGGGCGGCGCGCAGATTGCGGACTCTGTCGTCGCGGTGGTGAACAACGATGTGATCACGGAACGCGAACTCGCCGACCGCACGGGTCTGATCGTGCGCCGCCTGCAACAGCAGAACGCGCCGGTTCCGCCCGCGGATCAATTGCAACGCCAGGTGCTCGACCAGATGGTGATCGAGCGGATTCAGTTGCAGAAGGCGAAGGAAGACAACATCACTGTTGACGACGCCACCGTGCAACGCACGCTCGAGCGCCTCGCGCAGCAAAACCAGATGACGCTTGATGTGTACCGCGCGCGCATTGAGGCGCAAGGGGTGCCCTGGTCGACCTTCCAGCGCGATGCCCGCACCGAGCTGACGCTGTCGAAACTGCGTGAGAAAGAGGTGGACAGCAAGATCACGGTGTCGGACGGCGAAGTGGCCAACTACGTTGCCAGCCAGCGTGGACCGAACGCCCGCCAGTCGAACGACCTGCATCTCCAGCACATCATGTTCAAGGTGCCGGACAACGCGTCACAGGCCGATATTGCCGCTATCCAGGCGAAGGCCGAGGCCGTGCTGAAAGATGCGCAAAGCGGAACGGATTTCACCAAGCTGGCGAAAAACAATTCGCAGGATACTGACGCGCCCAAGGGCGGGGACCTCGGTTTCCGCACGCAGGCTTCGTTGCCGGCTTCCATTGTGAGCGCGGTTGCTTCGCTCCGCCCGAACGAGGTGAATCCGCAACTGATTCGCACCGACGGCGGTTTTGAGATCATCAAGCTGGTGGAGCGCCGCACAGGCCAGGGCCAGGCTGCTGATGCACCCAAGCTCGTGCAAACCCACGTCCGGCACATTTTGCTGCGCGTAGCCGACGGCGTGTCCGAGGCGGCCGCCCGTCAGAAGCTGCTCGATATCAAGAGTGACGTTGAGAAGGGCGGTGACTTCGCCAACTTCGCGCGGACCTATTCGCAGGACGGTTCAGCGTCGCAGGGCGGGGATCTCGGCTGGATCAGCCCGGGTGAAACCGTGCCGGAATTCGAGCGCGCCATGAACAACCTGAAAGACGGCCAGGTCAGCGATCCGGTTCGCAGCGAGTACGGTTATCACCTGATCCAGGTGCTGGCACGCCGCGACGCGGAAGGTTCCGTACAGCAGCAACTGGACACGGCGCGTCAGGCGATTGGCCAGCGCAAGGCCGAGCAAGCGTATTCCGACTGGCTGCGTGAACTGCGCGACACCGCTTACGTGCAGTACAAGGGTGTTGCGGCTCAGCAAGCGCTGAACCAGTAAGGTTTCGCGAGATGAACGCAGCGAGCCAGTCCCCATTGTCGATCGCCATCACCACCGGGGAACCGGCGGGGGTGGGACCCGAGTTGACGGTGGCGGCGCTGGCTGATGCGGCTGAGCGGTGGCCGTCGGTGCGGTTTACCGTGCTGGGTGACCGCGAGCTGATGGCTGAGCGGGCTGGTTCGTCCTCGTGGCTTTCTACTGGCGCTGCGATCGATATCGAGCATCACGCGCTGGGTGTTCCGGTGACCGCGGGCAAGCTGAACGCCGCCAATGGCCGTTACGTGCTGGGCCTGCTCGATACAGCCATAGACGGGGCGATGAGCGGCCGTTTCGACGCTATCGTCACCGCACCGCTGCAAAAAAGCACTATCAACGACGCCGGCGTTCCCTTCACCGGCCACACCGAATATCTCGCCGAACGTACGCATACACCGCGCGTTGTCATGATGCTCGCGGGCATGGGCGACCGGCCGCTGCGCGTCGCGCTCGCCACTACGCATCTGCCGCTGAAGGACGTGTCGGCAGCGTTGACGGTGGATGGGATTGTCGAGACGCTGAGCATTATCGATTCCGACCTGAAAGCGCTGTTCGGTCTGCCGAAGCCGCGCATCCTGGTCACCGGGCTCAACCCGCACGCGGGCGAAAACGGTTACCTGGGCCGCGAGGAAATCGATGTCATCACGCCCGCGCTTCTGCAAGCGCGCGCGCTGGGCATTGATGCTCCCGGTCCCTATCCGGCGGATACCTTGTTCCAGCCGCGTTATCTCAAAGACGCCGATTGCGTGCTCGCAATGTTCCACGACCAGGGTTTGCCGGTCCTGAAATTCGCGACGTTCGGCGAAGGCATCAACATTACGCTGGGGCTGCCGATCATCCGCACCTCGGTCGACCATGGCACCGCGCTCGATCTGGCCGGCACGGGCCGCGCGGATCCGGGCAGCCTGATGGTTGCCATCGATACAGCCGTCGCCATGGCGCGCCACCGTCGCGCAGCCTGATTGCTTTTGCCTCATTCCTTGTCTGTTCCCTTTTCATTGCGGTTTTAATCGGCTTCTCCGATGTCCATCAAGCACCAGGGCCACTTCGCGCGCAAGCGCTTCGGGCAGAACTTCCTCGTCGATCAAGGCGTGATCGATTCGATCGTGGACACCATCGCGCCGAAGCGTGGCGAACGCATGGTCGAGATCGGACCGGGCCTCGCGGCGCTCACCGCGCCGCTGATCGAACGGCTCTCCACGCCGGAGTCGCCGCTGCACGCAGTCGAGCTGGATCGCGATTTGATTGGCCGGCTTGAGAAGCGGTTTGGCAACCTGCTGGCGCTGCATGCCGGCGACGCGCTCGCGTTCGACTTTGGTTCGCTCGCGCTGGAAGGTGAAAAACCGTCCCTGCGGATTGTCGGGAATTTGCCGTACAACATTTCCAGTCCGCTGCTGTTTCATCTGACCACGTTCGCGCCGAAAGTCATCGACCAGCATTTCATGCTGCAGGATGAAGTGGTGGACCGGATGATCGCCGAGCCGGGCAACAAGGATTTTGGCCGGCTGACGGTGATGCTGCAGTACCGGTATTCCATCGAGAAACTCATCGATGTCCCGCCCGAATCGTTCAACCCTCCGCCGAAGGTGAATTCCGCCATCGTGCGGATGATTCCGTATGCGCCGCATGAGCTGCCTGATGTCGATGACAAGGTGCTCGGCGAAGTCGTGCTGGCGGCGTTTTCGCAACGCCGCAAGATGATGCGTAATACGTTGGGCGTATACCGTGATCGCGTGGATTTCGATGCGCTGGGATTTGATCTTTCGCGGCGTGCGGAAGAAGTGCCCGTGGCCGAATTCGTGAAACTGGCGCAGGTGGTGAAGGCGGCGCAGTAGCCGTTTTTGAGGCCGCAGGCGGGTTCGGGCGCATGCATGGCCGACCGCATAGGCGTGCCGCGCTGGTCGCGCCAGGGCGGTTCTATCGGCTTGCTATCGCGCCTGTTGCTGCTCATCTCCTCTTTTCTATCTCTAAATTCCGGGTTCGTTGACGCGAACCGCGCGATCTCTTTTCTCCTTGCTCCCATGCGGCTTCTGCATCTTCACGATGCAAGGAATGCACTGGAGTTAATCCCCTCCTTAGTCTCAAATTAGCGGCTCAAAAGCGCAGCAGACCCTTATGAAGGGCAGCCGCTTCAGCGGCATGGCGCGGGTGTATCGGAGACACACAACGGCTTCTTTGATTCGTGGCGATACAGGCCAAGCCTGATCGTCGCATGACGACATCACGAGGAGACGTATGAACAAGTCGGGACAACGGAGAACCCATGGCAAGCCGGGAAAATGGTGGAAGGTCAGTTGCGCATTGCTGCCCGCCGCGTTTGCCTGCGAAACCAGCGAAGCACAATCCAGCGTCACGCTCTACGGCATTGCCGACACGAGCGTGCGTTATCTGTCGAAGGCGGACACCGCCGGCAACGGCCGCTTCCTGATGGGCCCGGGCGGCTTGAGCGAGAGCCGTTGGGGTATCAAGGGCGTGGAAGACCTGGGCGGCGGCTGGTCGACCACCTTCAAGCTCGAAAACCGTTTCCTCCTGAACAACGGCCAGAGCGACCCGTCCATGCCCTTCTTCAATGAAGCGCAGATCGGGCTGCAATCATCCACTTATGGGCATCTCGTATTGGGCCGTCAGTACAACGTGATGATCGAAGGGGTCGTGATGGGCGGCTACTCCAGCAATCCGTGGATTCCGTCCGACTTCAACTTCCAGCCCGAAGTCACCATGACCGGCGGCATCTGGAGCAGCAACCAGGTCCAGTATCACGGCAGGTACAAGGACTTCCGCGTCTCGACAGCCTATTCGTTCAGCGGCAACGCCGGCCGTATGGCGTACGGCTCTCAATACGGCGTAGCCGCGGCCTACGCACCCGCGAACGGCCCGTTCACGCTCGGCGGAGCGTACAAGGAGACCAAGGATTCCATCAACGGCAGCAACGGTAAAGCATGGACCTTCGGCGGTTCGTACACGTGGGACAAGACGCGTTTCGCGCTGGGTTATCTCGTCAATCAGAACGACAAGGGGTACTCCACTTTCGCCAATGGACCGTTCACCGCGCAAGGACTCGCAGCGCTGAAATACTCGGACTTCAAGCGGCGCACGATGATACTTGGCGATGTTACGCAGCAAGTCGGCTTCTGGCATCTCGCCGGGAACGTCTGGCGCACGCTGCAGGCCGGCAAGACCCAGCCGCAGGACGGCGCGGCGTGGCAGTTTCAACTGGTTGCCGATTACGACCTGTCCAAGCGCACTGACGTTTATCTGGAAACTGACTATTCGCTCTACAGGGCCGGTTTGATCGGCTCGCAGTTGCAAGGGGTCAACGCGGTCAGTCTCGCGCAGAAAAGCACGCAGCTCGGCGTGATGGCCGGGATCCGGCACAAGTTCTGAGGCAGGATCGGCGGCATCCGGCGCGGGATGCCGCCTTTGTGAACCACGGGCGCCGTTGCGTACGCCCCGGTGATAGCCGGAGATGATATAACCACCCGCCTTCGCAACCGGCGATCAATTATTTAGGGTTCCGTCTTAAATCATGCATGAGATCAATTCGCAGCGCCTCGCGCATCTGGTCGCTCTCGCCGAGGAGGGCAGTTTCGCGCGTGCGGCCGAGCGGGTTCACCTGAGCCAGCCGGCGCTGAGCCGCAGCATCCAGGCACTGGAAGACGAGTTCGATATCAAGCTCTTCGACCGCGCGGCACGCGGCGTTGCAACGACTGCCGCCGGCCGGATGCTGGTCGAGCGTGCCCGGCGTGTGCTGTTCGAAGCGCGCTGTCTTTTTCGCGATGTCGAGTTGATTCGCACGGACGCGCTGGGCGAGATGAGAATTGGCATGGGGCCTTATGCCGCCGCCATCCTGTTTCCGGATCTGCTGGTCGAATGCGCGCGGCAGTTTCCCGCCACCAAGGTATCCGTGCAAATAGCCGAATCCAGTGTGCTGATGCAAAGCCTGCGCTCGGAGGGCGTGGATTTCGTCGTGATCGATCGTCGTGAAACGCCGGCTGCGCCAGACATCACTACGCATCGCCTGCTGAGTCACGACGGTGGCTGGTTCGTGCGCCCCGGCCATCCGTTGCTCGCGCGTGCGCCGGTGCCGCTCGCGGCGGTGCGTGAATTTCCGCTGGTGTCCGTGCCGCTGTCCGGGTTTATGGAAGACGCGTTGCGCAGGCTGCTGAAATTTCGCGCGCACGAGGCCGTTCCCGTGCAGTTGGAATGTAACGATGTCGCCGTGCTGAAGGATGTGGTCGCGCGCTCGGATGCCGTGATGTTCTGCACGGCTTCATTGCTGCAACGAGATCCCGATGGCCATCGCCTCGTGCGCGTGTCGATTGTTCACCCGCGTAAGCTGGGACTGCAGTTCGCGCTTGTTTGTCTTGCGGATCGCACGCAATCCGCGGCGGTTGACGTGGCGCTCGCGCTGGCCGGGCAGATCATGAACGACGCCAGTCGCGCCGCGCAAACGGCCGGGCGTGTGCGGTAGCCGGTGTGATCAGGTGCGCCGCCGTCCGGCGGGTGCATTGACCAGCGCAATGCCGGCCACAACCAGCGCCGATGCAATCATGAATCGGTTAGTCAGCGTTTCGCCCAGCAGTGCAACGCCGAACCCAACACCAAAGATGGGCGTGAGAAACGAGAACACGGAGAGCCGGGACGCCATGTAGCGCGTGAGCAACCAGAACCACGTGAGATAGCTCAGGAACGCCACCACGATTGCCTGATAGGCGAGGCTGGCGACGGCGGTCAACGTGATCGTGCTCACATGCGTTTGCCCGAGCGCGAAGGCGAGCCCGAGCAAAACAATGGTCGATACCGCGAGCTGATAGAGGAGCGTCTTGCTCGCGCTGGCACGAGCGAGCGGTGATGCGCGGATGACGACCGTTGTTGCTGCCCAGAAGACGCCGCCGAGTACGCCGAGGGCATCGCCTGCCGTTCCTTGCCATGTCGACGTGCTGCCCGTGGCCGGGTGCAGGAAACCATCGGCGAAAGCGAGTGTGATGCCGCCGAACGCGAGCGCTATTCCCGCCCACTGTATCCGCTTCAGTTTTTCTCCCGCGACGAACCAGTGCAGGCCAAGCGCCATGAAACACGGCGCAGTGTAGAGAAAGACGACCATGCGCGTGGCGCTCGTCAACGTCAGCCCCAGGAAAATGCACACGAACTCGCCGCCGAACAGCACACCGGCGAGCAGGCCGGACGCGAGGGTATTGTCGCGGCGAAACAGCGCGATGCCGCGTGAACGTGTCCATAGCCAGACGAGAATTGTCGCTATGCTTGAGCGGATGCCCGCTTGAAGCAGCGGCGGGAAAGAAGCGTTTGCACCCTTGATGGCGACTTGCTGGAAACCCCACACTGCGCATAGCGCGATCATCAACAGGATGGCGGTGGCGTCGGGCGCGCGGCGCACAGGCAGGGCAGTGGTGCTCATTGATTATTGTGTTTTAACTGGTTGCTGAATCACGTCTCTGGCGCATTCTGCCACTGATGGCGTCAGGCTGTCATGCGGGCTTGCGGCGAATGGACGTGGTGGCAGGTGTTATCGCGGCTCCAATTAACTAAGGATATCTGATTAATTGGTTCTGATCAGCGAGGCGACAAGGCGCAATGCAGGGTGGTAGGAGGTCAAAAAGAATGAGGCTCCCGAAGGAGCCTCAAACACTGCGGGAGCTCTTGACTGGAAACCAGCAAACCGTCTCAGGAATGCTTCTCGATCAACTCGACCTTGTACCCGTCCGGATCTTCAACAAAAGCGATCACCGTCGTTCCGCCTTTCACCGGACCGGCTTCGCGCGAAACCTTGCCGCCTGCTTCGCGAATACGATTGCAAGCCGCTGCCGCGTCGTCCACTTCCAGCGCAATGTGGCCGTAAGCCGAGCCCAGGTCGTACTTGTCGACGCCCCAGTTGTAGGTCAGTTCGAGCACGCTGTTTTCGCTTTCATCGCCGTAACCGACGAACGCCAGCGTGTATTTGTACTCGGTGTTTTCGCTCTGACGGAGCACTTTCATACCGAGGATGCGCGTGTAGAAATCGATGGATCGCTGCAAGTCGCCGACTCGCAGCATGGTGTGAAGAAGTCGCATGATGGGGTTCCTGTGGGGAATGTCAATGGAGCGGATGGTCCGCTTCGCCGCGTCTTTTACTGCGTCTCAGTGAACAGCGCGCGCGACAAAAACGGCCACGTCCAAAATTGTACTGCTCACCGCGAATGCTCGCAGCGCGCTGCTCCGTGCCGGTCGGCGCTGGGGAGGCGTCAAAGCAGCGGCAGCAACTCGGGCGGATGATGCTTGAGCGTATGCCGCGCTTCGCGGAAGTCCGGGAAGATTGACTCGACCGTGGCCCAGAACCGCGGACTGTGATTCATCTCGCGAAGATGCGCGAGTTCGTGCGCGACCACATAGTCAATGACATGCACCGGGAAATGAATCAGCCTCCAGTTCAGGCGAATCTTGCCGTCGCTGGAACAACTGCCCCAGCGCGTGGCAGCAGAAGACAACGCATAAGCCCTGAACTCCACACCCAGTTTGGCCGCATACACCGGCAGCCGTTCGCCGAAAACCTCCAGCGCCTGAACATGCAGCCAGCGTTGCACACGCTCGCGAATGAGCTGAGCATCTGCCAGTGCGGGAACGCCGAGCCATAGCACGCCACTGTCGGTATCGAAGGCCGGTTGAGTCGCGCTCTTGCCCGTCGTACCCGGTGCCGAGGTCATCATCACGGTGACGGTCTGCCCGAGATACGGAAGCTGCGCGCCATCCTTCCATTCAATGCGGGGCACCACGCGTTGTTCCACCCGCGTTTGCCATTCGGTGAGCTTCTTGAAAATCCACTTTTCCTTCTCGGCAATCGCGCTTTCTATTGCGCCGATAGTTACCCAGCGCGGCGCAGTAATGGCAAGACCGGTGCCGTCGATAGTGAAGCCGATCGTGCGGCGCGACGAGCGCTTCAAGCGGTAATCGAGCATTTGCGAACCGAGCATGAGGTGCCGGTTGCGCGCGCCGTCGGGCGCAGTGGGCGCACGTAAGGGCGGCGCGGGCGTACTCGCGGTCTCGGTCGTATCAGCCGGCGCGATATCGCCACGCAATGTTGCGGGCATGGCCGGGGCAGGCGTGGCAAAAGTGCCCGACATGGCAGGCGATGGTGCCGCACTCGACGGCCTTGGCTCACTGGGAAGATTGAGCGGCAGGTCGAGTTGCGGGTTGTCGAGCGCGGCAGCGGGACGCTGTCGCGAGGGAGTCTTCTGCATCGGCTCAGCTTGGCGCACGCGGCGCGGGAATGACGGGAAGAACGAAAGTAATGAAACTAACGATAGAAACGGTCGAAACGGGCGAAACGATAACGGCACCCGGGTCTACAGGCCGGTAGCCGCACCGTGAGACTTGGATTCTGATTCAGTCTCAGCAGCGACACGATCGGCGGGACCGTAGGAGTCTGGATCAATACGACGCATTTCCGTTTCGATCCAGCGCTCCACACGCAGGTTGACTTCTTCCGGCGTGAGGCCTGTCGTGTCGATCGGAAGACCGATCGACATTGTGACTATACCCGCATATTTGAGAAACGATTTCCGCGGCCAGACGTGCCCGGCATTGTGGGCAATAGGGACAACCGGCGCACCTGCCGCACACGCGAACCGCGCACCGCCCGACTTGTACTTGCCCTGCTGGCCCACGCGCGTACGCGTGCCTTCCGGGAACATGATGACCCACGCGCCCTCGGCCATGCGTTCGCGCCCTTGCCGCGCCACTGAAGCAAAGGCGTCCTTGCCCTGACGCCGGTCGATATGCACCATCTTCAACAGGCCCATGGCCCAGCCGAAGAACGGCACGAACAGCAACTCACGCTTGAACACATAGCAGAGCGGACGCGGCATCAACGCGGGGAACGCCAGCGTTTCCCATGCGGACTGGTGCTTGGACAACAACACGGCTGGACCGTCGGGGAGGTTCTCCATGCCTTCGATCCGGTAGCGAATGCCGTTCAGGCAACGCATCACCACGACGCACGACTTGCACCAGTACGCCGCCATCCAGTAGCGCTTTTCGGCGCTCATGAACGGAAACGCGATGAAGCATGCACACGCGTACGGCACCGTATATACCGCGAAAAAAACCATCAGCAACAGCGAACGAATGAAGCGCATGGGCTTGGACAAGTCTTATGTGATGTGACGAAAACCCCCTGCGTCACGTATCAGGTATCAGGTGTCAGGTATCAGGTCAGTCGTGATGTGCGGCAAGGAAGTCGAGCGCGAAGTGGCGCAGGTCGTCGTGTACCTTCGTATTCGGCGGAAGATTGCCCGCTGCCAGCGTTTTTTGCCCCTTGCCGGTCAGCACCAGATGCAACTCGAAGCCGAGCGCCGCGCCTGCCTGCAGATCGCGCAGCGAGTCGCCGACCATGGGCGTCTCGGCAGGATCGATCTCGAAGCGCTCCACGATCTGCTGCAGCATGCCGGGTTTCGGCTTGCGGCACTCGCACTCGTCTTCCTGCGTGTGCGGACAGAAAAACACGGCGTCTATGCGGCCACCCACTGCCGCCGCTGTCCGGTTCATCTTTTCGTGCATGGCGTTGAGCGCGGCCATGTCGAACAGACCACGGCCTATACCCGATTGATTCGATGCAATCGCCACCCGATAGCCGGCCTGGTTCAAACGCGCGATCGCTTCCAGGCTGCCCGGGATGGCAACCCATTCGTCGGGCGACTTGATGAACGCGTCGGAGTCGACGTTGATCACGCCGTCACGATCGAGAATCACCAGTTTCTTGTTTGCGTTGGTCGGCATGGTGTGGCGCATCAGGCGGCAAGCTTCGAAATGTCCGCGACGCAATTCATCTGCTGATGCAGTGCGCCGAGAAGAGCCAGACGGTTGTTTCGCAGCGCGGGATCTTCCGCGTTCACCATCACGTCATTGAAGAAGGTATCCACGGCATCACGCAAGGCGGACAGCGCGGAAAGCGCTTCCGTGTAATTGCGCTCGGCCAGTTGCTGTTGCACGCGCGGTGCGACTTGCTCGAGTTGAGCGTAGAGCGCTTTCTCGGCCGCTTCTTGAAGCAACGCAGCCTGCACGCTGGCCGGCACGCCTTCAGCCGACTTCTTCAGGATATTCGAGATGCGTTTGTTCGCCGCGGCAAGCGACGCTGCTTCGGGCAGCGCAGCGAATTCCCGCACGGCGTCCAGGCGCGCGACAATATCGTCCAGGCGCGTGGGGTTCAGGCTCAGCACCGCGTCGATTTCAATGGCGTTGAAGCCGCGCTCACGCAGCACGCCGCGCAGCCGGTCCATGAAAAACGCGTAGATGGCGTCGGTTGAATCCACGACTTGCGGCATGCCGGCGAATTGCTTGTACGCGGTACGCAGCAGGTCGAACAAGTCGATGGCAAGGCGCTTTTCCAGCAGGATGCGCAACACGCCGAGCGCGTGACGGCGCAGCGCGAACGGATCTTTTTCGCCGGTTGGCTGCAGGCCAATGCCCCAGATACCGACGATCGTTTCCAGCTTGTCGGCCAAAGCGACGGCGCTGCTCACGCCGGTTGACGGGGTTTCATCGCCGGAGAAACGCGGCTGATAGTGTTCCGAACACGCGAGCGCGACTTCTTCCGGCTCACCGTCGTGGTGTGCGTAATACGTGCCCATGGTCCCCTGCAGTTCGGGGAATTCACCCACCATGTCCGTGATCAGGTCGGCCTTCGCGAGCAGGGCGGCGCGCTTCGTGACGGCCACGTCCACGCCGATCATGGGCGCAATTTCGCCGGCCAGTGCTTCAAGCCGCTGCACGCGTTGCAACTGCGAACCGAGCTTGTTGTGATACACCACGTTCGCGAGCAGCGGCACGCGGTCGGCGAGGCGTTTCTTCTTGTCCTGCTCGAAGAAGAACTTGGCGTCGGCCAGACGGGGCCGGACCACGCGTTCATTACCTTCCACAATATCGCCGGGCGTTTCGGTGTCGATGTTCGACACAATCAGGAAACGCGAACGTAGCTTGCCGTGCTCGTCAGTCAGCGCGAAATACTTCTGGTTCGTCTGCATGGTGAGGATCAGGCATTCCTGCGGCACCTGCAGGAACGACTCGTCAAAACGGCACTGATACACGACCGGCCACTCGACCAGCGCGTTCACTTCATCGAGCAACGACTCGGGCATCACCACGCGATCTTCGCGGGCGAATGCCTGCAACTGCGTGCGGATGGATTCGCGGCGATCGTCGAAATTCGCCACGACCTTGCCCTTCGATCGCAGCGTGCTGGCGTAATCGTCAGCATTGCCAATTGCCACGGTCCCTTCCGACATGAAGCGATGACCCAGCGTGGTGTCACCGGAGTCGACGCCCAGTGCGCTCACCGGCACGATATGACGGCCATGCAACGCAATCAGCCCATGCACCGGCCGCACGAACTGCACGCTGGTGCCGTCGGGCCGCTGATACGTCATCAGCTTCGGAATAGGCAACTTGCCGAGTGTCTCTTGCAGAGCGGTCTGCAGGCCGTCCGCAAGCGTTGCGCCGGGCGCGGCGTAGCGCAGGAAAAACGCTTCGGCCTTGCCGTCCTGCGCGCGCTCGAGGTCGCCAATGGGGAAGTCGGGGAAACCGAGCGCCGCAAGTTTCTTTGCGAGCGGCGCGGTGGGCTGGCCGTCCTTGTCCAGTGCGACGGAAACCGGCAGCACTTTCTCGCGCACTTGCCGTTCCGGCGCGACTGCGCGCACGTTCTTGATGAGCACGGCGAGACGTCGCGGCGTGGCGTATTTTTCAAAGATCGCTTCGCCTTCAATCAGGTCGCGCGCGGCAAGCCGCTGCACGATGCCTTCGGCAAACGAGGTGCCCAGGCGCGCGAGCGCTTTCGGCGGAAGTTCTTCGGTCCGCAGCTCGACGAGCAGCGATGCAAGATTGGTTTCGGTCATTGTTATGTCGTGCTCTGGTCAGGCCTGATCGATATTGCGCTCGACCTTCAGCGCCGGCGCCCATGCGGGCTTCGCGGCATCTTGTGCGTCCGAGACAAGTCCGGCCGCGGCATGTACGGGATTGCCCAGCATCGGGAAACCGAGCGCTTCACGCGACTCGTAATACCCCTTTGCCACCGCACGCGACAAATCGCGAATCCGGCCGATATACGCCGCGCGCTCCGTCACGGAAATCGCGCCGCGTGCGTCCAGCAAATTGAACGTGTGGCCGGCTTTCAGCACGAGCTCGTACGCGGGCAGCGAGAGCTTCGCTTCGATCATTTTCTGTGCTTCGGCTTCGTAGCTCTTGAAGAACGTGAACAGCAGGTCGACGTTCGCGTGCTCGAAGTTGTACGTGGATTGCTCGACTTCGTTCTGGTGATAGACGTCGCCATACGTCAGGCGCCGCAGTTCGCGGCCGTTCGGCGTGTCCTCTTCCCATTCGGTCCACACGAGGTCGTAGACGTTCTCGACTTTCTGCAGATACATGGCGAGCCGTTCGAGCCCGTAGGTGATCTCACCGAGCACCGGCTTGCAGTCAATACCGCCGACCTGCTGGAAGTAGGTGAACTGCGTCACTTCCATGCCGTTCAGCCAGACTTCCCAACCGAGCCCCCACGCGCCGAGCGTCGGGTTTTCCCAGTCGTCTTCCACGAAACGGACGTCGTTCTGCTTCAGGTCAAAGCCAAGCGCCTCGAGCGAGCCGAGGTACAGGTCCAGGATGTTTTCAGGCGCGGGTTTCAGCACCACCTGGTACTGGTAGTAGTGCTGCAGGCGGTTCGGGTTGTCGCCGTAACGGCCGTCCTTGGGACGCCGCGACGGCTGGACATACGCCGCCCGCCACGGCTCCGGACCGATAGCGCGCAGGAATGTGTGCACGTGCGATGTGCCCGCGCCGACTTCCATGTCGATCGGTTGGAGAAGCGCGCAACCCTTGTTATCCCAATAGGATTGCAGCGTCAGGATGATTTGCTGAAAAGTGAGCATGAATGCCTTTGAAGCGTGCCTTCGAAGCTTGGGGCCGGTGGGCCGGCGTGTTCTCGAAGTGGACCGGAAAAATGCGCCGGCCGGAGGGCTAAAACGTTGAATTTTAGCGGGAATGAGGGTCTTGTGCGACTTTCCGGGGATGAACGGCGGACTCATCGGCCATTCGACCGGTAAAAACGGGTGTTATCCGCTGAGCCGTTTCGTCATTGGCACGCAATCCATGGTCAGGCCGCGTGGCGAGCGGTACGGGGCGATTTCATCGCCTTCGAAACCGAGGGAGCGATAAAACGAAGCGGCGTTCAGCGTGGAGTCGAGCTTGAGTTCCCGGAGTCCCTGCGAGCGCGCGAGTGTTTCCAGGTGACGCATCATTGCTGCACCAATGCCGCGTTTCATATACGCCGGATGGACAAAAATTGCATCGATTTTGCCTGTCGTGAGGTCGATCATGCCGGTGCCCGCCACGTGCTCATCGACGGTTGCCACCAGGAAACGCTCTTCTACGGCATCAGCGAATGCTCTCGAGGCCGTACCGCCGGTCCACTGTTCCAGTTGGTCCAACGGATACGCGCTCGGGCATTCGCTCATCACGGCGGCGCGGCGAATGTCCCACGCGGCGTCCGCGTCGGCTCGCACGGCTTTGCGGATTGCAAAACGGGCCGGCTCAGGACTTTTTGGAACCATTGTCGTCAGGTTTGTTGCGGCCATTCCTGCCCGGCGCGAACGCAAATCCGAACGCCAGCAGCAACAGCGACACCAGGATCACCGTCATGTTGCCGCTCGTGACGTAGGGCGTGCGGCCGGACGTGCCCTGGACGGTGGCATCGAGAGAACCGACTGTGTACACGGGCAACCGTGCCACTACAGCGCCATTCGCCGCGATCACCGCCGTTGTGCCCGTGTTGGTCGAGCGCAGCATTGGACGACCGGTTTCGATCGAACGCATGCGGGCCATTTGCAAATGCTGATCCAGTGCGATGGTGTTGCCGAACCACGCAAGATTCGTCGAGTTCACCAGGATGCCCGCGGGTGCTTCCTGTTCGCGAATCGTCCGCGCAATCTCTTCACCGAAAATATCTTCGTAGCAGATATCGACGGCTATCGGCTGGTTGTGAACGAAGAACGATTTCTGCACCGGCGGCCCGCGTCCAAGGTCGCCGAGCGGAATGCCCATCAGCGCCACGAACCAGTGGAAGCCGGTTGGAACGAATTCGCCGAATGGCACGAGATGATGTTTGTCGTAGCGGTACACGTCCCGCTGGTTCGGCGTGATGCCGAACAGGCTGTTCGTGTAGCCGGTCACGCGGCCTTCCGAAGCAGTCACGCCGATAGCGCCGAACAGGATGGATGAGTTGGTTGTATCGGAGAAATTGCGCAGCGCGAGCGCCAGGTCAGGCGGCACCTGGACGGCAAGAATGGGCAATGCCGTTTCCGGCGTGACGATGAGATCCGCAGGTTTTTCGGTGATCAGCTTTTTATACAGCGCCAGCGATTGATCGACGCCTTCCTGCTCGAACTTCATCTCCTGTTTCACGTTGCCCTGCAGCAGCCTGACGGTGAGCGGCGCGTTCGCAGGAGTCGTCCATTCGACCAGCGAGAGCAACATGCCGGACGCAACCAGGAGCACCGCCACAATGGCCGGTGCAAGACGCGCGCCCATTGAAGTCCCGCTCGCTGCGCCGTGCCTGAAGCTGTAGAACCCCTGCACGAGCAACGCCGCCACGAGTCCCAGCACCCAGCCCACGCCGTACACGCCTGCGACAGATCCGAAGCCCCCCAGCGGGCCATCGACTTGCGCATATCCACTGGCAAGCCACGGGAAACCCGTGAACACGAGACCGCGCAACCATTCGCCCAGCGCCCATGCACTCGCGAACGCAAACGCGCCATGCCACGTCGGCACGAAGCGGGGTTCATCGGCGGGCACGGCAGCGGAGAAGCCGTTGTCGTCCTCATTGTCGTCATACCGCGCACGGCCCGCGCATAGCGACCAGACCACGCCAGCCAGCGCCGGATAGATTGCGAGATACATGGAGAACAACGCGACCGCCGCAGCCGCCAGCGGGGCTGCCATGCCGCCGTAGTCATGCATGCTGACGTACAGCCACCACACGCCCGTCACGAAGTTGCCGAATCCAAACGCCCAGCCCGTCAAGGCCGCGCCTTTCCAGCCACTGGTGCGCGTGAGCCACGCGAAGAACAGCGCGAAGATCACCAGTTCCAGCCAGCCGCCGTGCGGCGTGGGTGCGAACGAAAGCGTGTTGGCGGCGCCGAGGACTGCCGCGACCAGGTAATGCCAGAACGGCAGGGACCGGGCCGTGCCGGCGCGTTTTTCAGAGGGCACGGGCTGTGAGCCGCGCCGTGAGGTAACAGGAGTCGAAGAGTCGGCCATGGATTACGGGGTCGGCATAACGTAAGCGAAAGACAAAGCGTGACCGGCGCGCGTCATTTCACGAAAAAGGCGCAAAACGCCTGCATAACCGCCTGGCACGCCGCTGCTGCAACTGACGCGTAGTGTGAACACGCTGTGTTACAGGCTTAAGCAGGTCAGGGCCGGATCAGGGGCGTAACTAAGCGTTCTCTATTATTGAGATCAAACCGGATCAGACGCGTTCAATCGCGTTCATCGTCGTGATCGTTGTCGCGGTAGTTGCGCGAATTCCCGTCGAGCACGTTCATATTCGGTGCGCGCCGTACGCGCAGCACGTGGATCTGACGGGCGTCGCCGCGCAGGATTTCGAACACGAAGTCGTCAATCCGCACCTTCTCTCCACGATGCGGCACACGCCCGAACCGGTGCGTGACCAGCCCGCCGATGGTGTCGACTTCGTCGTCGGAGTAGTGCGTGCCGAACTGTTCGTTGAACTGCTCGATACCGGTCAGCGCACGCACACGATGCGCGCCATCCGGCGTCGCAATGATGTTGCCGGCTTCTTCGTCGAAGTCGTACTCGTCTTCAATGTCGCCAACGATCTGTTCCAGCACGTCTTCAATCGTGATCAGTCCGGCCACGCCGCCGTATTCGTCAACGACGATGGCAATGTGATTCCGGTTCACGCGGAAATCGTGCAGCAATACGTTCAGGCGTTTCGATTCGGGGATGAACACAGCGGGGCGAAGCATGCCGCGGACATCGAATTCTTCTTCGTGGTAGTAACGCAGCAAGTCTTTTGCAAGCAGCACGCCGATCACGTTGTCCCGGTTGCTTTCGAATACCGGATAACGCGAGTGCGCTTTTTCGAGCATGAACGGAATGAACTGCTCGGGCGTTTCGGCAATGTTGATGGCGTCCATCTGGGCACGCGGAATCATGATGTCGCGCGCGCAGAGTTCCGAGACCTGGAACACACCTTCAATCATGGAGAGCGAATCTGCGTCGAGCAGATTGCGTTCGTGGGCGTCCTGAAGGACTTCCAGCAATTCGTCGCGCGATTCAGGTTCGTGCGAGATGAAATCGGTCAGGCGCTCAAGCAGCGTGCGCTTTTCCTGCGGTTTGTCGGTTTGTCGTCGACTGGGATAGGCGTCGTTCATAGTGGGGCGTCCGGATGGTTCCGAACGCGAAATTACGGAAAGTTAAGAATACACCAAGGAAAATTCGCGCCAATTCGGGCCGGCACGAAGACGTTCAAATCTCGTAGAAACATCCTAACTGATAAATATCGGCCGAGTATGTCGAGCCGGTGACGTTGGCCGATTGGTCGCGGTCGGGTATCTCATTTGAGTCAGCTACCCAGCGTTCAGCGCAGTTTTATGCGTGCTTTTAATGCGTGCCGCCGCACTCATTCCTGCGACGAATTTGCATCCCGGCAGCACCGCTGCAAAAGCGCTTCGAGCTGCCGGTCCGGCATGCCGCATTCGCGCAGCGCCGCCACGGTGCGGCTGACGTAGTCGAGCGTGGTGCCGTATCGGCCGGTGGCGCAGCCGAGCACGTGGCGCACCATCGGGTCGGCAAGCTTGCCGGTGTAGGTGGACGCCTCGCGTCGCATCACGAAGGCCAGCGCCTCCACGCGGCGGCCGTCCACCAGCGTGCACGGCAACCAGGCCACGCGGTAGGAATTCATCGCCATTTCGCGGCGCCACAGCACTTCAAGGTGCGACTCCGCGCCTTCGGCGGCAAGCCGGAACGCCATGCCGGAGCACGAACCACCGCGATCCAGCGCCAGCACCAGGCCGGGCTGCTCGGGCGTGCCGCGATTCACGCGCGACCACAAATACAGTCCGCGATGATAACCGTGCACCTTGCTGCGCACCGTTTCCACGGCGGGCAGGCCCGGGTTCCAGATCAGCGAGCCATAGCCGAACAGCCAGAGATCGCTCTTGCGATCCCAGTGCGCCAGCGCTTTTTCACGCGATGCCGCGAGTTCTTCGTCAGTGAGAAGACGCGATTCCCCGAACACCGGCGGGTAGTCGTCGGGAATCTGGGCGGGCAGTCCGGGGAGCGGGGAAGGGTCGGGAGTCACGGCTTAGTTGGGCGGCAACGGCAGGTAAGGATCGGTGAAACCCAGCTTTTGCATGATGCCGGTTTCGATCGATTCCATTTCCTCCGCTTCCGCCGAATCTTCATGATCGTAGCCCTGAGCATGCAGCGTACCGTGCACGATCAGATGTGCGTAATGAGCGGCGAGCGGCTTGTCCTGCTCGCGCGCTTCGCGTTCCACTACCGGACAGCACAGCACCAGGTCGCCCGTGACCGGATCGTCTTCCGACTCGGCGTACGCGAACGTGAGCACATTGGTCGCGTAATCCTTCTGCCGATAAGACCGGTTCAGCGTCCGGCCTTCCTCGGTATCGACGAAACGCACGGTCAGTTCCGCGTCCGCGAACAACGACGCCTTGATCCAGCCGGCGACAGTTGCACGCGGCAACAGCGCCTTGTGTTCAGGAAACGTTTTGGCGGCGGGAAACTGAAGCGTCAGGGCAAGTTTGGGCATGCGGATTCGGGCGAATAGGTGCGCGATTATTTTCCGGCCGAAGCCGTGGCAGCGACGGCATCACGCGCCGACTGCGCGTCGTACGCTTCCACAATGCGCGCGACCAGCGGATGCCGCACCACGTCCACGCTCGTGAACTTTGTCATAGCGATACCGCGCACATCGGCCAGTATGTGTTGCGCCTCAATCAACCCGCTACGGTGCCCACGCGGTAAATCGACCTGCGTGGTGTCGCCGGTGACAACGGCCTTCGACCCGAAACCAATCCGCGTCAGGAACATCTTCATCTGCTCGGGCGTGGTGTTCTGCGCTTCGTCCAAAATGATGAACGCGTGATTCAGCGTCCGGCCGCGCATGTACGCGAGCGGCGCAATTTCGATCATCTGGCGCTCGAACATTTTCGCGGTTTTATCGAAACCGAGCAGGTCGTAGAGCGCGTCGTACAACGGGCGCAAATACGGATCCACTTTCTGCGCGAGATCGCCCGGCAGGAAACCCAGGCGTTCGCCGGCTTCCACTGCAGGACGCGTCAGCACAATGCGCTTCACCTGGTCGCGTTCGAGCGAATCCACCGCGCACGCCACCGCCAGATAGGTCTTGCCCGTACCCGCCGGGCCAATGCCAAACGTCACGTCGTGCGCAATGATCTGCTTCAGGTATTCGCGCTGCATTGGGGTGCGGCCGCGTAGATCGGCGCGGCGCGTGTACAGCTTCGGACCCGGATCTTCTTCTTCGCCCAGGTCTATGGTCGCGCTGGGTTCATCGAACGGATGATCAGGGTCTCCACGAAAACGCGGATCGACGGGATCGGAGTTCAGATTGTTCGAAGGTTTGTCGCGCCGTGCCGCATTACGCGCTTCGACCAGCGCCAACTGGATGTCGTCCACCGACAACGTGTCCTTCGCGCGATTGTAGAAATTCTCGAGCGCCGCCAGCGCAACCTTCGCGCCGCGCCCGCGGATGGTGATCTTGTGTCCGCGACGCGTCAGCGTCACGTCGAGCGCCTGCTCGATTTGCCGCAGGTTTTCGTCGAGCGGGCCACACAGGTTGGCGAGCCGCGCGTTGTCGTCGCGCGGTGCGGTGAATTCCATATGCTGCTGAGCGGTCTTCAAGGCGAGAGTCGGGTTCCTGTCGAAGCTGCGGGTTTAGTGAGTCGTCGCGGGCGTCAAAACCAGCTCGCCGCGCAACGAATGCGGATACGCCACGTTGATTTCCACATCGACCATCTGGCCGATCAACCGTTTGTGCGACGAGACTGGCGCGGGGAAATTCACCACGCGATTATTCTCGGTGCGTCCGGCGAGTTCGCTCGGGTCCTTGCGCGACGGGCCTTCCACCAGGATCCTCTGCACCGAACCCAGCATGGCGTTGCTGATCTTCGCCACGTTCGTCTCAATGGTCGCCTGCAAATGTTGCAAACGCTTGAGCTTCACTTCGCGCGGGGTGTCGTCGTGCAGGTTTGCAGCGGGCGTGCCGGGACGCGGGCTGTAGATGAACGAGAAACTGGTGTCGTAGCTCATTTCGTCGATGAGCTTCATCATCTTCTGGAAGTCGTCTTCCGTCTCGCCCGGGAACCCGACGATCATGTCCGTGGACAGCGACAAATCCGGACGGATCGCCCGCAGCCTGCGGATCACCGACTTGTATTCGAGCACGGTATAACCGCGTTTCATCGCCATCAGGATGCGGTCGGAACCGTGCTGCACCGGCAAGTGCAAGTGGCTCACGAGCTTGGGCACTTTCGCGTACGTATCAATCAGGCGCTGCGTGAATTCCTTCGGATGCGACGTGGTGTAGCGAATCCGTTCAATGCCCGGAATTTCCGCCACGTATTCGATCAGCGTGGCGAAATCGGCAATGTCAGTGGAATGCTGTGTCACCGGTCCACGGTACGCATTCACGTTCTGGCCGAGCATGGTGACTTCGCGCACGCCCTGGTCGGCGAGGCCCGCGATTTCGGTCAGCACGTCGTCCAGCGGCCGCGATACTTCCTCACCGCG
Source organism: Caballeronia udeis (assembly GCF_001544555.2). GTDB lineage: Bacteria > Pseudomonadota > Gammaproteobacteria > Burkholderiales > Burkholderiaceae > Caballeronia > Caballeronia udeis. The sequence continues at coordinate 23,691 of NZ_FCOK02000040.1, read as the reverse complement.
CGTGTAGGGCACCACGCAATAGCTGCAGTACTTGCTGCAGCCTTCCATGATCGATACGAACGCGCTCGGGCCGTCCACGCGCGCCGGCGGCAGATGATCGAATTTTTCGATTTCCGGAAACGAGATATCGACTTGCGAACGGCCGCTGGAACGCCGTTTCGCAATCATTTCCGGCAGACGATGCAGCGTTTGCGGGCCGAACACCAGGTCCACGTAAGGAGCGCGGGACACAATCGCCGCGCCTTCCTGGCTCGCCACGCAACCGCCCACGCCAATGATCAGGTTCGGGTTGGCTTCCTTCAGCTCGCGCACGCGGCCGAGGTCGGAGAAAACCTTTTCCTGCGCTTTTTCGCGCACCGAACACGTGTTGAAGAGAATGACGTCGGCATCTTCCGGCGTATCCGTCTGGGTGAGGCCATGGGCTGCTCCGAGCACGTCGACCATTTTGTCGGAGTCGTACTCGTTCATCTGGCAGCCAAAGGTCTTTACATACACTTTCTTGGTCATGAATTTCGCCGGTCGCAGTGATTAGTCTGGGGGCGCGGTTTTTAATGCGTTAAAGGGGACAGCGAGGGATTTGCGTGTTTCATTTCGTCGGCTTTTGCGCTCGTTTTTAGACCCCTTTTAGACCCATTTCGCCTGAAATGGCCGGAAATCGCACGACGCGAGGTTCGACAGTTCAACTCGTTATTATAGCGTCCGCTCGATTTCGTGCCCCTGGTGGCCGGGCGGATAGGCCAGGTCGCCGAGTAATTCGGCGGTCGCGCGGCCGAAGCGTTCGATCAGGAAATCCAGCAGCACGCGCACCCGCGGCGCCATATACCGGTTGCAGTGATACACCGCGTGCACCGCCGCCTCGTTGGAACACCAGTCTGCCAGCAAAATTTTCAGCGCGCCGGAGCGGACATCGGCGGCTATATCCCAGATCGATTTATGCGCAATGCCCTGGCCGGACAGCGCCCAGGCGCGGGACAGCGCGCCGTCGTTGGTTTCCCAGGCGTCGTCGAGCGGCACGGTGTGGGTGAAACGCTCGTCGCCACGGACGAACTGGAACTCGTTGAACGTGGCCGTGGAGGTCGCCAGCACCGCGAACGTGTGCGTGGCGAGATCGGCGGGCGTTGTCGGCTCGCCGTGCCGGGCCAGATAGTCCGGCGATGCGCACAGCACACGCCGGTTCGGCGCCAGCCGCCGCGCAATGAGATTGCCTTCCGACGGCTGGTTGAAGCGAATCGCCAGATCAATATCTTCCAGCAGCAGATTCGACACCGAATCCGACAGCGTCAGCGAAAAACTCACGTCCCGGTGCAGGCGGCTGAATTCATCGAGCCAATGGCACAGCAGGTTGCGCCCGAAATCCGATGTGGCCGAGATCCGCACCTTGCCGCGCACGAGATTCTGGCCGGCGTGGAGCGCGGCTTCGCCGTCGTCGATAGCCTGCAGCGCGATCCGGCAATGCTGCAGATAAAGCCGGCCCTCGTTGGTGAGCCTGAGTTGCCGGGTGGTGCGCTCGAACAGCCGCGCGGTGAGGGATTTCTCCAGCTTGAGCAGCCGGGCGCTGGCCGCCGCGGGCGACAAGCCCAGTTTGCGCCCCGCCGCGGACAAACTGCCGAGCGCTGCCGCTTCCGTGAACAGGCGCATGTCGCCGAGTCGATCCATCGTGATTCTCAATCTGTTTTTGATAATGCTTCAAATGCTACGCCAATTATCAAAATGCTTCTCGACGCGCAAAATTTGATGCATTGCAGCGTATGAGGCCGATCATGCAGCCCGAATTTTCCGGACGCGCCGTGACACGCGTTCCCCGATGAAACTGGATCACGTCACGATCGTCGCGCCGGATTGCGAGCCGATCCGCCATTTTCTCGTCGATATAGCCGGCATGAAAGTCGGCCCGCGACCGCCGTTCGGCGTAGGCGGGTACTGGCTTTATGTGGATGGAGCGCCCGCCGTGCATCTGATCGGGAACGGTTCGGTGCTCGCTTCGCCGCCAGGTGGCCGGGCGGCCACGCGTATTGATCATCTCGCGCTGCGCGTGCAAGGCGAGGCCGAATGGCACGCGTTGCTCGCGCGCCTGCACGAACACGCAATCCCGTTTTCCTCAGCCGACGTTCCGCTCACCCGTGAGCAGCAAGTGTTTGTGCAGCTTGCGCCGGGCGTGGTCATCGAATTCGTGACGTCGACTGCCTCGTTCTCCGCAATCTCCACATTCTCCGCAATCTCAAACTAAGGGGATTTTCATGCCTATTCCACTTCTGGCGCTCGCGATCAGCGCGTTCGCCATCGGGACGACCGAGTTCGTCATCATGGGGCTGCTGCCCGATGTGGCCCGCGACCTGGCTGTATCCATTCCATCGGCAGGTTTTCTCGTTACCGGGTACGCGCTGGGCGTCGCTGTGGGCGCGCCGCTGCTCGCCGTGCTGACCGCAAAAATGCCGCGCAAACTCGCGCTGCAATTGCTGATGGGTGTGTTTATCGTCGGCAATGTGCTGTGCGCGGTTGCACCCGGTTATTCGATGCTCATGGTCGCCCGCGTGGTGACGTCGTTCGCGCACGGCTCGTTCTTCGGTATTGGCGCGGTGGTCGCTGCGTCGCTGGTTCCGGCGGAAAAGCGCGCGAGCGCGATAGCGCTGATGTTCACCGGGCTCACGCTCGCGAACGTGCTCGGTGTGCCGTTCGGGACGTTTATCGGGCAGGAATTCGGCTGGCGCGCGACGTTCTGGATCGTGGCAGGCCTCGGCGTGGTCTCGCTGATCGGCGTGGCCGCGCTCGTGCCGAACAAGCATGATTCGGGACCGTCGAACCTGGGCCACGAACTGCTCGTGCTAAAAGAGCCGCAAGTCTGGCTCGCGCTGGCCATGACCGTGCTCGGTTTCGGCGGCGTGTTCGTCGTCTTCACCTACATTGCGCCGATCCTCGAACAGGTCAGCGGATTTTCACCGCACGGTGTCACGCTGGTGCTCGTGCTGTTCGGTGTCGGTTTGACCATCGGCAACACGGTCGGCGGCAAGCTGGCCGACCGGGCGTTGATGCCTTCGCTGATGGGCATTCTCGTCGCGCTCGCCATCATCATGGCGGTGTTCGCGAAGACCAGCCATAACCAGATGCTGGCGGCCATCACCATCTTCATCTGGGGCATTGCCGCGTTCGCAACCGTGCCGCCGCTGCAGACACGCGTGGTCGAGAAGGCCAGACATGCGCCGAATCTGGCGTCGACGCTGAATATCGGTGCGTTCAATCTGGGCAATGCCGGCGGCGCGTGGCTCGGCGGCGTGGTGCTGACCCAAGGGCATCCGCTGGATTCGTTGCCATGGGTCGCCGCCGTAGTGGCCGTGGTGGCGCTCGGCGTGACGTGGTATGCGGCGCGGCTCGATCGCAGCGGGCAGGGCGCAGGCGCGGGGGCTGTGGACGCAGTTTGAGGCCGTGGGGCGTGCTGCATGGAGGAATACTCACGCCCAGGCCGTGCCGGATGTTGACCCGGCGTCCTCAACCGACTAGCGTGTCGTGCGAGCCGCGTCCGCGGCTTATCGCTTCATCACGCTTTTCGACTGAGGTTTTATGGAAGACATCACGCTGCGCCAATGCCTGAAGGGCGCATGGCGCGACGCCGCCTCCGCCGTGCGGCACATGCCGATCGTATTTCTAGTGGCGTTCGCGGCCGTGCTCGCAACGGGAACCGCCGGATACAAGGCCCAATTCTCCGACATGGCCGCCGCTGGCGGATCGCTGAGTGCGATGACCAGCAGCAGCACGGGTCACGCCAACGCGGCCGCTCAGGGGCTGATTTCTCTTGGCGTCACGTTTGTGCAGACTCTGGTTCTCGCTGTGCTGGCCGTGTTCGTGGTCCGCTTTGCGATCAGGTTGCACGCTGAACCCGGCGCGGTTTCCGCACAGCCGGCTTCCGCAGCCCCGCCAATGCGTCTCTGGGACGCCGGTGTCCGCCGCTATTTCCTGCTCTGTATCGCGCTGATTGCCGGGTACGTGGGCGCGACGCTCGCGGTTCTGATCGCCTGGATCGGGTTGCGGCTGGCGGGAATGTCCAGTGGCACATCAACGGCCGCTGCCGCCACGCTCGCGGTGCTGGCCGTGTGCGGCATGAGTTATGTGTCGGCGCGGCTCTCCTTGCTGTTCCCGCACACTGCCGCCGGCGGCCAGATTCAATGGCGGGCAGCCTGGGAGGACACGCGCGGGCACTTCTGGTTTATCACGACAGCCGCGGTGCTTGCGATCCTGCCGGTCATCGGCATTGCGACGGTGTTGACGGTGGTCGCGGAAATGCTGGCGACGGCAGCGTCCGCCGGCAGTTTGACGATGGGTTTGATGGTCGTGCAAAGCGTGGGAACGCTGCTTTATACCGCGACGGGGGCGACCTGCTCGGTCTGGCTTTACAGGAAGTTCGCGGCGATCTTGAGGACGGAATCCACGTGATTTTGTGCGGGCGGTGTCTGAATCGCTCGCCAGCTTTCCCCTGCTTTTCCACGATGCACAAACGAAAAACGCGGCCCTTCGGTTCAGGGCCGCGTTTTTCATTGCTTTGATGCTCCGGTGAACGAACGGAGCCTCCCGCCGTTAAACCGTTTCTTCCGCCAACTCCCGCGAGGCGGCGAGCGCCATGCGGAAATCGGCGAGTTCGGCGATCGTGAGCACCGGAATGTTGCGCTCCTTCACGAACGCATCGATCTGCGCACCGCGCGCCATCGTGCCGTCGGGGTTCATCAACTCGCACAGCACGCCGGCCGGCTTCAGCCCGGCAAGGATCGTCAGGTCGACCGTTCCCTCTGTGTGGCCGCGCCGGGTCAGCACGCCGCCCGGTTGTGCACGCAGCGGGAACACATGGCCGGGACTCACGATGTCGCCGGCTTTGGCGTTATCGGCAATGGCGGCGCGGATCGTGGTCAACCGGTCAACGGCTGATACACCGGTCGTCACGCCCTCGCGCGCTTCGATCGACACCGTGAATGCCGTGCCGTATTTGCTGCCGTTGTCGGCAACCATGGGCGGCAGGTGGAGGTCGCGGACGGTCTCGTCCGGCAGGCACAGGCATACGATGCCGCTGCACTCGCGGATCATCAACGCCATGCCTTCAACGTCGAGCTTTTCAGCGGCGTAAATCAGATCGGCTTCGTTCTCGCGATCGTCGTCGTCGAGCAGCGCGACCGCGCGGCCTTCGCGCAACGCTTGCAGGGCAGCGGCAATTCGGTGAGGGATAGCAACGGGCGCGTCGCCTGCGCGAAGTTGCGCGAGATCGGCAAAGGCGGTGGCCGGGGAGGTGAAACTGGACACTGAGTCGGACATGGGTGAAACGCTCTCGCAAAAGAAATTGGGCGAAAAACGTTTCAGGGCATTGCAAACAGACAGAACGACACGCGTTTTCAGCGCCGTCAACTCGACAGCGCCGGTTCAACGCGGACGCAAATACGCCGCGGCAAACACGCGAAACGGACATGACCGTCTGCACATCTTCTTCCATCCGGACTATGACCGTCGGCTCTGGCATCTCACCAGATCTGCTGACCCCGTTGCGTGGCTCGCACTTGCAAAGCGAGCTGCGTTCACGGGCGCTCGCGGGCTCACGAGAGGCTTTCGCCGCCCCGTATACCGCCGGTGGGGAATTGCACCCCGCCCTGAAGACGTACTGACTTGTCGCTAAACACTTAAAAGCGCGACTTATTTCAGGATACAACAGACCAGCCGATGTTGCAGTACTGCCGGTCTTTAGCTTGTACGCAAGCGCGCCTAGCCGGCTTCGTCGATACGACGTGAATCCGCCGGAACATGCCAGCGCGGCGGCGTTTCCGCGTTCACCGTCACCTGGTACGCGCGCGCTTCCGTGTTGCCGGGATTGCGCAGCGTGTGGGGCTGATCGGCGTCGAACACAATGGCGTCGCCGGTGGCCAGCAACTGCGCCCGGTCATGCACGCGGATTTCCAGCGTGCCGTCGCTCACGACCAGATTGATCGTGGTGCCGGGCGGCCGCGGGCTGCCGGATTCGGCGTGCAGCGGTGCAATGCGAAGTTCGTGGAATTCCGCCGATGCGGGCGCGTTCAGCGGAAACAGCGGCCGGGCCGAAAAGCGTCCGTTCGATGTCACGAGGCGCGTTGCCCGCTCGGCCGGCAAGTATTCGATGCCATTGGTCGCGTGGCGCCGAAGGAACGCCGCCACCGATACCTTCAGCGCGCTTGCAATCTTGTGCAGCACCTTGATGGACGGAACGCTGCGCCCGGATTCGATCTGCGCCAGCATGGCCCGCGATACGCCGGACGCGCGAGCGAGGGCATCGAGCGAGAGTTGCCGTTCGGCACGCAGCCGCGCCAGGTTCACGCCGACGAGATATTCGAGCGCGTCGTTCGCTTCCTGGATGTCGACCTGATGAGCGTTGGCCGACGCCGCCTGTGTTGCCTCGGCGAGTTCGGCCGGCGCGTGCGCATCGAACGGCTCGCGCACGAGTTCCAGCGATGAATAAGCCGGTGCAACCATGATGAGCCTCCAGTCGTTCTGTCGATTAAACCCGCTCAGCGAAACGGCGCGGGAACGATTGAAGGCAAGACTAGCATCGGCTCAACGTGCGTCAAACGAAGATATCGTCACACCGTTATCAGGTGCCGCAGAGTAGCTATTCGCGGCAATACCTCGTCAAACGACCGTGCGAGCGGGCGTGGATGTTGTGGCTGACGCGGATGACTCCGCCTGCGGCTCCGCTTCCGGCTGGCTCGACGCGAACCACCCGTCAATCCGGCGAACCACGTCGTCAAGCGACCCCGGCTCCAGATGCAGGCCGAGTTTCGAGCGGCGCCAGAGCACGTCGTCCGCACAGGTTGCCCATTCGTTGTCGCGCATATAGCGGAGTTCCGCTTCATACAGGTCGGGCGCCAGGGCTTCGCCCAGATCGGCGAGGGAGCTTGCATCGCCCAGGAGCTTCTGTGCGCGCGTGCCGTAAGCCCGTGCGTACCGATGTGCCAGCTCGCCGGGCAGCCAGCGGTTGCGCTGCTTGAACGAGGCGAGGAACAGCGAGAAGTCGGCATTCGCGATGTCCCCACCCGGCAGCGGCGCGCCTTCCGTCCAGGTTTTGCTCCGGGCCGGTGACTGCAGCGCTTCGCCGAGTTTGTCGACAGCTTCTTCGGCCAGCTTGCGAAACGTGGTGATCTTGCCGCCGAACACCGACAACAACGGGGCTTCGTTCGCGGGTGTGTCGAGTTCGAGCAGGTAATCGCGCGTGACGGCCGACGCGTTCTCCGCGTTTTCGTCTTCGAGCAGGCCACGCACGCCGGCATAGGTCCAGCAGACGTCTGCCGGACTGATGTGCTTCTTGAAGTAGCGATTGATGGAGTCGCAGAGGTACGCGGTCTCTTCCGGGCTGATGGCGACTTTGGACGCGTCGCCGTGATACTCGAGGTCCGTGGTCCCGATCAGCGTGTAGTCGTGTTCATACGGAATCGCAAAGATGATGCGCTTGTCCGGATTCTGGAAAATGTACGCGTGGTCGTGCTCGAAGAGACGCCGCGTGACTATGTGGCTTCCCTTGACCAGCCGGACCGTGTGGCGCGTATGAGTATTGCTGTTGAGCGAATCCTTGAGCAGGTCGCTGACCCACGGACCGGCAGCGTTGGCTATGGAGCGCGCACGCACCTCGAAGGTCACGCCGTGGTTGTCGGCAAGCGTGGCGAACCACAAGCCTTCGCTGCGATGCGCGCTCACCAGGCGCGTGCGTGTCTTGACTACCGCGCCGTGTTCCTGCGCGTCGACTGCGTTGAGTGCGACCAGCCGTGCGTCGTCCACCCAGCCGTCGGAATAGACAAAACCGCGCTTGATTGAGTCGATCAGTGGCGCACCGGCTGGGTGCCGGCGCATGTTGATCCCCCGGGAGCCGGGCAGCAATTCGCGTCGCGCGAGGTGATCGTAGAGAAACAGGCCGGCGCGGATCATCCAGGCGGGGCGCAGGTTGGGCATGTGCGGCATCACGAAACGCAGCGGCCACATGATGTGCGGCGCCGCGCGCAGCAAGACTTCGCGCTCCTGGAGCGCCTTGCGCACGAGCCGGTATTCACCGTATTCGAGATAACGAAGGCCACCGTGAATGAGTTTCGTACTCGACGACGACGTGTGCGAAGCCAGGTCGTCCTTCTCGCACAGGATGACGCTGAGGCCACGGCCCGCCGCGTCCCGCGCTATACCTGTGCCGTTGACCCCGCCGCCCACCACCAGCACATCATAAAGATTGCCTTGCATCGCTTGTCCGCCCCATGGCCGCCAACAGAAAACTCCGTCGGAACATAAGAATGTTCGAATTCGAAATTTAACGAACAAAAACGAAAATGTAAAGTCGTCTGAACGGCTAACGCTCCGTTATCGCGCCGTTTTGCCGGAAAAGCGCAGGTTGCAGTCGTTTTTCGGCTCATCGGCCGTTCGGCCGACTGGCGCGTCGCGCGTCGCCGTCCGATACTGTAGCTACTGGAGATGACGGAGTAGACGCAATGCGAAAGATTTTGGTGGCTGGTGCGCTTGGCGCGCTGATGCTGGGCGGATGCATAACCGCACCGGATGTGTCGGGGTCCCGCGGAGCGCCTTCGCTGGCTGCGCTCCAGTCCATGTGCGGTGGGAATGCCGTTGACTACGGCACGGACGCGCAGGGTGTGTATTCGGCGTTTCTCGATGCTTACGTGGCGCAAAAGCGCGGCAAACTGCCAAAGGAGCAGTTCTGCGCGTTTCAGGCGGGTATAGCGAGTCAGTATGCGGCGTTCAGTGCCAGCCGTACCGCGCAGGCGCAAAGCGCGTGGGCTTCGTTTTTCGCGGACCAGCGGGCTCAGGCGCTTAGCTGGCGCGCAACCGTCGACCCGACGTTGCGCGCTGGCTAATTGGCGTTTGAATTGGCTCGCTCGTCGGCCAGCTCGCCGGCAGGCTCATGCTGCCTGATTCATTCGCTTGGCGATTGACGGCTCAAATTGGTCAAAGCGCTGGCTTTGACCAATTTGAGCCGCGCGCTTGCGGAATTTACGAATACCGTTTGATGGCTTTGATCGTGGAGTCGCCGGAAGCCGTGAGGCTCCACAACTGGCGTCCGGATGCGAGATTTTCCAACTGCACAAGCTGGCGCTCGAGCAGGGCGTCGAGTTCGTCGCGCACCATTTCCATCTGGTTGGGCGCTTCTTGCAACAGGAGCAGCGTGGCAAATTCATGCGGACTGAGCATCGTGTTCTCCATGACGATCGAATGGCACTTTGACTGGTCGGCGACCAGCCTTGGTACTCAGGAACGTTGTGCGAGTCTGGAACTTCTTGTCCGGCAGACGCATGATGCCAAGCGCGGTTGGCGGCGCCGAAACGCGGCGCTGCATTGCCGGGATTTGATTGTAGGCAAGCGGCGGGCGTGTGCCAAACGCTTGCGGAAAATAATGGGTTTGACTTTTCGAGGGCGCGAAAGCGGTTCGGCGGACAAGCCGAATCGTAGAAATTACCTGAGGTTTGTGCCGCAGCGCACATAAGCCATGCCGGGTTTTTCAGCAGGCCGCGGCGAAGCGCTAGTCCGCCACGAATACCTGCGTGTTTGCCTCGGCAAGCGTTTGGGCCATGTCGGGCGGCGTGGGGGCATTAGTGAAAAGCGCGTCGATCTGGTTCAGGTGACCGAGCCGGACGAGCGCCGGACGACCGAATTTCGAGTGGTCGGCGGCGAGGAACACCGTGCGGGCGTGTTTGATGATCGCCTCGGCCACGCGGACTTCGCGGGTGTCGAAATCGCGCAGTGTCCCGTCGGACTCAATGCTCGACGCACCAATGATCGCGAAGTCGACCTTGAACTGGCGAATGAAGTCGATAGCCAGCTCGCCCACAATGCCCTTGTCCCAGGGCCGGACAATACCGCCGGTGATCAGCACCTCGCATTCGGGATACCCGCTCATCATGCTGGCCACGTTCAGGTTGTTCGTGATCACGTGCAAGCCGCGATGCCGGTTCAGCGCCCGGGCGACTTCCTCGGTCGTGGTGCCCAGGTTGATGAAGAGCGACGCTTGGTCGGGAATGTGCTGTGCGACCAGTGCGCCAATGCGGCGCTTTTCGTCGTGGAACATGCGCTGGCGCGCGGTGTACGAGACATTCTCCGAGCTGGTCGGGAGGCTCGCGCCGCCGTGATAGCGGCGCAGCAGGTTCATGTCGGAGAGCCAGTTGACGTCGCGGCGAATGGTTTGCGGCGTGACGTCGAAATGTGTGGCCAGATCCTCTACCGTCACGAAGCCGTCGCGTTGCACCCAGTCGAGCAGCTCTTGCTGTCGTGCGTTCAAGGTGATGCGGGGATCTCGTGTCATGGCGTCGAAGAGTGCGCTTTATTGTCGTGAGGTGGCCCGTATTGTAAGGGAAAGGCCTGGCGGGCCGGCAATGCTCGATCACCCGCAATTGCCGCTCGCCCGCGGACGCAAGCGCTTCGCGACGCGCGTTGCCGGGGCAGTTTACGGCTCAGGCAGCACATGGAGAGCGGCGAGTTCGTTCCGACGCATTACGCCGCCCGATCTCGGCGACCGGGTCGGGCCAAAGGCGCTCCTGCATGATCCGGCGTGATCCTGTGTGATCGATACGTGTACATATCCGCATGTCCCGATGTCCGCACCAACTGTACGAATTGCATGCTGCGTGTTCTGCGCGGCAACTCGTCAGGATGGCAAAATTGATTGCATCGAGTCTGAATGCGGGCGAGCGGCCGGCAAGCCATTGACCGGCATGCGGGCTCTGCACAGAAACGGGTCGGCGAAAGTCGGATGGTTAAATCGTCTTCCAGCGGCTTGCCGAAATATGTCTGTAAGCGGGCGGGAATCAAGCCTGGCGTGCGTTATCGCAACGCGTTCGGGGGCGGTACGATTTATGCTGATTTGTGCGGTATCCGGAACTGACATGTGGTTTTGACGGTCTCTCTCCGGGCCTGCAGCTTCGTTGCAACCCGGCTAAGATGCAGGCTCCAAGTCTTTAACCACATGAGGACGCCGCGGCTTTACGTCCACGGCGTCGCCTGATTTTCGGCCGGTTTGGCTGACGGCGCGTTCAGTACAGCTTTGGGAGCGCGATTTTTATGCACACTGATAGTACCCACGTGATGCCCTGGCGGATCGAAGATATCGACCTGTCCCGGATCGACCGGCGTAAAGCGGCATCCAATGAACACCTTCTCCTGTTGCTTTGCGCGGCTTCGTTCATTGAGAGCGGGACCGATCTTTATACGAGCAACCTGAGCACCTATTTCAACGACGACCCCGAGGTTTCCGACTGGCTCAACAACGAGTGGGAACCGGAAGAGATGCAGCACGGCCGCGCGTTGAAAACGTATATCCATCATGTGTGGCCCGAGTTCAACTGGGATACGGCATTCAAGAACTTCTTCGCCGAGTATTCGCTGACGTGTTCAGTCGAGGACTTCGAAAAAACGCGTGCACTGGAAATGGTCGCGCGTTGTGTCGTTGAAACCGGTACGGCCACGTTGTATCGGGCGATTAACGAGTGCTCGGACGAGCCGGTGCTCAAGCAACTCACGGACAACATCCGCACAGACGAAGTCCGCCATTACAAGCACTTCTTCCGCTTTTTCAAGAAGTACAACAAGATCGAAGGCAATGGCCGCTTCGCCGTACTCGGTGCATTGTTGCGTCGTGTAATAGAAATCAAGAGCGAGGATTCGGAGATAGCGCTGCGCCATGTATTTGCCATTCGTTACCCGGAACGCGCACATGACACTGCGCACAATCGGGAGCTGGCGGCGCGGGTGAATGCGCTGGTCCGGCGCAATTTGTCGGCGGATATGTGCGTGAAAATGCTGCTCAAGCCACTCGATTTGCCGGCTCGAATCCAGCTCAGCGTGCACTATCCGCTCGCGAAGATTACGCAGCACGTGTTCTTCCGGTAGGCCCGGTTGCCGTTTGCATTGAACGGCTCGGCAAGCTTTAATCGATGGCCCGCTTTCGCGGGCCATCGTCTTTTCACGGAGATCCGCATGACTGATTCCACTGCGTCCGGTGCTCATGGTCTCGAGCACGGCACGTTCGACGAATGGCCTCCGGAATTGCGGACGTTGTTCGACGGCACATCGATCGAGACGAAAACGGGCTTCACGGCGTCGTTGCTTGCAGCCGATGAAGGCCGCGTGCGGACCTCGCTGCTGAGCGTTGGCGAGTTGTTCGCGCCGGACCCGGGTACCTTGTGTTTTTCGTTGTGGCCGCAGTCGCGGGCGGCGCGGTTGGTGTCGAAGACGGGGTGCGCCACATTGACCTTCGTCTTCGATGAAGCCTTCTTCCAGGTGCAGCTTCAGGCGCGAATCGCCCCGCTGAAGGGGGCGTCAGTCACCTGCTTTATTGCGACCATAGACAGCGGGGAGTGGCAGAAAGTGCCTTATGCGCGGCTCGTGCAGGGGATTGGATTCGAGTTTGCGCAAGGGCAGGGAGACGCGGTGCTGACGCGTTGGCGAGAACAGATCGATGTGCTGAAGCGTGCGGCGAGCGCCGCCGCCTGAAATGCAAAAAGCGGAGCCGAGGGGCTCCGCTTTTTTGTATCGAGTGTAGTGTCGGGCGATGGCGCCGCGAGGACCTCCATCTGACCTCGCTCCAACATAGCGAGGCTAAAAACAACCCCACTCGCAGCGCGCAGAAGAAGGCATAGGCGAGAACACCCCGCCCACACCATCACGCTATTTATCGCCCACGTTGTCCCGTGCGCGGTGTATCGCGTCGACCTGCACCGCCGCCGCCTTCACTGCGCGGCTTGCCGCCCAGCAGCGCAGCGCCGGCCGGCCGTGAGCCTTCGGGTTTGCGCGGCGCAGAGCCATTGCCACCGGTTTTCGCTGCGACCGGTTTCTGCGAGCGCGAGCCGTAGCCCCCACCGTTGCCACCATTACCACCGCCACCGCCGCCGTTACCATTCGTCGGCTTGGCCGACGGCCGGCCGCCACCGTTCGACTGCTTCGGCGCTCCCTGACGCGGAGCACCTTGACCTTGACGAGCACCGCCGCCGCCTTGACCGCGACGGAGAATCGGCTCAGGTTTTTGAGTCAGATCCGGCTCGAAGCCCGCGATAACTTCTTGCGGGATCGGCCGCTTGATCAGGCGTTCGATGTCCTTGAGCAACTGGTGTTCATCGACGCAAACCAGCGACAGCGCTTCACCCGTTGCCCCGGCACGACCGGTGCGGCCGATCCGGTGAACATAATCCTCTGGCACATTCGGCAGGTCGAAGTTGACGACGTGCGGCAACTGGTCGATATCGATACCGCGCGCCGCAATATCCGTGGCCACCAGCACTTGCAGCGTGTTGTCCTTGAACTCGGCCAAAGCACGTGTACGTGCCGACTGGCTCTTGTTGCCGTGAATGGCGAGCGCGCTGATGCCGTCCTTCGTCAACTGCTCGGCGAGCCGGTTCGCGCCATGCTTCGTGCGCGTGAACACCAGCACCTGGAACCAGTTGTTCTGGCGGATCAGGTGCGTGAGCAGCTCGCGTTTCTTATCGCGATCGACGGGGTGGATCTTCTGCGCGATGGCTTCAACGGTCGAATTCCGGCGTGCCACTTCGATCAGCGCCGGGCGGTCGAGCAGGCTGTCCGCAAGCGTCTTGATTTCTTCGGAGAACGTGGCCGAGAACAGCAGGTTCTGGCGCTTCGGCGGCAACTTGGCCAGCACGCGCTTGATGTCGTGAATGAAGCCCATGTCGAGCATGCGGTCGGCTTCGTCGAGGACCAGAATCTCGAGCTTCGACAAGTCGATGGTCTTCTGCTGCATGTGATCGAGCAACCGGCCCGGCGTTGCCACGACGATATCCACGCCGCGTCGCAATGCATCGATTTGCGGATTGATGCCGACGCCGCCGAACATCACGGTCGATTTCAGTTTCAGATACTTGCCGTAGGCGCGCACGCTTTCTTCCACCTGGGCGGCGAGTTCGCGCGTAGGCGTGAGGATCAGCGCGCGGACCGGGCGCTTGACGCCAGCTGCGGGCGCGGGGGCTTCGGACAGGCGTTGTAGGATAGGCAGCGTGAAGCCGGCGGTCTTACCCGTGCCGGTTTGCGCGCCTGCCAGCAGGTCGCCGCCGTTCAGCACGGCCGGGATGGCCTGCAACTGGATGGGGGTAGGGACGGTGTAGCCGAGTTCGTTGACAGCGCGAAGCAGGGATTCGGACAAGCCGAGGGAATCAAAAGACATAAGTGTTCACAGATTCGGTATGACGACCGGCGCTATCGCTTGTAGCCCCAAAAGGCCTGAAGCCCCAAAAAAGGCGGCCCGCACAACTTGGTGCGTGCGTACGACGATCGAGGAAATCGGGCGGCATGACGTTCGGGGCGCTTGCTCGAAGTACGAGCTACGAGCGCCGGGAAAGTTGCCGCGAAGATCAACGCGCTATCAAGACACGCTGACTGGCGTTAAGTTGCATTTGAAACGCCGTAAAACGCTTCGCGTCAGGCATTAGGTGCCGATCAGGGCAAGCTCACGCAACGTATTCGAGCAAAGTGCTCAAGCAACGTAGCGTGCAATGCTGACGAATTGACACAAGCTGCCGCCCAACACGAACAGGTGCCAGATGCCATGTCCATGCCGGATGCGCTCGTCGTTGATGAAAAAGTAAATGCCGGCGCTGTAGATCAAACCGCCGGCCAGCAGCCACGCCGTGCCGGCGGGCGGTAACGCTGTAACGAGAGGATGGATGGCTACGAGCGCGAGCCAGCCCATCATCACGTAAATCACCATCGATACGCTGCGGGTTCGACGCCCGAGCGTGAGTTCCTGAACAATGCCAAGAGCGGCAAGCCCCCAGCTTACCCCGAATAACGACCAGCCCCACGGGCCGCGCAGCGTGACGAGCGTGAACGGGGTGTAGCTTCCCGCGATCAGCAAGTAAATGGCCGAATGATCACATTTTTGCAATACCGCCTTGAGCCGCGGGTTGCGGACCGAGTGATACAGCGTGGAAATAGCGTACAGCACGAGCAACATGGCGCCGTACACGGCAAAGCTGACAATCTTGTACGGGTCGCGTTCCATGGAGGCCATTGTGACGAGCGTAGCGAGCCCTGCCACCGACAGCACCGTGCCGACGAGGTGGGTAACGCTGTTGAACCGCTCACCAAAGTGCATCGACCATCCTCGTCACGTCGTTGCGGTCCTGCCTGCAACGCCGCGCTTTTCTGCCTAATTTTCTACATTAAGGAAACGAATGCTGAGACCGGAGCCAAACCGGTGCAATCCGCGGTGCAATCCGGCCAACCAACCGGGTATTTTACCGCGCCCGTGGTTTATCCCGTCTGCGTACCTACGTTCCAGCTTATTCGTGCTCAAAAAAGACGAAGGGCGCAGCCCCGGTTTCGAGGCCTGCGCCCTGCTTGCGCCCTTGAGCGCATTTTACTCTACCTGCGGAAAACGCTTCTTCGATCAGTCAAGCGGGGCTGAGCGCAGGTTGCTGACTTGTTGCGGCGACACCGGCGTACCGTGGTTGCCCCATGACATACGAATGTACGTCACAACCGCAGCCACTTCCGTATCCGACAGCGCTTGCGCGAACGGCGGCATGCCATACGGACGCGGGTTGCCGCCCGTGCTCGGCGGGTAACCGCCATTGAGCACCATGCGGATCGGGTTCACGGCCGACTGCATCTGGATGGACTGGTTCGTGGCAAGCGGCGGGTAGGCTGGCGGTTTGCCCAGACCATTTTCCGCGTGGCACTTCGCGCAGTTTTCCGTGTAGATCTTCTTGCCCTGTTGCAGCAATTCCGAACCGAATTGCGCCGACGTTTCGAACTGCATGGTTTCCGGCGCTTCGCCCTTTTGCGGGATCGACCTCAGGAACGTCGACATGGCGCTGATGTCCGCGTCCGTCATGTACTGCAAGCTGTTGTGGACCACTTCGGCCATCGGGCCAAACACCGCGCCGCGTTGCGACACGCCGGTCTTCAGCAGGTCGTTGATGTCCTTGATGTCCCAGTCGCCCAGGCCAGCTTCCTTATTCGACGTCAACGACGGTGCGTACCAGTTCTGCAGCGGGATCAGGCCGCCGCCGAATGCAGCGGAGCTCACCGGGCCGCCCAGCGGGTTGATCGATGTATGGCACATGCTGCAATGGCCAAGTCCTTCGATCAGGTAAGCGCCGCGGTTCCATTCAACCGACTTGGTGGGATCCGGCTTGAATTCGCCTTCGCTGAAGAACAGCACGCGCCAGCCAATCAGCATGTTGCGCTGGTTGAACGGGAAGCGCAGTTCGTGCGGACGGCTGGGTACATTGACCGGCGGCACCGAGCGCATGTACGCGAACATGGCGTCCGAGTCGGCGCGCGTGACCTTGGTATAAGCCGTGAACGGCATGGCCGGGTACAGCAGGCTGCCGTCTTTCGAGCGGCCGACGTGGATTGACCGGTAGAAGTCGTCCGACGTCCACTTGCCGATGCCGTATTGATCGTCCGGCGTGATGTTCGGTGTGTAGAGCGTGCCGAACGGCGTGAGCATGGGCAGGCCGCCGGCAAACGTCTTGCCGCCGCGAACCGTGTGGCAGGCAATACAGTCGCCGGCGCGGGCCAGGTATTCGCCGCGTTTGATCAACTCGGTCTGGTCGGCGGGCACTGCGGCGACGGCGCCGCTCGAATGGAAAGTCTCGCCACCCGACCAGAGTGCGGCGGCGGCTGCAGCGGCCGTAATCACGACAACAGCCGAAAGTGCGAACAGGGACTTGCGTTTCATATTCTTCTCGCTCCTCGCGCCTTATTGCGGTTCGCTGCCGCAGGCGAGCGGCGTCTTGCGCGAGCCTGCGGGCGCGGGTACCGGATTCGCCGGTGCGGTTTGCGTGGAGAGCCAGGCGGCGACAGCGGTCACGTCGTCGTCGGTCAGGCGGGTGGCGATCTGTTGCATGCAGTCAGGTGCTTTCGCGTGACGCGAGCCCGCACGCCAGGCGCCAAGCTGCGCGCTGATGTAGTCGGAGTGCAATCCCACAAGACCCGGAATAGCCGGTTGCATACCCGTCAGGTTCGTGCCGTGGCATGCCGCGCAGGCGGGAATACCGCGCCCTGCGTCGCCGTTCAGCACGATCTGCTGGCCCTTCGACAACGTTGACGGCGACACAGTCGGCTTGGCCGGCTGCGGATACGGCGGACGTTGTTCCGAGAAATACGTGGCGATCTCATGAAGGTAGTCGTCGGAGAGATACGTGACGAGGTAGTTCATTGGCGGATACTTCCGGCGGCCTTCGCGGAAGTTCTGCAACTGGTTGTAGATGTAGTCAGCCGGCTTGCCGGCAAGACGCGGGAAATAGTCGTTGTCCGTGCCTTCGCCGTGGACGCCGTGACATGCCGTGCAACCCTGTACACGCGCCGCCATGGTGTCCGGCGCCATTGGCTGGGCGGCGGCTGTAGCGGGCGCCGGGGCTTCTGCTGCGCTGGCAATGCTGGCTGTGCCGATCAGCGCAAGAGCCATTAGCGGGGCGAGCAACGGACGAAATATGCGTCTTGAAGACACGCGACACTCCATGAATTTCGAGGACCTGCCGAGCTTCGTTCGGCCCGGTGCGAATATGTGGTGAACCATTGCCACATTGGCTCTGCGAGCCTCTGATGCGACGCGGCATTCTATCATCGTTGCCTGATGATGACTATTTGAGCATCGCCCTGTTGCACTGCACCTTCAACGTGTACGCGACAATTTGCCGCGCGACCGATCGACAGGGGTTTTTGAACGTGCGTTGAAGTTGGTTGTCGGCGGCGAATGACAAAGTATCGACGGATTTTGTCGGGTTTGGGGACGGTTTTGTTGGGCTCGGGTGTCCTTGAGCGTTGGTGCATTCCGTATGCTCATTCCGCTAGACTCGCGTTCCCGGCCCATGCGGTGTGTTTTGTTTCTTCTTCGACCTTCATCGAACCTTCAATGCATTCCTTGTTTGCTTTCAGCCCGAATCTCTCCGTCAAGGCGTGGTCATGAGTGACGATCCACTGTGGCTCCCTCAAGTCCTCGTTGCCGCGCTCGCCGACATTGCGTTTGCCTGCACGCTCGGCGGGGCGTTCCTGAGCGTGTGGTTATCGAAGGAAAACGCGGCTGCGCCCGTTTCGCCTGCGCGTCTCGGCTGGGTAAGGGCGCGGGGGCTGAGCACAGGCGGCGCGGTCGTGCTCGCGGTGGCAGATCTTGTGCTGGTCTGGCTGCAGGCGGCGTCGATGAGCGGTGCGCCTCTCTTTCAGGCCTTCGATGCCGTGGTTGCCGTGATCACGGGCACGCACGCCGGCACGGGCTGGGCGATTGCGTTCGCCGGCAGCGTGTTGCTGATCCTGGCGACGGCATTGGCTAAACCGAAGGGTGGTCCGCGAGTCGGACTGTTCGCGGTCGGCGCACTCGTGGCGGCGGCGGGCAAGGCGTCGGTGGGACATGCCGCCGATGCCGGCGCGTTTTCGCTCGCCGAAGGCGTGCAGACCGTTCATCTGCTGGCAACGGCCGTTTGGGGCGGGCTGGTCATCGCAAGCGCGTGGCGGGTGTTGCCGGCGCTGGGGACATCGCTTGCGCGGGCTTTTTTGATTCGTATTGCCGGCAAGGTCTCCACGGCAGCGGTGGTCGCCGTGTCTTTAGTCATTCTCACCGGGATTTATAACGCGTGGCGTGGGTTGGGCGGGTCGGCGCAAGCGCTCGAAACAAGCGGCTGGGGCCACGCGCTGGTTGTGAAGGGTGTGCTTATTGGGACCGCGTTGCTGCTCGGTGCGATGAACCGATGGTCCGTCATGCCGCGGTTGCAACGCACCGCATCGACAGTCGATGCGCACACGTTCACCGGGATCATGCGGATGGAGGCGTTGCTGATTGTTGCGGTATTTGTCGCGGCCGCCGTGCTGTCGCACAGCGTGCCGGGTTTTTCTGCGATGGGTTAGACGGGCTGCATGAGTTCGGCTAATTGATGCCGATAGTTACTCGTAGCCCAGCCTGTGGCTCACGATGGGTGCGCAGAACAGCGCCAGCGCGCAGCCGATCGCCTTGCCTTGAAGCTCGACGAATGCGCGGTGCCACATGGGTGACGACATGACTACATCGAGGAGTTGAGGCAAGCAGAACAGCACCGCCGCGCCGATAAAGCAGCGCGTCACGGTCGACATGCGCCAGCTGCGCTGGGCGCCCACGGCGGCGCAGATCACCCGCAGCACGCCAAACAGCACCAATGCGCCGACGGCCATCTGCGTGCGGACGAATTCATCTGGAAGGGTGTAGTAATACATGCTGGACTCTCTAGCTTTGTCGTCGCGCTCTTCCCGGGCGCTGGGTCGAAACAAACACACGTACGCGAGATAATGCAAGACGCGGGCCAGGCGTTGTCACCGCATGCAAAGCCTTGCTGCACATAGGTTTCGTGTGTCACAAGGCCGCTGTTTCCAGTGCTGTAACCCATTGGCCGATTAAATCCGGCCAGCATGTCACGTAACGCCATCGAGACGGAATTCCCGTCTCAATAACGCTATTCTACGATGCCCGCGCTATCTGCATAGTGCGGTGCAACGCAATTCTTCTATCACCACTCTGCAACGCTGCCATCGGCGTGGCGCCACACCGGATTGCGCCAGCGATGCCCCACCTTGGCCATCTCGCGCACTTTCTCCTCGTTCACCTCGATGCCCAAGCCCGGCCCTTGCGGAATCATTACCATGCCGTCTTCGTATTTGAAGACTTCGGGGTTCTTGATGTAATCGAGCAGATCGTTGCCCTTGTTGTAGTGAATCCCGAGGCTTTGCTCCTGGATGAAGGCGTTGTAGCTGACCGCATCGATTTGCAGGCAGGTTGCGAGCGCGATAGGCCCAAGCGGACAGTGGAGGGCGAGGGCGACGTCGTAGGCTTCGGCCATCGATGCAATCTTGCGGCATTCCGTAATCCCGCCCGCGTGCGACGCGTCCGGCTGGATGATGTCCACGTAACCGCCGGCCAGGATGTGCTTGAAGTCCCAGCGCGAGTACAAACGCTCGCCGAGCGCGATCGGCGTGCTCGTCTGGTTCACGATGTCGCGTAAGGCTTCCACGTTCTCCGACAACACCGGCTCTTCGATAAACAGCAGCTTGAACGGGTCGAGTTCCTTCGCGAGCACCTTCGCCATGGGCTTGTGCACGCGGCCGTGGAAGTCCACGCCGATGCCAATATTCGGGCCCACCGCCTCACGCACCGCCGCCACGTTGTTGATGACGGCCTGGACCTTGTCGAAGGTATCGATGATCTGAAGTTCTTCCGAACCGTTCATCTTCACCGCCTTGAAACCGCGGTCCACGACGGCGCGCGCGTTGTTCGCGACGTCGCTTGGGCGGTCGCCGCCGATCCACGAATACACCTTGATCCGGTCGCGGACCTGGCCGCCAAGCAGCGCGTGGATAGGCACGCCGTGATGTTTGCCCTTGATGTCCCACAGCGCCTGGTCCACGCCCGCAATCGCGCTCATGCCGATCGGGCCGCCGCGGTAAAAACCCGCGCGATACATGACTTGCCAGTGGTCTTCGATCAACAGCGGGTCCTTGCCGATCAGGTAGTCCGACAGCTCATCGACTGCCGCCGCGACCGTATGCGCGCGGCCTTCCACCACCGGTTCGCCCCAGCCGACGATGCCTTCATCGGTCGTGATCTTCAGGAAACACCAGCGCGGCGGAACGATAAAAGTTTCGAGTTTGGTGATTTTCATGCTGGCGTCTCCTGATTTTTCCGGTGAGTGGGGAACGAGGGTTTCTATGCTATCAAAAATCCGTTTGATGTGTATATTAATAGTACTATTTGCCGAAGAGCCTTGTGGGGAAAGGGTCCGTATAATTGCGTCGTTTTGATTGCCTGACGTCAACTCTGGGAAAAGGGGAAGGTTATCCAGCACGATCTGCACGGACGCGTGGCGTACGAGCTTGGCACCGAGATTCTGCGCGGCGATTTCCCGCCGGCATCTACGTTGCCGCGCGAAGCCGAACTGATGGAGCGTTTTGGCGTCAGCCGGACCGTGCTGCGCGAGGCGTTGCGCACGCTGACATCGAAGGGACTGATTGAATCGCGGCCGAAGATTGGTACGCGTGTGCGGCCTCGGCACGCCTGGAATCTTCTCGATGCCGACGTTCTCGAGTGGTATTCGCGCGTCGCGAAGCCGTTGCAGTTCGCGATCAAGCTGCAGGAAATGCGCGAGATGATCGAGCCTTATGCCGCTGCGTTGGCCGCTGCGAATCATGATGACGATTCGTTGGAGCGGCTCGGCGATGCGCACCGGGCGATGCTGGAAGCGCGCAATGTCGATGAATGGGTTCGTGCCGATCTGCGGTTTCATCTGAGCGTGTTGAATGCGTGCAGCAATGAATTGCTGGTGCCGCTCGGGACGCTGATCGAGCGCACGCTTGAGGCGCAGTTGCGGTTGAATGCGCGGCGGGCGGAGGTTTTCAACGCATCGATGGCGGAACATACGGCCGTTTTCGATGCGATCGTCGTGCGGAATTCGGCGGCGGCGCGTGACGCGATGGGTGGTTTGCTCGGCGTGACGCGGGCGAGAATTGAGGGGTAGAGAGGAGTAGGCTGGAGATAAACGACGTTCAGCGCACTCGGCGATATTTTCATTTTCGAGATAAAGTTGCGGGTCCGAGCGCTGTTTTGGATTGGTTTTAGCCGAGATTTTTAGGTGATCCCTCCGGCAGGCGGCGCTCCGCATCATCCGGAAGGAGCCCGAATTGCCGCACGTCCCGATTTCTGTTGTGTCGTCGTGGGGCGCGTGGGCCGTGTTCGTCAGCGTGCTCGCCACCCAACTCGGCGTCCCCATTCCCGCTGCACCCATGCTGGTGCTCGCCGGCACGTTAGTCGCGGCCGGGCTGGCTTCGTTCTGGCATATGTTGGCGGCCGCGGTTATCGCGGTGGTTATCGCCGATGCGCTTTGGTTTACTGCCGGGCGGGTATATGGCCGGCGGTTTCTCAATTCGCTCGTGCGGTTCTCGCTTTCTCTCGATACTACTTTGCGTACGGCTCGGCATTGGTTTGAGCGGTTTGGCGTGCCTTTGTTGGCGCTTTCGAAGTTCGTGCCTGGGCTTGGGCTGGTGTCGTCGCCGTTGCTGGGGACGACGCAGATTGATGTGCGGGTTTTCTTGTTCTGGGATCTGGTGGGCGCGGGGTTGTGGGCGTCGGCGTGGATGCTTGGCGGCGCGATTCTGAATGCCGAGGTGGCGCATCTGCTGGTGTTCGTGAGGACGTATGGGCTCACCGCACTCGATGTGCTTGCGATGGCCGCGGGCGCGTTTTTGGCGTACCGATGGGCGCGGCGTATTCAGTTCCGTCGATGGCTCGCGAAGTATCGGATCACGCCCGAACAACTCGATGAAATGATGCGCTCAGATGCGCCGCCCGTTATTTTCGATGCCCGGCCGCCAGAGGTGAGGAGGAAAGAGGCGCATCGGATCAAAGGCGCGATTCCGTTGGATTTGGAGTCGTCGAGGAAAATCGATCCGATGTTTCGGGAGCATGAGGTTGTGGTGTATTGCGTGTGTCCGAATGAAGCGACGGCCAAGCATATTGCGCGGCAGTTGAGGGCGAAGGGATTTCGGAATGTGCGGCCGCTGAAGGGCGGGCTGGACGCGTGGGAGAAGAAGGGGTTTCCGGTAGAGGCTGTTCCGTTTGATTCTTTGAGTTCTGGGGCGTTGGGTTCTTCGTCTTCTTCCTCTTCCTCTTCGCTCGATGACGACGATGATCGGAGCATGGGCGATATGGTCACCGTTCGGGCTACGGCGCCGGAGTGAGTTTTTCTTTGCAGGCTTTTGCGGTTTTTCGTTATCGGAGTTGCAACGGATGAAGCTGTTGGATGGAGTGGATCCCTCGCAACTTTTTGGCCTGCCAGCGCCGGATATCGCCACGCTTGACGATGGTCTGCAGGTTCCCTTTGTACAGACCGGGCACGAGCATCACGAGGTGATGCTGTTCGTGCATGGGTCGCTTTGTGACTTTCGATACTGGAAGCCGCAGTTAGGGCCGCTCGCCAAGCAGTATCGATGTGTTGCGCCGAGCCTTTCGCATTATTGGCCCTCGGGGGTGCTGGGGTTTGGCGCGATGGCCGGTGGATCACGGCAGTTTAGCTGGGACGCGCATGTTGATGAGTTGGGGCGGTTTATCGAGCGGTTGAGCGTTGGGGCTGTGAATGTTGTCGGGCACTCGCGGGGCGGGTGTGTTGCGTTTCATCTGGCAGTTAGATATCCGGAGTTGGTGAAGTCGTTGGTGCTCGCTGATCCGGGTGGGGCGGTGGCTAGGCCGGGTGATGATGGGAGGGCGCGGACGGTGTTGCCTGCGCCGGTTAATGCGCTGCGGGCGAAGGCGGCGGAGTTGATTGGCCGCGGGGAGATTGATGAGGGGTTGGGGCTTTTTGTCGATTCGGTGAGTCGACCGGGGTTCTGGGCGAGGAGTCCGAAAGAGTTCAAGGCTATGGCGATGGATAACGCAAATACGCTGGCGCTGCAGTTTCGCGATCCGCTGCCGGCCTACGATGCGCATGCGGCGGCGAGGGTGCGATGCCCTACGCTCCTAATCGATGGGGAGAAGAGTCCGCGCATGTTTCGGGATGCGGTGGGGGCGTTGGAAGGGTGGATTGAAGGGGCGCGGAGAGTGACGATTGAAGGCGCGTCGCATGGGATGAATGTTACTCATGCGGGAGTGTTTAATCGGGGGGTGGGGAACTGTCAGTATTTTTGTGTGCAAGGCGTTAAAGACCGGCTTCGCAGCAGGCCAGAATAAAACGTTATGAGCTT
>NZ_FCOK02000039.1 GCF_001544555.2 Caballeronia udeis | reverse complement strand
GCCGGATACATGCATGCAGGCCGTTTCGACATCACGAACAAGAAGCTTGCAAAAGGCGTCGGGTCCATACATGCACGAAAAGGACGATTACCCCTTGTAGCGCAGATACCAGCGCACGCAAAGAATGATCACGTCACAGTCAAAGTGACGGCCGGCGAACAGCCCGTCCAGACTCTTCAGCTTGCTCATCGCCGGCCCTCAAATCGGTCAGGCCGACACTCTAACCGATTCGTTGATCGCTATTTGCACCACAGCCCACCTGATCATCAAGCAGGTGTTCGACAATGCGATCGATCATTTGCAATGGTGATCGCGGCCAATTTCGATCGTTCTTCACTTGACCAATGCTGAATTATTAACCACAATCTTTCCTGTGGAAACATAAGATTCGCTAACTCGACCGGCACTTCCTGCGCCATGACCCTGAACGCTCCGGCGCGCACGACCGCGCCTACTGATGAACGTCTGAACACGTTGAGTGAAATCGCCAACGATTGTTTCGGCGTCGACGCGTTTCCTTCTTGATTTGACCAAGATCTCCTGATGATTAAAGTTTACCGGCTCGAATTCCTGCTATGAAAAATGGACCGTCTACAGACCATAAGGCTCCTGTGCTGCCAAAGACAAAGACTAAAAAAACTATCGCCCAGCCCGTGCAAGACAAGCCCTATCACCATGGGTCGCTTCCGCACGCGCTGCTGGAGGCGGCCGAAGCCGTCTTGCGTCGCGACGGTATAGCCAGCCTGACGTTGCGCTCCATTGCCCGTGAGGCGGGCGTCTCGCATATGGCGCCCCGGCACCATTTCGGCGACTTGGCTGGCGTGCTCAGCGAACTTGCCGCCAGCGGCCACCGGCGGCTGACCGCGTCCATGGTAGCCAAAGCGGAAGGCCTCCCACCAGGGCCGGCCAGCCGAAAGGCCATTGCACGCGCCTACGTCAGCTTCGCGGTAGATAACCCCGACCTGCTCCGCCTGATGTTTCGCAGCGAGATGCTCGACCACACGCGGGTATCGCTCGTCGAGGCAAGACAGCTATCCGCACGCGCGCTAGTGGGTGCCTTCGACGAGCCGCTCAAGCCCACGCCGGGCAAATCCACGACGTTCGGCCGGTTGGATGCCCCACAGGCTATTGCGATGACTGCGGCTTGGGCCTATGTCCACGGCCTTGCATCGCTGCTCATCGACGGTCGCCTGAAAG
The DNA here is from genome assembly GCF_001544555.2 of Caballeronia udeis. Classification (GTDB taxonomy): domain Bacteria; phylum Pseudomonadota; class Gammaproteobacteria; order Burkholderiales; family Burkholderiaceae; genus Caballeronia; species Caballeronia udeis. The sequence continues at coordinate 82,191 of NZ_FCOK02000039.1, read as the reverse complement.
CGTTGGCCGCGTCCGCGGAAGGTATAGGTAATACCGAAGAACTCGTGGATGCCGCAATTGAGCACGTACAGCTCATTCATGAGGCCGGTCTCAAGCTCAAGGCCGGGCAGACCGCCACGAATCGACAGGCAAAGAAACCCAAATCGCAGATGAGCGATTCGCTCTGAAGCCAAGGAGACGAGCATGAGAGTTCTGTTGATCGAAGATGATCTGCAGATTGGTCAAAGCCTGTTGCGTGCGCTCAAGGACGCCGACTTCAGCGTCGACTGGGTGAGAGACGGTATCGCCGGACGCACGGCCCTCTTCGGTACGGAGTACACCGTCGTATTGCTCGATCTGGGCTTGCCTGGCATGGACGGCATCGACCTCCTGAAGACGGCGCGCACATCGGGTAACGCCGTGCCGGTGCTGATACTGACTGCCCGGGATGACCTCGACTCGCGCGTTCAAGGCCTCGACGTCGGCGCCGACGACTACCTTCTCAAGCCCTTCGACGTGCCCGAACTGCTTGCGCGCATCCGCGCGGTGATCCGCCGCAAAGCCGGTTACGCGTCCTCGCGCCTGGGCGACGAATCCCTATGCCTCGATCTCGACAAGCGCACACTGACCTGCAATGGTACGACAACCGTCCTGTCCGCGCGCGAATTTGCACTGATGCTGGCGTTCCTCGAGCGGCCCGGCACGATCCTCTCGCGCGAGCAACTGGAGGACCGCTTATACGGCTGGGGTAAAGAAGTGGAAAGCAACGCGGTGGACGTGCTGATTCATTCGGTGCGCAAGAAATTCGGCCAGAACGTGATTCGCAATGTGCGCGGGCTCGGGTGGACCGTGATCCTTAACGATGCCCGCGACGGACAGACGCCGTGAGACTGCTCCATCAAACTGACCACCCGGCCGGCGTGCCCGCGCATTTGTCAGTCGTCGGTGCGTTGCGCCGAATGATTGCAGTGTGCGCAAAGCATCCGGTCTCCAAAAACTATACCGCCTGTTTCAACAAGTCGCTCAGGTCGATACCGTTCTTGGCTTCGGTCATCAAGTGATCCGGAGTCGGGGGCTCGCGAGTGAGATCGACGAGAGCCTGATTGAGATCCACATACGGCCGCATACGGTGTTCGTATGCAGCAAACGCCTGCGTCGGATCACCCTGGTGCCGAACCAGTTCGCGAGCCACCACGAAAGCACCGACGAGCCCGAGGCTCGTGCCTTGACCCGAGAAAGGGGATACGCAGTGTACTGCGTCACCGGCAAGCACGACACGGCCTTTGGACCACGACGGCATGCGAATCCGCGCGAGCCCGTTGTAATAGAACTGATCGGTCGTCTTCATTGCGTCGATGAAGCGGGAAAATTCGCCCTTCAGATGGGCGCACTGCGCGGCCACAAGCTGCTTTTGCCCTTCCGTGTCGCTGCGGGACACCGCTGATCCCGGGGCTGAGAAGCCAACGCCAATCCGGAGTTCGCTCTTGTCGCGGCTTGGATAGATCACGTAGCCGACACCCTCCTGCCGGTGGCCAAGTTGCCAATCGATCAGATTGATCAGGTTGGGCGTCGAAAAAAGGGCGAGCACTACGCCCAACGGATGAACAGATTTGGATTCCTCATCGAAACACTGCTTGCGGACGTTCGAGTAGGTGCCGTCGGCACCGATCAGCAGATCAAATTCCGGTTCATGCCGCTCGCGAACGTCGCCGCCACGCCGTCGCCCTGATCTTCGATCGCACGGATGCTGTTGTTGTAGACGAGTTCGACGCGTTCGCTCATCGCGCCCATCAGAAGCTCGCACAGGTCATCGCGAAAAATTTCGATGTCGTCGCTGTCAAGCCGGCCAGCACTGAAGGTGCGTTCTTCGGTGCGTTGTGTCTCGTTGCCGTTGGCATCGAGCATCGACATACCCTTCAGCCGCGTTCGTAACGCACGGGCTTCGTCGAGCAATCCCATCTTCTCGACGACATTGAGCGCGACGCCCCGAATGTCAACGGCTTGGCCGCCCCGGCGAAATGCCGGGGCCTGCTCGATCAGCGTCGTGGCAAACCCCGCGCGATCCAGCCAGAATGCCAGTGCCAAACCAGTGACGCCTGCACCGGAAATCAATACGTTTCCATTCATCATAAGCACCGTCGTTATCTCTAATGTAGTCCACTTGAATAAGCATCTTCTGCTGGTTGAGCACGCAGGACACGCGTGATGTATCAATACCCGGCCGCGGTGGCGCGTGCGATCGGCTGAGTTCGTTCAAGAGGCCTAAGACGCGGACGGAAATCCGATCGACGCGACGATCCCCGACTGACCGTCACGACGATTGCGAAGATTCACCGCGCCGCCACATTTACTCGCGATCGCCTCGACGATCGACAGGCCGAGGCCGCTGCCCTCAATTTGCGTATTAGCTCGAAAGAAACGGTCGAACACGCGTGGCAGCAGTTCTTCAGCAATGCCGGGCCCTGTGTCGGTCACGTCGATCCATACCATGCCGTCGCGTATCTGTACGCTCAGATCGACCTTGCCGCCGTCCGGCGTGTAGCGGATCGCGTTGCTGACCAGATTACGCACGGCAATGCCGATATCTGCTTCGACCGCGCGGACAAATGCGCTGGCCATTTCGTCGGCGCCGATATCGATGCCGCGTTTCATCGCGATAGGCAATACTTCGGCCACTGCGTCGACGACTACGGCGGACACGTCGACACGCGTCAACGTATCGGCCTGCAGAGCCGCATCGGCACGCGCAAGCCTTAGCAATTGCGCGATCAGATTGCCACTGCGTGTGATGCCGCCGCGCAATTCGCAAAAGCGCTCCTGGTTGCCGGGCGCGATATGCGGCTGCAGATTGTCCGCCTGCAATTGAAGCGCGGTGAGCGGCGTGCGCAGTTCGTGCGCGGCATCGGAAATAAACTTTCGTTCCGACTCAATAGATTGTGCAAGCCGATCGATCATCAGATTGATCGAGTCGATAAAGGGCCGTATTTCGATCGGCACGCCTGACGTCGACAATTGGTGGAAATTACTGACGTCGATCCCCTGCACTTGCGCGCCCAAACGATTCAACTTGCGCAACGAGCGGCGCACGACCAGCAGCACGGCAATCCACACCAGCGGCACGAGTACGATCATCGGCCAAAGCGTATTGACCGCACTCTCTTCCGCAAGCTCGTGCCGCACCGCCGAGCGTTGCGCGACCTGGATCACCATAGACGGCTCACGCAGCGTGTAGATGCGCCATTCCTCGCCGCTAACGGCTGTCGTCACGAAACCCGCCGGCGCCTCGCGCGGCAGCGCCAGGGACGGTTCGGTCGACCGGTAAGGCGTGGCCTGATCGTCCTTCCAGACCGTAATGACAATGTCGCGTTCCGGTTGCGAGCCGCGCGCCGGAATGGCAGGCAGCGAATCCGCGAAACCGCCGCGCATGCGGCTGGCGACCTGTTCAAGCCGAAGGTCGAGCAACGCGCTCATGCCCGCTTTCGACAGCTGATATGAACTGACGCCCTGCACCACGCCGACGATGCTGACCAGCACGCAAAGCGCGAGGACAAGCTGGTTTCTTAGAGACTTGATCATAGGGACGCAGAAAAGTTTTTCGCCCAACGGGTGATGCGTGGATGCCGCGGCACTCCGTGCAACGCGAGAGACGGGTGAGGCGGAATTTTTTTGTAAAGCGATTCTACTCCCGCGACCAAACGCTTTCTCGCGTACAACGACGGCAAAGACGCGCAGCCTTTGCTGCGCGCCTACCATTTACTTCACGAAACGTGCTCCATTGAGGTGATGAGTCCGGTGCCCGGGCATGTCGCGTGCATTAGCGCCAGTAGCCGTATCCATATCCGTAGTGCCCGTACCACCCGCGCGGGCGTCCGTAATAACCAACCACCACGGGCGGCGCATACACAGGCGGCGGCGCGTAATACACGGGTGGAGGCGGCGGCGCATAGACCGGCACGGGCACGACGGGCACTGCGGCCACCATCGGCATCACTGGCACCCCGATACCGACACCGACACCGACGAACACATGAGCCTCGGCAACACTCACGAGGCCGACGCTTAATACGGCGGCGACTGCCGCCAGGCGAATCCCTTTCATGCTTTTCTCCTTGAACTTCGGTGCAGCGCATTGATTGCATCGGTTGAGGTGCATTCTGCTCGCTGACAATGAGGAAAGAATGAGCGGATATGGTCGTATGAAACAGGCGGTGGATCACATCGTGATTCATTTGCAAAGTGCTGAGCATGCCTCTCATTTGCGCCTGATTTACGGCACCTGCGATTCGTTCGTCGATGCGCAGGTTCAGGTTCGAACCGCCACTCAGACGCGAACAAACGCGTTTGGCACGCATCGGCGCGGCCCGCTGACTACGTCGTGCGTCCGACTGCAGATATCCCTGGGCGCAAAGCGTTGGCTGACAACCAGGCAGACTAATGGACTGGTGTCGCGCATGTTGATAACCCATTCTCCGATCTCACCGACCAGCCAAGACCCCGGACGTTCCGGATCAAGGATTGTCCGTATTTCTTTCGGATTGCATGGATTAATACATCGACCGCGTTGCTTTCAACCTCTCTGCCCCAACCGTACAGTCGTTCTTCAAGTTGGCTGCGCGAGAGTACCGCGCCACGACGTTCAAGCAAGGCATGCATCAGCGTGAATTCACGCGCCGAGAGCGACGACTCGAGACCATTCAGGAGAATGGTGCGCCTCTCGAGATCGAGACCAAGAAATTCGTCGCCGATTCTCGAGGTCGCATAGCCCGTCGCTCGCCGCAGAACCGCGCGAATGCGCGCAAGTAACTCACGGGTAACGAATGGTTTGAGTACACAATCGTCGGCGCCTGTATCGAGACCGCGCGCATGCGTTTCCGGATCATCGTGTGCGCTAAGGAGCACCACGGGGACCTTGTTGCCCGCAGCACGCGATGCCTTCAACAACGCTATGCCGCCAATGCCCGGAAGACTCAAATTGAGGAGCACGACCGCGTAATAGCTTGCTGCGATTGCAAGGCTGGCAGCACGGCCGTCCCGTACCCAGTCGACGCTGTATTCCGCATCTCTCAAAGCGCAAAAAAGACTTTGACCAGTATGTAGGTCATTTTCAGCCAGTAGTACTCGCATCTTTCTCTCGATGTTGTTGCCCCAAGCGTCCCCTTTATCTGGTTCTGAACGCCATTGGGATTAATAACCCCCGTTTCTTTTGTAAAACCATCTATATATTTTTTGGAATTCGTTGCATCGCTGTCCGAGATCGCCTCGTTTTGCCGGATAAGACAACCACGACCTTGAAGCCCCGACGAGGGGTCAAATGGGCGGGCAGAGTCACGTTAGTCGGCAATCTTTCCAGTGGAAATATTAGATGGAATTTGTCTGCCAGTCAACATCTTTCCAGTGGGTAATTGTGTCTTCAAGGATCCGACCGAGTCGTGCCGGTCTGTCAGCTCGAAGTCGGGACCTACCGACCCATGCGATGACAGAGCGTGTCATCGCATGGATTGTCAAAATGGAGTTACCCTAAACGAGCTCAACGAGCAGAGGTCCCAATAACGCCAACAGCACACTTGCGATTGCATACGTGACAGCAAAGGGCACGGTAGGCACCGCACTTTCAGACTTTTCCAGCACCTGACCGAATGCCGGATTCGCAGCACGTGAGCCGGCCAATGCACCAGCGAGTAAAGCTGAGTTGTTGTAGCGCAGTACGTAGCGTCCGAATAGCATGGTAAGGAGTAGCGGAAAGAGCGCGACAAATATACCGAGTAATAAAATGGTTATCCCACTTTGCCGGATCGTCAAGAGCGCCTGCATCCCGGAATTGAGACCGACCGCAGCAACGAATGCAGATAACCCGAAATCCTTTAACAGTTGCGAGGCCGCCGAAGGCATTGCCCCATACTTAGGATATTTGCCGCGCATCCAGCCAAATACCAGCCCCATCAGAAGGCAGCCCCCACCTGCGCCGAGCGTCAACGCGAAACCGCCGGCGTAGGCCACGACAAGCCCTAGCAGCAGACCAGAAACCAGACCTAGTCCCAGATAAACGAAGTCGGTTTTATCCGAACAGGGCAAGTCATAGCCCGCTACCTCGACCGCTCGTCTGGTGTTTTCAGGAGATCCATAGAACGTAATGACGTCACCATGCTGCAACTCTGTTTCCCAAAGGAGAGGCAGTGGCCGCTCGGCCCGCGTTATGCCGAGGATAAACACACCACGACGCAGCGCCCGATCGAGTGAATTGCGGGCCTTCGAGATCGTCACATGGTTCATGCCTTTTCTGGCAAAAACCGCCTGCCTGCTCTCCATCTCGACACTGATGCCTTCAGCTTCCGCGACCTCTTCCCCAAGCTGGGCCGCAGCAACCACCACCCACTTGCGCAGGCCCACTATCAGAACGATGTCATCCTTCTCCAGCACCACGTCCGCTGCCGGATCGATCAGTCTGTCCTCTCGACGAATGCGCTCGACGGTGATCAAATCCTTTTGGCTTACTTCGATTTCCGCGATCGTCCGCCCTGCAGCCGGCCCTGCGCGATACGCCCGGCCGACCAGTCCTGGCATTGATGCGCTCCGGCCGGGCCGTAGCCGTATACCTCCTTCAGCCGCATTCTCGACTTTGATCGCCGCGTCATGCAGACCTTCACGCATGAATCGCGGCACGATATTCACACAGACAAGTATCGCACTTAGCAATCCAGGCACATAGGTCACAGCAAAGGCGATCGCCACTTCCGATTGCAGAAACTTTACTTCTGTCGGAGGTAACCCAAGCCTCGAGATCGCGTCTCCGGCCGTGCCGACAATAGCTGACTGCGTCAACGCACCGGCCGCCAGACCCGCTGCGAGGCCTTTATTAAGGTGGAATAGCTTTGCGCAGGCGACCACGGTAACGAGTGCCGACAATGCAAGGAAAGCGGCAAGCGCGAACTCACGAAGCGTCTTGCGATTGAACGACGCAAAAAACTGCGGGCCGGATGAATACCCAACCGCGTAGATAAATACGCTCAGCATCAGCGCCTTTACCCCGCTGTCGATGGTGACACCGGCTTGGCTAATGAGCACGGCCGCGAGCAGAGTTCCTCCCACCCCACCCAACTGGAAGGAGCCAAAATTGATGCGGCCAATGTAATATCCGATCGCAAGTGAGAGGAAGAGCGCGACCTCCGGCGACCTCTGAAAAATGGTGTGTAACTCGTGCATTTTGATCAACGTGTTGAGCAATGGTTGGCGATGTCGCTACGTCAAAATCTTTCCGACGGGCAGATTTGGTCGCATGAAGGTCGGGGCCGGACGCTGCGAGATTGCTACGCATGACGAAGCGACTGATCGTGTATATCCACCGCGCCTTGACTTGATGACGGGTGCGCGATATGCGCACCCGCCGCAATGACATGGCCCGTCAGAACAGATGATTAACGCGCAAAATACCTTCGTTCGAGCGATACCCGCTTCCAAACTGACCGCCGTATTCCAGCTTGATCTCAGTGTTTTTCGAAACGCTGAGGTTCATGTCCAGCTTCACCTTCGCCAGCGCCGACGGAGCCGATGAGACAGCGGTGAAAGGCGCGACGCCCTGCGCACTGCCGACGAACTGCGCGTCTGTTGCCCAATGGTTCCGGTCGTGAAAAACCGCACCCGCTGCAACGTCCGGGCGCAGGACCATGCCATTGGAAAAGGTCCATCGTCCGCCCAGTTCGAACATCGGCGAGGCCGAAAGCGTCGTGGCGCTCGAACTGCTGACAGCGAGATCCAGCGCGCCCGCACCCTGCTCGGTGTAACTGCCCGTATGGAAATGGACGAGATGGAGGTCCAGATACGGCTTCATATACCAGTCATTCATTGGAATCGTATAGGCGATGCGCGAGTGCAGCCCAGCCTCGTAGGTATTGAAGTCACCTTTCGCCTGGGTTGCAGAGCCCGGTAACGTGACGTTGCGCGTGGAGTCATCCCAACCGTAGGCTGCATCGGCGCCGCCGGAGATCGTCCAGCGGCCGATTTCCTTCTTCAGGACGATACCCAGCTGCGGGCCGTGTGCGTTGACGTCGCCTACGCCGTCCGAGCCGTCCAGAGTCGTCGTGCCGTATCCCACGCTGCCGCCGATGAACCAGCCATCGCCCAATCCGTGCTGGCCGCCGAACTGCATGGCATAGGTGCTGGCGTTGTAGCCAAGCCCGTCCGAGCCATCCGCGCTCGTACGGTTATCGATGACGCGCCCCCACCCGCAGTCGTGCTCGTGCATCATTGTATCGGCGGTCCCATCAAAGGTCGGGCAGCTATACATGCGCTCGACAAACGCATGGCTTGCCGCGAGACCTGCATTTCCTATGGCCTGCTGAGTTTCATTGCCGAGCCTGTTGAGCGCAGCGTTATAAGCGGCGTGGTTCTGAACGCCGTTCGCCAACTGCGCGAACAGGGTGCCCAGCGCATTGGCGCCCGCACCCGAATCGAAGTTCGCCTGCAGGTGGTTCGCCAACGACTGCGCACTCGCGCTCAGACCTGCCGCGCTGGCGGCGAAGTTCGCGTGCGGCGTGACATCCAGCGACTCGCCGCCGCCCTGCGCGGTGGGCGTGCTGCCAGCCGACAGCGTGTAGTTGACGAGATACGGATTGCTTGCCTGCAGTTGCGACGCGTCGAGCACGCCGTGCACATCCATCACGTCGAGCGTGCTGTTGGTCAGGCGCGTCGGGCGCATGACCACCTCGCCGGCGAGCGTCGCGTTGCCTGTGATGGTCACACGGTCACTCGTTCCCGCCACATGATCGCTGTCGATCATGATTTGCCCGCTTTGCTGCTGCACGACGTTGCCGTTGATCTGCAAGGACGAAATCGCCGATCCGCCCACTTCCAGCGTGCCACCGTTGGTCAACGTGCTATGGGATCCACCGAGGTCGAGCGACGTCGCGCTCAGCGTCGAGGAAGGCTTTCCGTTGATCGTGCTGCCATCGGCAAGCGTGGTATTGCCGTAAAAGCTGGATCCGGCCTCGTTGGTAATCGCAACCGGTGTCGTCGATGCCGATGCCACGACGATTCCGTTGACGCTCGGCGTGTTCTTGTTCGTGAGCGTGCCGTTGTCGATCGTGCCGTAGTTGTCGATCGTGTTTGTCCCCGCGCCATCAACGAAGATACCGCCCGCCGAGTTGGCCCACGACTCGACAGAGCTGCCACTTCCAATATTGATCGACGTATTGTTTGAGCCGTTTCCGCGACTTTGTACATAGATGCCATACGCGCCCTGGCCTGAAGTCCGAACGATGGAACCCCCGCTCAGCGCAACGCTGACGTTCCCCGTACAGGGCTGCGAACTACTGCACTTGGCCGGGCTCGCTCCTGCGAACGCATAACCTGAGTTATTCGCGCCTGCGATAACGCCACCGCCTCCGCCCACCGCTTGTGCGAAGATCGCGTGGGCATCGTCCCCGCCCGTGACGATGCTGCTGTTGCTTCCGATATTGACCGAAACATTGCCACCCTGGCCGCTCTCGGTGGTCGGCGTCGACTGCAGTCCCGAAGCCAGATTGACGTTTTGCATGCTGCCGATCACGCCGCCGCCACCGCCCACGCTTTGCGCGAAAACACCGACGGCGCCCGCACCGCTTGTCGAGATCCAGGACGTGTTGTTCATGTTGACGTTGACGGCGCCACCGTCACCCGATTGCTTCGTACCGCCAAACAGCGTCGCGAGAGAGCTGCCCGGCGTCGCGCCAACAAACAGACCTCCGCCTCCACCCACGCTTTGCGCCAGAATGCCGTACGCACCGGCTCCCGTTGTCAGCACATACGAGTCGCTCGAATGCGCCACCGCGCCGAGCGTCACGTCAACCTCACCGCCGTTGCCGCTCGCGCCATCTTTGTCGCCGATTTGAAGCGGTACGATTGTTGTCTGCTGGACGCCGCCAGTGGTCGAGTTGGTCGCGCTGGTGGTCGTGAGCGTGCCGCCGCCTCCACCAATGCTCTGTGCCACGATGCCAATCGCATCCGCGCCGCTCGTGGTGACGCTGCCAGGCGCATTCTGGCCCATGGTGACTTGTACCGTGTTGCCTGCTCCGCCGGCACCGCCGCTTCCGCCGAGTGTCACACTGATTTTCGGGTTGTTTCCACTATCCGATGCACCCACGTCGCTGGACAGCACCTGGGCCGTTCCGCCGCCGCCGCCCACGCTCTGAGCGAGCATGCCGAACGATTCGTTCGCGGAGGTGGCGACCGCTCCATCATTGTTCACCGTCACGGTGCCGCCGTTGCCTCCCGCGCCGCCTGACCCGCCGACGGTCACGTTGAAATTCTTCAGCGCGCCGTCTTGAGAGCCGGTGACGGCCCCCTTACCACCGCCACCACCGACGCTTTGCGCATCGATCGCATACGAAGAAACGCCGTTCGTCGCGATGGTGCCGCTGTTGGCGACGGTGACCGAACTACCGTCGCCACCGCTTACGCCATTTCCGCCAAGGGTGAGTCCCGCATTTGTGTTGCTGCCGCCGCCGGTGTCACCGGTGTCTCCACTGTTGGCGCTGCCGGAAAAGCTCGTCGCGCCGCCCACACCACCGCCGCCGCCAATGCTCTGTGCAAAGATGGCATCGGACTTGACGCCGTCCGTCTCGATGGCGTTCGTATTAGCGACGCTGACGCTCCCGCCTATGCCGCCGGTGCCACCCTTTCCACCAATCGTCGCCTGCAGCGCGAGACTGCCGGCGGAGCCAGAATCGTCATCATCATCGCTGTCGCTATCGCGCACAGCTTGAACACCACCCGAATCACCGCCGGTGATCGCCGAGTTCAACTGCGAGATGCTTTTAATGCCCTTTAGCACGTCGTTGCTGATCTGGTACACGCCATCCGCAACCTTGGTCGCGCCGCCTGCGCCGGCACCCAGCCCGTTGGCAAGCGCATTCGTCATGTTGTTGATCACCGTTTCGGGGTTTTGCGCGCCGCCGGTCGTGGAGGCGCCCTTGCCCGCTTTGCCGCCGCCGCCGCCGATGCTTTGCGCCATGATGGCATCGGCATCCGCGCCCTTCGTCAGCAAGGCTGCGCTGTTGTCGACCGTCACCTGCCCACCGGTGCCGCCCTTGCCGGCGTTTCCGCCCACGGTTACGGCCAGCTTCAGCGTATTGTTGCTGCCATTTGCCGCGCCCGTACCGCCGCCTGACGCGCCGCCACCGCCGCCGATGCTTTGCGCGAGGATGGCATTGGCACCGTCGCCCGCGGTAACAATGTTGGTGCCCGTACCGTTGCCGTTGTTATTGACATTGACGGAACCTCCGCTGCCGCCCGTGCCACCTGAGCCTCCAACGGTAATCGACGTGCTGAAGCTTTGAGTCCCGCCGCTAGTGGACGCCGTCGAGTCGCCGGTGCCGCCCACGCCACCGCCGCCACCCACGCTCTGCGCAAGGACGCCGTATGCGTCAGCCCCCATCGTCGCAACCAGGCCACCGTTTCCGTTGACGGTGACCGCGCCGCCGCTGCCGCCCGCTCCACCCTTGCCACCAACGCTCGAACTGGCCGAGATGCTGGTGCCATCTTTTGACGCCTTCGCATACGACGATGCAGTCGAGTCGCCGCCGTTGCCACCGCCGCCGGCAATGTTCTGCGCGATGATGCCGATCGCGCCATCTCCGGCGGTCGTGACGAGGCCCGCGTCATTGACTGTGACCGGGCTTTTGGTCTGGTCTCCGCCTGCGCCCGCGCCGCCGCCAATGGCGACGCTGACCGAGGTCGTCGGAAATTCAGGATCGCCACTCAAAGCGACGGCGCTTGCCAGCGCTGAACCGCCTTGACCGCCCCCGCCACCAATGCTCTGGGCCTTGATGCCGTAAGCATCGGCGCCGTATGTCGAGACCTGGTCATTGTTTGTCACTGTCACCGCGCCGCCGGATTGCCCGGAGCCTGCGGAGCCGCCAAGCGCGAAAGACGTGGAGACCTGAACGCCGGCATTGAGCGCAACGGCAGTGCCGCCGTTGCCGCCGCCGCCGCCGATGCTCTGTGCCTCGATGCCGCCTGACTGCTGACCGAAGGTCGTGACAAGACCATCGTTCTGTACGGTGACAGTCGAGCCGCTACCGCCGCCCTTGGCGTCACCACCGATGGCAAGGGTAGGCGCGATGATGCCTGCCGCGAAAGCATTGCCGCCGTTACCACCGGCGTCCCCGATGCTTTGCGCAACGATGGCGGCCGCGGAGTCGCCTCGGGTGATGATGGTGTCGTTGAGAACCGCCGAGCTCGAGTCGCTGCCTGAGAGGCCGACCGTGACGGCTTGTGCGTCGCCGCCGGCACCGCCATTGCCACCGAATGCCAGGTTGCCGAGTGAGGCTGCGTTGCCACCGCTTCCGCCACCGCCGCCTATGCTCTGCGCAAGAATGCCATCAGCGCCCGTACCGGTCGTGGTAATGCTGCCGCCGCTGCCCGATACATAGACCTCACCGCCCGCACCGCCATTGCTGGCTGCGCCGCCGCGCGAATAAAAGATACCGCTCGCGTCGCCACCCTTACCGCCCATGCCACCGACGCTTTGCGCCAGCACGCCATGCGCGAAACTGCCGCTCGTGCTCACTGTGCCATTGATGACCGCTGTCGCGGTATTGCCTGCGCCGCCCTGGCCCGCGTCACCGGCATTGGTACCAATTGCTGCGCCTTTGCCGCCCGCACCTCCTACGCCTCCATTCGACCGAACCAGCACCGCTGGAGCCACGGAAGATGAACTGGTAGGCGTGTCGTCGCCTTGAGTGGTGACAACGCCGTTGCTCTCGATGGTTACCGATGCCGATCCCGCTTGTCCTCCGATATTGCCCGTGCCACCGCCCGCATAACTGCTGCCCGCCGCGACCGCACCCGCCCCCCCTGCACCGCCATAGCTGATGGCGGAGACCCCTACTGTCGCTTGATGCGGCGCGCCGGTCACGGACGTCGTGGCGCCCGTGACGCCCGTGGGCGTTTGCCCGACATCGACGATTGCATTGCCGCCGACGCCACCCACGCCTCCATTGCCGCCCGTTGTCGTGGTGCCCGATGAATCACCGCCGGCGCCGCCGTCTCCGCCCCCCGAAACTGCGCTCAAAACATTTATTCCGCCGGTAACGGACCCTCCGGACTGAAGCGTCAACGTAGCGTTATTGCCGTTACCGCCGGTGCCACCGTTACCGCCGACACCACTCTCCCCCCCGTTTCCGGTATTTCCGTCGCCACCCTGGCCGCCAATACTTCGCACCGTGGCGCCCGCTGACGGTATGACACCCTGGTAGAGAAGTGTTGCTGCGCTGACGCTGCCCGATATCGTCAGGGTGCTCTGCGGAGCCGATCCGCCACCCCCGCCGGCGCCGCCACTTGCTCCCGGCGAATATTGACCCAAACCTCCCTGGCCGCCGGTGCCACCTTGCGCAAGGACGTCAATGCCGTCCCCGGCCGAGGACTGAATGGTGCCCGTCACGCTAGCCTCCACGGGCGAACTGGACGCGCCGCCGTCGCCCCCATTGCTGCCCGCCGCCGACAGGACTCCTGCGTTATCGTCCGCGCCCTTCACGCCGGTGCCGCCGAAGGCTTCAACGAGCGCACCGGTCGCGACCGTCGATATCACTCCGCCAATCGCGACGTTCACCGGCCCGCTACCTCCGGCGTTTCCGGATTTCGACGGATAGTAGCCAAGGCTGCCGTCGTCGCCGTACAGCGTCGATCCGCCTTGAGAGAGCACGGTCAGCCCTGGCGAAGAAGCGTCCGTGGAAGAAACAGAACCGTTCATCGTCACCTGAATCTGCCCACCGTCACCTCCCGCGCCGCCCTTCCCAACCGTCCCAATCTTGGCGCCTTGCCCGCCGCCACCGGCGCCGCCCTGAGAGACGAATTGCAGAATACCGCCCGGGTTCGCCCCGGACGCGTTGACGCCTGCACCTACGGCCGCAGTGATACCGCTTCCCGCCGCGCCTGCGCCGCCGTCGCTGCCGTCTGTGTTGCCTGAGCCTCCCGCTCCACCATACGTCTCCAGTTGCATTGCGCTCCAGGTGGGCGTCGCAGCCAAAGTCTGTGGTGAAGTCACCGATACAGCGATCGGGGAAGGCGACTGTCCGGTTTGACCAACGCCTCCGCTAGTGCCGCAAAGGATCAGCTGGTTTGGCGTGCCGCTGGCTGGGCTGCAACCCGATGCCGACCTGACGGATTGCCCCTGCGCGAAGGCGGGGACCGCAAACAAGCTTGCCGTCACGCCGGCGATCGAGAGGACCGCGAACGACTGGAGTATTGACACCGTGCACGCTCGCATTGGAAACGGAGCGATGTGGGTTCTGGCGAAAAAGAATCTGGATGCCGACATGAGATGTCCTGTCAAAAACGAAAAAGTGTGTTGATGTACGTACACGCGACATGATTCCGTCGACATTCAATTCGACATCGCATCGCATTCCTAAGTTGTTTATTACCGATGGAGCTTTTGTTAATTCTTTCGATGCCTTCGTCTGGACCAGACCGCGATCTCTTCTGGACCAATCGTCGCCAATGCGACGCGCTAACTAGCGCCGAGGATTCTTCAGGGTGATGCATCGGACGCTCAATTCACGTCCGCTTTTTTGGTCAAGTGAAAACGACGCTATCCAATCGACGCCGTTGCTTCCTCTTGCTACAGCGGTTACGGCGAGTCCCGGTTCCCGAGCATCATTGCGATTCGCAAGAGAATGCGGACGGTTCCTGATCAGACATTGAAGCAATGCGGCCGCCGACCGCGGCGACTGCTTCCACCCGCAGACCTTGCGTCCGCGTCTGTTCAGCGACGTGTAGTGCGAGACGCATTTTTACGTTGGAAAGATGATGCCAGCAAGCAGCGGTGCCGTCAACATCTTTCCAATGTAAAATTCAAGGTGGTTTCTGGACGTAAATAGGCGGAGTTTCATGACCGAATCGTCAGATGATAAAGAGGCAATCCGGTGAATGCTTTGATCTGCGCTGTCGGAAGGGGTAGCTACGCCCAATTCGCCCGGGAGATTCGTCAAGTCAGTACCGTTTTAGCGGTTGTCAGCGGCGGTCTGGCAAATATTGTCAGATATATCGCCGGATGATAGTTCCGGCCGGAGAAGCAGCGTTTGCCTTCGGCAATCGAAGGGCCGTTTGCTGAGCAAAGCGGCCGAAACCATCATGAAGCCCACGGCGACCGTGCAGGACATGACGCGCTTATTCCTCAAATGACAAGGAGCAGTGAAACGTAGTGCACAGCGCACCGGAGCAGACACAGTGTGTCGACATGGGTGGCTGTGCTGACCAGTCGCAATTAGAAATGGTGAACTACACCAGCCGCTACTGTCACCATGCTGCGTGACGACGACGGCGATGAATTGAATCCGTCACCAATGGAGGCAGTCGCGGCAATGATGGAAACGCCATTCGAACCAAGAGTCTGTCCATTCGCTCGCTGATAAGCCTGCACCATGTAGAGACCCGTCCGCTTGGAGAGGCTATAGAATTCCGCCAGCGAGCCTTGCTGATACTGCGCGCCGTTCGTGATTCCATTTGCCTTGCTTGCGCGCGTGTAACTGTATCCAGCAGAGAAATCCCATACCGTTGCCACGCGGTAGTGCATCACTGCGCCGAACGTATTCCAGACTGCTTGCGACTTGAATGCCGATCCAATCCCCGGAACGTACTGGACGTTCGAATAGGACAATGAAAGATCGACGTCGGGCGTAAAGGCATACCCCCCAGTCACCGCGAACCGGTTTTGTGCCGCGGCGGTCTGGTATCCGTTTGTGACAGCCGAGACCCCCTGTTGGCCATTGTTTGTGGCAGTGGAATTCGCGCCCCATGCTCCCCCGCCCGGCGTAGCATTGTTGAAGCGTTCAAACCCGGCGCCGATTCCGAACGGACCCATTTTATATTTCGCACCTGCACTCCAGCTTGAGCCCGTATTGATGCCTCCTGGCGTACCGCCGAGTGCGTACGAAGCGCTGGCCGTGAATCCGTGGACAGTTGGCGTCGTATACAAGGCGGTGTTGTTCGACTTGTAGTCCGTATCGAAATTGTCGAGATCGCCGGGGTGGGCGCCGGAGAAGCCCGTCAGCCAGTTGGTCGGCGAATACGGCGCAATCATCCAGTAGTAGGACAAATATTGGCGGCCCAGCGTCAAGCTGCCGTAAGTCTGGTCCTTCAACCCTACCCACGCCTGCTGAGCAAACATCGCACCCGCAAACTGCGCGTTGCCATTTGCAGAACTGAAACGCGACATGAGGTTGAAGATAGCGGACAGGCCGCCGCCCAGGTCCTCGCTTCCAGTCATACCGAACTTGCTGCCCTCCCAGATGCCTGGCGAGAGCTGTATGTTGTGCGCGCCTCCGTGCGTGGAGCCCAGCGTTGTCTGGCTGTTCGAGTAGGCGATGCCATTGTCGATCACGCCATAGAGCGTGACACTGCTTTGTGCATGTGTGATGCCCGGCACCGCGGTGGCGCAAACTACCGATAAGCCGACGAACAGCCCCTTCCTTGTTTTCACAACGGTCTCCTCAGTACTTGTTGAATGAGCCGGTTGGCCACCGCACTCAATACCGCAAATTCGATCTGCATTTGCCCCGCCAAAGGTAGCGCTAACAAATCGAGTTAAAAATAAATTCAACTTATGAGCCTGCGCTCGGTTGCGAGCTTTCCATGTCAGCACACGGTCCTCTCAATCTCTTCGAGACTCAGACCCGCGGTTTCCCTTATGCGATAGATCGCGAACAGGAAAGCCACCAGGCAACAGACCGTGAACACCGCAAATGCCGAGGCAGCCCCCGTCTCCAGCAATGCGGGAAAGGTCGATGCGACGATAAAATTCACCAGGAACATGGCGAGCGCGGCGGCAGACATGGTGCGCGCGCGAATCCGCATCGGCAGCAGTTCCGGCATCATCACCCAGACGAGCGGACCCCAACTGAACGAAAAGGCCGCCTTGAAAAAGGCGAGCGCGCCCACGGCCACAATACTGCCCGCTGCAGTAGCAGGACCGCCGAAATGGAATACGCAGCCAAGCGTTGCCATGCTCGACGCCATCACGAGCGCACCACCGATCAGAAGTGGCCGGCGCCCGAGACGATCGACCACACGTGCCGCAAAGATCGTCATGATGATCGACAACACCCCGAGCCCCACGCTGTTGAGCAACGCCGCCGATTCACCGAAGCCCGCCGCGCGCAGAATCGTCGGCGCGTAGTAGACGATTGTGTTGATGCCCAATGCCTGCTGAAGCATGGCCAGTCCAAACACACTGATCAGAGTCGGACGAAGTGCCTTCGATTTCAGCAGGTCGATCAGACGTACCGTGGTCGAAGTCTCGTTGGCCTGTTGAATCTCGCGCAATGATTCGGCTGCATCGCCCGGCGTGTTGGTAATTTCCAGCACACGGCGCGCTTCGCTAACGCGGCCTTGACGCACGAGCCAACGCGGCGAGTCCGGCTGAAAGAACATGCCGATTGTCAGAAAGACAGACGGCACAGCCGCGAGACCCAGCATCCAGCGCCATTGCCCATGCGCTGCCAGCAGATAGCACACCACGTACGAAATCAGAATGCCTGTCGCAATCGCCAACTGATTCATCGACGCAAGACCGCCCCGGATGTGTTTCGGCGCAATTTCAGACAGATACAGGGGCACTTGCGTGGTCGATACGCCGATCGTGATGCCAATCAGCACGCGAGCAACGATCAGCGTCATCGGATCGGGTGCAAATGCGGACAGAACCGACGTGACAATGAACATCGCACCCGCGCCAATCAGCATCTTGCGTGGACCGAAGCGATCCGCAAGCCGCGCTGTGCCGCAAGCGCCAATCATGGCGCCGAGCAGCAGTCCGCCCACCACCATGCCCTGCAGATGTGCGTTGAGCGACATATCCTTGCGGATAAACAACAACGCTCCCGCGATCACGCCGCTGTCATAGCCAAAGAGGATGCCGCCAAGGGCGCCGAATAGATAGGCAAGGCGCGCGCGATTGCGCGACCTCGCCGGAAAATAGCCTAGCGTCTCAATTTCCATCTGTTGTCTCGATCATGTTTTTTTGGTGGGCTCATCGCCCATTACATGTGCTGCAGCAACGCGTTGCGTGCCTACCTTATGCAGAGAATACTGCGTTCGGTAGCTTCGTCGCTGCGGTTTTCTGTTCAGATCAGGCGCCATCCGCGCCCGAAGGATATCCTCCAGAAAGAAGCGAGCAGAAGCCAGGCGGGACATTGTCATCCAGTCCCGCAACCTGTTCGCTATCCGACCACCGACACCTGCGCCAACCCGGCGTCGACAATCATGTTCTGACCTGTGACGGCTGCCGACTGGTCCGACGCGAGAAACAGCACCATGTCGGCGATGTGCGTTGTCTGGACCGGGAACTTCAGACACTGCAATTCGACGAAGCGCTTTGCGTCGGCGGAATCGAACCACAGCGCCTGTTGCCGCTCGGTCAGCACAGGGCCTGGCAACACCGCGTTGACACGAATGTTGTCGCCGCCCAGCTCCCGCGCGAGCGTGCGTGAGATACCGCTGATAGCCGCCTTCGCTGCCGTGTATGCGATGAGATTGGGACGCCCGCGCAACCACGAGATCGAACCCATGTTGATGATCGAGCCGCCACCTTCACGCGCCATCGCCGGCGCTGCGCGCTGCGCCGCGAATACGTGATGCGTGAGATTCGTGCGGATCATGTCGTCCCAACGTTCGAGCGTCAGATCCTGCAGCGCGCACCGGTCGTCGCGACCTGCGTTGTTGACAAGTACGCGGATGGGCCCAAGCGCCTGGGCGGCCGCATCGAGTGTCTGCCTGTACGCCTCTACGTCGCGAATGTCGCAGCGCGCGAACCACGGACGCGTCGCCGCCGGGTACCGCTCGCACAGGGCGAGACCGGCGGTTTCATCGAGATCGCAGAACGCGACTCGCGCCCGCTGCGCGACAAACGCATCGACAAGCGTCGCCCCGATTCCCGACGCACCGCCCGACACGAACACGACCGTGTTCGCAAGCGAGGAATAGATCGCGCTCATCAGTAGGCCACCGTCATCGGTGCGTTGTCGGTGTGTCCCTTCATGCGTGCGAGCACCGACTTCGCCTGCTGCATCATGAACACGAGATCGGAGCCGACGGCCACATAGTCGTAACCCATATCGACAAAATCCTTGACCATCTCAGGCGTGGGGCCAAGGGTCCCGATGGGTATGCCGACCGCGCGAGCGCGCTGCGCCGCCGATCGCATCAGCGCCTGCACGCGTTCGCTCTGCAGGTTGCCGATGCTGCCCAATGCCGCCGACAGATCACCCGGGCCGATGAACAGCGCATCGACACCTTCGACTGCGGCAATTTCTTCGAGGCGTTCGATGGCCTCAGGCGTTTCGAGTTGCACGATGCACGTAGTTAGTCCGTTTGCGAGCCTGCTGTAGTCGCTGAACGTGCCATAGCGGCTTGCGCGATGCACGCCCGCAAAGCCCCGCTGTCCCAGCGGCGGGTACTTCGCCGATGCGACGATCCGGCGCGCCTGCTCGGCGCTCTGCACATACGGAAACATCAACGTCCGCGCGCCGAGGTCGAGTGCCCGCTTGACGAGCACGGGATCGTCGCTGCCCGCCACGCGCACGATGGGCGTTGCGGGCGTGCAATCGATGGCCTGCAGCATCTGCCATGCGTCGCGGAAATCGATTGGGCCGTGCTCCATATCGATCAGCAGCCAGTCGAATCCGGCATGGCCGAGCGCCTCTGCATTGCTCGCCGTGCCCGCCATCAACCAGGTACCGAGCGGTGGCGTGGATTGGTCCAACAACGCAAGAAACGCGTTCACTTCAGGTTGATGCTTGCTCACCGTGAAACCTCTGCTTGTCAGTAGATCGACGGCTCGACCGGCTCGTGCCAGCCCGCCAGAAAATCGAAATCACACCCTTCGTTTGCCTGGGTGACATGGTCGAGAAAGAGCTTCGTATAACCGCGCGGAGGCATGTTCACGACCGGCTTCCACTGAGCGCGCCGCTGCACCAGCTCTTCGTCGGACAGACGCACGTCCAGGCGCCCCGCAGCCACGTCCAGGTCGATCACGTCGCCCGTGCGGATCAACGCAAGCGGACCGCCGGCAGCAGCCTCGGGTGCCACATGCAGCACGCAGGTGCCGTAGTGCGTGCCGCTCATGCGCGAATCCGAAATGCGCACCATGTCGCGTACACCTTTCTCCAGCAGCTTTTTCGGAATCGGCAGATTGCCCCATTCCGGCATGCCCGGCGCGCCGAGCGGACCGCCGTTGCGCAGCACGAGTATCGTGTTCTTGTCGACATCGAGCTCGGGATCGTCGATGCGCGCGTTCAGGTCCGCCATGGAATCGAATACCAGCGCGCGGCCACTGTGTTTGAGGAAGTGTTCGCTCGCGGCGCTCGGCTTGATCACCGCGCCTGACGGAGCGAGATTGCCGCGCAGCACAGCGAGCGCCCGCGCTGCGCTCACGGGCTGCGAGCGCGGGCGAACGATCTCGTTGTCCTCGCACTGTGCGCCTTCGAGGTTATCGCCGAGCGTGTGGCCGTTCACCGTCATGCAGTCAAGCGCGAGCTTGTCGTGAATGCGTTGCAGCAGTGCCAGAAGGCCGCCCGCATAGTAGAAATCTTCCATCAGGTTCGAGCCGGACGGCAGCACATTGGCTAGCACCGGTACGCCCTCGCCCAGCCGCTGGATATCATCGAGCGTGAGTGGCACATTGCCCCGGCCCGCAATCGCGATCAGGTGAATCGCCGCGTTCGTCGATCCGCCAATCGCCATGTAGGCGGCGATTCCATTGGCTACTGTCTTCTCGTTGAAGAAGGTCGAAGGCTTCAGGTCCTCCCACACCATGTCGACGATGCGCGCGCCGCTTTCCGACGCCATGCGCGTATGCGCCGAGTCCATCGCGGGGATGCTTGCCGCGTTAGGTAAAGTGAAGCCCATTGCTTCGGCGATCAGCGTCATCGTGCTCGCGGTGCCCATTGTGTTGCAGGTGCCAGGGGTGCGCGACATGTGCGATTCCAGTGCGATCCATTCGCGCCCGCTCAGATGTCCCGACTGCCGTTCGTCCCAGAACTTGCGTGTGTGCGTTCCCGCGCCGACTTTCTCGCCACGGTACCTGTCGTTGAGCATCGGCCCTGCAGGCACGAAGATGCACGGCAGGTCAGCGCTCAACGCGCCCATCAGCAGACCGGGCACCGTCTTGTCGCAACCGCCCAGCAACACGGCGCCGTCGATAGGCAGCGAGCGCAGCAGTTCCTCGACCTCCATCGAGAGAAAATTGCGGTAGATCATTGTCGTCGGCTTGACGAGCACCTCGCCAAGCGACATGGCCGGCAACTCGAACGGCATGCCGCCCGCCTGGAGGATGCCGCGCTTGACCGCTTCCGCGCGTTCGCGCAAATGCGCGTGGCACGGCGAGAGATCGCTCCACGTATTGACTATTGCAATCAGGGGGCGCGACATGAATTCCTCGCGCCGCAAGCCCATCTGCTGCAACCGCTGCCGGTGAGCGAACGAACGCGTGTTGTCGGGCGCGAGCCATCGCTGGCTGCGGAGATCTTCCAGAAGCTTTCGCTCTTTCTTCACGTGTGACCTGCCTGGATTGAACAGACCCGGCGAAAACCGTCGAGCCTTTTGGATAAATTTATGTTAGCGCTACTTTGCGTTATTATTTGTTAGCGCTATTCCCAAGTCAACCAAACTTCTTTAGGGGATTTCCCTCGTCATGAGTCAGTCAGTCCGCAAACGACGCGGTTCCGGCCGCACCACATTGCACGACGTCGCCGAACTGGCGAGCGTCTCGGCAATGACGGTCTCGCGATACTTCAACAACAAGGACAGCGTGGGTCCCGACATGCAAGAGCGCATCAGGGCCGCCATCGAACAGACGGGCTACGTTCGCAACGTATTCGCAGGCTCGCTCGCCTCCGCCCGCGGCCGCTCTGTCGGCATGGTGATTCCGCACATTTCCGGCGGCGTATACGCGGAGACGATTCAGGCCGTGACGGACACCTTGCGTCCGTTCGGGTACCAGTTGCTGCTTGCGTCGAGCAATTATTCGACGGAAGAGGAAGAAGCGGCCGTGCGCGCGTTCATCGGCTGGGCGCCCGCCGCGATCATCCTCACCGGGCAGAAGCGCTCACGCAAAACCACGGAACTGCTCACGAACGCCCACATCCCTGTCGTCGAAACATGGGCGCACAAGGCCAGACCTCAGCATATTCAGGTGGGGTTCTCGAATCCGGCGGTGGGCCGCGACAGCACGCGCTATCTTTACGAGCGTGGTTATCGCCGCATAGTGTTCGTTCATCCGCACCGCGCCGACGACGTAGGCGCAAACGACCGTGCAAGCGGCTACGAAGCGGCAATGCGTGAACTGGATCTGACGCCCGTCACGTTCCGCCCGAAATCCGAGGTTCCGCTGGACGCCGGCATGGAAGCGTTCCAGACGCTCACGAGTGGCCGCAAGCCGGCCGAAGCCATCATCTTTCCCAACGACAACCTTGCCGCTGGCGCGCTGCTCTATGGTCTGCGGCAAAAGATCGAGATTCCGCGGACGTGCGCCGTGATGGGCTTTGGCGACCTGTCCATAGCCGACAAGCTGGTGCCGTCGTTGACGACCGTGCGGCCGCCGCGCTATGAAATGGGCAAGATCGCTGCGTTGCGCGTGATCGAATTGCTACGCGCGCTCGAAGAGGACATGCCAACCGATACGATCGAGCGCGACACGCTGCTGTCTTATGAAATAGTCCAGCGCGAAAGCGCGTAATGCTCATTCGGATAGCTCATTCAGGCGCACTGCGTTTCTCGACCAGCCCGGCCACAGGCACGCGCATCGCAAACACGCCGCCCGATTGCGGATACTGTTCGAGCTCGCTGGCGGGACGGCCCTGGCGCGCGGTGGTCACATAGAGCGTGCGCAGGTCGCCACCACCGAATGCGCACATGGTCGGGCAGCGCGCGGGCAATTGAAACTCCTCGACGACCTTGCCTTCCGGCGAGATGCGAACAACGCGGCCGCCTTCATACAAAGCGGACCAGTAGTGCCCTTCGCTATCCACCGACGCGCCATCGGGACGCCCGCGATCCGTCGGCGTTGGCTCGAACTTCACCCAGTCTTCGCGCGGCCCGGCCTCGCCGGTTTCAATGTCGTACGAATGCCGGTAGATCGTGAAGCGCGGCGTATCGGAGTGATAACACCAGCGGTAGTCGGGACTGAACGCCATGCCGTTCGAGGTGAGCAGACCCGCATCTATTTTTGTCAGCGCGCCGTCCGCGTAGCGATACAGCGCGGCTGCATTGGCGGCCTTCGGCTCATCGAGCGTACCGAGCCAGAAGCGGCCACGCGCGTCACAGCGGCCGTCGTTGAAGCGGCTGGTCGCAGGATTCTCCGGATTCGCACAGAGCTTGCGCACCACCTGCCCCTTTTCATCGAGCAGAAAGATGCCCGTGCGCATGCCTGCGATAAAACCGCCGTCTTCGGTCAGCGAGAAGCACGCAATATTTTCGGGTGTCGGAATTGCGGTGTCCTGCCCGGTCGCAGGATCGAAACAATGTAGCGCGGGTGCCTGAATATCGACCCACCAGAGCTTCGCGCGGCGCTCATCCCAGCGCGGACATTCGCCGAGCGCGGCGGCAGCGGGCAATACACATTCGAACGTCTGCATGATGCGGGTTCCTCTCTCACGAAGTTTCAATACGGACGGTCGCGGTTCACACGTCCATGTCCATCTCCAGTTTGACCACATCGCCGCGATAAATCACATCTGCATAGTAGACGACGACGCCGTTCGCGTCGTTGAACACACGCTGCACGCGAGCGACAGGCGAGTCGACCGCGATACGCAGGAGATGCGCGGTATCGGCGTCGGCGGTGCCGATCGTCAGCGTTTGATGGGCCCGGCTCATCGGCCTGGGTTTCATCTCCATCAGGATCGGGATGACCGTTTCCTTGCGAAAACGCGCGCGCGCCCGCGCAAATATCCGCTCGTCCAGATATAGCCCGATAACGCAGTACGGCTCGCTGCCCGTCGAATGCACGCGCTTCATGTAAGTGTACGCGCGAGCGAGCGTGCCGTCGCCCTCGCGTATGGGCGGCTGCCGGCTGTTTTCGTCGATTGTCAGCAACTCGGCCCTGGTCACGCGATAGGTATCGGCCAGCGCATCGAGGCTCGTCACCACATGCACCGGTCTGAGCGACGCGGCCGGCGCGCTGACGAACGTGCCGCGGCCTCGCATGGGCGTCAACGCGCCCTCCTTCGTCAGCAGTTGCACAGCCTGACGCGCCGTCACGCGCGCTACGCCGAATTCCGCGGCAAGCTGTTCGAGGGTGGGAATCAGTTCGCCGTCACGCCACACGACACGCGCAATACGGTCTCGCATGACATCGGCAATTTGCAGGTAAAGCGGGATCGGACTGGATGTGGATGGCCGCATGATGAGCGCGCAATGAACGAACGAGACCGAATCTTACGCCGGTACCCGATGTCGCCCGATTTGCATTTGATGTTGAAGTGGACTTAATTTATGACGTACTATAACCCATACTTTAATAACTTATGCCGGCGGGAATGTTTATCGACCAGTCGGACGATCCGTGGGACACATAGTCATGACCTACCCTCAGCACGACCACCCGAACCTGTCGCCCGTCGCGATCAGGCGTGTCGAGACCTACGTGTTGCGCTGCCCGATCGCAACACCTGTTCAAACGTCGTTCGGTATCATGCACGACCGCCCTGCGCTGTTCATCGAGGTCATTGCCCAAGACGGCGCATCCGGCTGGGGTGAAGTGTGGTGCAACTTCCCCGCTTGCGGAGCCGAGCATCGCGCGGCGCTGGTGCAGACAGTGTTCGCACCGCTCATGGAAGGACAGCGCGTCGTGCATCCCGCAGCCATGTTCGAGGATCTGACGCGGCGTACCGCCGTGCTCGCACTGCAGTCGGGCGAGCCAGGACCCATCGCGCAGGTCATTGCGGGCATCGATCTCGCGTTATGGGACCTGCAGGCGCGGCGTGCCGGTCTGCCGCTCTGGCGGCTGCTTGGCGGTAAGTCCGACGAAATCGGCGTCTATGCGAGCGGCCTGAATCCGACCGGAGCGGAGTTGATCGTGGCCGAGCACCTCGCGCGCGGCTTCGACGCCTTCAAGCTGAAACTCGGGTTCGGACGCGAGCGCGATGCCGCGAACCTGAAGAGGGTGCGCGAGATCATTGGTCCGGAATGCCGCCTGATGGTCGACGCCAATCAGGCGTGGAATCTCGACACAGCGTTATCGATGGCCGAGGTGCTCGACGAGCATCGTCCCCTATGGCTCGAAGAGCCGCTGCGCTGCGATCGCCCCATCATGGAGTGGCAGATGTTGAGCGCCCGGACCGCCATCCCGCTCGCGGCGGGCGAAAACTTTGCGAATCACGCCGCGTTCAAGGAAGGCATCGCCAGCGGCGCACTCAGCGTGATTCAGCCCGATGCCGCCAAGTGGGGCGGCATTTCCGGCAACTGGCCTGTAACCCAGGCAGTGCAGGCGGCGGGGCTCATGTATTGCCCGCATTACCTCGGCGCAGGCGTGGGCCTGCTTGCGTCGGCGCATCTGCTCGCTGCAGCAGGCGACAGCGGCGGACGCGGTCTGCTCGAAGTCGATGCCAATCCCAACCCGCTTCGTTCGCGGTTATCGGGTCCGATCGAGACGCCTGCAGGTGGCCGCGTGCGTCTTGGCGAAGCGCCGGGCATCGGCATCACGCCTGACATTGCGTCGCTGCGCCGCGAGATTGCGGCCGCCGGATAACCGGACTGCACACCACCCTCGTTCTCTCTACTTGCATGGACATTCAATGAGCACCGCGCCTTCTTATTCCGATACACAACTCTTCATCGACGACACCTGGCGCGCCACGTCGCGCACGCTGCCCGTGGTCAACCCCGCAACGGAGATCGAGATCAGCCGTGTGTCAATGGCGGACACGGCCGACCTCGACGAAGCAGCCGCAGCCTCTTTACGTGGCTTCAAAATCTGGCGCAAGATCCCAGCTTTTGAGCGCAGCGCACTCATGCGCCGCGCCGCGCAACTGATGCGCGAACGTGCCGAAGATATCGCCGTTACCATGACCCTGGAACAGGGCAAGCCGCTTGTGGAGTCGCGCGCTGAAACGCTGGCTTCCGCGGACGTCATTGAATGGTTCGCCGAGGAAGCGCGCCGTACCTATGGCCGCGTGATTCCGTCACGTGTCAACATCGTCCGGCAGATCGTCACACGCGAACCCGTCGGCCCTGTCGCCGCATTCACGCCGTGGAATTTCCCGATCAACCAGGCAGTGCGCAAGATTGCTGCCGCCCTTGCGGCGGGATGCTCCGTCGTGCTGAAAGGCCCCGAGGAAACACCCGCAAGTTGCGCCGCGCTCGTTCGCGCCTTTTCGGATGCCGGCTTGCCGGCCGGCGTGCTGAACCTCGTGTTCGGCGTACCCGCCGAGATATCGAACCACCTGATCGCCCACCCCGCCATCCGGAAGATATCGTTCACGGGTTCGACGGCGATCGGCAAGCTGCTTGCGGCGAAAGCGGGTGAGCACATGAAGCGTGCAACGATGGAACTCGGCGGCCATGCGCCCGCACTCGTCTTCGCCGACAGCGATGTGCCACGCGCCGCTCGACTGCTCGCCGCCGCGAAATATCGTAATGCGGGTCAGGTGTGCATCTCGCCCACGCGCTTCATCGTCGAACACTCCGTATGCGACGAGTTCATCGAGCACTTCGTCGTCGCGGCGCAAACCATCCACGTGGGCAACGGTCTGCACGACGGTGTACAGATGGGCGCGCTTGCCAACGCCCGGCGTCTGCATGCAATGGAGCAACTTGTAGCAGATGCGGTCGCGCAAGGCGCGACGATAGCCACGGGAGGCAGACGGCGGGAACGTGAAGGCTACTTCTTTGAACCCACCTTGCTGATCGATGTACCGCCATCCGCGCGCATCATGAACGAAGAGCCCTTCGGCCCGATCGCGGCCGTCTCGACTTTCAGTACTTACGATGAGGCCATCGGCGAAGCCAACCGCTTGCCCTTCGGTCTTGCCGCGTATGCATACACATGCTCAGCGGCCACGATGGCGTCGCTGGGCGACGATATCGAGAGCGGCATGATCTCGATCAATCACCACGGACTTGGAATGCCTGAAACACCGTTTGGGGGGATCAAGGATTCTGGATACGGATCGGAAGGCGGCAGCGAGGCGCTGGAAGCGTATCTGAATACGAAATTCGTTTCCGAGCATCGTTGAGGCGTCGTTTGCGCATCGAGCTGCCAGCGAGAGAACGCCTCATGCCATCTTCTCCTCGTCTTTGGATCAGCTGTCCAGTGACGGCATCGACGACTGCATATTGACGAGGCGAGCTGATCAGAAAATTAGGAACACTCGCGAGACACGGTCATCCTGGCCGACGGTTATCAAGAGCACGCGTTGCTCATTTTCCGCTCACTCTCCAGGCCTACGATGCACTCCATCGACGAGCGGCACCTTGATTTACGGCTAATTCCAATTGCCTGCTGCAATCGTCGTGACGCGGTAGACCATTGGTCCGCCATGAATCTAATCACTGACTGGAGTGCATCATGTTTGCGAAATTTTCCAAAACGCTGAATGAGTTTTTCTTCCTCACCGAAGAACAGAAACGCGAGTCCTATCTGGGGAAGTCAGTCGACTTCGTCGATCTCGAACGTCGTATACACGCCTTCGAAATGAACCACCAGCCGATCACTTTGTATTCCGATAGCACGTCGCGTGACCGGCACTTTTGATTTCGCGCGAAACGCGGCCACGTCATTGTCAGGCCCTTCGGATATCGACATCTCGCCGGCCGGTAACCTGTAGAGGAGGCAGCAACCGTGCGCTAAATCGCCCGGGTATCAGTTAAGCCGGGCAGGCCGGACGCCCGCGTTATACACACGGGGCCGCTCGACACCGTCACGCGCCCCCTTTACTAGACATACCGACGGACCGCACGCGCCTGCCGACTACTGCGTCCCAATGAACCTGACGATTCGGTCAGCCAACTGACGAGGGTACTGATACATCATCGCGTGACCACCGGCCCTCACTTCCACCAGCGTGGCATTGGGCAAGATGTGACCGAGCACAACGGAATTGCTCGGCCGCAGCACCTCGTCGCTTGTGCCAGCGAGGATCAGCGTCGGCACCGTGACGCGATCGAGACCCCGGAGCGCCTGATTGTCCTGCTTCCAACGCCGTAGAATGAGGTCCTGGGCGTGCGTTACGGCGTCCGTGATGTGCGGTTCGGTATAACCCACAGGCGCAAACATGTCATGAACAAAGCATGCTTTAGCACTCGGTAGTGCAGGCGTTGGAAACAGCACTTCCATCACGTGATCGAAATGTCCGCTGCCGCTTCCCGACAAGGCCTGGTCAACGTCAGTTGGCGGCAGCGCAGCGCGCGGGCCGGGGGGCATCGACGAAAGCAGAATGAGCTTCGAGATCAGCGAAGGCTCGTCGATCGCGAGTTGCTGCGCGATGATGCCTCCCATCGACCAGCCTAATACCGTCGCGTTCTTCAAGTGCAGGCCGCGGAGCAGCGCGGCGGTATCACTCGCCAGATCGCGCACGCTGTAACTCGCGTCGTGCATCTGCGACTGCCCGATTCCACGATTGTCGAAGACGACAACCTCATGATGCTTCGCGAGATCGGAGAGAAAGTACGCATTCCATTCGGCCATGCTTGCGCGATAACCGGTAATCAGCACGATTGGACTGCCGTGACCGAACCGGAAGTACCCGATCGAGCCGTTCGGGGTCTCGAGTATCCGTTCCTTCAGTCCCGCTTGGCGATCTTGACGGAACGCGCCGGATCCACATCGCATGTCATCCTGCCAAGCGACCGTCCCGGCATAGGCGACCGGCAGCATCTGCGGGACGAGCAACCCGGAGCAGACCAGCAACTGCGCGATCAGGCGACAGCCACTACGTTTCTGGCACGACAGCAAACCGCTGGTCACGTCCGACCGATACTTGAATGTCATGCCGACTCCTCTTGACTCGATGCACGTCAGCGTAACAATCGTTTGTTAGCGCAAAGTGAGCACACGTCGATCCGACGTTTCCGAGACATCGTTCGCAAAAAGCTGTCAACGCCCCCTGTTTGCAAGATATGACGCGCTAATTTTTCTCTCATTCTGCAGCGTGATGATAAGGCTATGGATCACGAACGGCACAGGCCGCTGCGTTCCACTGTCCCACTACAAAGAGGCACCCAGAATGTTCACAAGGATTCTAGTTGCGGTTAGTGCAAGCTCGGTCGATACGGTATTGGAATCGGCCATCGAAATTTCCAAAAAGTACGATGCGCGCATTTTTGCGCTGCACGTGGTCGACCCCATGCCCTGCTGGATGGGGCCACTCGACTACGACTTCGGACTCATCGTCCAGGCGCTGGAAGCACATGGACGCGAAATCGTTACGCGAATGGCTGATGTGCTCGACGGTCATTCAGGTCTCAACGAAACCCGCATGGTCACGCTGCCGATATCGGGTCAATCGGTGGGCCAGGCGATCGCCTCTGCCGCCGACTCGTCGGGTGCCGATCTGATTCTTCTCGGCGAGCGGAAATCGGGTTGGTGGCGCTGGATGAGCGAAGATGTTGCCTCGGAGGTACGGCGCCATACGAACACGCCGACTCAGACCGTCTCCGGCAAAGTCATCGGCGGCTCGACGCGTCGCGGCGCTACACGCTGGACCGGAGCGCCGGCCGCTGATGCCCAATAATCCGGGTGCCGGTATCGATCGCGACATTCGCCGCTGACTGGCGACACGGCGGTCACCAGGATTTATTTAATGATGATCCCAATCCTCGGCAGGACACACCTATAGATTAGTTATCCTCGGTTAACAGATGAATGTGATTAATTGAACGACCACGGTGACTCACCGGAATCATTTTAGAGTCCGTTTCACTGGGCCATTCTTGCCGAGACAACAAGGAGTAGAGAATGCGTCACTATCATTGCAACAGTCCCGAGGCAGCGGGCCGCATCCTGGCGGCCTGTCTGCTTTCCGACGGACATCTTGGCCTTACGGAACTTGAAGCACTCGATCGTTGCGGTATGGAAAGGCGGCTGTCGTTAAATCGAAGCCGTTTGCTCTCCATCGTGCAAACGCTGTATGAAGACCTGACGCGCTGCGGGTACCTGAGCTGGAGCGACGTGTGTCAGGTTGATCCCGCGACACTTGCTTGCCTGGCGGCTGATGTGCACGACCGGCAACTCCGTCGCGACATCATTGATCTATGCAACGAAGCCGTCATGGCGGACCATAGCTACTGCGATCGGGAAGCTGACTTCCTGAGACTGCTGCGCGACGCGTGGCAACTTCCGGCGCAATGACTTCAGATGCATCCTGCTCGCCCGACAGCTGTTGGCCCCCTACGCGGCCACATGCGGCGGGCAGGTCTCTTTGTAAGCGGAAAGATGTCATTTGAAATTGCAATGCAGGCCATGCGCCGTATGCAGTGATCGAAGGGGCGCCTGCCGGGGAAGTTCAAGACAATCGGGTTGCGGGCGCTGAGTCGCAACCGCTCGCTAGCCTGAGCGATCACCGCCCGCTTCAGCAACTCGGCTGTCGGTCGGTGACGTGTTTTAAGTTCAAGTTATCGTCCGATGAACTTGAGTGCGTCCATCATCGGCGTCTTCGACACATTGACCATTCCCTGAAATGGCGTGTCGAGATCAAGGACAACAAACACGGCAGTCGTGGCCGATAAGGCGCAAAGAAGAAATACAACGCACATGCTCCAGTTTCTGGGTGCACTGAAGCCGAATATTCCGAATATGACAACCAGCCATCCAACCAGGATCGCAATGAGAGGGGTTGGAATCGAGCCCCTCCTGTGTTCGAGTGCAAGCCATCGACCTGCAAATATGTTGTTCCAAAGTTCCATCGCATGGTCACGGAGTTTTTCCTGCGAAGGGCCGAGGGTCTGCAGAGCGAAAATGCGTCCCTGGATGTCATAGGTACTCGCGAGGATTTCTCGCGATTCTGCCTCTGCGGTCATTCCCCTTTCGTTGGAAAACAGGAAGGAGATCCATCTGGCATACTCGTTCTTGATGTCGACTCGCAGACCTTCGGCCGATGGGCCAAGCTGGGACAAATTTCGATCCAGCTGGATCATTGCGACACTATTATGCTGGAGCGCGGTGTTGACCAGGTCGAGCGATGAATTTCCGGCCGAAATCAGCAGGCTAAGCACCAACGCCGACAGCGTCGCCACCAGACCAACGGCAATACGCATCGCGGCAAGTGAGTCTTCAGAGAAATGGTGATCTGCCAGGCTTGCGCGCACATGCGACCCAAGCGCTGCACTCAAAAGAATGAGCGCAAGCACAATGGCAGAAAAGACATAGTGATCCATGTGGAAACGGTTTCCTTCGATCGGGCGGGCCAGGTGATTGAGGTCGAGCTGCCGTGGCAGTCATGCTGCGGATGTAAGACTGGCTGCGCAGGAGGCTAGCGTTTATCGGGCTTCCGACCTGGCGGGTCCTGATGGGCAGCTAATCCGGTATTCCAGGCGACCGTATCAGGCGCGCTGATGGGAATGTCAAGGTCAAGCCGCATGCACGCAGCGCAAACCGTAAGTACGGTGCTTGTTCGT
Source organism: Caballeronia udeis (assembly GCF_001544555.2). Classification (GTDB taxonomy): domain Bacteria; phylum Pseudomonadota; class Gammaproteobacteria; order Burkholderiales; family Burkholderiaceae; genus Caballeronia; species Caballeronia udeis. Next base: position 50,631 of record NZ_FCOK02000039.1, on the reverse strand, counting down.
AAGCACGTTACCTCGCTGGCCGAGATAAACCACCGCATTCCAGAAATACGACGTTCGAACGCCGGGATAGTAAGCTCCCATGCGGTCGGATAGCTAGCTGCGGGCAACTAGCTATCCCGACACACTTACGAATCCCGATCGGCGACGAAGCCGCGACAAGGCGTGTCTGATGCCGGCCTGTGATGGAATCTACGCTTTACCAGCGTGCTGTCCGTATGGAACGCATCGGGACATTCCGCCTTCAATTTTTCGATCGTCATTTCAACATGCTCGATGCCGAACTTTGATGCATTAATTAATTCTACTTGATGAGGATAGCTGATCTTCATGGTCTAACATCCTAACGGAAATGGATCAATAAAATATAAGCGGAAAAATTAGCGCGGGGACGCTCAGCTGTGGCTGAACAGCGCGATTCGACCGCTCTTGTACAGGTCGCGGACTTTACTCGCGAACGGTGCCTGCGGCGCCTGCTTGCACTCGCCAACTATCATGGCTACCGGAGTTGCGACATCGACGACCGTCGTCACGGTCTCGGTTACGCCCAGCTTGTCGACACCTGAGACCCAATAGACGAGCGCCGGCTTGTAAGCGTCGTCCACGGCGAGGAAATCTGAGCAGCTCATCTTTGCGGGCGTAACTGGCTTTGCGGCCTGCGCGAGAGCGAGGGGGGATACACATAGACCGGCCAACACGGCGGTCGCAATTGCAAGGTGTTTCATAACATTCTCCAGATGGTGTTGCGGATCTTTCCACCTTCGCGGCGGTAGAGCCCCGCTTGTTGATAAATCAATACCCCCGGCTTCGAGGATGAATGCTCGGGGCTGATGGTGCGCACCCTCTCGAATCGGGCACGCGTACTACGCAATGGAACTTGCCAGGTGTTGTTCACCGCAAGGTGCCGGTGCGCGTTGACTGGATACATCGTATAGGCAGTGAGTTAGGGGAAAATTACCCCGCCGCCATCGACCGCGTAAGGCAGACTTCACACCTGTATTTCGACTGCCGGCTCACCGACGCACAGCGATACGAGACGATCGGACCGCGTGGATCGTCAGTATTACCAATAGCCGAAAGTTTGCGGATAGCCATAGACGACCGCCGGCGCAGGCGCCAAGACAGGCTGCGGCGCGTACATTGGCGCGGTCGAATAGACGGCCGGGTGTGTGATTTGATTTCCCTTTGACGCCATGCATTGCGAATAAGCGGCGTCGTAGCGGGCTTGCAGACTGGCCGAAGTGGCCTGAGCGCCGTTGGCGCCCACGGCGCTGCCAAGCAGCAAACCAGCGCCGGCGCCGATCGCCGCGCCGATACCGGCATCGCCTGCTGCCGCGCCAAAAAGCGCGCCTGCTGCCGCACCGCCTACGGTGCCGATCGCCCCGGTGCGTAGACCGTCGTTGGCCGCCGCCGCCGATGGTTGCGAGGCATTGTCAGAGCGGAACGCATAATCCCTGCACGCGTAATCTTCCTGCTGGAATTTGCTCAGCGGCTCTCCTCCGGGCGGCAACGCGACCACGGTCGGGCCGGTGGGAGGAATGACGGCGCACCCGGTCAGGGAGAGGGCGATCAAGCATAAAGGTGTTGCCACGCACACGAGTTGTAAACGTTTCATGATGTTAGATATCCAGTGAGTACACAGATGTCATAGTGACGTCGCAGAATTAGCGCTGAATTACTTCGCGGTGAGTGAGGAACCTGTGCTGCCGGAACACACCGAGTCAATCGCTGGTCGATTCTTTTCATGATAAAAATAAGGAATACTAGGCATATTGATCTCGTCGCTCCTGATTCCTTACCGCGACACCCAGCAAGCCCATCGGGGCTATCGCTCGTCGCGCACTACGACGCAAATCACAGAGAAGCGCCGACCACGCTTCTCTGTCGACGCGATTGCGTATCGAATTCGATACGGCTCGTTCTATTGCGCGGCTCATCCTGAAGAAGGGCTTCGATCGCCATACGGTCCACTTTGCCCTGTTCGGTATGTGGCACGCGATCTACCGCGAGAATGCGTACCCGGTTCGAAATGGAAATGCCGAACACAGCTTCGAGAATGCTTGCGCACCGCGCAACCTGTACGTGTCTTCCCGGCCATGGCTCAACCAACGCGTTCCATGTATATCCCGCTGAACCGTTTCCGGGTGCATACGCCGCGGCATACCGCACGTCAGGCAGCCAGCAGAGGATCTCCTCAATCCTGGTCGGGCTGATATAAACACCATCGATCACAGCCACATCGGACGCACGCCCAAGCACATGCAGGTGGCCGTCCTCGTCGATGAAACCGGTGTCGCCCATGCAGCACCAGCCGTTGCGAAACTTGCGTGACTCCGCTTCCGGCTGCCTGTAGTAGCCCTGCGCCACACAACACGACCTCACCTCGATGTTGCCGATCTCCCCTACGGCCGCGAACCGTTCGTCTAAGCGTCGAATGCGTACCTCGACGCCATCCACAATCCGCCCTGCGCTGAATGCCATGTTGACGGTTGCCTCGTACCTCGGCGGAGCAAGCACGCTCACCAGACCCGCCTCGCTCGCGCCGTACATATGCTTGAGCACCGGACCGAAACGCCTGATTGCGCGTTGTCGCAGAACCGCGGGCGTCGAGCCGCCAATGTGCGCAATCGAACGCAACGACGACAGATTGCGCCAGCGTGCGTCCGGATGGTCCATCGTTTCGAAAAGTTGTGGCTCGACGAGCAGCAGGTCGGTGATGCGTTCCGACTCGATCACCGAGAGCGTCGCGGCAGGGTCGTATTGGCGGTCGAGCACGACCGTGCCTCCACCGATCAAGGTCGAGTCCACAAGTACTTGTGAAATGTAGGCGAGCGCGCCATTGACGAGCTGCCGCTTATCTTCTGCCTTCTCTGCTCTGACCATCGCCGAATACGCCGCGAACGATCTCCGGCTGCATTTCGGCACGCCCGTCGTGCCACCGGACGATACGATCACGGCGAGGTCATCGGGCATGGCACGGCTGCGCAAGGGCCGATCCGAACGCTCCGCAGCAAGCCGATCTAGCCGTAAAGTATCAGCGCCGAAACCCACTGGCACGACGCGCGCGGTCACGCTTTCCGGGACGAGGTGCACGGTTTCTCCGAACACGATCAGGAGCGTGGGCTGGATTCTGGCAAGCAGCGTCCTGTGTTGATCGCGCTTCGCGAGCGCAGGCATGAACAGCGTCGCGGCACCGAGAAGATTCGCCGAGTAACGGATAGCGAGCGCATCGGGACAATTGAGTGCGAGCAATGCGACGAGAGAACCCCGGCCAATACCGAGTGCCTCAAGCGCACGTGCGTAACGAAAGATCGAGCGACGCAGCGCGCCGCCGGTAACGTCGGTACGAAGATAGCGCAGTACAGGTCTATCAGACCGTATGCCCAGCTGGTCGAGTAATGCATCGATATAGAGCGGCTCTGTTGTTTCGCTGTAACTTGTCATGATCGATCCTCTTTCGTGAGTCATGTGGCGGCCGTCGCTGCGCATGTCGGCCGTGAGCCTGCGCGTTCTCGCGACCCCACCCCACCCTTGCTTTCCACGCATGATGAGCGCGAAAAATGAGCGCAGAATGAGCAAAAGACTAGCTGACCAGTGCGGTCGTGAGATCCCGATATCCGGAGCCGCTAATTCCCGTCTAAGATTTCGGCACTACTATCCGCTTCATCGTTTCATCGACGCACATGAACACATGAGAGGGAAAATGGCATTGTCAAGTTTGAGGTTGTAACCAAACTTCGGAGCACAAAGTAGTTATCCTTATTAGAACGGCAAGTCCGAATTGCCGAATAAGCTAGCGTTGGGAGGTTCCATGAGTCACGCACTTTTCGAGATTTCATCGGCTATTTGTATTCTGTTGTTCGTCGGCTTCGTTGTTTTCAGAGCATTCACCTCACCGCTTCCGGGAAAGGAAGAGCGTTTTGACTTGTTTATGAAACGAAACGACATCAGCCGGTCGCAAGACACGCTGCGTCACGAGTCCCTTGAGCTTGGCGACAAGACCCCTAGACCGTGACGGCACGGCCACCACCTTCGGCTAGGTTGCCATCGGCAATCATCTGTTCCGCGCGCATGCATGCATCGACGACCACCTCCCTTTGCTCGTGCACCGTCTTCAGCCCCTCCGCGATCTTCGCTTCGGCGGCTGGTACGTCGAATCTAGCCATTTTTCTTATTCCCTTGGCGATACACGGATCTAACCGGACGCTAAGCGTACGAATTTGCGGATTCTGAGACGGCCCCTTTTCGATGGACGCGGTTTGACGTCGCGTCGTATGCGACCCGGCCGCCGCGGCGCGGCCGGGCGACAAACGCGAATCCCGCTCCCAACTCAAGAAGGAACCGGGTGATATGACGGGTGAGCGCCCGCTCGATATCACGCTCCTGTGCACCTTCAGTAGGCCGAGAAAGTCGAAAATGTACGGGTCCTTCAGCGCATCCCGAGCGAGATCGGACTGCTGCGGGGGTAAAGTTTCCCTGAAATTCGCCACGGCGCTGCCGGCTCGCATAGGCCGCTGTCTCGATCAGCAAGATACAGAGATGGAACCAGGGCAATTGTGCAGCAGGCTGCTGCACAAATTCCGCGTCTGGCCAGACCTGCGCCAGCGAGCGCATATATTTCAGGTCCCGCAGGGAAAAACCGCGCATGTCGGGAAACGCTGCTTTCTGGTCCCGGGCAAGCCGGTCAACTACTCCGGCGCCCCACCCCTGTCGCTGCGGACGATCCAAGATTTCCCGGCCAATCTGCCAGTACAGCGCCATGAGTTCGCGGTTCGCGCTGGTGACTGCGCGAAGTCGGGTTCGCTCGACCCTCTGTTTAAGTTCAGCGAGCCAGCGTCTGTAGCCGTCGCCACTACGGCTTAAAATCTTGGCGCCGCCCGGCCGCCCCCATAACCAAACCGCCGGACTGGGCAATTAGCTGTCTGGTTTGATGCTAAAATTGATGCTTGAATGCATCAAACGAGGAGCCGTCCGCCATGAGAACCACCGTTACGATCGATGACACGCTCTATCAAGAGGCACTGGAACTCGCCGATCCCGGGACGGATAAGGCCGACCTTTTCCGGCTCGCGATGCAGACCTTCGTCCGCATCCAGGCAGCCAAGCGCCTCGCCATGCTTGGCGGTACCATCCCCGAAATGCGCGAAATTCCACGACGTCGCCCGGAGACCGACGCATAGTGAACGTCCTAATCGATACCTCGGTGTGGGTTGATCATTTCCGCCGAGGCAACGAAACGCTCGCTCATCTGATCAGCACCGATCAGGCGCTTACCCATCCGCTCGTGCTCCTTGAACTCGCCTGCGGAACCCCACCCGCACCACGGGCACGGTCCCTCCACGACATCGGGCTGCTGCGGCACGTACAGCAAGCGACATGGAACGAGGTCATGCGGTTCATCGAAACCGAGCGGCCGTATGGCCAAGGATGCGGCGGCGTCGACCTGACGCTGCTGGCCTCGACCTTGATGACCCCCGGTGCCCAGATCTGGACGCTGGACAACCGGCTCGCCACGCTCGCGCGCCAACTCGGCGTTGCCTACCCGCGCGACGCGCATTGAATATTCGTCGCTCATCGGGATCGGTCAAGCGAAGACTGCACCCGAAACCCTTGATCCGCTGCTTCGTTTAAATCCATCGCAAATCGCCTTAATGGATATGTCGTAGGCAACGACCGCTGCCAGCCTTTCGGGCGCGATGAAAAGCTCGAACGGGCGAAAACGCTCGGTGCATATGCCGGCGTCAACTATCGGCGCCATGAGGACTGGGCCGGCGAAGTCCTGAAATTGACCGATGGCGCCGGTGTCGACCACGTCTTGGAAGTCGGCGGCCCAGAAAGCTTCGCGCCATTCGCCGCGGCGGCCAGATCAATGTCTTGGCTACCTTGGGGGAACCACCGGAGCCATCAACCCGCTCGACACCTTTCGTCGACAGGTTCGCGTGCTGGGTCATGACTGGTCGCAAAGTGGCCCGCGCCGACCCGTCGTGGCGGCCGTTCGCGGGACCGCTCTCCCCCGCGAGCGAACGGCAGGCGGTTGTGATTCTGAACACGCTCTTCTCCTGGCTGGTCAACGCAGGCTACCTGGCTGGCAATCCGCTGTCGCTGTCACGCCAACCCGCGCGCAAGGCCAAGCCCCGCGTGACGCGCTTCCTCGAGGACGATCTATGGCAGGCCGTCAAAAGCTCGATCGGCGCGATGCCGCGTGACACCACACGGGCGCAGGAGCACTACGCGCGGGTGCGCTGGCTGATCTCGCTCCTGCATCTGATGGGCCTGCGCTACGTGCGGGACAACCTGGGGCATGAATCGATCTCGACCACCAGCCAGTACCTGCATGCGGACAACGATGATCTGCATCGTGCAACCGAGGCAGGACTGAGGCTCAACTGGTAGCAAGATTCGAGGTCTGTACAAGCTGGTCTGTGACCAATACCCGCCGAGCGGCCGCTGTTGAGCGCACAGAATGCTTCAAGTCAGCCCGCCTACGACGCAGATTGAAGTGCATCACCCGTCCGATTTCAAGCTGGCATGGGACCGCCGACAGGCGCTCAAGGCTGTCGCCTCTGTATCCGCGTTCAGTTTTCCCACGGCGGGTCAGCCTCCTCCTCATGCAGAGTCATACTGCCTTTCCCTTCCAATTGAGCCGTTGGCATGCAGGCATCAATGAGCAGACGGGGAAATTGCTTTGACAACGCTCCGATGAAGTCATTCCGGGGCTCATTGAAAAATGAACTGGTCTATCATCAAAAGTTCGCGACCCGCGAGCGAGCCCCCAAAAAAGATCACGGAGTGGCAGCTATCCTCCGCCGCATTCAAAATGTCGACCGATGGGCGTATCAGCAGCCGTCGTCGCAGGGACAGCACCGCTCGCGGACTTTCATTAACCCACACCGAGCGCCCCGTCTGAACTGCCTTCGACCGTGTTACGGTGGCCTAAACGCACAAAATCAGCCAAGGGAAGCATGGATATCCTGCAAGTCGTACCGCACTCCACCACGGACACCCTCGCGAGAATCCGGGCAATTTCCGAGTCCTTGCCGGACGCCCAGCTCCAGGTCGGGAAGGCGATACTCGCAGAGCCGGAGTGGTCGGTGCGAGCCAGTGTCGCGGAGATCGCGCAGCGCGCGGGAGTCAGCGCGCCCACCGTCATTCGATTCTGCCGTGCCGTTGGATTCGAGGGCTTGAGCGACTTCAAGCTGCAGCTTGCACAAAGCCTGGCAGTGGGCACGCCGTACCTTCATCGGGCCGTAAACGCCCAGGACGGCGTGCCCAGTCTGATCCACAAGATCTTGTACGCCGCCGCCGCCGTGCTGACCAGCCTTGAAAGCCAGCTCGACGCCGATACGATCAGCCTGGCCATCGAGAAGCTGGCCGCGGCCGAGCGGATCGAGTGCTATAGCGTGGGCAACGTGTCGACCTTCCTCGCGAGCGACGCCCAGTCGCGCTTCGCCCGGCTTGGCCTGATGTCCAACGCATATTTCGATCCGCACATGCAGGTCATATCGGCCGCCTCGCTCTCTCCCCGCGACGTCGTGCTCGCCATCTCGCATGTCGGTCGCATGCCCACCTTGCTGGAGGCGGTAGCACTCGCGCGCGAACAGGGTGCGACGGTGATCGGCATTACACAGCCCGATACGCCACTTGCCAGGCAATGCACTATTCCAATCGGGATGGTCGTGCCCGAGGACGCCGCCGCACGCGTGGGCACGGAGGCTTACATCGCGGGTCAGGTTCTCCTCGAGGTCCTGATGGTCGGCGTAGGTCTGCGGCTTGGGCCCTCCGCACTCGAGCGCCTCAAGCGAGTCCGGTCGGTACTGAGAGAGCGCGGCGTCGACACCGAGGTCCATCCGGCGCTGCAGCGAGCATGGTCCGAAGCGGGACCCGACCCGCTGTAAGAAATAAGACATGTGAACCAAGGCACGGCGTGTGACCCGCCGTCCCCGCCCCTCGCCCCTCGCCCCTCGCCCCTCGCCCCTCGCCCCTCGCCCGTCAAAATTTATTTTTTCCTTTTGACATCGAACAATCGACGTTTTACGCTTAGACATGAAATTTTGTTACACGAAAAAGTTGTCAACGCAATTACGCCGCCCCGTATCCGTACATTAAAAAAGGTGTTTCATTAAGAATAAGAGCAGAGACTTTTCACTTTATCCCTTGTTTTGTAGCGTATCTGTAACCTGTACCGCGAATGAAACGGAAGAATGTCGCAAGAGACGTGTTTATTTTTTGACGAACTCCAGGCAAAAGCTTAGCTTTGGTAGTGAAATTTAATTACATATCAGATCAATCGATGTCAGTCTTCGAGGAGTCACGGCCATGACCGACACCCGGCACGCGCAAAAGCCTGCGCATTGGCTGCTGCAGGGCGGACAAGTGGTCGACGGCACCGGATCGTCGCGGTTTCTCGCCGACGTTCGCGTGGAAAACGGGCGCATCAGCGAAATCGGCGCGGATCTCGGGTTGCGTGGGGCGACATCGATCGATGCAGCCGGGAGAATAGTCGCCCCGGGATTCATCGACGTGCACACGCATGACGACCAAAGTGTGCTGTCATCGCCAGCCATGCTGCCCAAGGTGAGCCAGGGCGTGACCACGGTCGTGGTGGGCAATTGCGGCATCAGCCTCGCACCGCTCGTGCATCCGGACGTGCCGGCGCCGCTGACTCTCCTGGGCGGTTCGGGCAAGCATGTCTATCCGACGATGCGGGCGTACGCCCAAGCCGTCGATGCCGCGAGGCCGGCCGTCAACGTGGCGGCGCTCGTCGGACATTCGACCTTGCGTGTCGCGACAATGGACGACCCTTACCGCGCCGCGACGTCCGCGGAGCAGGCAAAGATGGCCGATCTCATGCGCGAAGCGATGGCCGCGGGCGCGACCGGCTTCAGCAGCGGGCTCTTTTATGACACCAACGCGGCCTCGGACACGGCCGAGGTGACGCTGCTCGCGCGCATCGCGGCCGAAGCAGGGGGCGTCTATACCGCCCACATACGCGATGAAGCCAAGGACGTGATCGCTTCGCTCGACGAAGCATTCACTGCCGCGCGTAATGCCGGGCTACCGCTTGTGATTTCGCATCACAAGTGCGCGGGACCGCTCAACTGGGGCCGCTCGGTCGAGACGCTGGCCCACATAAACGCCGCTCGGCATGGCCAGCCGATCGGCCTGGACGCCTACCCTTATATCGCCGGCTCGACCGTGCTGCGCCCCGACCTGGTGGACGAGGTCATCGAGGTCATGGTGACGTGGTCCGAGCCCTATCCCGCGATGAGCGGGCGCTTGCTCGCCGACATCGCGCGCGAGTGGAACTGCAGCCAGAGGGAGGCTTGCGAGCGCCTGCAGCCGGGCGGCGCGAGCTACTTCCAGATGCGCGAGGACGACGTGCGCCGCGTCCTGCAGTACGAGGCGACGATGATCGGCTCCGACGGCCTGCCGCACGACCGTCATCCGCACCCACGCCTGTGGGGCACCTTTCCGCGCGTGCTAGGGCATTACGCACGCGAACTCGCCCTGTTTCCGCTGGAAGAGGCCGTGCACCGCATGACCGGCCTGTCCGCGCGCCGCTTCAATCTGCTCGACCGTGGCGAGATCGCCGTGGGCAAGCACGCGGATCTGGTCGTGTTCGATCCGGATCTCGTGATCGACCGCGCCACCTACGCGCAGCCGACACTGCTCGCCGACGGTATAGAAAACGTGATGGTGGGCGGCACGATGACTTACGAAGCGCGAGGCGCCACCGGCGAGCGCGCCGGCAAGTTCCTGCGCCTGGGGAGCCGCTCATGAGACCTTCATTGTCGATACCAGCCGCAGAACCCAGCCAGCGCAGCAACTGTGTCGGTTACGATCGCCGGGCCTTTGCCTGGCTGCTCAATACGCCGGCGCTGCTAGCGATCTGCGTGCTGTCCGCATTCCCTATTGCCTACTCTGCCTGGATCAGCCTGCACCGTTACAACCTGCAGAGACCCCATGCGTTCAAATTCGTCGGGATATCGAACTATGTGGACATACTCCAGTCACCCGAGTTCTGGACTTCGCTGTGGATCACCGTCGAGTACACGGTGCTCGTCGTCATGCTGGTGGTGGTGCTCGGCATTCTGATTGCCCTGCTGCTCAACCGCGAGTTTCCCGGGCGGGCGCTGGTGCGCACGCTGGTCCTGCTGCCGTGGGCCATTCCGCCCGTGGTGAACGGCCTGATGTGGCAATGGATCTACGACGCCAAGGTAGGCGCGCTCAACGGCCTGCTTGTGAGCCTTGGCTTGCTCGACCAGTACCGGGGCTGGCTGTCATCGCCCACGTCCGCCCTGCTCGCGCTCGTATTCTCCGAAGTCTGGAGCCTGTTGCCACTTGCCGTCATCCTGCTGCTCTCCGCGCTGCAACGCATTCCCGCAGAACTTTACGAGGCGGCCCGCATGGATGGCGCGAGCAAGTCCCAGCTCTTTCGATACATCACCCTGCCCTGGCTTTCGCAGTCGCTGCTTGTCGTGCTGATCCTGCAGACGATGTCGGCGCTTCGCGCATTCGACGTGATCTACGTGCTCACTGCGGGAGGCCCCGGCACGGCCACCACCACTCTCACCTGGCAGACCTACCTGACCACGTTCAGCAACCTCGATTTTGGCCATGGCAACGCATACGCGTGGCTGGTCAGCCTGATTACGCTCGCGCTCGCGCTGGCCTATTTCCGGGTGCTCTACGGACGCGGAGACATCGAAGCATGAGTACCTTGCCCATCCGTTTTTTCACGCCCGCCGGTCACCGCTCGCGCCGCACCGCATTCCTGGCGCTCGCCGGCATTGCCGTCGCGGTCTACATCCTGGCGCCGTTCTGCTGGCTGCTGCTGACAAGCTTCATGCACGAACGCGACGCCCTTACGGTACCCACGCAGTGGATTCCCCACCATCCGACGCTCGAGCACTATCGGACGTTTTTCCATCCTTCGGGAGCGAGCGCACTGGTGGGTGGCCGCGCCGCGGAGGAAATGCTTCCGGGCATGGTGAACTCGCTGCTCGCCGCGCTGGGCACTGCTGTGGTCAACCTCGTGCTCGGCACGCTGGCTGGCTATAGCCTCGCGCGCCTGCGCTTTCGCGGGCAAAACGCGCTTCTCGGTGTCTATCTCGGCTCGCGCATGGTCCCGGGCATTGCGCTCATCGTGCCGCTGTATCTGACGCTCAAGAACCTCGGCATGCTGGACCATCTGTCCGCGCTGATCACAACCTACGTGACCTTCACGCTCCCGTTCACGATCTGGCTGCTGAAGAACTACTTCCAGACTATCCCGCGCTCACTTGAGGAGGCGGCGTTCATGGACGGTTGCAGCTGGCTGCAGATGCTCGTCAAGGTGCTGCTGCCCGTTGCAATGCCCGGACTTGTCTCCGCGGCGATGTTCGCTTTCATGACCGCCTGGAACGACTACCTGTTTGCCGTGATCCTGACCAGCACGACCGCCTCGAAGACCTTGCCCGTGGTTGTCGCAGGATTTGCCACCGACGTGACGACCCAACGCACGCTGATGGCAACGGGCGGCGTGCTTGCGATCATCCCGCCCCTGGCGCTGGCGTTCCTGTTCCAGCGCCTGATTGTTCAGGGCCTCACCAGTGGTGCCGTGAAGGACTGATCATGACCAACCGTTTAGCGCAATCTCATGGCCTCAAGGAGGACCGCGATGCCGCCCAATGACGATCTTTATAGTCCGATGTCCCGCCGCAGATTCCTGACGCTGTCTGCGCTTGCCGGCGCCGGCGCCGGCGCCACCGTCGGCAACCTCGGGCTGATGTCTTCCGCACGCGCGGCCGACGTTGCCGTTCAGTTTGCGGGCTGGGCCTTCGAGCCTCAGGTGGTTGAACAGCGGCTCAAGCAGTTCATGGCCGAGAACCCCAGCATCAAGGTGAATTACACGCCACTGGACATGCAGCTGTACAACGAGAAAATGATCGCGCTCTTCAATGCCGGCTCCCAGCCGGATGCGTTCTACGTGCGCGACACGGACCTCGGCGCGTGGGTCGACGCCGGCTGGTTACAGCCCGTCGACGGCCTGCCCGGGCTCGACGCGTTGAATAAGGACATCTTCCCATTCGACCGCGAAGCGCTCTTCTACAAGGGCAAGCAGTACGGAACGCCCTACTATGGTGACATCTACGTCTACATCTACGACCGCGCGGCACTCGACAAAGCCGGCGTGAAAGAAGCACCGGTCACGCTCGACCAGTTGAAGACCGCAGCGCTGGAGGTGAAGAAGGCCGGCATCGCCCAGTACCCGATACTCAAGGGCTACAAGACGAACGTGGACGGGCTGAGCGAGTTCTGGTCCATGGTATTCGCCTCCGGCGGGCACATGTTTAATCCCGCCATGGATCCAGTGTTCCCCAATGAGGACAAGACCGCGTTGAGTGTCCTCGAATGGATGCTCGACGCAATGCATGGCTCGCAGATCCTGGACCCGCGCGGCCTTGAGCTCGACGATACCCAAGTGCGCGACACGTTCCTGAGCGGACAGGGCATCTTCACGTCCAATGTCGGCAACGTCTTTCCGCGCTCGAACAATTCGCAGTACAGCAAGCGCGCCGGCAAGATCCACATGACGAGATTCCCCGGGCTCAAGGATGCCGGCCAGGGTCCGATGGGATGGGCGCGCTTGTATGGCATGAGTTCCCAGACGAAGTCCCGCGACGCAGCCTGGCGTCTGATGTATTTTCTTGGCGGCAAGGACGCCCACGGGCAGTACTCGTCTGCAGAGACCTGGTACCTGAAGTATGGCGTCGGCTATCCGTTCAAGGCGCTCGACACGGACCCGCAAATCGCAGCCTCGCAGAAACAACTCGGCTACGAGCCAGCCATTTTCCAGCAGCAGATGGCGCATGCCCGGACGCGGGAGAACATCAGCACCACCTGGTATAGCGAATGGGATCGCTTCACGCAGCAGCAGATCCAGGCAGTGTTGATGCGCCAGACCACGCCCCTCGCGGCACTTACCGCGTCGGCCCAAAAAGCGCAGCAACTGAAGAAAGAGGCAAGCTGATGAGCTATTTCACGCTGGAGCACGACGGCGCAAATCCCCCGGCGGTTTTCCTGCACGGGTTCTGCCAGTCGTCGGTGTATTGGAAGCCGACCGCCGGCCGGCTCGCGGCAGCCGGTATTCGCTGCGTGGCGCCAGACCTGCCGGGCTTCGGTGCATCGGCGGACGAGAGCGGACCGTACACCATGACCGGCCTTGCGAACTCGCTCGCGCGTTTGCTCGATGCGCGCGGCATCGCACGAATCACGCTGGTCGGCGGATCCATGGGAGGCGTCGTGGCCCAACACTTCGTGCTCCGCTACCCGGAGCGCGTCGGGCGCCTGTTGCTCGTCGCAACCGGTGCAACGACCGCAGACCCTGCAGCGGCGCTTGCGAAAGCCGACGCCATGGAGGCCGCGCCCTGGGATGAAGCCGCGATAACCCCGGTCGTCAACGGCTTCTTTCTGCATCCTCCGTCCGACGCGGAGCTAGCCAGATTCCGCAGCATTGCACTCGGAGCCACGCCTGTCGCGGCTATCGAAGCAGCCCGCTCCAATGCCGTGAACGACACGCTCGGGCAGCTTTCGGGCATCAGGGTGCCGACGCTGATCGTCCAGGGACGGCACGATCGCGCGCGCACTCCCGAGCACGGAGAGCTGATGCGTGAGCGTATCCCGGGCGCTGCGCTGGCGATCATCGAGGATGCCGGTCATACGCCTCAGATCGAACAAGCGGACGCGTTCCATGAGGTCGCGCTGCCCTTCCTGCTGGCCGCGCGCCCATGAACCGGCCACCGGCCGCAACCAGCATCCAACAATGGAGATAACTCGCATGACTCTGAACGAAATCGCGGGCAAGGCGTGCCTCGTGACCGGCGCCAGCCGTGGCATCGGCACGGCGGTGGCCAAAGGCCTTGGCGCGCAGGGCGCGAAAGTGATAGTTCATTACCGCAGCGGCCAGGCACAGGCCGAAGCGGTCGCCGCCTATATTGAAGAACACGGCGGCAGCGCCCGCATCGTCCAGGCTGATCTTGCCGAGCCGGGCGCCGCAGACCGGCTGATCCAGGAGACCGTCGCGGCCTTCGGGCGGCTTGACGTGCTGATCAACAACGCTGGAGACCAGATCTCCCGGGTGAGTCTCCCAGACTTTCCCGACGAGCTCTTCGAGCGTCATATGGCAATCAATGTGCGGCCGGTATTCAGCGCATGCCGCGCGGCCGTCCGGCAGTTTCGCAAGCAGAATAGCGGCGGCAACATCATCAACGTCAGCTCGGTCGCGGGGCGGACCGGCGGTGGCGCAGGGTCCGCAGTCTACGCCGGCGCCAAGGCGTTTGTGTCCACGTTCTCACGCTCGATTGCGAAAGAGCATGCGCGCGACGGCATCAGGGTGAACGTCGTCTCGCCCGGTGTCATCACGACCGACATGCAGGACCGGGTGACGTCACAGGAACAGCTCAAGGCCACCGCCACGCAGATCCCGATGGGCCGCATCGGCGATCCGGAGGACTGCGTCGGGACATTCCTGTTCCTGTGCTCCGATCAATTGAGCGGCTATGTGACCGGCCAAGTGGTCGAGATCAACGGCGGTCTGCTGATGCCGTGAGCCCCAGGGCCGCGCATTCACCACCCGCATATTTTCCGGAGTCATCGCCTTGACAGACCTCAGCATCAAGAATGTTCGAAAGTCGTACGGGTCCCACGCCGTCATTCACGGCATCAACGTGGATGTCGCCGACGGCGAGTTTGCCGTGCTGGTGGGACCGTCGGGATGTGGCAAGTCCACACTGCTGCGCATGATCGCGGGTCTCGAGACCATCAGCTCGGGCGAGATCCGCGTGTCGGGACGAGTGGTCAATGACCTGTCGCCGAAGGACCGCGACATGGCGATGGTGTTTCAAAACTATGCGCTCTACCCGCATATGACCGTGGGGGAGAACATGGGCTTCTCGCTCACAATCAGCAACGTGCGGAAGGCCGAAATCGAGCAGCGGGTACGGCGCGCCGCCGAGATCCTGGCGCTGGGCCCGCTTCTTGAGCGCTATCCCCGCCAGCTTTCCGGCGGCCAGCGCCAGCGCGTCGCAATGGGGCGCGCGATTGTGCGGGATCCGCAAGTCTTCCTGTTCGACGAACCCCTGTCGAATCTGGACGCCAAGCTGCGCGTCGCCATGCGCACCGAGATAAAGCAGTTGCACCAGCGTCTGCACACCACGACCATCTATGTCACGCACGACCAGGTCGAAGCAATGACGCTCGCCGACAAGATCGTCGTGATGCGCGACGGTGTAGTCGAGCAAGTAGGCGCACCGCTCGACGTCTACGACCAGCCGCGCAACGTGTTCGTCGCGGGCTTCATCGGCTCCCCGGCCATGAACTTCATCGAGGGTGACCTCGTCGACGGCGAGCAAGGGACGGTGTTCAGTTCCGCGAGCGGCTTCACGGTGCCCTTTGGGCGCCGGCTCGCCGTGGAGTGCCCGCGGCCTGTGATCCTTGGCATCCGGCCCGAGCATTTCTCCGCTACGGAGAACGGCACGCCAACCGAGGTTGTGGTGGTCGAAACAACCGGATCGGCCACCCAGGTCAACGTTCGCCGGGGCACGGACGAGCTTGTCTGCGAGTTTCGAGAACGTGTTCTGGCTCGCCCGGGCGAGACCTTGCGCATCTCGCCGCGGCCGGAGGCGATCCATCTGTTCGATGCGCAAACCGGACAGCGCGTCATCGAGCGGGAGCATTCCTTGGCCGCATGAATCCTTCGTTTGCTTCGTGCGCAAGATGCGCAGGATAGCGCGCCGCGGCGGTCAATCGGGAATCAGTAAGCGGCTGCGCGTGAGCACATCTTTCACGAGTTCTACGATGGCGTCCATCCCTCCATGACGCTCTTCCTGGTAGGCCACGAAAAAGGCTTGCTGGGTGATGGGCCGTTCGGTGTTGAGCACATGAATCAGCCCACCCTCGATGTCGGAGCGCATGATCGCGGGAGACAGCACCGCCGCCGCATGTCCCGCCGCCACAAGCCGCAACATGGTAGACAGGGAATTGCATGAGCTGATGTTTTCCGGCGTACAACCCGCGTTGCGGAACCAGTTCATTACGAGCGAATGGTTCGACGACGGCTGGGAGACGGTGATGATGGGAACAGACTCAAGGGCGCGAGGCGTGGCGATGGGGTTAGGCACGAGTTGCGGCGACGCAACCCAGTGGAGGTCGGTATGTCCGATGGCCGTCTCCACCACATACGGAGCATCGGTGGAATCGTTCAGTATTGCGACGTCGATTTCGCGAGCGCCTAGCTTGCGGCCGAGCGTCACGCCGACATCGATGGTGAGTTCGATTTTCATCTGCGGGTAGCGCGTCTTCATATGCGTGAGCAAGTCCGCCAGACCTGCCTGAGCGATGGACTCGTTCGCGCCAAGCCGCAGCAGCCCTTGCATGGGGTCGCGGCTTTTGCCGATTCGTTCGAGATTGTCGGCGAGCTTGAGCATTTTCTCTGCGTTGGCGAGTGCTTCGCGGCCCGCCAGCGTGAGCTCGGAGCGACTCCGGCCGCGCTCGAAGAGCCGCACGCCGAGGTGTTCCTCGAACTCCTGGATGCGCGCCGAGATTGTGGGCTGCGTGAGATGCTGGTGACGCGCAGCCGCGTGAAATCCGCCCAGTCGCGCAACCCAGTAAAAGGTTTCGATTTGCTGCAAGGAAATGCGCATGATCGTAATTCTCTATCAGTTAGCTTCACTAACTTTGATTATCTCCTGTCAAATTTGCCTTTGTATAGTTGATTCGCTGAATTGGTTGCGTTTTTACTGATGCCGACGTGGTCTGACCCATGCGTCCGTTTGCGGCAAGACAGCCCATGGCATCGATCGCCTCGCGCAATCACCCCCGATCTCCAGACACAATTTGTAGCGCAGGGCCAGTCACAAAATCGATATATAAATCACAACGTTAATTTGGACTACCGATGATAAAAAAATCACTGATTGTTGTTGCACTCTCCAGCACGTTCGCGGTGCCGGCATTCGCGCAAAGCAGCGTTACGCTGTACGGCCTGATCGACGAAGGCCTGACCTACGCCAGCAACTCCGCCGGCCACAGCCAGTGGGCCATGCAAAGCGGCGTGGAAGGCGGCAGCCGATGGGGTCTGAAAGGCAGCGAGGATCTTGGCGGGGGAACGAGGGCGATCTTCCAGTTGGAAAACGGCTACAACCTCTCTACCGGCACGCTTGGACAGGGCGGCCTCGAATTCGGACGGCAGGCCTGGGTCGGCCTTGCGAATCAAGGGTGGGGAACGCTGACCATCGGCCGCCAATATGACCCGGTGGTCGACATGGTCGCGCCGACCACATCCAACGGCCAGTGGGGTGGACTGTTCTCGCATCCAAGCGATATCGATAACACCGACAATGCCTTTCGCGTGAACAACTCCGTCAAGTACGTCACGCCAACCTGGAAGGGCGTCACCGCCGAGGTGATGTATGCATTCGGCGGCGTGGCAGGCAACTTCCGCCAGAACAGCACGATCGCCGGCGGCGCGAATTACCGCAATGGTCCCCTGTACCTGGGCACTGCGTACTTCTACGCCACCAACCCCGCGCAACAATTCACCGACGGCGGTTTCAAGCCGAACGCAACGCCGGGTGTTTCGAACGGAGAAGGCGCGTTCGGCTACGTGGGCAATCCGGGCAATATGCAGAACATCGGCGTGGGCGGCGCGTACACGATCGGCCAGGCACGCTTCAGCCTTGCCTATACGAATACGAAGTTCGATGACGCAAGCGGGGTGAAGGGCAACACCGTCACCTTCGACAACTATGAAGTCTGGGGTCAATATCAGGTGACGCCGGCGACGACGCTCGGCGCCGGCTACACCTTCACGGAAGGCAAGGTGGACTACAACGGCGCGAAACCGAAGTACAACCAGGTCAACCTGCTGGCTGATTACGCCCTCTCCAAACGCACGGACGTCTACTTCAATGGGGCATATCAAAAGGCCTCGGGCGGGGCAAATGCCGATATCTACCAGGGATTCCCGGCAGTGGAATCAAGCACGACCACGCAATGGGTCGCGCGCGCGGGTCTGCGCGTGAAGTTCTGAACTGCGGGCGAGTTGTTCGCCGTTCGTACCACGCCGGTTTAACGCGCTCTATCAGCAACTTGCGGAAGACTTGATTACCGGCGGCCGGCCTCGTCGGTTTATCGTGCCGCGCGTTTCGGCCGGGCGGCCACCATGACTGAAATAGGAAAAGGATATGAATACAAGAATGGCTGCGCTCGCCCCTGCCCGGAAGTCATCGGTTCGATGGAGGATCTTCTGGTTCCTGCTCGTGCTGATAACGGTCAACTACGTGGACCGGGCTTCACTCTCCGTCGCGATGCCGCTAATCGCAAAGGAGTTCACGCTCTCGCCGGTCATGCAAGGGCTTATCCTGAGTTCGTTCTTCTGGTCGTACACGGTCATGCAAATTCCTTCCGGCATGCTGGTCGACCGCTTCAAGCCCCGCCTCGTGATCACGGTCGCCACGCTGATCTGGGGCGCGTTCCAGGCCGGCGCGGGATTCTGCACCAATGCCCTTTCGCTGCTGGTCATGCGGCTGGGCCTCGGGTTTTCCGAAGCCTCGATCGCGCCCGCCGGCGGCAAGCTCAACGCACTATGGCTCACGCGCAACGAGCGCACGCGCGGCGCTTCGCTGATGGACGGTGGTGCGCCGCTTGGCGCGGCCGTGGGCTCCATCCTGATCTCGGCGTTGATCGCGTTGTTCGGTTCGTGGCGCATCGCATTCTTGGTGGCCGGCGCGGCCACAGCACTGGTTGGCGCCCTCGCGTGGGCGTACATACGCAATCATCCCCGCGAGCATCCCGCCGTCAACGAAGCCGAAGCCGCGTTTATCGAGAGTTCGCACGACGAGGAGTTGAGGCGCGAGCCGGCCGACGCCTCCGGGCGCGCGCTCGACTTCCTGAAGTACCGCTCGTTCCTGTTAATGTTTTTTGGGTTCATGTGCTGCAACACGCTCTTCAACGGCCTGCTCACGTGGATGCCAAGCTATCTGATGAAAGAACACGGCCTCGATATCCGCCAGATGGGTGGATCGAGCTTCATCATCTACTTCTCCGGCTTCGTCGGAGAACTCGTCGGCGCGTGGATCGCGGACAAATGGCTGGCCTCGGGCGGCAGACCGAATACGGTGTTGCGCACGATCTTCGGAATCGCCGCCGTCATTGCCACGGTCTCGGTGTTTTCGGTGGCTTACTTGTCGAGCACCACGCTTGTCGTCGTGCTTCTATCGTGCACTGTGTTTTTCTTGCGCTGGGGCAACCTTTACTGGTGCATTCCGCCGCTGCTCGGCACGCGCGCCAAAGTGGGCACGCTCGGGGGATTCCTGAACCTGGGGGCTGCGATCGGCGGCATCGGCGCGCCCATCCTGGTTGGCGCGATCGTGCAGGCGACTGGCTCGTACTTCCTCGCCATGATGTTTTTCGCCGCGACCGGCGTCGGGTTGTTGCTCTGCTCGCTCGGCATCGACTACGAAAAGAAGCTTCCGGTATGACGCTCGCCGCGCCCGGAACGCGGGCATGCGCGTCCCTTTATGCGACTAGCCAGACCGGCCTGAATACTTCTCTTTAACAGCAGCACAACCGTCAACAAGGACGCTTCGATGGACACAAACGACTCGCATGCCCAACCCTGGCAATGGCCCGACCACCATTGGCGAAAATTGGTCGAACAGGTTCGCGCCGGAAGAGCGCTTCGTCCTACGGCCTGGCCGGCCGGGGCCCAATGCGCGGTCGCACTCTCGTTCGACTGCGATCACGAAACGAGCGAATTGCGCGAGGGTGGAAATTCTATCGGCCGGCTCAGCTGGGGGCAGTACGGCAGCCGTGCGGGGATGCCGCGCATTCTCGAGGTGTTGCGCAGGCATGCCGTGTCCGCCTCCTTCTTCGTGCCGGCGGTGACCGCGCTGCTTCATCCGGAGGAGGCCCAGCGCATTGTCGGCGAAGGCCATGAAGTGGGCCTGCACGGCTGGATCCACGAACTGAATTCCATCTTGCCGCATGAGGCCGAACGCGATCTGCTGCTGCGCTCGGCGGATACGCTCGAGTCGATCACGGGGCAGCGCGCGGTCGGCATGCGCACACCATCGTGGGATTTCAGCCCGAACACCCTCTCGATCGCGCGTGAGATGGGATTGCGCTACGATTCGTCGCTAATGGCGGACGTCGACTGCTATGAGTTGCTCGAGGCCGGTGTGCCGAGCGGACTGGTGGAGTTGCCGGTCGAGTGGATCCGCGACGACGGCGCTTATCTCATCATGAACCGCTTCGAAGCGATACGGCCCTACACGTCCCCCGCCGACGTGTACGATATCTTTCGCCGCGAGTTCGACGCCGCCTACGTTGAAGGCGGAATTTTCCAGCTGACGATGCATCCGCATGTGACCGGCTACCGTTCGCGGATCTGGATTCTTGAAGAAATCATCCGGCACGCGCAGTCGCATCCGAAGGTTTGGTTCGCAACACACCGGGACGTCGCACAGTGGGCGCTTGAACACGCGCAATAGAGCGGATTGAGGAGAGGGTTTCAGCTTGCTCATCGCGGGCTCTCAAATCAGTCAGACCGACACTCTAACCGATTCGTTGATCGCTATTTGCACCACAGCCGATGGAAGTTGCATGCTCGACGGGCGTGTGGATGTCGAGCATGCGCAGCGCCAGCTCATTCAAGCTTAAACCTGAGTGGCCAACAGGAGGCCACTCACACGCACGCGCAGGCCCGTGCCATCAGTACGGTTCTGTATTTCAAAGGATGCGCCATGCTTTTCGGCTATCTTGGCTGCAATGGCCAAGCCTAGCCCGCTTCCTTGTCCGGTCGTGTTCGCGGCGCGATAGAAGCGATCCAGAACGCGCTCCAACTCGCTTGGCGGAATGCCCGGTCCATCGTCGATTACCTCGACCGCGGCCATACCCGAAGTTACCGTAACCCTTACATCAACTCGCCCACCAGCACCCGCGTAGCGAAGCGCGTTGTCGACCAGATTGGTAAGCAGAGTGATCAGCGAGTTTTCGTCGCCACGAACAATTATTCTATCGTTCGACCGTGCTACGCCGACGCATTCCAATCCGAGGTCGATTTTCCTGTCCTCCGCTAAAATTGACAGCTCGCCGATCACCTGGGACGCAATGATTGGCAGATCAACCCTTCCCTCTCGCGCGGTAAACTCCGCGTCTTCTCGCGCTAGTGCGAGAAGTTGTTGCACCAAGTGAATCGCGCGGTTTACTCGCTCCTCTAATCGCTGTAGCCAAGAAGGGTCAGACGATACGGATCCATCGCGCCGGGCGGCCTGAATCTGAAGTTTGAGCGCCGTTAGCGGCGTTCGCAATTCATGCGCGGCATCGGCGACGAACACGCGTTGGCTTTGGAGCGCTCCACGTAATCGTATGAGCATGCCGTTCAATGCGTCAACGAGCGGCTGGACCTCGGTCGGCACCGCACTATCCTTTTCAATGGGTTGCAATGTTTCGACGGAGCGTGCCGCAAGGGCCTTTGAAAGAGTATTCACGGGGCGCAGAGCCCGTCTCACGATAAGCAGGACGAAGGCTATTTCAAAGGGAAGCACGGTCAACAAAGGCCACAGGGTTCGCAAGGCAAGCTTCAATGCCAATTCATCTCGAACAAAAGTCGGTTGCGCAAGCTGCACAAATCGAGACGATTGTTGTACCCCAAACACGCGAAAGTGCTTCTCGCCGATCTCTATCGAGTGGAAGCCGGGTTTTTGCAATGGAAACTGTGCGCTGGGAACCGAACGGTAGATTTCCTTGCCTTGCGCATCCCAGATTTGAATGACGACTCGCTCATCATCCAGTCCCTCGACATCTCTATCCGGGTGGGTTATCAATTCAGTGGCAGCAACAGACGGCGGCAGAGAGAGTGCGATGGAGCGAAGTTCGTAGTCGAAAAGTTCGTTGGCTTCTTCCAAGGCACTTCGGAAAATTCCATACCCCGCGATCACCGTCGCTAGGCCAAGGACCAAAACGAGCCCCACTAAAAGCTGCGCGCGCACTGATTTCAATCTAACCTCGCTCGGCGTCGCCGCCTACATTGAGTCGCCTACCTTACACTCACCCCGATTTCCGAGGCGTGTCGTTCATTGCCCGATTGCGAAGCTATCCAATCATCATCGATGACGACGCTTTTCTGCGGATGTTCATTTACTCTCGTTTGTCGGACAACATTTAATTGAGCCGTCGAGTAGACGGTCACCCGGCTGTTTCGCTGTGCACCATAGTTCGACGGGGTGTGACATGGTCCTTGCACTGCCCACAGCCTGTGGGCCGACAAGAACCAACCGCCAATCCGCCTAAACGATCGAGAACGATTTGTGGCTGGGCCGAGCATCGAAGTTGCACGTGGAATCTACCTGGTCACAACATTCGGAGAACAATTCTGCCTTTAAACAAGAACCGATGTGTGAGCGCGCCAACAATATGCAGCCCAATCAGTAAATGTGAGGAGATGTCTTGCGCTTCGCGACATGGCGACGTTCGAAAAAGCACGCTCCCGAAAACCTTTGATCATGCGAATGCGGCTCATCGCTTTCGACGCCTGCATTGGAGATTTTCGTTTGTATCCGGTTGGGCAGACTCGCAATCTCGACAACCGTCGTCAACTTTCCTGCAGATGCTAGAACAAGCAGACTTAAGAGATGCTTAAGTAAAACTACTCCTGTACGCCTTAACGACGACGGAACTCACTCAGACGATAGCCGACGCCACGTATGGTTACGATCTGGTCCGCTCCAAAATTCAAAAAAGTGTGCTCTCGCGATTGTTTGCGGAAGCACACCTGTTTTTGCCCTGCCACGTGTCGAGGACTGCTTGCAAAAAGCTCTAGGGTATCAGTGGTGTCCGTAAAGCGGTTCCCAGTTTGCAGATGCGGAATGGTGACCCGACTGCGCTGCACCACCTGTCACTCCACCCACTCCGGTGTCTGCCGCATGCTCCGCATCATTCTGGGCAGCAACACGGGCTTCGGCGGCCTGGATGTCATCTGGATAGGTGGTAGTGTCGCGCTTAGCAGGGTTGTAGCCGGCCCTTTCCAACTGAACCAACTCGGCACGCACCTGAGCACGGGTCACCGGCGTGTTCGACTGTTGAGCAAATGCGGCGACTGGAGCCGCCAGCACGGCGGCTACAAAAAAGGCTTGACAAAGAATCTTCATGATTTGATACCTCCACTATTTCTACCGTCACGAACAGCCCTGTTCGCAACCGGTAAGCACACGATAAAGTACACACGCTTAACGCATGATTAAGCGATTGGCGTAAGCGAGAAAAACGAGCCGGCATCGTTTTTATTTTTCATAAAACCTAAGCGTCGTCAAAGATCGCGGTCCTGTACGTTTGCGGCTCTCCATCCGTGACAACCCGCCGGGATGGGGGGCGCACGCACGCACCAACGCTCGGTGTATCCCTATGTCACCAAGGCTTGTTCCCACCGAGTGTGAGAACGACGTGCCCCGCCGCACAGCGATAGCCCCAGCGGAAGAAACAGTGTTGATTGCAGGGTGCTGAGTAGAAATATGATGACAAGCTACAACGCGCTGAGGCGCTAACATCCATACAACCGGAACGGTTACCCGTCGCAAATGCGTAGCAAGAAAGTTGCGCCAGTTTTTCTATTCCGTAGCGAGGCTGGAAACCAATGGCGTATCGGTGCAGCAGTCCGTGTACTGCGCCGGAATCATCCGACGTTAGTTCTATCACTTTCAGTGCACAGAAGATTGTTGGCGCCGGTGTCGCAGCGCTATTGGGGCATTAGCTTCATTTAACCGATCCCTGTTCAGGTCGGCGGCTTCCTCGAAGAAGTATTGTGTTTCGCGCGCGACGAGGTCACGTTCATTGTCCATCGTGATCACGTGATAACAGTCATCCAGGAATATCTTGCGTCGTCGTTGCGAACCCACACCCGAATATACGAGGTCCGCATTGGCCGTCGTGGAAATATCGTCGTCTATCGCGTGGATCAACAAGCAATCCGCTTTTATGGTCCTGATGTTCTTCGTTACGTAGCGCGCCAGCGCCCTTGCTTCAAAAATATGGTGCATCGACAAGCTGGCCGCGCCAATCTCGGAATCACCCTGACGCTCCATGCTCTTCGCCACTTTCGCTCGAAGCGCCGCATTCTTTAAGCCATAGGGTGAGCGCTCGGGCAAACTGTAAAAATTCCGGATGGGTGTTTTGTAAGCAAGGCTAAGCATCCAGTGATACCAGGGAATGGTCCAGCCATCGTAGTTCAGTGTCACGGACAGCAACGACAGTGCCAGAAGTTCAGGTTCTTCTACGGCAAGAGCCAGCGCCAATGTCGCCCCAATGCATAGACCGCCTACTGAAACGCTGCCGTACGCAGAGGTGAGTTTTTGGTAGTGCGCTCTGACCTGTTCGCGCCACTCAACCGACGTGGTGCACGGGGTTCCAAGTCCGTAACCGTCAAGGTATGGAGCATGGACGGCAAAACCTTGCTTGGCGAGCGCTCGGGCGAGGTAACCCATCTCTTGCGGCGTGCTTCGCAATCCATGGAGCAGCAAGACTGCGTGATTTCGACTACTTGCCGGATGAAAAATGTCCTGCATCAAGACGTCTTGCTCGCTCATCCGACAGCCTTTGAGGGAATTTTCATGATCAGGTAGGCACCGTGGGCGGTGGGGAAGCGCTCCAACTGACACATCAAATCAGAAAGAGCCGGATTCCGGCGAGGCAAGCTCACCTGCCAACTTCGTGTGCCCAAGTCGCTCGATTGCTCGAACGCGGCGGCGAACGTCGATGCGTCGCTCTCGGAAAATGTCGCCATCAATCGCGCTGAGACGGCTTCCCCTTCCAAAGGAGCAATCTCTTGGTGAAGCGATTCGCTGACATACTCGTAGGACGATCCGACTTTACCTACATATAAGACATCTGCGTTTTCGTCCGTGAACTGCCGGAGCAATCGGTCTGAAATCAAATGCGACGCCTCGGCACTTCTTCTTCGCTTGTCTGAGCGTAAAAGCATTTGATGCCGAGATCTGGCGACCTCTGCGAAAAGTTTCGCTTCATGCTGGGTTCGTCGAAGCCACTCGATCATGCCAAGGAACAAAAGCGTAGCTACGGGAAACCCTACAAAAAGGATCACATCCTCTTTATCAAAGTAACTAAAGTTTGCGTACGGCGGAACGAAGAAATAGTCCGCGACTGGCACCCCGATAGTCACTACAAGTATCGCTGGACCGAACCCCAGGAAAAATCCTACCAGGACGGCCGCAATCGTAAAAAAGAGCGCGGGCATGTGCGCTTCAAGCACAGGATGCATCAATTCCCGGGCGCCGAAAGCGGCAAGTGCCGCGACAAGCGCCACTGCGTAGCGCCATGGGCCTCGCGGCGCCCAACTCCTTGCGTTGTTTAGCATTCGTGCTCCGTTGACCCTCAATAAACATCGGTCCCCAGCGAACGATGCGACTTATCCGACAATAGACTAGACCACCAAGGCTTAAGCTTTCCTTAGGCGCGTGATAAATCAGACTTCACAAGGCAGCAATTTCCGATGGCTCGACGTGATTGCACCGGTGAGTGCAAGTTGCGATCACGCTCAAACTTATGGGCTCCTGACAGAGTTGAGTGGCATTTCATTGTGATTTTCCAAGACAAACAAGACTCTGCTCCGATTTGACAGAGGTACGACTCAATTGGTGCCGCGGTATTGAGGATTGGGCGCCAGTACACAAGGCACAAGGCGCGAAGGCCCGGGAACCATCGGTTACCTATGTTTCGTCTAAGTCGAGGTCGGCAAAGTCACGGTACGAAAATGAATCTGCCCTTCGGCTGTACGCGATCACATGGACTTTTATCTGAAAACTCACAATGCACCCCGCAATCGCCTGAGCTTTAGTGCTCCGGTAAAGCTCTTCCACTGGATCACGGTCTTGCTGCTCATTATCCAGTTCACCATTGGATGGTTGATGCCGGATGTGCATAAAGATACCAAGCCAATTGGATTGATCAGTTTGCATGTTTCGATTGGGTCGCTGATCGTCTTGGTCGTTCTGATTCGATTGGCATGGCGGCTGACCCACCCAACGCCCCCAGAACCAAGCGCTCTCCCGCCCTTGCTTCAGGCTGTTGCACGCGCGACCCATTGGCTTTTATATGCGTTACTAGTCGCGTTCCCGCTGATGGGATGGGCAAACGCGTCGTCGCGGGGATGGCAGGTCTCTCTGTTCGGCTTGGTACCGCTGCCGCCGCTCTCACCCACAGGTTCGGTTCTTGGACATGAAATGGGCGACATGCACCAGGTATTTGCATGGGTATTGCTCGTGGCTGTCGGGCTGCACATCTCAGCTGCCTTATTTCATCATTTCATCATAAAGGATGACACGCTGCGACGGATGTTGCCGCGACGGAGATGATTGAGAACCAGAAGCACCTTCACCCGTCTGATAGTGGCGTGGAACGCCGAACCTGGGGGGCGCGTAGGGCGATAAGTAACCAAGGCGAGGCGTGGGCACCGCCGCTGCCCTTCGGGCTGATCGGGCTACCTGGACGCCGTTGAGGCCATCCAGGGGCCACGCCTCATGCCTTTCCAGCGATACCTCGCATGCCAATAGTGGACTGTAGCTCGAACAAAAACGCGGACGCGATCGAAGGACGCCGGCCGCCTCTAATGCGTCACCTGCTCGCCAACATAACTACGCCCTCTAAAACGCAACAGCATCTTGCAACCCGGCTGGTTGTCCCCGATCTCGAAGTCGGCCCCATGCATACGGGCAATTGCAGCAACAAGACTCAGGCCAAGGCCGTGCCCCGTCGTCGTATCCGCTTGCGCACCCGCACTCCGGTAAAACGGCCGAAGCACTGCTTTGCGCTCGCCCACATCAATACCCGGCCCGGTGTCGGTAACCTGCAGCGCGGCAAAACCATTGTCGTTCCAAACCTCGAGCGTTACTTGCCCTCCCCTCGGCGTAAACTTCAGCGCATTGTCGAGCAGGTTCTCGATTGCGCCGAACAACAAGTCGATGTCGCCGATGACCTCGACAGGTGCAGGCGCATGCACCATCATCGACAAGCCGCGATGCTCGGCAAGCGGTTCGTAAAGCTCAACCACGTCGCGCAGCACGGTATCAAGCGAGATCGAACCAAAACTCGCGCGCCGTCCGCCGGCCTCGATTTCCGCAATTCTCAGTAGGGCCGTAAAGCGATTGAGCACGGCGTCCGACTGTTCGATTGCCGTGTCGATTGCGTCGGCGTAGTCGTCGACCGCAGTCGAACGGCGGCGCACCCGCTCCAGCCCGCCGCGCAGACTGGTCATCGGCGTACGCAGATCGTGCGCGATGCCGGCGCACACACCGCGGACCTCGCTCACGAGCCGCTCTATTTCATCGAGCATCGTGTTGACGATCCCGGCAAGCCGGTCAAGATCGTGGTTCGTATGACGCGTAGGCAAGCGCCGGTCCAGTTGGCCTGCCATGATTTCACGGCTCGTCTCGCTGATGGCGCGGATGCGCCGGTTCGACATCCTGTTCAGCGCGGCGCCGCAGCCGACCGCAAGCAGGATCGTCAGCGCGAGGCCAGTGCATAGCGTTGTCACCAGCGTCCGGTCGAACACGATGATTTCGTCGATCGAATGCCCCACGACAATTTTCAGACCGCTTTTTGTGGGCACGATGATGCCGCGATATTGGCTTGTCACCCGGCCGCGTCCCTCGAGGGTCGCCTGCGCGTAATCGAACGGCGTACCGTCTTTCTGCGCCGGGAGGGTATCGACGTTACCCGCGAGCCGCTTGCCGTTCTCGTCAAAGAGGCCATAGGGCCGGCTGCTCGCCACGTCGCGCCGGCTCAGTGCGCTGATAGTTGCAATGGCTTCGTCGCGGCCGATCGATTGAAACTCCGCCACCTCTCCGTTAAGGCGTTCATCGACCTGGTGAAGCAGGTAACCGCTGGTGAGCCAGTAAAGCAATGCGAACAGCGCTATCGCCGAGCTGACGAATACCAGCATCAGCCAGCCAATGCTGCCCGGATTCAGGCGCGCGGCACGCCTACTCGGCGGGCTGGAGAATATAGCCGACATTACGTACCGTATGAATCATCGCCGACATGCGCCCGTTGAGGCTGACCTTCCGGCGCAGATGGCCGATATGCATGTCGATCACGTTGGTCTGCGCGTTGAAGTGGTAGTTCCAGACCGACTCGAACAAGAGGGTGCGAGTGACGACCTGACCGGCATGCCGCATCATGAATTCAAGCAGACTGTATTCACGCGGCTTCAGATCGAGTGCCTGGCCAGCGCGTTGCGCCCGGTGCATGCTGGTGTCGAGCGTCAGATCGCCGACACTCAGAATAGACGGTGCCGCCGCCGACGATTGGCGACGCAGCAGGACGTTAAGGCGCGCGGTCAGTTCGAGACTATCGAATGGCTTGGTGACGTAATCGTCGCCTCCGGCACGCAAGCCCCGCACGCGCTCATCGACTGCTGCGAGCGCGCTCAGGATCAGCACCGGGGTCTGTTTGCCGATGTTGCGCAGCGTCGAAAGAATCGACAGACCGTCTATGTCAGGCAGCATGCGGTCGAGCACCACGACGTCGAACTCGCCGTCGATCGCGCGCAACAAGCCATCATGTCCGGACGACACGCATTCGACGTCGAAACCATAGTCTTCGAGCGCTGCCCTGACTTCCAGCGCCGCATTCTGGTCGTCTTCGACAACCAGAATGCGGTACTTCCGTCCGATCGAGCGGACGACGGCCTGTTCACTTGCCAAGCGATTGTGTTCCAGGTTGAGCCTGCGCGACTTGCCGAAGCGGATTCCAGTTCCCGTCCGGCAGCACCGGCGTGCCTTCTTGCGCGACCGCCTGAAGTGCAGTCACCGGTAAGCCAAGCGCGGCGAGGATGGTCGGCGCGACCTGCGTGGTCGACACAGGATAGGTCACTTGCTGGCCCTGCGCGGCAAGACGCGGACTAGACACGAGCAAGGCAACGCGCGTGTCGTCGTCATGGAATCCCCCATGTTCAGCTAGTTTGCCATCGCCAGGTGGCGTAAATATGACACCGTTGCGAGACACGACAACAATATCCGGTGTACGGCTGTCTCGCGATGGCGAGGGAAACCGCAGCGCCAGGCGCTCGCCGCTCACGACATCGGCGATACCGAGCGCGTTCGCATTCGCCCTCAACGCAGCGCTCACCGCGGGGGTAGCCGAGGTGTCATTCAGCCAGATCAACGCGCCATAGTCCGTGGTCAACTGGGCGAGCGCACCCGGCGCGGCCTTGTCGATCACGCTTTCGAGCCGGCGCTCGTCGATCTTGTTGAGCAGGCTGGTATCGATGGGGCCATTGCCGTGCTTGGCTGTCACGATGATCAAGGTATCGTCACGCAAGCCTTGCCGTTCAAGCTCGCTCACGAAGCGCCCGATCAACTGGTCGGTATGTCCGATCGCGCGATCCAGCCCCGCTGTCAGATCGCCATCCGCATTCTTGTATCCGTAGATTTTTTGCGCGACATTGACCGCCTGCAGATTCAGGCCGAAAACGTTCGGTATGACTGAATGCTTTTTCCCGTCGTGCGTCAGGCCGTCGATTTCGTTGACGATCACCCGCCCTTTCATATCGTCATAGTCCTCGGTCCGCGGAAGCGAACCGGTGATCTCCTTGGCTGCGACGTTGGTGAGCCCTTCGTAGTTCGCGCCGATCTCCGGCAGGAACAGGTCGTCGACACCGTGCCCCGAAGGACCCTGGACCAGTTCGTAGGTCGGATGTTTGTCGGTCCAGGCGGTATAACCCCCGGCCGCATGCACCGCTTCGAAGATCGTGTTGACGCGCAGGTAACTGTGGGGATAAACCGGCACGCAACCGTGTGCAGGATCGCGAGGCAGCTTGGCAGGATCGATAATGTCATGCCCGTCAGCGGCGGCCAGATCGAGTGATTCGTCGTAGCGAACGCGGGTGCCGAGCCGGCTGCAATCGCCGCCTGGCGCAGCCAGCGCCCGGTCGTACGAGTCGTCGTAATAGACGCCGGTCACGGCGGGCGTGCCACCGGTTACCAGAGCCATCAGGCCAGGAAACGAATCGGCGGGAGCGACAGTATGAGCGTTGGTGTAGTCGACGCCCTGCTTCAGAAGGCTCGCGAGCGTGCTGTCCGGATGGGCATCGATGAAATGCGCGAGATCGCCGGTGTGCAGACCGTCGACACTGATCAGCAGGACGTGGCGCACGGGCGCGTCAGGCGGCAGCGACGCCGCGGGCGTGGCTGCGGTTGCGGCGGCCGTGGACAAGCTCAGCAAGGCTGCAATAACGGAGAGTATTTGTTTCATTCGTTGGCGTCTAGATTGAAGGTTACCCAGAGCTGTTCTTCCAGGGTTTTGCCCATCTGGGCGGGGTCGGGTTTCGGATAGGCCGCATCCCTCACGGCCGCAAGCGCCGCGCGATCCAGCATTCCACTGCCGCTCGACGTGATGAGCGTTACGTCCGATACGCTGCCGTCGCGATACCGGAAGCCCACTCGCGTGCGGCCCGCCATGCCGGCCATGCGTGCCGACTCCGGGTAGTGAAGCGCGGCCTGGATCGCGGCCCGCATGGCGTTCTCGAAGCTCGGATTGGGCGCTGCAGGCGCCGCTGCGGGCATCGCAGGAGGCGGCTGCGGGGCAGGTGCCGGGCGCGTGTCGGTAGGCGCTGCAGACGGCGTTGCGGGCTCCGGTACCGGGGTCGGCGTGGGTGGCGCGGCGGCCGGCACCGGACGTGGCCGGGCAACATGCGTCACTTGATGCACAGGAGTAACAGGACGGGCAACGGGCTGCGGCTTGAGAACGGGCAACGGCACGGGCACGGGCACGGGCACGGGCACAGGTTCTGGCGCGGGCGCGATCGACAGCATGGTCACAGGCGGTACGACCGGCGGCGCCGGCTTGTGCGCAAGCATCAGATACCCGCCGCCCAGCAGTAGCGCTTCGGCGAGCAGCGCGAGCGCTGCCGCCGGATAGAAACGTCGTCGTTCCGGCACGAAGCCGGCAGCAGAGGGAGTCGCCATATCACTTCGCCGCGGGTTGCGCGGCAAGCGCGATCTGCGAGACACCCGCTGCACGGCACGCATCCATCACGGTGACGAGATCCTGGATCTGTGCCGCCTTCGATCCGGCGATCGTCACTACCGTATGCGACGCATTCGGCCGCGCCGACAACATCGCGGTCAACCCGGCCGGCGTCAGCGCATGGCCATCGACCGACATGCTGCCGTCGGTGGACAACGTGACCATCACCTTGGGCGGCGGCAAAGCGAGGGCGCTCGCACTCGACGGCAACTGGGTCCTCAGGCCGGCGTTGGGAATCATGTGCAGCGTAATCATGATGAAGAACACCAGCAGGAAGAACATGATGTCGATCATCGGGATGATCTCGATCCGGGCCTTTTTCGCTTCGAAGTAGTTCATTGTCAGGCCCCTTGCGAGGCAAGTTTCCCAATCACCGCGCGCGGCCCTGCCCCTTCCCTCAGTTCCTTCGAATGTTCGTGCGATCCGCTCGCCAGCCGGTTGACGAGTGCAGCCTTCAGCGTTTCAAGCTGATGCACGACCGCGCGCACACGGTTGTGCAGACCGTTGAAAAACACCAGGCCGATCATCGCGACAAACAACCCAGACGCAGTGGCGATCAACGCTTCGGCCACACCGCCCGTTACCTGCGTGGGTGCGTTGCCCGGGTCGGACAGCACCTGGAATGCATTGAACATTCCCACGATCGTGCCGAACAGGCCAAGCAGCGGCGCGAGCGTGACGATGGTATCGAGAACCCACAGCAAGCGGTCGATGCGCGGCGCTTCACGCATGATTACTTCCTCGAAACTCGCGTCGAGTTCTTCCCGCGTTCGGGAACCATGAAGGCGTGCGGCCGTCGAGAAGATCCGCCCGATCGGCAGGCCCCGATATTTCTCGGCGAACGTGGCGAGCGTCGATGTGTCGAGCTGATCGAGACGGTCGATCTGCTGGAGCGCGGCGCTCCCACAGCCCGAAACGCGGTGCAGGAACCAGGAGCGTTCGATGATGATCGTCAACGCGACAAACAGCATCGCCGCGATGACATAGAGAACGCCTCCGGAATGGTTGGCCAGGTTAAGCAGCGTGTTGAAAGTCATGCAGGCAAACTCCTTTTAAAAGTCGGTCGATACGGTGCCGATAATCGCGCGGCCCGGAATCGTCCAGTACAGCGGCGTATTGTCGGCAGCGGTGAAGCCGGCAAGCGCGTTGATGCTGGTACGGTTGAAGATGTTGTCGACTTCAAGGCCGATGCGCGTGTTGTGCAGCCACGGCGCCAGGTTCTTGATCGTGTAGGAGGTCGCGAAGTTCGTCACCGTAAAACCGCCGATAGGTTGCTGGTCGCCCGTGGAACCAAACTGGTGCCCCACGAACTTGGTGATCAGTGACCCGTTCAGCGGCCCGCGCTCGTAAAGCAGGCCCAATGCCGCGGTGCTTTGCGGTGCATCCGGCATCCAGTCGCCGGTGCTCTTTTGCTTGGCTGAGTTGAAGGTCAGGTTGCCGTACAGGCTGAAGCCAAGTCCGGCGTAGAACGTCGCTTCCGATTCAAAGCCCTTGTACACCGCGCCGCCGGCGTTCGAGAACGTGGTGTTACCGCCCACCGTCTGGCTCGTAATCGCGTTGAGGAAGTCGATGTAGTACAGGTCGGCGGATACGGTCAGCCGCTCGCTTTTATAGGTCGTGCCGATCTGATAGTTGTTGGTCTGCTCAGGGCTGGGCTGGCTCGATCCCGCCGGATTCGTGACAAAGAAAATGTTCAGGTTCGGCGCGAGAAAGCCCTGCGCGAACTGTGCGTAAGCGCTCCAGTTCGAGTTGATCTGCTCGTGCAGCGTCACCGATGGAAGCACCTTCGTCCAGGTATGGCTGAAGTTCACCGGCACGCCGCTGCCCTGGTCCACGGGCGCGTCGATACTGCGATTGAACGACACGTATTTGAGGCCCGGCGTCAGTGTCAGTCCGAAGGGCAACTCCCACGCGTACTGTACGTAGGGTTCGAATGTGAGCAACGTGTCGTTCATCGTGAAATTAAGCGTCTGGAGCGCAAAATTCAGCGAGTCGTCCACGTTCATGTTGTCGCGGAAGTTCGACTGATGCGTGAGCCACCCGCCAAACTGCAACGTACCCGGACCGATCTTGCGTTCCGCCGTCGCGATGTCGCCGAACGCCCGGTAGTTGTTGGCAATCTGCTGCCCCGGCACGTCATTCGGACCGAAGCTGGTGCCGTTCGGGGTCTCGCCATTCGGGTCCAAGCCGTTGAAACCGTCGTGGTAATACCCGTAGGTGTAGAGCTTGTTCTCGATCTTCCACTCGGCAATACGGGTCTGGACATCGATGTATTCCATGTCCGTATTGATCCGATCGAAGTTGTAGCCCGAATAGGACTGACTGGTTGGATCGTTGCTAAGTCCGAAGTTCGGGCCGAACTGATGAATCTGCGCCGCGGTCGCACCTAGCGAGACGTTTTGGTGAATGCGGTTGTAGTTCGCGTACACGGTGACGAGGGTGTCGTCGCCGATGGGCTTCTCCAGCTTGAAAAAGACGTTGTCGCGGCGTTGCGAAGCATTGGTCAGGTAACCGTCGCTGCTGGTATGGGTGTAGCCGACCATGGCGCGCGCATCGCCCCACTGCTGCATGTCACCCGTATTGAATTCCGCGCCCGTGAGCCAGGTGTCGAAGCTGCCGTACGAACCCAGAAGGGAAACCGACGGGGTCATGGACGGCTCTCGCGACTGGATGGCAATCGTGCCGCCGAAGGTCGCGAAGCCGATCTGCGATGCGTCACCCGGGCCACGGTCGACGTTAATGCCGCCAATATTCTGCGACGTAAAAAACGACGTCGAATGGTGCGTGAAGTCGTTGGAATCGCCGAACGGAATGCCGTCGAATGTCACGTTGAACTGGCCGTCCTGGAAGCCGCGAATCGACAAGCCCTGTGACTCCATCAGGCCCGCGCCGTTCGGGTTGACGCTGTTCACGCTCGGTGCGATCTGGACGATATCGCTATAGTTTGCCGTGGGTGCGGTGCTGTTCTGGATATAGTGACGGCTGATGATCGATTGCGGTTCGTCCGCTGTCAGCGAGCCTTGCGTGGGCGCCTGTGCCGGCGCCGACTGCGGGTTGGCCGGTGTAGAACCGCCGCTGGACGAGTTGGAAGTGGCGGTGCTTTGTACCGAACCAAGATCCCCCGTTGCCTGTGCATGAGATACCTGAGCAGCAGTTGCGCACAGCGATGCGAGAACAATATGCGCGAGTGGTTTCTGGCGAAACCGTGAACGTACCCGTTGCATTTTTGACGCGTCCTTGTTTTAAATTTCCGTCTGGATGGAAGTTGACAAGGCGCATCTTAGAGACAGCACATTAACCGGTAGTGATGGCTATCTTACGAACTTAAGCATTGCATTACGAATGCATAACAGGCCCGTCGCGCAAGTAGTTTTGCTATGAGATGACCTGCCGAAACTCCCTGCCAGACGCCGGACGACCTGAACAATCGATCAGGCGCATCTGGTTTCCTCACAGCCGCTAACCAACCCGCACACGGCATGCTTCAGATTGAAATCACCTATCAATGCTTAGCCGATACATAGTGCGAATTTTCATATTAATTTTTAATAGCACTCCGTATCTTTTAATCAATCCGACTAGATTAACTCTGACTACACACTTGACTTCCTCCGCGCCATAGCGCGGAGATCGCACGCCAAGATATTTTCGTAGCAACGTTCATTCGGTTCGCGTTTCAACCATTCTCAGGAATCGCTGCGTTCGCTCATGCTTCGGATGATCGAGCACTTCATTCGGCGGGCCCTCCTCGATCACCTGTCCTTCATCCATGAAGATCACGCGATCCGCCACCTCACGCGCGAACCGCACCTCATGCGTGACCACCATCATTGTCATGCCGGCCTTGGCGAGCGTGCGAATAACGGCCAGCACCTCACCCACCAGCTCGGGATCGAGCGCGGAGGTCGGTTCATCGAACAGCATAAGGCGAGGCGAAATGGCGAGCGCGCGAGCTATCGCCACACGCTGCTGCTGGCCTCCGGATAGACGATGAGGCAGATGATCCGCGTGAGCCGCCAATCCAACCGCGCTCAACAAATCGAGGCCCAGCGCATGCGCTTTTGCCATCGGTTCCCCATAGACATGAACGGGCGCCTCGACGATGTTTTCCAGCGCGGTGAGATGGTCAAACAGGTTGAAATGCTGGAACACCATCCCGATACGGGCGTTGGCCCGTGCTTTCGCAAGATTGCGGGTCGGGCGCAGGCCGCCGCCAACCTGCTTCTCATAACCGACATATTTACCGTCGACGGTTATCTGCCCCCAGTCCAGCGGTTCCAGGTGGTTAACCAGGCGCAGCAGCGTGCTCTTGCCGGAACCGCTCGGCCCCATCAAGACCACGACTTCACCGCGCTTGATCACCAGGTCGATGCCTCGAAGTATCTCCTTCTGCCCGTAGGATTTCTGGACGTTGTAGCAGACGACGAAGGGATCGTCGGAGACCGGCGCCGGGGTACCGGCGGTCCGAACAGCATCGACCCATAGGAGGCTCCTGCCCGGTGGAGCGGGCGGCCTGTCCGTGCTTTCGACAAGCGCCGGCAACGCGGAGCGCTGCTTGCGTTCCGTCTCTGGATTGAAGGCACGCTCGAGATAGTATTGCGCCACGGCGACGGCGCTCGTCATTACCAGATAGAGGACGCCGGCAGCGGCGAAGACTGTGAAGAACTTGAAATTCTGGCCGACAATCTGCTCTGCCCGGAAAGTGAGTTCGTTCACGAAGATCACCGACGCGATCGACGTGCCCTTGATCATGGAAATGCCTTGATTGGCCATAGCCGGCAGGATGGCCCGCATCGCCTGAGGCAGGATGATGCGTCGAAGCGTCAGGAGCGGCCCCATGCCGAAGGATGCCGCGGCAAGACTCTGCTTGCGGTCCACGGAGAGAATGCCGCCGCGGATGATCTCGGCGCTGAAGGCGGCCTCGTTCAGCATGAATCCGACGACCGCAGTGGTGAAACTATCCAGCTCGATGCCCACCACGGGCAACGCGTCATACATGAAGATGATCTGCAATATGACCGGCGTCCCACGCATGAACCAGATGTAGAACCACGCCGGCCCACTGATCGCCCGGACACTCGACAGCCGCATCAAGGCGAGGATCAGGCCAAGGATCGCGCCGCCGACCATTGCGAGAGCGGCTATTTCGATGGCGAGGAGCGCCCCTTTCGCTAGGAACGGATCGAAGAGATAACCGACTGATGCCTGGATCGCCGATACGGTGATCATCGATCGGGTCGCGGCTGAAGTGGCAGTTGGAGGTACCGGCGCGGGTACCGCTTTGGGCGTTGCCTTAGGTGTCGATGCAGCGTCCGGGCACCCTACTATGCAACCACCGCTTCCGAAGTTTCCTCCCTGCCCGCCCACCAGATCGTTCGCCGCGAAGGCCGTTGTCAGCGACAGTGCGAGCAATCCTCCTATCAGTAAAGTCCGCTTCGGATCGCTTCGTTTCAGGAACCGCACGCTGGCATGAAGCAGATCCAGCAACCTGTCCAGCAGTGCGATGAAGGGCGCTTTCGTTCCTGCATGTGCTCGAGCAACGGATCGGTATGCCATTTAGAAAATATTCCTTCTCGCCGGCCTTTTAAGGAAACGGGTCCGATAGGCTCCATTCAACCTGCCGGTACTTCGCCGGGCGCGCGAGCAGTCATTCATTGGCGGGTCTGTCCTCACGACTTAGCCGGAAAGCGGCCTTCCAGCCGCCTCGGCACGGCGCGTAACGGATCGCCATCACTTCCGCTATTCCGTCTTGATCTCGACAGGATATTGGAGCGACGGATCGACCTTGTACTTGGCCAATATTGCTTTTTGCTGGCCGCTCGCCTGAACGACCTTCAACGCCTCGGCAATAGCCTGGAGCAGTTCGGTCTCGCCCTTGTTCACGGCGACGCCGACGTGAAAGCCGCTCAGGATGCTGAATGCGAGCGCGAAGTTCTGCGGCTGGTCGGCGACAAGAATGTTCGACATGGCAAGATCGGTCATGATGACGTCCACGCGGCCACTCGCCACCTGACGCAGCCCGGCATTGAGATCAGTGTAGGTGACCAGATTAATGTCAGGTTTTCCCATGCTGACGCACTTCTTGCCCAGGTCGTGGAACGCCGCCTCTTCAACCGTCCCAAGGCCGGCCGCCGCATTCAGGCCACAGATGGAATCGAGGCTGTCAACATGCTTGGGATTGCCCGCATGCACGATGAAGCCGGTAGCAGCGGAAAGATACAACGCATAGTTCACCTGCTTCGCGCGGGCCGGCGTGTAGTTCAGCGTGTCCCACATGACGTCATTGCGTCCCTCGGTCACCGAAGTAATCAGCCCCGCCCACACGCCGACGCTCTGCGTCCAGGGCACGCCGATGCAATCGAACGTCGCTTTGGCCAGGTCGATATCGACGCCGATGATCTTGTCGGGATTTTGAGGATCGCGGTAGGTGAACGGCCGCTGCAGGCCATCCAAAGCAACCTTGACCGTCTTGCCGACGAGGCTGGGATACTTCTCCTTAAGTCTGGCCGGTTCGCATTTGGCATCCTGCGCATGGGCAATGCCCGCCGTAGCGAGGAACAAAACTATCAATAAAGCAAAGCTCGTGCGGATCATGGCTATCTCTCCCTGTCCATAGGCGGCGCGGGCCACCGGCCCTTTTACACATGTCGGAATGACCAACTCAGATGACCAGCGCAACCGCTCGCACCGGACAACCGGTTCCCCCGATCGTCTTGATCGGGAACGCGCAAAAAAGAAAATCCTTGTGAACAAGCCTCTCGAGACTGCAGAGTTGCTGAACCATGCAGATATTGTTCTCGAGCCACGCAAGATGTGTCGGGTCATGCCACTCGTCCGGATGGTCCATCCCGATGAGGTCCGTAGCGAACAGCGTGACCTTTTTTTCTACCATCCATTGCGCCGATTCCGCCGGAATATGCGGCCGGATACGATTCATATTCTTTTGGCCCCACACCTTGTCGACACCGGTCCAGCAGATAAGCGCGCTACCCGGGCCTACCGCCTTCCCCGACACTTTCTCGGCCTCCTCGAAATCCTCGACCGTGATCGCCTCGCCGACCTTGCGGTGAGTGAGGTCCAGGAGGTGGCCCGGCAGGCACAACTGCTCGACGGGAATGGACGCTACGTCCATTCCGTCTTCGACGAAATGGCGAGGCGCATCGATGTGTGTGCCGGTGTGCTCCGAGATAAGAATCATTCGGGCTGCGTAACCCACCTTTCCGCCGCTCAGTTGCTTCGTCTTGGCGATCGTATCCATCATCGGAAAGGCGGTCGTCCACCCCGAAATATTTTCCATGTTCTCGGAGACTTCGTGACTTAGATCGATTACTTCCTTGATCGGATTCTGGAACATTAGCTAGTTCTCCCATTCCATCGTTTAGGGTCGGCACAACAAAGGTGACGTCGATGTCTCAAGATACGATCGGGTCAAAAAAACGACTTGGATCAGCACGAATGATCTCTTGCCTATTTTCGTTGCGGCCGCGGCCGTTGCTTTCTGTAGCCATACCAAAGCGCGGGTGGATAGGCACTCAAACAATCCTCTTACGCTAAGGATACCTTCACGTTCCGGTGAAAACACTCTTTCGAATCGAGCCGTGCACGCCCCAGTTGGCGTCCACAACCTGAGTCACACCAAAGTCCGCCGAGACCGACATCAGCGCAATCGCTTCATCCTCACTCAAGCGATGCACGGTCATGAGGAAACGGCGCAACTTCCGGAAAGCGTCGCGCATGGCCTTGTCGAGGCTGGCGTGTTGCGCAACCTCGACCTGGGCGTTGGGCCCGAGTTCGGCCAGGTAGTTGGGAAAAGTGAACCCGTACACGGACCATTGGTGCTCCGTTTCGAGCATGGGATGAGTCAATCCTTCCAGAATCGTCCCGTCAAGTTGATCCTTTTTATGGAGGATGAATTCGAAATCGCCGGTGAGCGAGGTCTCGATCGCGGTGCCGCCAAGTTCGCTATCGCCTTGCGCCGCATGCGGATCACCCACGGAGAAGAAGGCGCCCTCGACGGCGACCGGGTAGTACATCGTTGCACCCTTGCCCACGCGCCAGTCGTCGATGTTGCCGCCGGTATAGCTCGGCGGGGTGGAGCTGACATAGTCCGACTCCGAAGGCGCCAGTCCCATCGTTCCGAAATGCAGCCGCGCCGGCACCTTGATGTTGGGAAGAATGTTCCCTCGCCGCCGCACGAGCGTTTGGTCCACCCGCACGCCGGGATAGTCGATCGTCGAATGGACGATGCCGTCCGGATCGGTTTGCGGCGTCCAGACGTAGTTGTAAACAGCGCTCGCGAAGGGCTCACCGGAGGTATCGAGCTCGAAGATAGTGACGACTTCCCGGGGCTTCGGTTCTTCGATCAGGTCGTGGTACTGGAAGCCCCAGGAAGCGGCCACGTTCGAGCCGAAGCAGCGGCCTGCATGACAAGCGTGGCAACTCGGCCGGGGGCGAACGTCCAGGATGCGAACCTCCAGGATATCGCCGGCCTCGGCGCCTTCTATTACCACGGGGCCGGTTAGCAGGTGCACGCCGATCCCCTCGCCCGAGCCAAGCCTGAAGGGGCCCTCCGTCGGGCCTGCGCCGCGGCGCGACACCGCCTTGTGTTCGCGAGTCCAATGGAACACGCTCTCGGCACCGGGGTCGCCGGCGATCATGCGCTCATGGTCGTCGTTCGCATGATGGGTCAGCGTCTCGATGGTGGCCCGATCGCCGGACTGCAGCGTGAGGCTTGGCGCAACGTGCTTGCTGAAATATCCCCAATGCACGGTGGCAGGCGACACGGGAAGGATGTGATGCTTCATGTTCGACCCTCGGGAAGCGACGTGCGGATTCGGTGCCAAGGCACACGCCAAAGCGTACGCGAACGATATCGGCAGGACTTGTCTGGCCGCGCACAACTGCTGGTATGGGCGTGCACGCCAACGGTTGGGGACCGGACAGTACCGGTTAAAGAACCGCAGAAAAGTGGCACACGCAAAGTGCTTCATCGTGCATGCATGCGCCGCAACGGCGCATGCATGCACTGCGCTACGGCAAGCGCAGGAGTGG
This sequence comes from Caballeronia udeis, assembly GCF_001544555.2. Taxonomy (GTDB): domain Bacteria; phylum Pseudomonadota; class Gammaproteobacteria; order Burkholderiales; family Burkholderiaceae; genus Caballeronia; species Caballeronia udeis. Next base: position 10,506 of record NZ_FCOK02000039.1, on the reverse strand, counting down.
AACCGGACGCAACACGCCCATAACGTCCATGGCGCGAAGGTTGCTTCGCATTCACCGTTCTGCCGCGTTTCTTTGGGGAGCCTTGTTTGGACGTGTCGCGCTTTACTACCGAGTCATATCCCGAGGTGGAACGGGTGCGCGCATGGACCGCCGTGCTCGACCGCCTTGGCTGGTGCGGCAGGCCCGGCGCTTCCGGGCACAGGCTGCACGGCACGTTGACGTCTCAGACATCGGCGGGCGGCTTCGAGCTCACGTCGCTTGCTTCCGTGCCGCAGACGCTCGACCTCAAGGCCGATAACACCGATAGCCTCATGATTGTCCTGCATCTCGATGGCGACGCGACGCTCGTGACCGATGGCCTGCGCGAACGTGTGGCCGTGCGCGACATCGTCTATGCGTCGTCACAGGAAGTGGCGTCGCTCGTGTTTGCCACGAACTTTCGCCTGTTCATGGTGCGAGTTCCACGGGCCGCGATCAACGCCCGCCTCCTGTCGCCGTTTTCATTGCGCGCAGCATGTCTGTCGGGCGATGCCGGTATCGGTCATGTCTTCTCCGGTTTTCTCGTGTCGGTAGCGGAGAGTGTCGAGACGCTCTCCGCCGGCGAGCTGCGTCCGTTGGAACTGGCGCTTGCCGAGTTCCTCGTGGCGAGCCTCGCGGGGCATGAGCACAAAGGTTCGTTCGGTGGGCTTACGCCATCGCAGGCGGCAATTTTTTCGCGCATGTGCCGGTCCGTAGAAGCGAACCTCGGCGATCCCGAACTGGGCGTTGGCACGCTCGCAAAAGAAGAGCGCGTGTCGCCACGATACGTGCAAAAGCTGTTCGAAACCGCGGGGCAAAGTTTCTCTACCTACCTTCGTTCGCGCAGGCTCGAACGCTGCCGTGCAGAACTCGTCGATCCGCTGTACGAAAAGGTTTCCGTCTCCGATATTTGCTTTCGCTGGGGCTTTAACGATCCCGCGCATTTCAGCCGTGTCTTTCGCGAACGTTACGGCGCGTCTCCGCGTACGTTCCGTCACGAAGCGAGTCTCGAGATCGCACGCCATCTCGTGCGTCGCATCTCGCGCGGTTTGCCGGTCAACGCGACCGGTCTGCTCCTGCATGCGAAACAAGGGCACGCAGAGGCGGACGCGGATGCGCTCGTTGCACTCGATGATCCCTGTATCGACCCGGTCAAGATTGCAGCGCCCGCTCCGCGCGATAAACCTCGCCATCACCTGTTGCGCGCGACGGCGAACACCGTGCACTGGGGCTATTTCAGCCATGACCTGAAACCGGTGCTTGAAGTGGACAGCGGTGACACGGTCACCATCGAGACATTGACGCAGCACGCATCCGACGATTGGGAGCGCATGATCGCGGGTGACCCTGGCGCGGAAAGCGTTTTCCACTGGACGGCCGAGCGCAAGAACGTGAACCGGCGAGGCGCGGGTCCGATGGATGCATCGATCTTTGGCCGCGGCGCGGGTGAAGGCTTCGGCGTGCATATTTGCACGGGCCCGATCGCCGTTCGCCACGCGGAGCCCGGCGACGTGCTCGAAGTGCGCATTATCGATATTTACGCACGGCGTTGCGCCAGCCCAAAATTCCATGGCCGCGCCTTCGGCAGCAACGCAGCCGCGTGGTGGGGCTTTCACTATCGCGAGCTTCTGACCGAACCGAAGCCCCGCGAAGTCGTCACCATCTACGAGATCGATGCAGAACCGCCGCCAGACAGCGTCACCGCTTACGCGCGCGCGGTCTACAACTATCGCTGGACGCCGCAGCGAGATCCCTTCGGTGTGATCCATCCGACCATCGACTATCCCGGCGTGCCGGTCGATCACTCGACGGTGGTCGAGAATCACGACATCCTCAAGAACGTAAGCATTCCGGTACGACCGCATTTCGGCGTCATCGCGGTGGCGCCGCAGCAGGACGGCCTGATCGATTCGATTCCACCCTCGGCGTTCGGCGGCAACCTGGACAATTGGCGGGTCGCACGCGGTGCGAGCGTCTATCTGCCGGTGGGCGTGCCGGGCGCACTGCTTTCGATTGGCGATCCGCATGCGTCACAGGGCGACTCAGAGCTGTGCGGCACGGCAATAGAATGCTCGCTGACCGGTGACTTCGAACTCGTGCTGCACAAGAAGAAGTCGCTGACCGATCAGCCGTTCGCCGATCTCACCTATCCGCTCGTCGAGACCGACGAAGAATGGGTGTTGCACGGATTCAGTCATCCGAACTATCTTGCTGAATTCGGAGCGAATGCGCAGAGCGAGGTCTACCAGAAATCGACGCTCGACCAGGCCATGCGCGACGCTTTCATCAAGACGCGGCGCTTCCTCATGTCGACTAAGGGCTTGTCCGAGGATGAAGCGATCTCGCTGATGTCGGTGGCCGTGGATTTTGGCGTGACCCAAGTGGTGGATGGCAACTGGGGCGTCCACGCCATCATCCGCAAGGCGCTTTTCACTGCGTGAAGCCAGCCGGCTCACCACCAGTTCAAAGTTGTACACCCCGCGTGAGCGCACCATCGACAACAAGATTCGTCCCGCTGACGAAGCTCGCGGCAGGGCTCACCACGAAAGCCACCGCGTTGGCGATCTCCTGAGGATTCGCCATGCGTCCGGTCGGGTTCAACGCGAGCGCCTCGGCGTAGAGCTTCGGGTTGTTGTGCTCAATCCAGTCCCATACGCCGCCCTCGAAGTACACGTTGCCGGGAGACACCGTATTGGCCCGGATACCCCGGGACGCCAATTGACAGGCGAGGCCCTGCACGTAGTGAACAAGCGCCGCTTTAAAGGTGCCGTAGGGTCCGGCCGCAAAGTCTATTTCGCGTCCGGAGACACTCGATATCGCGACGATGGACCCAGCCTTGCTCGACTCAAGAAACGGCAGCGCTGCATCGACAAGATTCACCGTGCCGAGCAGGTCTGTTTCGAATTCCTTGCGCCACGATTCGATATCGTTGCCGATCGCAAGCGCACTCACGTTCGCGACTACGATATCAAGACCACCCCACTGCGTCCCGACGCTTGCGACCCACGCCTTCAAGACGGCGCCATCGGCCACGTCGATTGCCGCGCCCAGCGCACGGCCCCTGCTGAGTTCTTTTAGCTCGATCGCCGCCGCTTCGACTACCGCTGCATCTCGCGCGCAAATCGCGACATCCGCGCCCTCGCTTGCAAGCGTCCGTGCGATCGCGAGGCCAATACCCTTGGTGCCGCCGGTGACGATCGCCTTCAAACCCTTTAGTTGCAAATCCATGGTTGTTGTCCTCGGATACAAGATGCCTCATCGCGGTCACCGCCTCGCGACGCCACCACCGTCTGCACCGGCTCACCTCTTCGGAAGGTATTTCTTCGCCACCTTGCAGACGTACGTGAACTTTGGGTTGACCATCTGCGTGCAGCGCGCCTCGGCGATCTGTCCCAGCAACATATAGGCTTCCGACGCCGGAATACGGTATTCTTCCTCGAGCCAGTAAATCATTTCCTCGAAGGCGATGCGCAAGGCGTCGTCAAGCGGACGGGCGCAGCCGACGGTGCAGATGTGCGTCGGCGTTTCGATGCGCGGCCACGTCATGTGTCTGGGTGCCGGCACGAGGTCGACCTTCAGCGTCAGATGGCCGCGAATTTCGATAGCGCCCATGCCGTTGCATTCCGCATCGCCCTGCAAGGCGTGCACGTCGCCGAAATAGAGGTACGCGCCTTCATGAAAAACGGGGAACATGATGCGGTTGCCGTTCGTCACCTCCTGGATGTCCAGGTTGCCACCGTGCACGCCGTTGTCGATCGTAAGCGTGCCCCCCGCGACCGGCGCGACTCCGATAACGCCGACCATCGGCCGGGCTTCGAGCTTGAGCGTATCGCTCCAGTGCACGACGCCGTCCTCCACCACGACGTTGCGGTTCTGGATGCCGAACTCCTTCTTGCGCACCCAGTCTGGAAAGATGCCAATGCCGGGCCAGAGCGCCGTATAACCCAGCCCATGCACACCGACTTCAAGCACGTCGATCACCACCATGTCGCCAGGCTTCGCGCCCTTCAGCCGCACCGGCCCCGTAGCGGGATTGACGAACGGCAGAGTCACCTTCGTTTCATCGAGCTTCTCGTGGAGATGCGTGATCAGATGGCCGCCGATGTTCAGTTCCGTCTCAACCTCGAAGGTTTCGCCGGGCACGACTTCGGCGATAAAGCTGTCGGTCGCGGCAAGCGCGTATTTCAGTTGCTGCTTGCTGATGACCTGATGGCGCGTGGACGCAATGTTCATGGTTTCACGGGTTCCGGTAAGCGGGCGGGATCGACGGTCAGCTTCAGGCCCGCGAAGATGTCTCGCAGCGACGCGGGGATGACGAGCTTCGTGAAGACCTGGCACTCGGTGACGCCGGGGATGCGCATCAGGTTGATCTGGTCGTCGTCGACGGCAGCCGCGGCTTTCAAGTGGATGGAAGGCTATCCTTAACCAGGCATATGCCCGGTATGTGTCTCGCTCGCACCATCATATGAACTCAATAAATGCGGCATTTGCTCGGACGCGAACGAAATCTTGTCGTACAGCGCACAGGGAAGCGTTAAAGACCTTGGGTAACCGGGTTAGTTGGCCAGCCCCAGGCCCGCGCCATCGTGGCTGGCTTCTGGGGCACGCCAGAATCGCGTGAACAGAAATGGGTGGTGGTCCTGCCTGATTCCGCGACCCTCGTCCCGAACCTGTATCGAGGTGTTTTTGATGATCAGTAATACTGTGCATTAAGCGCCGCACCGACGCCGACCACAACACGATGCGCCGCCTGAATCCGGAAATGCCCTTCAGACTAAAACACCGCCGCCGTCGATCACGACGGTCTGCCCGGTGACGAACTCGTTGTTCATCAGATAAACGTACGTCTGGGCGATGTCGTGAGCCTCGCCGGCACGCCCGACCGGTAGCCTCGAACCGGCGTGCAGGTACATCGCTTCACGATCGCTCTCCGGGACGTTTGACCACAGCGGCGTGAGTACCAGACCCGGGCTGACAATAAGCTCGCGCCTGTAATAAGCGACTACCTCGAGTCCAACCCTGACGTTCAGGTGGAGCTGTCGCTGACCGACCGGTTCGTCGATCTCGCCGATGAGAGTTTCGAAGTGGCGATCCGCGTCGGCGCACTGCGGGATTCGAGTCTGATCGCGCGACCGCTGGCGCCCTCTCCGCTCATTGTCTGCGCGTCTCCCGCGTATCTTTCACGATACGGAACCCCGGCAACGCCAAAGGATCTGGAAAGACACCACTGTCTCGCGACCGGATTTGCCCGTGGCCCGGAACGCGACTGGCGCTTCACCCTCGCCGACGGCTCGGAAGAGACCGTGCGTGTACCAGGGCGCCTCGATATCAGCGGCGGCGGCATGGCCCTGCGTGAAGCCGCCCTTGCCGGTCTGGGCATCATTCTCCAGCCGGAGTTGATGGTGGAGCAGGATATTGCAGCCGGAAGGCTGATCCAGCTGCTTGCCGACTCCCCGGCGCCAATCATTCCCGTGCATCTTGTCTATCTGCCGGAACGCAAGCTGACGGCCAAGCTCGCGAGTTTCGTTGATTTCGTGATTGCGCGATTCGGTCCGGGAGCTAAGGAAGGTCTGCATAAATCGTGCAGGATTGGGTTGCCAAATAAACGATCGGCTGCGACGATTGTGGAATGAAACAAGCTAATCTGGGATTGGATTTGACGACCAAACGAACGCGTAAGCGAGAGTTCCTCGACGAGATGAACCGCGTGGTTCCGTGGACCGAACTGGTGGCGCTGGTGGCGCCGCATGCACCCGAAGGTAAGCGAGGGCGCCCGCCGTTTCCCGTGGAGACGATGCTGCGGATCCACTTCATGCAGCAGTGGTTCACCTTGAGCGATCCTGCGATGGAAGAAGCGTTGCATGACGTGCCGCTGTTTCGGGAGTTTGCTGCACTGGATAACTGGAACATGCGTCTGCCTGACGAGAGCACGATCTTGCGATTCAGGCATCTGCTTGAGAAGCACGCGCTTGCAGCCCAGATGCTTGCAGCGGTCAATGCGGTGCTTAGCAGCAAGGGCCTGTTGCTCAAAGCAGGTACGGTCGTTGATGCGACGCTGATCGCCGCGCCCAGTTCGACCAAGAACGCGAGCGGTGAGCGCGATCCTGAGATGAGCTCGACGAAGAAAGGCAATCAGTGGTACTTCGGGATGAAGGCGCATATCGGCGTGGACGCCGAATCCGGGCTGGTGCACACCGTTGAAGGAACGGCCGCGAATGTACATGACATTGTCAAAGCGGACGCGTTGCTGCACGGCGAGGAAACTGTTGTGTACGGCGATGCGGGCTATCGTGGGATACAAAAACGTACCAGCGCAAAGGCAGTGCAATGGATGGTCGCGATGTGCCCGGGCAAGCGCGCGGCGCTGGACAAAGACGACGCGCTTGATCGCATCGTCAACAAAATTGAATACCTTAAAGCAAGCGTGCGCGCCAAGGTAGAACATCCGTTTCGGGTAATCAAACTGCAGTTTGGCTTCGCGAAAGCGCGCTACCGTGGTCTGAAGAAAAACACGGCGCAACTGACAACGCTGTTTGCGTTGTCCAATCTCTGGATGGCGCGTCGCAAGCTGTTGAAAATGTGAGTGGTAGACGCCGCAAGAGCGGCGATCCATAAACATAAAGCTCAATTTTTGGTTCGTTTTCATCCGGCTCGCAACGCAAAAATGCCCTTCGGAGATCCACCAATTTCGAATGTGGTCAACAGTTACCCTGAAAACGAGTTGTTCAGACCTTCCCTAAGTAATCACGAGTCAGTTGGAAGCGCCCAAGGAAATTGAACGCGGCAAGCCGGGCGAACATTACCGTAGGCCTCGGTCTTCAGATCTCACGCGAACGAGTCGTTGGATCTCGCGGATACCCCGATCTGAACATCGCACCCACATTGTCCGAAATTTGGATGTGGTCCCTTTCCGCCAGCAGCCAGCCAATCGATTTTGGCGCGGACAAAGCGGGTCATCTTCTCCAACTCCGTCGCCTTCGCTTCCAGGCTGGCGAGCTGTCCGCTCAAAATCTCGATAAGACGCGCACCCGTGATGCCACTTTCGCGGCGCTCGGTGTCGAGCGCGGCTATCTCCTTTAGCGACAGACCAAGGGACTGCCCCACCCGAATGACCTCCGCGGTCTGAACGTCCTCGGCCGTAAAGAACTGGTAAGGATGGCGGCCACCCTTGTCGCTTGTCCCGGGCCTCAGAAGACCGAGACGCACGTAAAAGCGCACCGTATCGCGGCTTAGCCCCGTGGCCCCCGCAAAGTCTGAAATCAGCATCTTGCCCCCTTGACCATGGAGTATGGTCCACACTTAAAGTCTAAGCCTCCGCATCTAAAGAGGAAACAGAAATGACGAAGACATGGCTGATAACGGGAAGTGCAAACGGTCTCGGAAGAAGTATTGCCGAGGCAGTTCTTGATAACGGCGACCGCCTTGTGGCAACGGCGCGCAGAGCTGATCTGCTCGCCGACCTCCAGGAGAAATACGGCGACAAAATCGCGGTAGCAACGCTCGATGTAACCAACGGGGCCGCTGCGCAAGCCGCCGTTAAAGTCGCAGTCGATACATTTGGCGGTCTCGACGTTCTCGTCAACAACGCCGGGTTTGGGTCTGTCGCGCCATTCGAACAGATGCAGGAAGACGACTTCAAAGCGCAGATGGATACGAACTTCTACGGCGTCGTCAATTTGACCCGTGCCGCCCTTCCCATCATGCGCAAGCAGCGCTCTGGATACGTCATCAACATCTCCTCGGGAGCTGGCCGGCTTGGCGCACCAGGCATGAGCGCCTACCATGCTGCCAAGTTCGCGGTCGGTGGCTTCACGGAATCAGTGGCGAAAGAGGTGGCTGGCTTTGGCGTAAAAATCGTCGCCGTCGAACCGGGGAGCATGCCAACCAATTGGGCCACGCTCGCGTCGAAAAGCGCCCCAAAACTAATGCCGGAGTATGAACCGAGCGTCGGACACCTTCTTGCAATGACGCAACGACTGGCGGGCAACGAGATAGGTGATCTGACCAAATACGCAAAGGTCATCTTTGATCTGTCTCGCATGGACGCCCTTCCAAATCATTTGATTCTTGGAAGCGATGCGCTGTTCGCTGTTCGCATGGTCGAGGCGGCCCGCGATAAAGCGGCCTCGCAATGGGAACACATCACCACGTCGACCGACCGCGACGGGGCCGATCTCTCGTTTTTGGAGAACCTGTCATTGCATGAAAAAGGGCTGGCGCAGCGCGTTGGTGTACAGATTACGCGCGTTCGGCCGCTTTCTGCCTACCGAAAGCGGCGTTAGACAAACAGGCTATTGTGATCGCTCCGGCGTCAACAGGCTTTTTAGAAATTTCCTCCGTAGATCTGCGTCGGTCTCGCTTCGCAATGGCGCCTTCAAGAAGTCCAACTTTCGGGCATTCTCGAGCGTGGCGAATCCATGTAATGCGCTCCAAATGGACAACGCTCGAGCCCAGGCGTCTTCGGTCTCGACATTTCCAAGGCGGACTTTCACAGTATTCAAGAGAATTTCGAAGGCATCCAGCCATGCCGCATTGTAGTCAGCGTTCGACCTGTCCCTGATGCCGTCACTGAACATGACTCTGTAGCGAGCTGGCTTACGTTCGGCGAATCTTAGGTAGGCTTCGCATATGGCCTCGAGGCTATCGGAATCGTTGTGCACTGATCGTTTCAGTGCAGCTCGCAACAGCTTTGCGAACTCGGCGAAGCTCACTGCAGCCACAGCAGTCACCAAGCCCGAGGCGTTTCCAAAGTGGTGAGCAACGGCAGTTGGCGTCACGCCGACGCGTCGAGCGCATTCGCGCAAAGAGAATTCTTTCGCCCCCTTTTCTTCGAGCAACCCCTCTGCCGCCTCAATGAGAGCGTTTTTCAAATCACCATGGTGATACTGATCTTTTTGATCTTTTGATTCGGCCCGGTTGGGCGAAGCCACTTTCACTTTCACTCCTCTGAACTATGCAGCATCACTGCCTGCTATGACGACTGTAGTCCGCCATTCTTTTCAACGGCGGCTTTCCGTTCGCTCGGCCCCTCGCCCCTCTTTACGCGGCCAATCGTGGACCAGCTGTCGCACGCATTTGCCATTCGAAACGTACCCCAATTATGGGGCCGAGACCGACTGTCTAACAAGCAGGCGATCGCCATTGACGCTTTGGATGCGCGGATCGGCAAGCTGTTGAAGTTCAAGCGTTGCTGACCCTGCATGACGCTGCACCTCAGTTGGAGACAACGAGATCAGACTCAAAAAGGAGGATCCCGTCTCGCCAACTTCCATCGACGTAATTTTACAAAGCATCTTGACACCGTACAGATATATACCCTACATTTCATCTTGACACTGAAAAGATTGTTTCACCATGTGGTCCGCGCCTGACGGCTTGCTCAGCGAGAGGCCGCGGTCGATGCACGCCCTATAAGTGCTCGCCTTCCCAACAATTCATTGGATCGACAGTGATAAAATTCTTCATGCGCGGGCATCGCTCGCAGGCAGTTATAGCGGCCGTTGTCCTGCATTCGTCGTTTGTGCAGGCAGAGGAACCCAACGCTGTGCCCTTCAGTGGCGATGACACGGGGTTCACGTTGTTAAGTAACGCCACAAACGTAACGAAGTGGGGGCTGGGCGTAGGCGCTAGTGTTCAACAGTCACCCTATCGAGGGGACGGCGCCCAGTTCAGCCCTATACCCATTGTGTATTTTGACGACAAGTGGGTGCACTTTGCCGGGACCACGCTCGATCTGAAAATTGGAAACTGGAGCAGTGTCCTATTTAGCTTGCGCGGAACCTATGCGATCGATGACGGCTATAAAGGCTCCGACGCAACTGCCTTGAACGGGATGCAGAATAGAAAGGGGGCTTTATGGTACGGACCCGCGCTCGAATGGAAAACAGGTATAGGCACGTTGTCGGGTGATTTCCTGACCAGTGGAAATAAAGGACAAAGGGCAAGCCTGGATTTCAGTCATGCCTTCGAGTATGGCAAGTTCTCCATCGAACCGCACGTTGGTGCGGAGTGGCTCAGTCGAAAATACGTTGACTATTACTATGGCGTACGCCCCTCGGAGACCCGGGCAGGGCGAAATGAGTACACCGGCAAAGCGACCTATGATGTATCCGTCGGCACGCGTATCGACTACCGGTTGACGCAGCATCAAATAGTCAGTTTCGACGTAGGTGTCTCCCGCTTGGGCAGTGGCATTAAGGATAGCCCGATTGTTGGAAAAACCACGATTCCCGAAGCGAGGCTCGGATATCTATATCAATTTAAGTAAGGACTGAAAATCATTGCGTCATGTTGGGCTGACACCAATGACGCGCCAGCTTTCGATTGATTTCGCTTTGCTGGAATTCAACGGTCGTGGGTTATTGAATAGCCCCCGGCGTCAGACTACTTGTCGTGTTATCTGATTCTTATAGACATGGTCCGGGGGCGGTAAAATCAGAGTGAATGAAAACCTACTCAGCAGAAAGAAAAGAAGCGCTGGTGCGGCGC
>NZ_FCOK02000038.1 GCF_001544555.2 Caballeronia udeis | reverse complement strand
CGGTCGGGAACCGGGCTGGGACCCGGAATCTGCAGGAAATGGCGACCAGCGGGATGGAAATCAAGCTTTACCATGATGCGTCCTTTGAATTTTGCATGCAAAATACTTTAACGCACCGTGACGGTGATCGAAAGCGATAAATGCTTGTTTTTCTTAGGTGAAAACCCGCCCCTCCAAATTTACCGGCGCCGTACGGTAAAATCGCGTCAACAGAATGGGTCGAGGTATTGAATGCAAAATGATCATCTGCAGGATTCACAGATCGCGCAGATTTCGCAAATCGCTGCCACGCTTCCAAAAGTTGAGCGGCAGCGGTTGCACGACACGGTGGTGGAACACCTGCGCAATTTCATTGTCGAGGGCTTGCTCGCGCCGGGCGTGAAGCTCAACGAACGTACGTTGTGCGAGATGCTGGGGATTTCGCGCACGCCGTTGCGTGAGGCGCTGAAAGTGCTGGCGTCTGAGGGACTGATCGACATCCTGCCGAACCGGGGCGCGTCGGTGTCGCAGATGAGCGAGGCGGAGATTCGCGATACCTTCGAACTGATGAGCGGGCTGGAAGCGTTCTCGGGCGAACTCGCGTGCGAGCGCATGACGCCTGCCGAGCTGAGCGAAATCAAGGCGCTGCATTACGCCATGCTGGCGTGCCGGGAGCAGAACGACCTGTCGGGGTACTACAGCCGCAATCACGCCATTCACGACAAGATCAACGACGCCGCGCGTAATTCGGCTTTGCGGCAGACGTATATAGCGGTGAACCGGCGGCTGCAGGCGCTACGGTTCCGGTCCAACTTCCAGACGGTGAAGTGGGACAGCGCGATTCGCGATCACGAAGCCATGATCGAGGCGCTGGAAGCGCGCGACGGCAAGCGCATGGCGTCGATCCTGCGCGGCCATTTGTTAGCCAAGCGCGATGCGGTGCTGGCCGAAAGAACCATGACGACGCTGCGCACGCGCTCAGAGGGCGGCACGCTGCCTGACGCGCCGCCGGGTTGAATTGCCGCGCACAACCTTGAACAGATGCGCTCGTTTTATCAAGCCTGGCCTGTCGGCAAGATTCCGCAGACAGCGTCTGCGAAATTGAAGCGCCCTCGAAAATCGCCAGGGCACGAGAGTGCTCACGCCTGAACCGCCGAGCCTCCCGTCGCTGTTTAAAGAAGACTATCTACTGCGCCGGGGTTCGAAACCACAAACCGTCGGGCCATTACTCAAACACCGTCAATATCTTTGCGCGTTTTCGGTCAGCAAGGGCAAGACCGCTGTCCGCTGACCGTCGACAGTCGCGCCTGCAAACGCAAAGCTCGGCGAAAGATCGCGGTTGAGATCGGCGGGGAAGTTGAGAACGGGCTTCGATACCTCGTTGAGGGTCGCAACCTGCGCGTCAGTCAACTTGAGGTCGAGCGCGGCAAGATTCGCCCGAAGCTGGTCAATCCGGCGTGCGCCCAGGATTGTCGATGTCACCCCCGGACGGCTTTGTAGCCACGCAAGCGCAACCGCCGCGGGAGTGGCGTTCGCTTCCTTGGCAACGGCTGTCAGCGTATCGATAACCTGAAAATCCTTCTCGCCCGGCAAGCCGACCAGAGATCCGCGATCCGACGCAACGGTACCCGCATTCTCACGACTGTATTTGCCCGACAGCCAGCCGTTCTTGAGAGGACTCCACGGCATCACGCCGATGCCAAGCTCTTGCGCCATTGGCGTCAGTTCACCCTCCACGGTCCGCTGCAGAAGGGAGTATTCAATCTGCATCGCGATCAACGGCGTCCAGCCGCGGAACTGCGCAATGATCTGCGCCTGCGCGACCTTCCAGGCGGGCGCATCGGAGAATCCCAGATAACGCACCTTGCCGGCGCTCACGAGATCGTCCATTGCGCGCATCGTTTCTTCAATGGGCGCCGTGCGGTCCCAGTTGTGCATCCAGTACAGGTCGATATAGTCCGTCTGCAACCGGCGCAGCGATTCCTCGCATTGCTCGACCATCGCCTTGCGTCCGGCCCCGCCCCCGTTCGGATCTCCGCGATGCAGGTTGCCGAAGAACTTCGTGGCAATGACCGTCCGATCCCGGCGGCCCTTTTGCCGCGCAAAGAAGTCGCCGATGATCTTTTCGGAATGACCGACGGTGTAGATGTTGGCGGTATCGATGAAATTGCCGCCCCGGTCGAGATACTCGGCAAGGATGGTTTCTGCCTCAGCGGGGCTCGAGCCCCAGCCCCAGTCTTCGCCGAAGGTCATGGTGCCGAGGCAAAACGGGCTGACGCGAAGACCGGAGCGGCCGAGCGTGACATAGGAATCCAGCGACATGATGTTTCTCCTCAAAATTGACGGGTTGGCCTGACGTCAATAAAACCACCGCGCGCCTTCCCGGCGATAGACCAATTCTCGCAAGCTCTTGCACAATCCTGCCAAGCTTGGGCGAATCATGCGTACGGTGCTTGCATCCCGAACGTTCGCCCCTTACCGTGGAAGGATGGAACATCTCGCCGAACTTCGCACCTTGATCAAACGCCACGCCCGCGCCGACATGATGGTCGAAGCGCTGCCGGGCGTCGCAGTCATGGCTTCCAATACAACCACCGAGCCGATCCACCATGTGTACGAACCCACGCTTGCCGTCATCGCCCAAGGCACCAAACGCACGGTGCTCAACGACAAGGTGTTCGAGTACCGCGCGGGGCAGTACGTGGTCGTGTCCGTCGATCTGCCGATCACCGGGCACGTAGTCGAGGCCAGCGAGCGCGAACCCTTTCTCGCGATGGGGCTGGTGCTGAAGCCGGCGAACATTGCCACGCTGCTGCTGGAGACCGCGGGCGGCGACAGGACCGTCGCCGAGTCCCTGGGTTTTGCTGTCAGCCAGGCATCGCCGGAATTGCTTGATCCGGTCGTGCGCCTGCTTCGACTGCTGGATCACCCGGAAGACACCTGCGTGCTCGCGCCCATGTTCGAGCGCGAAATCCTGTGGCGGCTGCTCGCAGGCGAACAAGGCGGGATGGTGCGGCAGATCGGTCTCGCCGATAGCCGCTTATCGCAAATCAGCCATGCGATCCGCTGGATCCGCAGCCACTACGCCGAGACGCTCGCGACTGAAGATCTGGCCGGGTTGGTGGGCATGAGCGTTTCGTCGTTTCACCGCCACTTCCGCGCGGTTACTTCAATGAGCCCGCTTCAATACCAGAAGCGCATACGCCTGCAGGAAGCGCGTGCGCGGCTCCTGACGGAATCGGGAGACGTCGCCGCGGTGGGATTCGAGGTGGGCTACGACAGCCCGTCGCAGTTCAGCCGCGAATACAGCCGCCTGTTCGGCGCGCCGCCGGGCCGCGACGTGGCGCGCTTACGCAGCATGCCGATGCTGGAGCAAGGCATCGCCTGAACGTACGCCTGGAGCCGGTGGTCCTGGGGGGCTGCCGGTTGCAGACCGGGTTCAAGCGCGAGAGTTCCGGTTGCCTTATTATTCGCCGGGCACTGCGGAAGCAATGCCCTTAGCAGAAAGATGCAATCTCCCATACCGCGCCCATGCACCCCGCAGCAGATCACCTGACCCACCCTCCGACAGCCAAACCAGCACGTATTGTCCTGGCTACCATCATCGGCAACGCGTTTGTTGCCTACGACTTCACGGTCTACAGTTTCTCCGCCGTCATCATCGGCAAACTTTTCTTCCCGTCGCACAACCCGCTGTCCTCGCTGCTGCTGTCGCTGGCCACCTTTGGCGCGGGCTTCGTCATGCGTCCGCTCGGAGCCATGATCATCGGGCAGATCGCCAACAGCCGGGGCCGGAAAGCCGGCATGGCGTGGTCGCTTGCGCTCATGACACTCGGCACGTGGCTGCTCGCATGCCTGCCGACGGTTGCCACCATTGGCCCGGCTGCCACGGTATTGATCGTTCTCGCGCGGCTCATGCAAGGACTCGCGGCAGGCGGCGAGATCGGGCCGGCGTCGGCCGTGCTGATGGAATCTGTGCCCCGCAACCGCCGCTGTTATCTCACCAGTTGGCGCGGCGCCAGCCAGGGCGCAGCCGCGTTTGCCGCCGCGATGGTCGGCGCGATCACAACCGCGTGGCTCTCGCATGCCGACATGCGGGAATGGGGATGGCGGATTCCGTTCATGCTCGGTGGACTGATCGGCCCCGTCGGCTGGTACTTGCGCCGGCGGATGCCTTCGGTCGTCGTCGATCTCCCCAAAAGCCCCCGGCTCGCCGCCCTGTTCGCCGAACACGCCCGCCCGCTCTTCTACGGAACCTTGATGATGGCCGCGCCGTCGATCGGCATCTACATCACGGTGTTCTACATGCCGAGCTATCTGGTGCGGACACTGCATCGCCCGCCCGTCATCAGCCTGCTGACCGCCAGCCTCTCCGGTCTCGTGATCCTGGTGGTCAACCCGCTGCTGGCCAAAATTGCCGATCGTCAGCCAAGGCGCAAACCAATCCAGTACCTGGCGCTCGTGATCTGTCTGGTGATGACGTACCCGGCCTTCCTCGGCCTGAGGATGGGCGTAGGCAATGTCACCGCGCTATTAATCATCCTGGGCTATGTGGCGGTCGCGCTCAGCAACGCCGGCGCGAGCACGGTGATGATGCTGGAGGCCTTTGCGCCGCAGCATCGCGCCGCCGCGCTGTCCATCATGTACAGCTTCGGCGTGGCGATTTTCGGCGGCTTCTCGCCGCTCATCGTCACGTGGCTGATCGCCGTGACCGGCAACCCGATGATGCCCGCGTGGTATCTGATCGCCGCCACGTGTGTCACGCTGTTTGCGCTGCAGCGCTTCCCCGAACGGACGCTCGACTGAGCGGAAAGCGTGTTATCGGGTCAACGTGCTATTTGCCGCCGGGCCCATACGACGACAGCAGATCCAGCCTGCTCGCGCGCTGCAACTCCAGCGCGCGAGCACGCGTGTCTTGCGGACTCATGCCGTAAGCGCGGCGAAACGCCCGCGTGAAATCCGACGCGCTTTTAAAACCGAGCCCGAAGGCAATATCGAGGATCTGAAGGCGCGGGAATCGGACCAGCTCGTCGGCGGCCGCGCGCAAACGACGATTGCGGATATACGCCCCTAGTCCGCCCTCATGCTCGAACCAGCGGTAAATCGTGGCGCGCTTCAATTGCAGCGCGTCCACCACGCTCGAAGGCGAAAGATCCGGCTCGTTGAGATTCGCTTCAACATACCGCCGCACCTGGCTCATCACGGCCGCCTGCACGGCTGCACGGGCGTCGCCTGTCAAACTCGCCTGCTTCCGGAACGCCGCGAGCAGCAACTGCGCGCCGGCATCCAGTTCATGCGCCGCCTGCGCCGCGCCCATTTTTGGCAGGTCGCGGCTCAGCGCGAGCGCGTGATTCACCACCAGCTGGGTCAGCGGCGCTCCGTGCTCGACCACGCGGCCATGAATGGAATCCGCGCCGGGGAACGCGGCCTCGACGACGTCTCTTGGTATAAACATCGTCAACAGGTGGCACCCGGAGCGCTCGACGCGAAACGGCTGGTCCAGGTCGAAAACGATTAATCCCTCCGTCGAATCCGCAGTGCTGCGCTTCTTCTGCATGCCCATTTCCGTGGCGATCTTCCCCTGCGCGAAGATGTGGAAAGCGTAGCTGCGCCGCTCGTCGGTGGACACTCTCGCGACCGAGCGTTCAAGCGTCATGGCGTCGGTAACGGTGTCCGTGAAGGCGAAATCGCCGACCGAATACCGGTCGATACGGCCGCGAAAGCCGCCGGCGATCTGCTCCTTCGAGGGCAGGACATCCACGATATGCCCGACGCGATCCCGCCAGGCGAGCATCTGCTGGTTCAACTCCGACGCGTACGTGCTGAAGCTGCTGCGGACGATGGGATTGTCCGCAGCAGCTTCAGCGAGTCCGTCCCGATCGGTATTCGAAGACATGTTGAGTACCTGATGGCGCCCCAAAAAAGCCATTCCATCCTGCGTGGGACGCGGTGAACAATTTATTTTGAGAACTGAGACACACGGTCAAGCCCGGTTAAACCCGTGGTATATCTTCACATCAATAGCATCGCTGTCCATTCTGTAATGTGGAGAGGGCATGGTTGGTTTACGGCATTGCGAGCTGGAATTGCAGGCTTTTTCCATCAAAGGACCGTAGTACCGGAAACGGGACCGCCACCCTCGTTCACCGCCGTTTTCACTGGCGAGGCGAGCGGCCTGGCCGGCGATGTCCGGACAAATTGATCGCAGCACCCTTCCTGAGAAGCTCAGCGAAACACGACGAGATATCAGCAAATGAGCACGTCAAAGAAAGTACCGTGGCCTAACCTGGGAGTCCCCGGCAACTTGCTGCCCGCAAGTTTAGCTGATCGCCAACTTGATCATCTTGAGCGCATGGTCCGGACCATCGTGCGTGCCAATCCGGCCAGACCGGTCCACGGCATGGATCAGGGCTACTGGGAAAGCCGGCTTCATGCCCTGGTGAATGAGAACAACCTTGTGGCCGTGCAGCAACACCGCGTGCAGCGGTTATTACAAGACCTGGCCCAGCGAGCCCGTCCGAACGCGTTCAACCGAACCGCGGCGTAAATCCAGAGAGACGGCGGATGAACAACGGGCATTGGCCTCAATGCCTTCTCTCCTGCACGCCGCGCTCTGTAGATCCTGTCGCCGCCTAGCGTGGCTCCTGCCACGGCGGATCGGCGAACACACCCAGCACCCAATCCACGACCGCGCGGGTCTTCGCCGGCTCATGTTGAACCGAAGGCCGGACCACGCCGCCCCCCCGACGCCCCACTCACGGTCCAGTCCGTCAGCACCGGCACCAGCCGGCCATCGGCCAGTTCCCGTGCCACCAGCCAGTCAGCCGCCATGATGATGCCCGTGCCCGCGAGCGCCGCCTGGAGAGCGGCCTCGGCATCGTCCGTCTCCAGCCGTCCCGTGATCCTGACCGTGCGGTTCTTGCCGTCGCGATGCGGATGCCACACCGGATGAGTCGTCAGCCGCCTGAAGCAGATGCAATCGTGACGCAGCTGGTCGTCTGGCTCCCTGGGCGCGGGCCGCCGATCCAGATACGAGGGTGCTGCGCCGCAACACATCGTCCCGGTGATAAAGGCTGCGGCGCGGGTCTGTCTTGTCGGGCTTCCTGCGGATTTTTCCACGACTCACGTTCGCATAGAGCGTCTGCGCACGGACGTTCATCGCGCTCAAGGCCTCGGCCGCCGTCATCCATGCCATGGAAGTCTCACATTGATGAATTGAAATCGATATTAATATCCGTACGGTACGAACGTCATGCAGCCGCAAGGGGGACGACATGCAGGGCTTGTTCAAACAGCACTTCGACACATTCGCGCGCTACAACGCATGGGCAAATACCCGGCTCTTCGAAGCAGCCGCTCTCCTGGGCGACGCCGACTATCGCGCGGATCGCGGCGCGTTTTTCAAGTCGGTTCATGGCACGCTCAATCACTTGCTCGTGACCGACCGCGTATGGATGTTTCGCTTTACCGGCGAGGGTGATCCACCCGAGCGGCTCGATGCAATCCTCTTCGAGCAGCTTGAGCCGCTGCGCCATGCGCGTGAAGCGGAGGACGCGCGGATCGTGCGATATATAACCGGGCTTGACGAGACTTCGATGGAAGGCGCGATCACATACCGGCGCGTCTCCACGCCGGAAGCAATCACTCAACCTCTCGCGCCTGCACTGGCGCACTGGTTCAATCACCAGACGCATCACCGGGGTCAGGTGCATGCGCTGCTGACCGGTCTCACCGGACGCGCGCCGGAGCTCGATCTGCTCTTCTACCAACGCCTCGCGGAGAGAGGGCTAGCCTAAACAACCCGATGGGGCGAGCCTGCAGGCCATATCGTCTGAAAATGCTTGCGATACACCACGGACCCTTGCTTTTCGGCGACCTTGTCGTAGAGTTGCATCGCCGTGGTGTTGGTCTCCCGCGTGTGCCAATACACGCGTTCCACGCCTGAGTTCTGCGCGTGTTGATAAACCCCGTTGATCAGCTTGCGGCCCACGCCCTTTCCTCGTGCAGCCTCCGCTGTAAACAGGTCCTGCAGAAAACAACTCGGCCCCAGTTGAATCGTGCTTCGATGAAACAGAAAATGCGTGAGCCCGATCAACTCTCCGGCGCTTTCCGCGACCAGCGCATGCATGGGCTCATAGGCATCAAAGAAACGTGACCACGTCATCCGGGTAATCTCATGCGGTAAAGCCGTTTCGCCATGGCGGCCATAGAAGGCGTTGTAGCCATCCCAGAGCGGTTTCCAAGCGGCGAAATCGGATAACTCAACGGGGCGCACGTGGATGGCTTCGGTCATATCGGGTGTCTGCTCCAGTTGACGGTTGATGGTGCATGCTTCGGCGGGCGGAAGCTGCACGCAGAATAAATTGGTGCAGGCACCATTCATAGATCCAAAAAGGTCATTAAAACTAGAGCCACGGCCGGACTTCCGCACGGACCACGAGGCCGTAGGCAGGCTGGCCGAAACCGTGCACACCATGCTCGGCTCAACGCGCAAACTGTCAAAAACTCCGTCTAAAGTCTGAACGCCATCTGCCGATAACGGGTAAACACCTATCCCACGAACAAACCATTCATATAAACATATATATGTTTTAACGATTGGTTGATCAGTCGTCAATCTCGGCACGCCTCATTTATTCAAGCAGACAAAGACGCACGGAGACTCGATGTTTTCCTGGTACCGGCAGGTTTCTAAAGGTGAGCGATACACGTTCTGGGCGTGTTTCGGCGGTTGGGCGCTGGACGCCCTCGATGTCCAGATGTTCAGTCTTGTCATCCCGGCGATCATTGCGGAATGGGGCATCAGCAAGACCCAGGCAGGTCTGGTGAGCGGCGTCACGCTGGTGGCATCCGCGCTGGGCGGCTGGATCTGCGGTGCGGCAGCGGACCGTTACGGCCGTGTGAAAACCTTGCAGGTCACCGTCGTCTTTTTCTCCGTCTTCACGTTGCTGTCAGCGTTTGCGCAGAATTATCCGCAGTTCATCGTGTTGAAAGCACTGCAGGGTTTTGGCTTCGGCGGCGAATGGGCAGCGGGCGCGGTGCTGATGGCCGAGACCATCCGCAACGAGCATCGCGGCAAGGCGATGGGCGCCGTGCAAAGTGCGTGGGCCGTCGGCTGGGCCGCGGCGGTGCTGCTCTACGCGACCGTGTTTTCGTTCATGTCGCCTGATATAGGGTGGCGAGTGATGTTCGGCATCGGCATCTTGCCCGCGCTCCTGATCATCTACATCCGCCGCAATGTGAAGGAACCCGTGGCGCCCGCGCGCACGGAGGCGGCACTGACGGACGCGAAAGCGCGCACGCCGCTTCTGTCGATCTTCGCGCCAGACGTCATACGCATGACGCTCATCGGCGGCCTGCTGGGCGTGGGCGCGCATGGCGGGTATTCAGCCCTGACCACGTGGCTGCCCACCTACCTGAAGACCGAGCGTCATCTTTCGGTGCTCAGTACCGGCGGTTATCTGGCGGTGATCATTGCGGCGTTTTTCTTCGGCTGCCTGGCCGCGTCGCAGTTGCTCGACCGGATCGGGCGCCGCCAGACCATCCTGCTGTTCTCCGTATGCTGCGTGGGGACAGTCGTCGTCTACCTGTTCGTGCCGCTCTCCAATCACGCGATGCTCGCGCTCGGCTTCCCGCTCGGTTTTTTCGCCGCCGGCATTCCAGCCAGCATGGGCGCGCTGTTCAACGAACTCTATCCACGCGGCACGCGTGGTACCGGGGTGGGGTTTTGCTATAACTTCGGCCGGGTCGTGTCGGCGGGATTCCCCGTCATGGTGGGACATCTGGCCGCGCAGTATTCACTCGGATTCGCGATCGGCGTGGACGCGGCTTTCGCGTACGCAATCGTCGCCGTCAGCGTGATGATGCTGCCCGAAACGCGCGGGCGCACGCTCAGTGAAGACGCTCCGGCATAGACCGTGATGAACGACAGTCTCGTCACCGGTATTGATTCGCACGCCCACGTCTTCACGCGGAACCTGCCGCTCGCTCCCGGCCGGCGTTATGCGCCGGCCTACGACGCCACGCTCGATCGCTACCGCGCCATGCTTGCGAGCATCGGGATGTCGCATGGCGTGCTGATCCAGCCCAGCTTCCTCGGCTTCGACAACAGCTATCTGCTCGCGTGCCTCGACACGCATCCGCAGCAGTTGCGCGGCGTCGTCATGGCCGATCCGGCCAACGCGCTCGGGTTTATCGACGATTGGCATGCGCGGGGGGTGGCGGGTATCCGCGCCAACCTGATCGGCACCCAACTGCCCGATTTCACCGATCAACACTGGACCGCACTGCTGTCGCGCATGGTCGCGCTCGACTGGCACCTCGAAATGCAGATCGACGCAGGCCGCTTGCACCATGTGATCCCCGCGTTGCTGGCAAGCGGCGTGCGGATCGTGATCGATCATTTCGGGCGTTTCGATCCCGTGCTCGGCGTCAGCGACCCCGGCTTCGCATACCTGATCTTGCTGGGCCAGACGCGGCGCGTGTGGGTCAAGGTATCGGCGGGGTATCGGGTGAGTGCGAAACCAGCGAATCCCGAAGCCACCTTCGCCACGAGCGCGAACGCATGGTCCGAATTGCTGCCCGCCTTCGGCGTCGACCGCCTGCTCTGGGGCACCGACTGGCCGCATACCCAGTTCGAACACGTGTGCAATCCACGACACGCGCTGCACGACCTGTATCGCCTTGTCGCTGACGAGTCCCATCGGCAGGCCGTGTTGATCGACACGCCCGCGGAACTGTTCCACTTTAGCTAGTCATTGGAAGCAAGAAAAAAACCCTCAAGTCTCGCGCTTTCGGTCCGTTAAACATCTATATGTTCATATCAATGAGGTCGACGGACAGTGCTTAGGAATCTTTCAATCAAGACAGGCTTGACCCTTGCGACAAGCGTGTTTGTCTTGCTCGTACTCGTTGTCGGAACGTGTGCATTTGTTTCGCTGGGCCGCGCCAACCACGCGCTTAGCGGCATGTACGAGCACGATCTGGCGGGCAGCACCGCGCTGACCCGCAGTTCCGAATTGCTGTTGCGCTGCCGCTCCGCGAAGAACCGGTATGAATCGCTGATTGCTGACAACAAGGCCGACGACGCCGCAAAACAACTGGCCACGGCCCACGAATACTGCAGTGAATCGCAAAAGCAGTGGGATGCATTCGCCGCGTTGCCGGTACCGGGCGACGCGCAGGGGCTCATTACCGACGCTGCCGCCAAGCATGCCGCGATGATGCAAAAGGGCATCATGCCGGAGTTCGACGCGCTCGAAGCGAAGGACTTTGATGCGTACAAGCGCATCCAGATGCAGTTCAGCAGTCCGCTCTACAACCAGTTCGACCAGCTTTCGCAGCCCTTGCTCGGCTATGTATCGTCGCGTGCCCAGCAGCGTTTCGAAGGGGCGCAAACCACCGCCGACATCGTGAATACGGTACTGGTCGCCTGCGCGCTGCTGGCGCTGGTGATCGGTATCACCGTCAGGGTTGCGTTGACGCGTCTGGTCGTAAAACCGATCACGGCGATGGCCGCCGACTTCGAGCGCATTGCCGGCGGTGATCTGCATACCCCGATCATTGTGGAAAGCGATAACGAAATGGGCCAGTTGCAAGGCGCGTTGCGCCGCATGCAGACCGAACTCGCGACGACCGTGCGACACATCCGGCATTCAGCGGAATCGATTACTGTTGCGGCCGGCGAGATTGCGTCGGGCAACATCGACCTGTCGGCACGCACCGAGCAGCAAGCGGCGTCCTTGCAGGAAACGGCGGCGAGCATGGAGCAGATCAGCGGCACCGTTCAACGCAACGCGGACAACGCCAGCCAGGCGACCACGCTTGCCGCGAACGCATCGACCATTGCAAGCCACGGGAGCGCGGTAGTCAACAACGTGATCTCGACCATGGCCGATATCTCGCAGAGTTCGGCGAAGATCGCGGACATCATTACGATCATCGAAGGGATTGCATTCCAGACCAACATCCTGGCGCTCAACGCGGCCGTGGAAGCTGCGCGTGCCGGTGAGGAAGGCCGCGGATTCGCGGTCGTGGCCGGCGAAGTGCGCAGCCTCGCGCAACGTTCGTCGAGCGCGGCAAAAGAGATCAAGGGTTTGATCGATACATCGGTGGAGCGGGTGAATGCAGGCTCGGGGCTGGTGGGAGAAGCAGGCACGACAATGACGCAGATCACGCAGGCCGTTCAGCGCGTGACCAGCATCATGGGCGAGATCTCGGCGGCGTCCGGCGAGCAAAGCCGCGGTATCAGCCAGGTCGCTACCGCCGTCACGCAAATGGACGGCGTCACGCAACGGAACGCTGCGCTGGTGGAAGAAGCCGCGGCGGCTGCGCAATCGCTGGAAGATCAGGCGAAGTCGCTGAAAGACGCGCTCGCGATTTTCAGCGTGAGCGCATAAGCGCGGAAGGCCTGAGCGCGCTTCTTCGCGCGTGCCTCAGCGGATCTCCGATTGATACAGGAACTGGCTCGCGGGTCCGCGCGAACGACGCCATTCGAGCGGATGGCGGTCATACCCATAGGCCAGCCGCTCGATCACCACGATTGGCGTTCCCTTCTCGATGCCAAGCAATTTCGCGTGCTTCACGCTCGCGGCTTCGACCGTCAGGGTTTCCGTCGCCGACGCTACCACCTGATTGCATTTTGCTTCGTACACCGGATAAAGCAGGTCGCCGATAGTGTCGAGCGGCAGGTCGGCGAACGCCGCGAACCGGTCGAGCGGCAGCCAGATGTCTTCGGTCAGCACAGGCGCGTCCTCGATGAGTCGCAGCCGCGCCATCTGGATCACGTTGGCGCCGGGCGCAATCTGCAGCGTGGCCGCGACGGCGGCCGGCGCCTCCACCACGCTGCGCTTTAGAATCTGGCTTTTGGGAATTCGCCTCTCGCCGGACTTGCTCTGGAAGCGGAAGAACCGGAACAGCGAACCGTCGAAGCTCGCGCGCCGGACGAACGTGCCGCGACCCTGGTAGCGTTCGAGCAGCCCTTCGGCAACCAGCAGGTCGATCGCCTTGCGCACAGTCCCTACCGCGAGATCGAAGCTCTGGGCAAGTTCCTGTTCCGTGGGAATGGCGTCGCCGGGTTGCCAGCGGCGCTCTGCTATTTTCGACGCGAGCTCGTCGCGCAGGCGTTGATATCGAGGAAGTCGGTTGTCGGCTTGCATGCGTGATCTTCTGTGTAATACATGCACAGGATTGTATGACTTCCCCTCGGGCTTTGTAGCGTCAAATTGTTTGCCCGACTATTTGCCCGGCAAAGACCGGGTGAATTCAAGCGCGGCGTCCATCAGCTTGCGGCGTAGCACGTCGTTACCATAGGCTTCCGAAGCGGCCCATACCCAGCCGTTCATGCGCCGGCCACGCGAGATCATCGGAACAATGCCGGGTATTTTCAGTGCCCAGGCATCCCGGTCCTTGCCGAGGCGCACCAGCATGCCGTCGTCGCGGGCGCCGCACAGGAGGTTGCCGTTCTTCAGCCATGCCCATCCGCCGAACATCGCCTTTTCCGTGATTCCCGGCTCGCTCCTCAGTTCGTCGGCTAATACTTCTTCCAGGCCTTTGTCGCGTGCCACGCTGTTTTCCTGTGTGGATGAAGCGGTCGTTCAGGTCTGCCCAAGCGGGCAACAGTATCGCAGTTCGGTCAACCACTTGCCGCCGAGTTGAACACCCCTGCTCGAGTTATCGCAGACAAAACCACTGCGTTTGTAAAAGGCCCGTGCGCGACGGTTGTCCAGCAGGACCCAAAGCGCGACGTCCGTATACCCGGCGGACCGCAACGCGTGGCGCGCGGCGTCGATCAATATCCTGCCAATGCCCTTGCGCCAACACCACGGGGCGATGTAAAGCGTCTCCACTTCCCCCCAGCGATGATCCTTGTCGCCGTCCCGCGAGTCGCCGAATGCGACCCAGCCGAGAATCGTTTCGGTGGCATCGGAAGGGGTAGCGGAATGAATATCGGTATGAGCGACCAGGACCCGGGGCCTTCCCGCGATGATCGACTTGCGCCATGCCTCGCTACGCTGCGCCACGGTCAGATTCGCCAGGTAGGCGTCGGGCAGCATTCCCCGATACGCCGCCTGCCATGAGTCCACGTGGATCGTGGCGATGGCTTGCGCGTCTCCGACCGTTGCCTCGCGTATTCCAACAAGCATGCAGAGTTCCTTGTCGAGGGGGTTGCCCGATAGCGAAAGCGCCGTTCAGGCTGCGACGCGTTTCTTTCTACCTGTACATCGTACTGGGAGCGGTCTCAGTGAGCGGTCTCCGTGAGCGGCTTCGCGTGCGTGGCCGAGTCATCGTCTATTTGGGAAAAACTCCGCCATTCGGCAAGTAACCGTGTCATGAAGTTGAAGCCTTCGGACGCGGCCAAAGCCTCAAGCGCTTCCAACTCGGGCGGTAGCGCGGCAATCCGCGTAATGGTCGTGTCAGGTGTCATCGTAGTCCCGTGCCTGCGGCGCGATTCCTACGGCAGTGGTGGCTGCGGTTGGGCGAACCCTGGGCGCAGCGCATCACCGGAGGCGGATTCAAGTTTATCCAAATTTCCTGTTCCGCCGGGTTTCACCGGCATAGACTCCATGGAGAGCTAACTCCATACTTGCTTAATGCGTTCGGCCGCCGGGTTTCGGGGTCGATGACGCTATGACGGGGACGGTCGCCAATAAGGACCGGGCGCTGCGCTCTCACGATAAGAGGCCATATGCGAAAACAATTGCTTCAATGGGGTTGTATTGGATTTGCGGGGTTGCTGGCGTTGCCGGGCGTGACGTTCGCGCAGCAGCAGGCGTACACGAATAGCCCGGTCAACATGCGCGCTGGGCCCGCGGGCGACTACCCGATCGTGACTCAATTGCCGGGCGGCGTACCGGTCACCGTCATGGGTTGCATCAGTGGCTATTCATGGTGCGACGTGGTGGTGCCCAACTTGCGCGGCTGGGTTTACGCGGGGCGTCTCAGCTATCCGTATCAGGGTGGCAATGTACCCATCCTGACTTACGGACCGACGATCGGCTTGCCTATCGTGACGTTTTCAATCGGTGCGTACTGGGGTAGTTATTACCGTGGCCGCCCTTGGTACAACCAGCAATCGCATTGGGCGAATCGTCCGCCGCCCGGACCCGGCCGTCCGCCCGGTCATGGCGGACGTCCCCCGCCGGGACCGCAGCCTGTTCACGGCGGCGGCGGGCGTCCTCCCGGACCACCACCGGGTCATGGCGCGGGCGGTCGACCGGGAGGACCGCCACCGGGGCAAGGGGCGGGTGGTCGTCCTCCGGGCCAATCCGGCGGCGGTGGGCGCCCTCCGGGACCACCGCCCAATCGTGGCGGCGGAGGTGGCAATGGCGGTGGCGGTGGCCACGGTGGGGGTGGCCAAGGCGGCCATGGCGGTGGGGGCAACCAAGGCGGCCATGGCGGTGGGAACAACCAGCAGCCGCACGGCTAGCTGCGGTCTCTCGCCTGCGGCGCCGCTGCAGGCGACGGCGGAAACATGACGGGTTTCGCGCCGCATGCGCTCGCATCATCCGTTTTGAAAAGTCATCTTTCCGATCAGGCGCCTGCTTCCACGGGCGCCTGAAGCATCGATAAAAAAGCTGCCCGTGCAACGCGGGATCGCAGAACACTTGAGCCAGGAACAATGCTGCAAGCCAATGCTTCAACGCAACATGCGAGCCTTAAGACTTTCGCTGCCAAGATGGCTTTTGTGCTGCTGTGGTCCGGGGGTTTTTCGGTAGCGAAGATCGCTGTCGGATACGCGCCGCCGCTGACCCTGTTGGCGTTGCGTTACGGATGTTCGATTTGCCTGCTTATCCCGCTCTTCCTCATTACCCGGCCTGCCCTGCCGAAAAGCCGTGCTGACTGGATGCATGCGTGCGTGGTGGGGTTCCTTGTGCAGGTTATCTACTTCGGCATGAGTTACCTTGCGTTCAAGGCGGGGGCTTCGGCGGGTGTGGTGGCGGTGATTGTGTCGCTGCAGCCGGTGCTGGTGGCCGCGTTGGCGCCTCGGCTCGTGGGTGCGCGCGTGGGTGCGCGGCAATGGCTCGGGTTGGGGCTTGGGTTAATCGGGGCAACGGGTGTCATTGTTGCCCGATCGAGTTTATCGGTGCATTCGATGTCGGGACTGCTGTTCTCGATTGTCGCGTTGATTGGAATGACGGCTGCGTTGCTTTATGAAAAACGGTTCGGCGTTGGGCAGCATCCGGTGACGGCGAACCTGATCCAGTACTCGGTTGGCCTGGTGTTCTGTGCGCCGCTGGCGTTGTTATTGGAAGACGTTCATGTGCAATGGACCGGGACGTTTATCGCTGCGCTGGGTTACCTCGTGATTGGCAACTCGCTGATTGCGATTACGTTGTTGCTTGCGTTGGTTCGTGCGGGGCAGGCGTCGAAGATTGCGTCGTTGTTCTTCTTTATCCCGCCGGTTGCGGCGGTGCTTTCGTGCATGTTGTTGAATGAAGTCATGCCGCCGCTGGCATGGGGTGCGATGGTGTTTGCGGTGGCAGGAGTGGCGCTTGCCACGTGGTCGACGTCAAGCGTGAAACCGAGGAAGGCTTGACGATAAAGCGAACGTGGCCGGCGGGCCCAAAGGGCTTGTTACGTTCAGATGTTCGTTCATGAAGGGTGGTTTTCCGCGGATAGCGCGGGGTGTCCCTTGGAAAGGTTCAATCACTGGTGGCGAAGCGTGTGGGTATCCGTGTTCGGAGAAGGAGGGTTTCACACATCCTTCGCTCTGGCGAGCACCGTGCTTTTGGGGTACCCATGTATAAAAACTGCACGCTGTGGACACTTACGAGCCCGCGTTTTGAAAGCGTTTTCTTTGCTTCGTTTCTTTGTCGCTAAGGACCAAGAAATGACGCGCTGCCACGCGCAGTGGCTAATAGTGATAAAGAGAAAATCCGACTCACGCAGACCGCTAAGGCCGAAAGCAGCAACCCGGCATTGACCCCGACCGCTAACGCTAGAACCTGGCAACCCGGCACTGACTCAAACCGCTAACCCCGGAACCTGGCAACCAGGCCTCAACCCCAACCACCAACCCCAGCCCGCCAAAAGCCCCAACTCCGTCCACCGGCGCGAGCGAAAAACCACCGCCCTAGGTGTTTCACCCGAGCAAACTCCCCCGCAGTAATAACCCGCTATTACCCTCTTTTCTGTCAACGTTGCATACTGAAGCGACGCTATGACACGAGTCCCGGCATGATCAAATTCCTCCACCTGATGATCCGCGTTCAGGCGCTGGATCCGTCTATCGCGTTCTATCGCGACGTGTTCGGCATGCGCGAGTCGCATCGCCTTGACTTCGATACGTTCACGCTCGTTTATCTCCGCGATCCCGAGAGCGGCGCCGAGATCGAACTCACGTTGAACAAAGGCACGACCACCCCCTACACGCATGGCACGGGCTACGGCCACGTGGCATTCGCCGTCGATGGCATCGAAGCATTCCGCGACCGTCTCCTCAACCAGGGCATGCAACCCGGCGACCTGAAATCGCTAACCCACGACGGCGCCATCGCCGCGCGTTTTTTCTTCATCACTGATCCCGATGGCTACAAGATCGAGGTGCTGTCCAGGGAGGGCCACTACATATGAACTGACGTTGGCGCTGTGCACAATATAAAAGGAGACAAATCATGCCCAAGGCAATCCCCATTGCCGTAGTCGCCGCCGAGACCTTCACTGAATCGACGGGCGATGCGATTCCCGCTGTATCGTCTGCGCGCGTGAGCCGCAGGCGCTTCCTCCAAGGTTCCGTGGTGCTGTCAGGTTTGCTGGTGGCCGGCACCCCGATCGCCCTGCTTGCGCCAAGCCGCGCCTGGGCGGTTGAACTCAGCCATATCGATCAGAACCAGGCCGACGCCATCATGGTGCTCGCGCGCACGCTCTATCCGCACAAGACACTGCCGGACGCGGTCTACGCACTCGCGGCCAAGGACGTGGATGCAAAAGCCACGGATCCGAAGACCGTCGACGTCATCAAGACCGGCGTGGCCAAGCTGAACGACGCGGCGTCCGGCAAATGGAACGACACAGCAAGCCTCTCGGACGCGCAGCGAACCGCCATTGTCGAAGCGAACCAGAACGATCCGTTCGTCCAGCTCGTGCGCGGCCAGTGCATCACCTCGCTCTACAACAACGAGTTGGCGTTTGCCCATTTCGGCTACGAAGGTGAAGCGTTCAGCAAGGGCGGCTACGTGTATCGCGGCTTCAACGACCTGACCTGGTTGCCCAATCCGCCCGCCGACGCAAGTCCGCCGGTTGCCTGATAGCCGGGATATAGGCACACATCTGATACTGCCGAGGAGGCAAGCATGGCTAAATTCGACTACAACGATGACTCCGTTGTCGTGATCGTCGGTTCGGGCGCGGGCGGCGGGACGCTGGCGAACGAGTTATGTCAGAAAGGCGTGAAAGTGGTCGTGCTGGAGGCGGGCAAGCGCCAGTCGTCAGCCACCTTCATCAACGACGAATGGAAGTCCTTCGGGCAACTCGCCTGGACCGACAAACGCACCACGTCCGGAAACTGGCGCGTCGCCAAGGACTTCCCGGAACTGCCGGCGTGGATCTGCAAGACTGTGGGCGGGACGACCACGCACTGGGCCGGCGCGTCGCTGCGGTTTCGTGAGCATGAGTTCAAGGCGCGCACGACCTACGGTTCCATCGACCAGGCGAACCTGCTCGACTGGCCGATCACGCTCACCGATCTCGAACCCTACTACGCACGCGCCGAAGACAAGATGGGCGTCACGCGCACGAACAGCATTCCCGGTCTGCCGGGCAACAACAACTTCAAGATCCTGTACGACGGCGCGACAAAGGTCGGCTACAAGAACTGCAGCACCGGCCACATGGCGATCAACAGCCGCCCGCGCGCCGGACGCGGCCGCTGCATGCAGCTCGGCTTCTGCTTCCAGGGCTGCAAGTCGGGCGCGAAATGGTCCACGCTCTATACCGAGATTCCCGCGGCCGAAGCCACGGGCAAGCTCGATTTACGGCCGGAATCGCATGTGATGCGCATCGAGACGAACGCGGCCGGCAAAGCGAGCAGCGTGGTCTACATGGATGCCGACGGCAAGCAGCAGCGTCAGCGTGCACGCGTGGTTTGCGTCGCGGGAAACTCGATAGAAACGCCGCGGCTTTTACTGCTCTCCGAATCCTCGAAACACCCGGATGGCCTTGCGAACAGCTCAGGCCAGGTGGGCCGCAATTACATGCGGCATACCACGGGCTCGGTGTTCGGCGTGTTCAAGGAACCGGTGCATTTTTATCGTGGCACGGTGATGGCCGGGATTGTCACGGACGAAGCTGAATTCAATCCGAAACGCGGTTTTGCGGGCGGCTATGAAATGGAAACCATCTCGCTCGGCTTGCCATTCGCCGCCGCGTTCTTCAATCCGGGCGCATGGGGATCGGATTTTACCTACTATATGGATAACTACACAAATACCGCCGGCATGTGGATCGTCGGCGAGGACATGCCGCGCGCGACCAATCGCGTCACGCTGAATCACGACGTGAAGGATCAGGTCGGATTGCCGGTAGCGAACGTTCACTACGACGATCATCCAAATGACACCGCCATGCGCGATCATGCGTTCAAGCAAGGCGAGGCCATCTATGTGGCAGCCGGGGCGGTAAAGACGCTGCGCACGCCGCCCTACCCGTCCACGCACAACCTCGGCACTTGCCGGATGAGCGCGAAATCCAGTGACGGTGTCTGCAACAAGCACGGCCAGACCTTCGACGTGCCGAACCTGTTCATCTCGGACGGCAGTCAGTTCACGACCAGCGCCGCGGAGAATCCGACGCTGACGATCGTGACGCTGGCGATCCGGCAATCGGATTACATTGCGGATCAGATGAAACGCCGTAGCATATAGGGGCTTGCGAAAGGAGCCTCAGGAACCGCCGCCCGGCGGTTCCTTCTTCATTGTGAGGAGCTGTCCATGTGCAGGATCTACGCTCAAACCGATCCAATTCTCTATGAATGCCGCGCGCGCTCGGTGCGTATCAGCGGCGTGACGACAACCATCCGGCTGGAAAACCTCTTCTGGCAGACGTTATCCGAACTCGCCGCGGACAACGACATGACGACCAACCAGCTCATCGCCAAGTTGCATGAGGAGGTCACGCAGCATCTGGGCGAAACGACGAATTTTGCGTCGTTCCTGCGCGTCACCTGTCTTCGATATCAAGGGCTGAGGGCGAATGCATCGATGGATTTTCGCAACCACGTGGCAGCGACGGCGACTGACAAGGTGGCGGGCTGACCCATGATAAAACCGATGACCGGACGTAGATGGGCGGCATGGTCTTGCGGCGCACTGTTAGCGGCGTGCGTGCTGCCGGCGGCGGTGGCACAGAAGGCGCCGGACGCGGCGGCCGCCTTGTCGATCGTGCAGAAGAACAATTGCCTCTCCTGTCATGCCGTGGACTCGCAGGTTGTCGGGCCGGCGTATCGCGAGATTGCGAAGAAGTACCACGGGGACGCCAGCGCGCCGGACAAGCTCTTCACCAAAGTCCGCAATGGCGGAGCCTTCGTCTGGGGTGAAGTCCCCATGCCACCTAACCCTAATATCAGCGACGCCGACCTGCATACCGTCATCGCGTGGATTCTCGCCGGCGCGCCCGACAAGTAGCCGGCTCATCAAGCCGGAATCCGAGCCCGAGCGCGCTGCCCTCCCAATGCAGCGCGCGGTAGTCCTCCCCCGTCTAGGTAAAACCCCTTATTTCCCACGATCTCCTCCCGCACTACTCTCGCGTCACCGTTAAACAGAACGTCGTTCTATCTGACAGAACTATACATGACGAGATGCCCATAGGAGGGTTCAATGGCAAGCCTGCCAATCGATGCGACGCCCGGGTCGCCCAATTCAAGCACCGGCGTGGGCGATACAACGTTCGGTGTCAATGCGCGCATCGACCGGCTGCCGGCAACGCGTTCCGTCTGGATGCTGGTGTTCCTGCTGTCCATAGGCGGCTGGTTCGAGTTCTATGACCTGTTTTTCACCGCGTATGTAGGCCCCGGCCTCGTTAAAAGCGGTCTCTATTCCACAACCACAGCCTCCTTCTTCGGTGTCTCGGGACTCGGCGCGTTCGTGGCGGCGTCGTTTGCGGGTTTGTTCATCGGCACGTTCTTCCTCGCAGGTCTCGCCGACAAATACGGCCGCCGCACCGTCTTCACTGTCTCCTTGCTGTGGTATTCGGCGGCAACGCTGATCATGGCGCTGCAAACCACCGCGCCCGCGATCAACCTGTGGCGGCTGATTGCTGGCATTGGCGTAGGCGTGGAACTCGTGACTATCGATACCTACGTCAGCGAGCTCGTCCCCAAACATCTGCGCGGTCGCGCGTTCGCGTTCGTGCACCTGGTTCAATATTCTGCGGTCCCCTCCGTCGCGTTTCTCGCGTGGTGGCTCGTGCCGCAAAGGCCGTTCGGCCTGGACGGGTGGCGCTGGGTAGTGATCATCGGCGCGTTGGGTGCGATCGTGGTCTGGGCGATCCGCCGGCGCGTGCCGGAAAGTCCCCGCTGGCTGGCGCAGCAAGGCCGTGCGGCGGAAGCGGAGAAGGTGCTGCAAGCGCTCGAGGCAAAAGTGGCCGCGCAATACGGACGCGCGTTGCCCACACCCGTTGCAACGGTCGAACCGGCGACCACGAAAGCCGCGTTCCGCGAGATCTGGCAGCCGCCGTATCGCAAGCGCGCGATCACCATGCTCGTCTTCAACTTCTTCCAGGCGATCGGGTTCTACGGCTTCGCGTCCTGGGTGCCTACGCTGCTCGTCTCCAAAGGCGTCACAATCACGCACAGCTTGCTGTACTCGTTTGTCATCGCGATCTCGAATCCGTTTGGACCGCTGATCGGGATGGCAATTGCGGACCGGATTGAACGGAAGACACTGATCGTTCTGTCGGCGTTCGGGATCGTGGTGTTCGGCAGCTTGTTCGCCACCCAGACATCGCCGGCCATGCTGATGATCCTCGGCGTGCTGATCACGCTCTGCGGCACCTTGCTCTCGGTGGGCTACCACGCGTATCAGACCGAGCTGTTCCCCACGCGCCTGCGGGCTCGCGCCGTGGGTTTCGTTTATTCCATCTCGCGTCTTTCCGCCATGTTTTCCGGCTTCATGATCGCGTTCGCGCTGCGCCACTTCGAAGTGACCGGCGTGTTCGCCTTGATCAGCGTCTCGATGGTGATGGTGATGGGCGCGATCGGCATCTTCGGGCCGCGTACCAACAACCGCAATCTCGATGAAATTTCGCAATGAACCTGGGGTGCTGACATGACGCTTCCATTAGCTGGCGTGCGGGTGCTGGATTTATCGAATGTATTGGCCGGGCCGTTCTGCGCGTATCAACTCGCGCTGCTCGGCGCGGAAGTGATCAAGGTCGAGCACCCGGAAGGCGGCGATCTGGCTAGGCGCCTGGGTGCCGATAAAGACGCGTCGGCGCGCGACATGGGGACGTCCTTCGTGGCCGTCAATGCAGGCAAGCAGTCGATCACGCTGAACCTGAAAGATGCGCGCGGCAAGGAGATCCTGCGCTCGCTCGTGAAGACGGCGGATGTGCTCGTGGAGAACTTCCGGCCCGGCGTGATGACTCGGTTGGATCTTGGCTACGAGGCTTTGAGCCAGATCAATCCCAGGCTCATCTATTGCGCGATCTCAGGCTTTGGTAAGGATGGCGAATTTTCGAAGCGCCCGGCGTACGACCAGATCATCCAGGGCATTTCCGGCGTAATGAGCGTGACGGGCGATGCGGAAAGCGCGCCGCTACGCGTAGGTTATCCGGTCTCGGACACGGTCGGCGGCCTGACTGCGGCATTCGGCATTTGCGCGGCGCTGGTCGATGCCCGCGCGAACGGTCGCGGCCGGATGCTCGATGTATCCATGCTCGAAGCCACGCTCTCGACCATGGGCTGGGTCGTGTCGAACTATCTGAACGCGGGCGTCACCCCCGCGCCGATGGGCAACGAAAACTTCACCGCAGCTCCCTCGGGCACGTTCAGGACGGGCGATGGTTTGCTCAACATCGCGGCGAACGAAACGAAGCAGTTCGTGAGTTTGTGCCGGTTGATCGGGCGGCCGGATCTCCCCGATGATCCGCGCTTTTCCGAGCGCAATACGCGCAAGGTGAATCGCGCGGCATTGAAGGCCGAGATTGAAGCGGCGTTGGCCACCGACAGCGCAATGAATTGGGATGCGAAGCTTACCGAGGCCGGTGTGCCCGCAGGACGTGTGATGTCGGTGCCGGAGATCCTCGCGCATCCGCATTTGGTATCGCGTGAGTTCGTGCACGAGTTCAACGGCGACGACGCCGCCACGCGGCAGCGTGTCACCCGCGCGGGTTTCCGTTTCTCCGATGTCGACACCGCGCCCTCCACCCCCGCGCCGACGTTGTCCGCCAACACGCGCGAACATCTTGCAACGCTCGGTTTCGACGACACACAGATCAACGAACTACGCGCCGAAGGAGTGATCTGACCATGACGCAAACATTTGACGCCGCTACGCTCGCCGCCGATTACTGGAGCACATCGATCATCGATATCCATCCGGGATCGATCAACGTCCGTGGCTTTCCGATTCAGGAGCTGATCGGCGCGGTCAGTTTCCCGCAGATGATCTGGCTGATGTTGCGTGGCGAATTGCCGGATAAGGCACAGGCGAGCTTGTTTGAAGCGGCGCTCGTGGCATCGGTGGATCATGGTCCGCATGCACCGTCCATCGCCATCTCGCGCATGGCGACGAGTTGCGGTTTGCCGTTGAACGGCGCGATGGCGTCGGCGATCAATGCGCTCGACGATGTCCACGGCGGCGCGGGCCAGCAAGCGGTCGAGCTATATGATTCCATCGTCGCACTGGAAGATGCGGGCGCCACGTTGAGCGATGCCGTCGCGCAAGGCGTGGACACGTTTATTGAAACGAAGGGCAAGTACCTGCCGGGCTTGGGACATCGTTTTCATCCTGTCGATCCGCGTGCGGTCAAGCTGCTTGCCTTAGTCGATGCCAGCGTCGAACAAGGCGCGATCAGCGGACGATACGCCGCGGTTGCGCGTGGTATTGAAGCCTTGCTGAAGCAGCGGAAAAACAAGCCGGTGCCAATGAACATCGACGGCGCAACGGCCGTGATCTATGCGGAACTCGGCTTCGCGCCGGAGTTGGCGCGCGGGGT
Organism: Caballeronia udeis; assembly: GCF_001544555.2. Classification (GTDB taxonomy): domain Bacteria; phylum Pseudomonadota; class Gammaproteobacteria; order Burkholderiales; family Burkholderiaceae; genus Caballeronia; species Caballeronia udeis. The sequence continues at coordinate 60,075 of NZ_FCOK02000038.1, read as the reverse complement.
GTTTTGCTTATCGCGTGCGGTCGGGATCTTGTCACACGCGTGGGAACAGCGCGGGCGCAACGAGCGCAATAAAGGCCCGATGCCGCGTCAGATGGACTACAAATATACCGGCAAACCTGAGCGTCATTTGCCCTGAACCATGGCCGTGTGGCGTTGCGCGTTGCGCAACGCGCGCGCATCGCCGCCGAGCGCGTCGGTTGCACGCGCAGCGCAATCGAACAACGCGCCGATGTTTCGCTCGACGAACGCCTGATCTATTCGTGAACTCGGACCGGCCAGCGTGAGCACGCCGCGCACAGTCTGGCGCACGCCGAATATGGGCATCGAAATACCGGCTGTCTCGCGGTCACGTTCGCCCATGGAGACGCAGTAAAAGTCGTCGCGAATGCGCTGGAACACTTCGCCTTCAGCCCCGCCGAACGCCAGCAACGCCAAACCGCCCGAACCGCTTTCCAACGGCAGCACATCGCCCTCGCGAACGTGATAACGCACCGCATGCGTCGAGTCCACACGATGCAAGCACACGCGCACCGCTTCGTCGCGAACATAGAACGACACGCTTTCGCCGCTGATTTCGGCAAGCTCGCGCATGAGCGGGACGACGATATCGCCGAGATTCAAGCTGCGTTGATACAGCGCGCCGAGCATGAAGGTGGCCGGGCCAAGCTGATAGCGGCCGTCGTCGAGACGCAGCAGCAAGCGGTGCTGGATCAGCGCGCCCGCCAACCGGAGCAGCGTGCTTTTGTAGAGCCCGGTACGCGCCGCGAGCTCGGCGAGCGTCAACGACCCATCGTCCGGTTTGAACGCGAACAGGATCGCGCAAGCACGGTCGATGACGGCAACGCCTTCGCTCTCTTTCGGGCCAGGTCGGATCTCGGGCGTTTGCATGGTTAAGCGACGTTGACGACGCGTCTCGTCTTGTGTTGGTATCGAAGAGGAAATTTTACGCGATGCCGAGCGCGTCTCATACGGTTCATATGGAGGCTGAAAACCCCCAGGCCTGCGGAACGTGTCTTGATGGATCTCGAAAGCGCTTTGATCGGGCAAAAAGCAAACGACAAACTCAAGGGTGAGTGGCGGCCAGATCGTTAGTTGCTTTTTTATGTCACGCGCCCTCATGCGGGGCTCTGGAATACGTGGCAGCATTTATGCGTCGAACGTAACTGGCCACTCTCCTGGAGAACGCACATGGACGATCGGAACCTGCTGGCACGCACACCTAAACTCGAGATTGCATACACCGCGTCAGGACCCGCCGACGGGCCGCCGGTCATGCTGATGCACGGCTGGCCCGACGCGGCGCGAGCCTGGACGCCCGTGGTGGAACGCCTGGCCACAGCCGGTTTTCGAGCGATTGTTCCGGACTTGCGCGGCGCCGGCAACACGCGCTTTCTATCGGCGGACGCGGTGCGCGATGGTTCCGGCGTGGCGCTCGCGCAAGACGTGATCGATCTGGCCGATGTCCTGGGAATCAATCGTTTCGATGTCGTCGGCCATGACTGGGGCGGACGCACGGCCTACACGCTGGCGGCGCTGTTTCCCGGGCGCATTGGACGCATCGCTGCACTCGCGCTGGCGTTCCAGCCGAAAGGAGCGTTCGAATTGCCGCACTTTTCGCAAGCGCGAAAGCATTGGTATCAATGGTTCATGACGCTCGATGCCGCTCCCGCAGCGGTCGCCGCCGATCCCAAAGGTTTCGCCCGTCTGCAATGGGACACGTGGTCGCCGCCCGGCTGGTTCGACGACGCAGAATTCGCCCGCACCGCCGCCGCCTTCGATAACCCCGACTGGGTGCCTATCACGCTCAACGGTTATCGGCGGCGCTGGCGTGGCGGCGAGGCGTCGGATCCGGCGTATGCCGTGCTGCGGGAAAAGCTGGCGACCATCGAACAGCTTTCCACGCCCACGCTGATGATCCAGGGCGGCGCCGATTTCTGCGACGAACCGGTTTCATCGGAAGGGCTGGAAGGGCATTTCACCGGCGGGTACAGGCGGGTGGTGCTGGACGGCGTGGGGCATTTTCCGCCTCGCGAAGCACCCGGCGCAGTGGCGGATCTGGTTATCGCGCATCTGCGCGGCGAGTGACTGCCGGATCGCTTGCGGGTGAGCGAGACGGATTTTCAACCTGAACTAAGCGTTGATGTATTCGTCCGTGGACAACATGGTTGCATAGGCGAAACCAAGCGCTGCCATGAAGGCCGCATGCACGTGAGCGGCTGGAACTTTAACGCCGCCGAATTCCATGTCGAGCGTAGCAACGGCGTCGTGTATGACCGTCGCCTTGTAGCCAAAGTCGACAGACGCCCGCGTGATTGCGTCCACGCACATGTGGCTCATTGCTCCGGCAATAACCACTTCTTCTATACCGTTGGTGTCCAGGATATTCTTGAGATCGGTGTCACGAAAGGCATTGATTTGATGCTTCAAGACAACGTGTTCTCCTTCCTTGTTGATCACTTGCGGAGCGATCGCGGCACCTTTGGAACCTGCAACGAAAAACGCCGCGTCGCTCTTCGGCGACTCGTGGCGAACGTGCACGACGAGATGCCCGGCAGCACGTGCCGATTGAAGAAGTTGCGCCGCGTTCGCGGCAGCGGCCTCGATGCCCGTCAACGTCCATTTCCCTCCTGGGAAATAATCGTTCTGCAGGTCTACGATGATGAGTGCACGCTTGGTCATGTCCATCTCCTGGTATTGATGACGGGTATTGATTAGAAACGCGATCGTTCTCCGAGACTCAAGAGTAAGCTTGCGCGGTGGATTAGCGAATTGGCAGGACTGACAAAAAACGAGGTAAAACTGACAATGGCAAAGAAAATAGCTCCCGTCGAAATAGCATTGCTGATATATCCGGGGAGCCAGCTTGCCGCCGTTCACGGGCTAACGGACCTGTTCCAGATTGCTGAGCGCTTATTTCAGCGATCAAAAAATATTGAACACCCGGTGCTCAGGGTAAGCCACATTCAGTTTGATGCCGGCAGCTCTTCCCCGCCGTGGGCGGATAGCGCACCTGATTTCGTGATTGTTCCGCCCTCGCTCGGGGGGCTGCCCATTGGCGATGCTTTCGCTCCGATCGTGCAATGGCTGAACGATTGTCATGCGAGAGGCGCTGTGCTGGCGTCCGTTTGTGTCGGGACATTCCTTCTTGCCCAGACCGGCCTGCTCGCGAGGCGCTCGGCGACAACCCATTGGTCGCAGGCACAGCTCCTCGCTGAGCGCTTTCCAGAAATCCACGTCGATGCTGACAAACTCCTGATTGACGATGGCGACATTCTTACCGCCGGCGGCTTGATGGCATGGCCCGACCTGGGGCTCAGGATAGTCGACCGTCTGCTCGGTTCTGCAGCCATGGTGGAGACTGCTCGTTTTCTTTTGGTCGATCCCCCGGGACGAGAGCAACGCTACTACAGTGCCTTCTCTCCAAAGCTCAATCACGGCGACAAAACGATTCTTGAAGTGCAGCACTGGTTACAAGAGGACAGTGCCCACCATCCCACGATCGCTTTGATGGCTCAGCGCGCCGGGTTGGAGGAGAGGACATTTCTTCGTCGCTTCCAGAAGGCGACCGGTCTTCGCCCGACTGAGTATTGCCAGCATCTTCGGGTCGGCAAAGCGCGTGAGATGCTCGAAACGAGCCAACAGTCGTTCGACCAGGTCGCCTGGAAAGTCGGTTACGAGGATGTCGGGTCATTCCGAAAAGTCTTCATCAAGCTCACCGGGCTGTCTCCAGGGGACTACAGAAGACGCTTTCGAGTGCAAAGCCAAGGCCAGGGTGCTTCGTCAACTCTGCAGGCAAAGCAGGCGTGACCTACTTCGCTCGCTTTGCCTTTGTCTTGGCCTTCGCAGCGGATGTATTCAGGGCGATCGCCGCACGGATAAGCGCTTTGAACTTGCCCGAGTCGACCTCCTCCCCCTCATGGATGTCGATCGCGCGTCTTGTGTTCCCGTTGAGGCTCGAGTTGAAAAGCTTGGCCGGGTCATCCAACGAAGCCCCCTTGGCAAAGGTCAGCTTCACGACCGACTTGTAGGACTCGCCGGTGCAAATGATCCCGTCGTGCGACCAGACCGGAGTGCCCATCCACTTCCACTCCTCCACAACGTCCGGGTCAGCCTCCTTGATGAGCTCGCGCATCCTGCTCAACGTCTCCCCGCGCCAGTCCCCGAGATCCGTGATTCTTTTGTCAATCAACCCGGATGCGGACTCGTCCTCGCTAAAACCCGGCTTTTTCATGTTCTCCTCCTGAAACTTCAAGACCCTTCCAGATTTCGGGGCAAGCCTTTCACTGCGCCCGGAAAGCTGAACGCCTTCGGCTGCGTCGCGCTCCGGGGCTCAGATATCAAACTGCTTCGCATACTCGGTGTTCAAGCGCGGCCAACCGAATTTCATTGCTTCGCCACCGACAATACGCCCGATGGGGTTCCCGGCCACGAACCGATCGAGCACATCCAGGCAGATGTGCCAGCCGGCTGCACCCATAGATATGAAACCGCGATCGATGTTGTGCCAGAGCGTGAGACGCGTGCCTTCGCCGAGCGGCTCAAGTTGCCATCGCATGTCGTTGTCGCCCCAGCGATACTCGAGCAGGGTCGGCGCGTCGGCGTGCGTGACCTGCGTCTCCGAAATTTGCGGCGTCGGCGTTCCGACTGTCGAAAGCTTGACCGGGCCGACAGCAGCGAGGCTCCGGTCGGCATCGAACGGCGCCCATTCACGCAGACTGGCCGGGTCGGTCAACGCTTTCCACACTTTCTCGGGCGGATGGCGCAACTCGCGGACCAGAATGAGTGTCCACTTGTCCCCATCCTTTCGGACTTCTGCGCCGGCGGCAGGACCCGGCAGGTATTCGTCGCGGTTGCTCATCGTTTTTTCCCCTTTCGGCGCGGTACAGGATTCGTCTGGTCAAGGTGGCGTTCGAGAGCGTCGACGTGAACCGACCAGAACTGGCGGAACGGAGCGAGCCAGGCGTCTATCTCCATCAGCGGTTCCGGTTTGATCCGGTATAGACGCCGCTGTGCGTCAACGCGCGACTCCACGAATCCGGCCTCGCGAAGGACTCGCAGATGTTTTGAAACCGAGGGCTGCGGGAGGTTCAGCTTCTCCTCTATATCACCTACGGACTGCTCGGAGGATGCAAGCAGACTCAGGATGGCGCGGCGGCTCGGCTCGGCGATGACTGCAAATGTTGATTCCATTTCACGTATATACTTGATAAAGTATATACGTGTCAAGCCACGCGCACGCAAGGGGTGCCATTGAGCGACGGACGGGGCCGCCCATCAAGGCCCATTCACACGTTCAGCTCAAGTGTCCTTTAGCGGAACCTTGCCGACCCTTATGGTGTTGGACCCTCGACGGAAAACAGCTCGCCGCGGCCGAACGCGAGCTTAGCGAACCGTTCGCCAATGCGACGGTGCGCGGGCCCATCCGGCTGGAACAATCATTATTTGCGACTAACCGAACGACTCTTTTCGCACATGGGCGTCCTGCCATTCGCAACGTGGCATTGCGTGTCACATGCTCACGCTTTCCTCGATAGCTTGCTCGATGATCGATAACCCCCTGTCGACCTCAGCCTCCGCAATGGTAAGCGGCGGAGCGAGGCGGAAGACGTCTCCAAGTCCGGGCAACTGAACAATATTCATGTGCAAGCCAAGTTCGAGGCAGCGACGTGTGATGGCAGCGGAAAGAGCCGGGGCTGCGGCCTTTGTTGATCTGTTGCCGACAATTTCGATCCCGAGCATCAACCCGCGTCCGCGCACATCGCCTATGCATTCGAAGCGGCTTTGAAGGCTCTCCAGACCGTCGCGCAAACGGGTACCCATTTCACCAGCGCGTTCAACCAGCCCATCCCTCTCTATGATCTCGATGACCTTGAGGCCGACGGCTGCCGGCATCGGATCCGACACGTGCGTCGTATAGAAAAGGAACCCGCGTTCGTGTGCCTGATTCTCGATTTCCTGAGTCGTCAGCACGGCAGCCAGCGGAAGGCCCGCGCCAAGCGTTTTGGACAAGGTCAGGATGTCGGGCACCACACCGTCGTGCTCACACGCGAACATGGTTCCGGTTCTGCCCATGCCCGTCTGGGCTTCGTCCACGATCAACAGCATTCCACGCTCGGCACACTTCGCTTTTAGCGCGCGCATATACCCTTGCGGCAGTTCAATCAGGCCGCCCGAGCTCAGGATTGGCTCAGCAATAAATGCTGCGAGGCTACCGCAAGACTGCCTGTCGATCAGGTCGAATGCATAGTCGAGTTCAGCCGCCCAATCATAGGCACCGTTGCGTTCGAATCGTGGCCGGTACGGATTGGGTGCCGGAATGGCAAAGGACCCCACGGCGGCCGGACCGTAACCCTTGCGGCCGGCGCTGTAAGTGGCCGAAGCTGCGCCACCCGTCATGCCGTGCCACGACTGAGCGAAGCTGATGATCTCGTGTCGGCCGGTGACGAGCTTTGCTATCTTGATCGCTGCTTCGTTGGCTTCTCCACCGGTGCTGAGCAGCAAAGAGCGTTCAAGTCCTTTCGGTGCGATACCGGCGAGGCGGGTTGCCAGGTCCACTACCGGGCGCGAGAGCATCCCGCTGAAAAGATGGGTGAGACTACGTGCGCTCTCGGCGATGACGTCAGCTATTTCCGGATGAGAGTGGCCGAGTATGGCGCTCATCTGTCCAGAGGTGAAGTCGAGTATCGCGCGGCCCGTGGAATCATAGACATGGCTGCCGCTGGCGCGCTCGATTATGACGGGCGAGAATGTACCGCCGTAGCGGATCAGGTGCCGCTGAGCGTTTGACCAAAAGTCCCGATCGGTTTGTGCTGACATGACTGTGTCCAGAGTGGAAGGCGGGCGTGCCGAAGATCAATGTAAGCGAACCACGCCGGCGGGTGGAAATGAAAAGTTGTGATGCGTGCCATTCGAGGAGCTGATGCCATCATGTTGCAGCTGGATTTCGATTTGCTCAGGACCTTCGTGGCAATAGCGGATGCCGGATCGCTCACGCGCGCGGCGGCCGAAGTTGGCCGCACGCAGTCCGCGATCAGCATGCAGCTCAAGCGGATCGAAGAGATCGTCGATGGCGCGGTGCTGGTGCGCACCGCACGCGGCGTGGAACTGACGGCACGCGGAGACCGGCTCTTGTCGCACGCCCGCAGGCTGGTCCGGGCGCACGACGAGGCGCTGGTCGACGTGACCGGCCGTGGGCTCACCGGTTCCATCCGGCTCGGATGTCCCGAGGACTATTGCACCGAGTTCCTTCCGGTCGTGCTACGCGCGATAGCGGCACAGCATCCGCGGGTTGCACTGGAAGTCGTATGCGCGCCTACGCCCTTGCTCGAAAAAATGCTCGATGCACGCCGTCTCGATGTGGCGTTGGTATCGCTCGCCCCGGAGGGCAACCTCGAACGGGTGATCCGCTGGGAGGACCTGGTGTGGATCGCATCGCAAGACTTCTTCGCCCCAAGCGACGGCCCCCTTCAAATAGCCTTGTCGGTTCCCGAAACGCTGGACCATCAGGCGGCGCGGCGTGCGCTCGAAGCTGCCAATGTCAACTACCGCGTAGCGTATGAGAGCGTCAGCAAGGACGGGCTGCTGGCCATCGTGAGAGCGGGCATTGCTGTCGCTGTGCTGACGAGAGGAGCGGTTCCTGCGGATTTGCGGATCATGCCCGTTGGGGAGATGCTCCCGCCGCTTCCGCATGTTGGGATCGCCGTTGTTTCGTACTCGGGTACGGTCGATTCACTTCTTGTGGAGAATGTGAAGGATCTTATGACCCGCACCTTGAGAACGATGTCGCCGCTTGCGCCCTGACGCATTCCGAACATCCGGAGAGGCGGAATCATGCCGAAATCCGGTGTGCCCGGACGCATGAAAGGAAATGAGGCACCCCGGATAACAGCGAGCGTCACCCATTGAATCGGGTTTATCTGTAGCCCCTTTCCCTTCCTGACCGCATTCGTTCCTGCGCCGCCTTGTGACCCGCTTCAGTGGTCAGAAACGGACTGACCGTTGCGATGGCGCGGTTCACGTATTCGTCTTGCTGACCCACCGGGGCGGCATTCCGAATCACTTTGGCAGCCTGTTCGATCCCCAGCCCGCGCCCGATGATCCACGCCGCGATATATTGCGAAGCCAGGCAACCACCCGCCGTTGCCACGTTCCCCAGGGCATGGAAAGCCTGGTCCGAGACGCATAGCCCTTGCCGGGTGAGCAGGGGTTCAGTCATCCGATCGGTGCAAATCGGCTCACCCGAGAACAGGCCGAGAGCCGACATGATCAGCACGCCAGAGCACTGGCCAACAAGGAGTTGGCGAGCGGGATCGACGTTCATGCGGGCCAGCATGGCGTGGTTCCCGGCAATCTCGTCAGTCTTCATCCCGCTGCCGAAGATGACCACATCCGCTTCGCTGGCAAACTCCAACGACTTCTGGGCCTCAACTACAACCCCGTTCTTCGATGTCACCCGGTCCGTCGCGCCGGTGATGTAAGCACGCCATCCTCGCCCACTCAGGCGATTGAGCAGAGCGGCGGACACGAATGAGTCAATTTCGTTAAAGGCATCGAACGTCAGGACAGCGATCTGCATGGGGCGCTCCGTTCAGGGTGGGTTGGCACGACCCTCAGTTCCCTTTTAATTCAGTGATCCTTTCTTGTATCGCCTCCGGAAAGGATTCGAGATCGGGGAGTCGTGTCGGGCTGCGCCCTCAGAGAGGTCGGAGGTTGGCTGCAAATCCGTCGCGCGGGCTCAGGATTCACGCGCGGCCTGGAGTGAAGCGGCCGGCGGGGAATGTCACCCGGTCGCCCGCTCACGACACGTCCTGACGCCGCGATCCACCGCCGACACTTTGACCGGCGTCGTGCGCCATTTGCCAGTAGCCCCACATCGACACCAGTGTGACCAGCCCGGCGCAGAGAAAGGCGATGCGGAAGTCGTCCAGCGTGAAGACGTGGCCGGACAACTCGCCATTGAACACCGCCGCGCCACGCAGGGCCACCGCGCCGAAGGCAATGCCCAAGCCGATCGTCATTTGCGCCGCCGCGCTCCAGAGCGTGCTGGCCGCGCTCATCTGCGACTGGGCAACGTCCGCGTAGGCGAGGGTAGCGAGCGTCGCGAACTGCATCGAGCGCGCCACGCCGTAGACGAACACCACGATCAGCACCCACGCGAGCGGCAACTCCGGCGTCAGCAAGCCGCACGCGATAGCGAAGACGCCGGCCGCCGCGACATCGATTATCGACACCATCCGGAAGCCGTAGCGCTGCAAGATGCGGGTGGTCAACGCCTTCATGCCCAGGTTGCCGACTGCGCTCGCCAGCAACAACAGCCCCGACTTGAACGCGGACAGGCCGAAGCCGATCTGGAACAGCAGCGGCATCAGGTACGGCACTGCGTTAATGCCGATGCGGGTGAACGAGCCGGTCCCGATTGTCACCGAGAAGGTGGGAATCTTCAGCGTCGACACGTCGATCAGCGGATGCGGATGATGCTGCGCGTGCCGGTACGCGACAAAGCCGAGCACGAGACCGGCCGCCACAAACGCACCCGCTATCCATGGATTTTCGCCGGGCTGGCTGGCGAGTTCGGCGCCGTACAGGATCGAGGTGAGGGTGACGGCGCTCAACAGCAGACCGGTGAGATCGAGCGGCCGGCGTTCGTTGCCTTTCAGGTTCGGCACCAGTGCGACGACCACAGCCATCACCGCGATACCGAACGGCACGTTCAGCAGAAAGATCCAGCGCCAGTTTGCGTAGGTCGTGATGAAGCCGCCCACTGGCGGGCCGACTACGGGTGCGACAGTTGCGGGCCACGTGATGGTTGAAATGGCCTGCATCAGGCGGCTTTTCCCCGTGCTGCGCACGACGATCAACCGGCCCACCGGCACCATCATGGCGCCGCCAATACCTTGCAGCAGACGCGCTGCGATGAACTCCGTCACGTTCTGCGACATCCCGCAAAACACGGAGGCCAGCGTGAACACGGCGATCGCGCTAAAAAACACCGTGCGCGATCCGCACCGGTCGGCGACCCAGCCGCTTACCGGAATGAAAATCGCGAGTGCGAGCATATACGCCGTCATGCCGAGACTCAGGCTGTTCGGACCCACGCCGAACGAGCGCGCCATCTGCGGCAGGCCCGTGGCGATCACCGTGGTGTCGAGGTACTCCATGAAGAAGGTCGCCGCGACGATGTAAGGCAACCAGCCGATAGAGGATCTACGTGCCTGAACGTCGGTCATCGCGTTCCCTCGGGCGAGCGGTCTGGCGAGGTTGGCGAGCAGGCCCGGGCAAACGGCTCGCGCGGGTCATGATGTTGGCGTTGATTCATGCTGTTGCTGCGTCCTCTCAAAGATGTTTCCCCATTCCGGCGATGGCTTCAAAGTTACTGAATCAGTACATCTAATTGATCACTCAAGAGGTGCGCGGGAACCTCTTTCCCGAAGTTATGCCCGCTCGAATCCGCCTGCGTTCTTACCGCCGGATCAGGACACATCCCCCGACCAGGAGCGCGGCCCCAATGAGGCGAGGAAGATCAACCGGGTGTTCGGGGAGCCCCAACCATCCAAAATGGTCGATCATCACCGACGTGAGCATCTGACCGGTAACAAGCAGGACGATAAAGGTCGCAGTGCCGAGCTTCGGGATCAGGAAAATGGCAAGCGCGATGAAGATTGCGCCAAACAGTCCCCCGCTAAATGCCCACCACGGGACGCGCCCCGCTAGGGCCACGGAAGGGATGGGATCGCGCAGGGCAAGCGCGAGCAGTGCCATGCAGGCAACGCCAACGAAGTAGCTCACAAAGCCCGACCAGGCGGCCGAGTTCAGCGCCACGCGCAGGCTTGTGTTCAGCACTTGCTGAACGGCGACGCTGGCCCCGGCCACAATGGTGAGGATCGAAAAGAAGAGCACGTCAGGCATCGGCGGTTACCCGGGTCCCATGCGGAATCGTTATTGCAATTTGACGGCACAGCGGTCCATGCTGTCAAATGGCGTAAATTACCTTTTCCATGCAAATAAGGCATGATGAACCCGGCCCATATCGACCTGTTTCGTGCCGTGATGCGTCACGGCGGAATAACGAGAGCAGCGGAAGCACTTGGCATCGGCCAGCCTCATGTCAGTCGCGCGATTGCGCAGCTCGAAGCGGATCTTGGCTTTGCGTTGTTTGTACGAGGGCATGGAAGCGCATCGCCGACAAAGGAGGGAGAAGCTTTCTCGCGCGAAGTCGAGAGGACCTATGCGGGGCTCGATCAGCTTCGGCAGGCGGGGCGCCAGATACGGGAAATAGGAACCGGATTGTTGCGTGTGGCGTGCCAGCCATCGCTAGCCTCGCGGCTCGTGCCACGCGCCGTCCGGCAGCTGGATTCCACGAGTCCCGGAGTGCGCGTCTCGCTTCACGTGCCTGGCCCCGACACGATCTGGTCATGGGCTTCAAGCGGACAGTGCGACCTTGGCCTGGTGCGGCCGCGCTCCGGCTACACAGGAGTCGAGTGCGAGCCCTTCCTCACGGTCGATGCGGTCTGCGCGCTGCCGCGGCGGCACGCGTTGGCTCGCAAACGGACGATCGCCGTGTCCGATCTTGCAGGCATCCCTTTGATCGCGGGCGCCCCTGGTGTTTTTCAGCAGGCGATCGAGGAGTCATTTGCACTCGCTGGCATTGAGCCACGTTTTGCACTCATGGCGCAGTACACGGCGGCGCGGTGCGGCTTGGTGGCTGAAGGACTGGGGCTCGCCATTGTCGATCCGCTACCGGCCCGCGAACTGACTGGGTTGCCCATCGTGCTGCGGCCGTTTCAGCCCCGTTTGCCCATTGAGACCATGCTTATCCGTCCGGGCGGCATGCCGCCTGATACCCTCACAGCGCGCTTCATCGAACTTCTGAAGGCCGAACGCGATGCTGTGATGTCAAGATCTATTGACTATCGCTGAAGCGCGCTGCCCGCGCATCCAATCTGCAGCGCGCGCCTGATCCACGGGCGCGTACCGCAACGCATCCGTGATTTTGTTCACATGCGAAAGTACAGTGCCGCCACAGCGAAGGTGAGATACGCAGCGGGTGTACAGTCGCAAACAAGGCTCGCAGTTTACTCATGCCCGGGCCATCACCTCGGAGCCGCTTGACCCATGCAAAATCCAGCCGTGTCCGTGACCGCCGTCGCATTGCCGGCAAGCTCGCATGTAACGCAGATGTACGCGCACCCGAACCTTGCCGACGCCTACACCATCCGCTTGCCGGACAACGCAACCACCGACCCCGAACTACTCTCCCGGTTCATGTTTTCCCACCAGGCCGCATGGATTGGAAAACTCTTGCGAGTACGCGACTCGCTCGTTGCCGGGTTTGGCCTCAAGACATCGAAGCGACTGGAGGAGTCCGCGCGCTTCGAGCGTGACAAGCATGTTTCCTTTTTCAGGATCTACGAGCGCACGGCCGACGAGATCGTCCTCGGCGAGGACGACAAGCATCTCGACTTCAGGTTGTCGGTGTTCCAGGGAGCCAGGGAAGAAGCCGCGGGCGGCGGCCGCTATCTGACGGTATCGACTGTCGTGCGATGCCACAATCTTCTGGGACGCACCTACATCCTGCTTATCACGCCGTTCCACGAAATGGTGGTTCGATCAAGCCTGCGCCGCGCTGCGCGCATTGGCTGGCCCACTGCCTCCTGAACCAGCTTTAGCTTGCCGCTTCACAGCACGCTGCCGCTCGTGTCACAAGATCCGCTTTCGGACGTCCGAGCGCAAAAAAAAGCCCAACTTATAGCTGGGCAAAGTCCATCGGGATCGGAGCAACCCCGCTGGAGGAGGTGCTGTTCCTTGATTCGAAATGGATGAACGCACAGGATCACTGCGCGCTCATCAATCAGTTTCGAACCTTGTTCAATGCCGCCAGGGTTTCTGTGCGGCTTGGCAACACAACTGATTAGTGGCCGAAGTAGATCGACTTTGCGTTGTCGTTCAACGCGGGGCTCACGACAGCGCGGGCACCCGATGCCGACGTACCGTCGGTCACGCCGCCGAAGCTGCTAGCAGCACCGTTTTGCGCAGCGACGCGTGCCTCTGCAGCCTGGATGTCAGCCGGGTAATTCGGGTCGTCGCGGCCGGGTTGATAGCCTGCCTTTTCAACCTGGATCAGTTGAGCTCTCACTTCAGCGCGGGTAACAGGCGCATTCGATTGAGCGAAAGACGAGACAGCCGGGATAGCGAGCACTGCGGCAACAATAAGCGATTGAACGACTTTCATGACCTACCTCCGAATCTTGATTTTCGTCGCGAACAGCCCTGTTCGCGCTTCAGTGATTCAAGTGTAGGTAAATGCGCGCTTAAGATTAATAGCAGACTGCGCAAGGGATTATTGTCGAATTAGGTGTAAACCCTAAGTCTCTGAAAGGGCGGTGATGACGCCGCCATACAAACGGCTGACAGTTATCGAACGGCGCTTTTGCCCGCAGCACCGCGTATCGGGCCGGCGCGTTGTTCAATCGCGCGGCGAACCGGGTTGCGCAGGCCGAGGAAGAACGCCACCTCCGCCACAATGAACAGCGGCCCGACCGCGAGCCCGATTACATCGTCCACGAAAGCGGGTTTGCTGCCTTCGAAGTAATGGCCGATGAACTGTATGACCCAGCCGACGAAAAACAGGCCCAGGCCCCATGCGAGCCACAGTGCGGTTGTCTGCATTGCAAGCAGCTTCCCGGTCCACACGCTCAACGCGAGCAAGATCATCATCAGGATACCGAATCGTAGGTCCAGCCGAAGGTAGAACACGGCGACCGCTGCGGCGAGCAGCATTGCTGGGGACAGGGCCAGCGTAGCCGTCACACCGACCGACGGCCGCGACAGCAAAGTGGCGACCGCGACCACGATCAAAGGAATACCGATAAGGTGCGAAGCAATGTTGCGCGAGTCGCGGTGATACACCGCGTACTGCCCGAGCTGGTCAACCAGGGATTTCATGGCACTGCCCTCCGGAGTGGCTAACGGCATTGTGCACGGCCAAGCCGTGGACGGCGCTCAAACTATTCGGCCCCCCTGGCTAGCGTACGCGATGACGGCCTAACGCGCATTCGCATTGCCCCGGATAGTTCGCCGAGCGTCGAACAAGTTAAAAGCGAGCATGCCGGCAAGCATCGCTGCGAGGAAGATCACAGCGCCGAATTTTCCCGCGCCCACCGCGACCATGACCGGTCCGGGACAGAATCCCGCTACCCCCCAGCCGACGCCGAAAATCGCGCTTCCCACGATCAATTGCACGTCGATTTTTTTCTTCGTGGGCAGATGCGTTGTTTCGTCGAGGAGTGGCTTTCCAATGCGCTTGCTGGCGAAAAATCCGATTGATGCAAGCGCAATTGCACCAATCATGACAAAGACTAACGAAGGATCCCAGTTCCCCGCGAGGTCCAGGAAACCCAGCACTTTCGAAGGGTTCGCCATGCCGGACACAATCAGGCCGCCACCGAAAAGCAGCCCGACCAGAAACGAACTCACGTTTCGCATGCTAGCCGCCCCACAGATGTCTGATAGCGAAGACCGTCACGAAGCCCGCCGCCATGAATGTCAACGTCGCTGCAACCGAGCGGATCGACCCTCGCGATATTCCGCACACGCCATGGCCACTCGTACAGCCGCTTGCCGCGCGTGCGCCAAAGCCGACCAGCAAGCCGCCAAGGATAAGAAACGGCACGCTGGCCTGGATAACGATCGGGGGTAGCGGTCTCGTCAAAACATAAAGCACCGGCGCGGCAACCAGTCCTGCAACGAAGGAAATTCTCCATCTATCGCGCCATCCGCCAGCGGTCAGAAGGCCACCAAGAACCCCGCTTATCCCGGCAATACGTCCGTTGAGGAGAATAAGAAGCGCCGCGGACAAACCGATCATCGCGCCTCCCAGCAGGGACTTGATCGGTGTGAAATTCACCCAGTCAACCATCATCGTTCGTCGTCCCTTCTTCGTTTTCAGTTGCAGGTTTCACCAACGCCGGCTCGCGTCATCTTCCATCCTGATAGCCGCATTCCCGGCCCATGACGCCTTCCACCCGTTGACTTTCCGGCCGCCCGATACTATATTCTCTATTAATATAAGCTTATATGAAAAAGTAATATAGCGATTTTTTCAAGGTTATAAAGCAATGCTTTTCCGGCAATTCTTCGACACTCAATCGAGCACATACACCTATGTGCTGGCCTCTCGGGCAGGCGGGGAGGCAGTGATCATCGACCCCGTCAAGGAACAGCTTGAGCAATATCTCAAGGTGATCGAGCAGTTGGATCTGCACCTGGTTCACGCCATTGACACCCACACCCACGCCGATCACATCACAGCGCTTGGTGACCTGCGAGACGCCACGCATTGCACAACGATTATGGGCGAATTGTCGAAGGCGCATTGCGTATCGCAGCATGTGCGTGACGACGAAATCCTGCGTATCGACGGCATCGCGCTACGCGCGCTCTATACGCCTGGACACACCGACGAGTCCTTTAGCTTCGTGCTGAACCCTTTAGCACCGCAAGCCGTTTTCAGCGGCGATGTCCTGCTCATTCGCGGCAGCGGGCGCACGGACTTTCAGGGTGGCGACGCGCATCGGTCATGGGATTCCATCGTCAACAAGCTGTTCAAGCTGCCCGACGCAACCACACTCTATCCCGCTCACGATTACAAGGGATGGACAGCGTCGAGCATTGGCGAGGAGAAGCACTTTAATCCGAGGCTGGCGGGGAAAACCGAAAGCGAATACGTGGAAATCATGAAGAGCCTGAATCTTCCGAACCCCAAGATGATGGATGTAGCCATACCGGCGAACCTGGACTGCGGTCAGCTATCCACCCCTGCCAGACAGCAGGGCTGATCCATGGTCCTTGCCTCCACTCCCATGACACAAGGTATTGCCGCCGCGCTATGCGGCGGTTTCGTGAGCTTCTCGCTGGGCCTCGTCGGCGGAGGCGGTTCAATCCTCGCCGTGCCGCTTATCCTCTACGTAGTCGGGGTTCACAATCCGCACATCGCGATCGGGACCGCGGCGTTAGCGGTTGCGGCCAGCGCCTACATCAACATGATCCCGCACGCGCGAGCCGGGCATGTCCGGTGGGGACCGGCCTTCGCGTTCGCGGCGAGCGGCGTGCTTGGCGCAACGTTGGGCTCGTCCGTCGGCAAGCTGATCGATGGTCAGAAGCTTCTGACCTATTTTGCGTTTCTAATGTGCTTTGTCGCTTTCCTCATGCTCCGGCCACGCCCATTGGCATCGGCCACTGCCGGCGCTTACCCGACGCCCTATTCGCGTTTGTGCGGAACGGGATTGGGCGCAGGAAGCTTGTCGGGATTTTTTGGAATCGGCGGGGGCTTTCTGGTGGTCCCGGGCCTGATGTTCGCCGGTCGAATGCAGATCGTCGATGCAATCGGCACGTCGTTGTTTGCAGTAGGTTCGTTCGGATTGACGACAGCGATCAACTACTCGCTGTCAGGCCAGGTCGACTGGCTGGTGGCGGCGGAATTCGTTGGCGGCGGCGTAGTTGGCGGCCTGCTGGGCACCCAGGCGGCAAGCCGCCTTGCACGCAAGCGCGGCGCGCTGAACCGCGTTTTCTCCGCGATGATCATCTCGGTCGCGGCCTACATGCTTTATCACTCATGGCAGACGCGATGACTCTCGATCAACTCGACACCTCAGTCGATGCAGGCAAGTCATGACGCAAGATCACTCCACTGCCCGAAGTCCCGTCATAGAGCAATTCGGTAAAGCGCATTGGACCGAGGGCGCGGTCCATGTTCCGGACGCGCACGCGACATACAAGATTGTCTTCTCGCTCAGCGCGCCGGGCAAAAAGCCCGAGGCTCCCAATACAGGACTCGAGCGCGTCGCGCGAGCCGTTAACTTGTACAGCCTGTCCGGCGTGACACCCGATCGACTTCGATGTGTCGTTGTTATCCACGGCGAGGCAACATCGATTGTGTTGAACGACGCGCAACACCAGACCCACGACCGACGGCCCAACGCCAATGCAAGTCTCATTGCTGCGCTGCAAGTCGCGGGCGTTGAAGTATCGGTTTGCGCGCAAGCGCTGATCGTCAATGGTTTTTCCCAGGACGGACTTCTTCCAGGCGTGACGCGCTCGCTCTCTGCGCTCACGACCATTACTGTCTTGCAACACGACGGATACAGCTTGATGCCGCTATAGACGGCAAGAAGCAAGGGGTTGAAATTGAACATAGGCCCGATTGCGTTACCCCAGCACCCGCTGATTTTCTTGTTCAGCGTTGCAGTGGCGTTGGCTGTTGCGCAATTCTCGAGTCATGGCGAGCAGAAGCTTCAACGAGTACTCGTCACCAGCGTCTGGGTCGGGTTGCTCGTTGCGCGCTTGTCGTTTGTCATTCGCTTTTTCCCCGACTTCCTGGACCACTTCCTCAAGATGTTCGATATTCGCGACCTCGGTTCTGGAGCGGCCGGACCAATGGGATCACGAGGCCTTGTCGGAAGTGATCGCCCGCCGCGTTTCAGATTTTCAAGCAATACGGCTTCGGCAAATACGAGGCGGGAAAAGAAAACTCGCCCAATAGCTGAAGCACGCTCGTCCCAAGATTTCCGATCCACGGAAACGGAACATCACGCTCGACAGGAGACTCCATGAGCGCTGCAGTCGGAAATATGTCATCACGATCCGTGCTTGCCGCGTGTGTTGCCGCGGTTGCCTTGGGGATGACAGCAAGCGCCCGGGCTGACGACATGATGGTCGGGAAAACGATCGCCACGCAGGGAACGGCGAAGGGTGTCGCCGCGTGCATCAGCTGTCACGGAGCGAAAGGCGAAGGCAACGCAGCGGCGGGCTTTCCCCGGCTTGCCGGGGTCAACGCTGCCTACCTTTCCGAACAGTTATCGAGGTTCGCCAATGGAGAACGCCAGAGCACCATCATGCAACCGTTCGCGAAGCTGTTGTCGTCGAATGGACGCAGCGCGGTCGCACTTTACTTCAGTTCCCTGCCACCGCCCGCGGGCATAAAAGCCGATGACAGCAACTCGATCAGACCGTCGGACGCCGGTGCGTGGATCGCCACCCGCGGACGATGGAGTCAGGGCCTTCCCGCGTGCGCCCAATGCCACGGCCCTGGCGGCATTGGGGTAGGCGCGACATTTCCACCGCTGGCGGGCCAGCCGGCAGCGTACATAGAAAGCCAACTGCACGGATGGAAGAAGGGCACCCGGCCGCCCGGTCCAATGGCGCTGATGCCGGTTATCGTGAGCAAGCTCTCCGATACGGATATCTCGGCGGTAGCCGCCTACTACGCGGGCAATGCCGGATCCTCTGGCAACGCGGCGCCTGCCGGGAGCAAACAATGATCGGTCAATCCAGGATCTCTCGGGGAATGCTCGCCGGGTTGTTCGTCGTGGCAGCCGGTGTAACCGGTACAACAGACGGCATCACGTACGCGGCCGAAGGATCGGCGCCAAACTCCACGCCATCGGATGTGAAGGTGTTCGCGCCTCCCGCGGAAGCATCGATGCCAACAGACGACTTTGGTAAATCGATCAAGTTAGGCGAGCAGATTTTTACTCACACGCAGGAGTTTGCGGGGAAGTACGTCGGCAACTCGTTGAACTGCGCAAGCTGCCATCTGGATGCGGGTCGCAAGCCTAACTCAAGCCCGCTCTGGGCAGCGTATCTGTTGTACCCGGCGTATAGAAGCAAGAACGGGCACGTCAATTCATTTGCCGAACGAATGCAGGGATGCTTCCGCTACAGCATGAACGGCAAGGCGCCGCCGCTTGGCGACCCCGTGCTCGTCGCACTCGAGACTTACGCCTTCTGGCTGGCAAAAGGCGCTCCGGTAGGGGAAAAGCTTCCTGGGCAGGGATACCCCAAGCTTCCGCCGCCGGCGCTGAAAGCGGACTACACGCGCGGCAGCCAGGTCTACACGCAACACTGCGCGTTGTGCCACGCAGCGGATGGCCAGGGACAGTCGAGTGGAGGCAAGGCCGTCTTTCCGGCTCTTTGGGGTGCGCACTCTTTCAACTGGGGCGCCGGCATGGGCGATATTCAAAACGCCGCAGGGTTCATCAAGGCGAACATGCCGCTGGGTTTGGGCAATACGCTCACCGACCAGCAAGCGTGGGACGTCGCAACGTTCATGGATAGTCAGGAGCGCCCGCAGGATCCCCGCTTCACCGGTTCTGTCGAAGCGACCCGGGCGAAGTACCACGGCGCACCCAATTCGATGTACGGGGAAAAGGTCAACGGCCGGGTACTGGGAGCGCCTTGAGGCGAGCGCCTTGAGGATGTCCTGAAGCGCTGCGAGCACCTTCAGCTGCTGCAACGTACGCTTCTGCGCCGCGCGAAGTCGCCAATCAGGCCCTCTCCCCTACGCGTCCACCGTCCGCGCACTCAGGATGCGCGATAGATTCGTCTCGATCCAGTCCGCCAGCGACGTCACTTGGCGCGCAACCTCTTCTCCCAGCGGTGTCAGCCGATAGTCCACATGCGGCGGCACTTCGTCATACACGGTGCGTGTCACGAAGCCATCGGCTGCAAGCCATTGCAGCGTCTGCGCGAGCATCTTTTCGCTCACGCCGTCCACCCTGCGGCGCAGATCGCTGAAACGGCAGGTCTGATCCAGCAACACCATCAAAACAAGAACACCCCACCGGCTGGTCACGTGCTTGAGCACTTCCCGCGACGGACAGTCCGCCGACAGCAATTCACCGCGACGCAACAGATCCGACAACGGCACGCCGTCGCGGGGCAAATCAACATTTGAGTCCATGGATACTTACCTCGGCGTACGTACTTACGAAAAGTTAGTTTATCCGATACGGTACGGCTTCAGTCGCATTTACCCCAGGAGTTTGATCATGATCGTCGTTACCGGAGCCACCGGCCAACTTGGCCGGCTTGTTATCAAAGCGTTGTTGAAGACTCAATCGGCAAGTGAGATTGTTGCCGCGGTACGCAGTCCGGAGAAGGCAGCGGACCTCGCCGCACTGGGCGTGCAAGTCCGGCGCGCGGACTACAACGAACCCGCCACGCTCGAGACCGCATTCAAGGGCGCTGATAAGTTGCTGCTGATTTCATCGAGTGAGATGGGCCGGCGCGGGGTTCAGCATCGCGCCGCAATCGACGCCGCGAAGCGTAATGGCGTTCAACTGATCGGCTATACCAGCGTGCTGCGCGCCGATACGTCGCCGCTCGGACTAGCCGATGAACATCGCGAGACGGAAGACGCACTGCGTGTATCGGGCGTGCCGTTCGTTTTGCTACGTAACGGCTGGTACACCGAGAACTACCTCCGCAGCCTCGCCCCTGCGCTTGAACACGGCGCGATCCGCGGCAGTGCGGGCGACGGCAGGATTTCATCGGCTGCGCGGGCGGACTACGCGGAAGCCGCGGCACGGGTAATGACAGGCAACGCCCAAGCGGGCCGCATTTATGAACTGGCGGGCGATACCGCTTACACCCTCGCCGACCTCGCTGCCGAAGTGACGCGGCAGTCGGGCAAGGAGGTCGAGTATCAAAATCTCTCCGAGGCGGACTATAAGGCCGCGCTGATCAGCGTGGGGTTACCGGAATTCCTGGCTGCGCTCCTATCGGACTCGGATACGGCTACATCGAAAGGCGCACTCTTCGACGACGGTCATCAGTTGAGCCAACTCCTCGGCCGGCCGACCACGCCATTGGCTACCGTGGTTGCCGAAGCGCTCGCTGCGTAAAACGCGGATGTTCTTTTCTTGTAGCGATGAGGCGTGCCGGTCCGTGACTGGAACCGGTACGTCTGGTTAGCTCGGCATTCCAGGCCCTATCAACGCGAATGTTTTCCTCGGTGCGGGTTCAAGGAGCATTGCCCTCTCCCGTCAAACCGGACACCCATCATCAGTCAGCATCGTCACTCGATGCTGTTTCATCTAGTGTGCGAACGTCGGCGCTTCGAATTTCATCTCCTCCCTGTTTGCATCGCTATTGGCATTGGCGAGTGTTCGGCGTGTTCGTATACTTATCAGATGTAGCGTTTTTTGTTGTCAAACCGCCTACACGCTGGTAGCCTTCCTCCAAGCTATTGAAACCAAAGCATAAATAACTCATGCCGGCTGCTTCACCAACGTCATCCGTTCGCAACCCCGAGAACCGCGCGTCCATCAAGCGGCTCACTCGTGAACATTTCGCGCTATATCGCGGATACCTGGACGGCGTTTCGGTCGAGCAATTGCACGCGACCTACGGCGACGCCACCACCGACGTGCGCGCTACCCGGCGTCTGATCGGGCTGTTGCGCGACACCCTCTCGGGCGCTGCACGCCGCACGCGTGATGTTGAAGCCACACATCTTTTACGCCTGAGACCGGGGAGCATTCCTGAAGCACAGCGGCTGGCAGCCAGCGAGATGCCTACGCTGGAGGCGTATCGAGAATCAGTCGATCCAGACGGTTTCCATAGCGAAGCCGAACTTCTGGAGCTTTATAGGGCGGAATTTCCCCAGGAAAACACCTCGAGCGTTGACCGGCGTACAACTCGAAATGCGCGCCTGCGCCGGCGTCAGGTCGACGCCCTCGCGCGCATGGAAGCCAGTCTGGTCCAGGCGCCCCGGCCGGATCACCCCGTTGCAAGCTGGCTCGAACCCTCAATTGCCCGCCGTCTTCAGAACACCGGCATCCATACGCTTGGTGACCTTCTGGGTTTCATCGAGCGGCGCGGCCACCGCTGGTATGCGAGCGTGACACGCGTCGGCCCGAAGGCGGCGCGCCGCATAGTTGAATGGCTTGCCCTGCACGCCGATTCACTGCTTCATATGCTGTCAAAACGCGCGCTCACCCCGCGCCGGCGCTTGTCCGGCAACGATCCTGCGCTCGTGCGGCCGCGCCAGAGCGGCATCGTCCCTATCGAATCACTAGATGTACCCACGGAAATAGACGGATCGACCGGTACCAACCGGCTCCAAAACCCTGCTTTACCGTGCTCGATGCACACGGATTTGCAGGCAATCGATGCGTGGCTTGCCGCGCGGCAACACAGTGCGCATACCGTCCGGGCCTATCGGCGGGAAGCCGAACGGCTGCTTTTGTGGGCCATCAATGAAAGGAAAAGGGCACTGTCGTCGCTGGATAGTGCGGACTGCGCGGAGTACATCGGGACGTTTCTTGCCGATCCCCAGCCTGCGGCCCGCTGGGTCGGACGCGCGAAAATCGAGCGAAATCACCCGGATTGGAGGCCGTTTGTTGGCGCTCTCTCCAACCGCAGCAGGGAAACCGCGCGGGCGATTCTTCACGCAATGGGCCAGTGGCTGGTCGAGCAGAACTACTGGGTGCGCAACCCGTTTTCGAATGCCCCGGCGGTGGCAATTGGCCCGCGCATCGATGTTTCAGGGCGCTCGCTCGACCACGGGCAATGGCAAAACGTGGTCCAGGCGGCCTGTCGCGTCCAGTATTCCCAAAGGGAGTTGCGCGACTATCTGGCGCTGAACCTGGCCTATTCGACCGGACTCCGGCGTGAGGAATTAGCGCGTGCAACAACCAGCTGGCTTATCCAGTCCAGACTTGGAGGCGCACCGGCTAATGGCTGGCACCTGGCTATTCCCGGAAAAGGCGGCGCGACGCGGACTATTCCAGTTCCGCAAGCCGTCATGGAGTTGGTTGAGGAGAGCCTGCGCGCCCGCGGTTTGCCCGGGGATCCTGGCGTTTGTCCCGCCGACACCCCACTCCTTACGCATTTCCGCACCGGCAATTCATTGACGCCCGACGGTATGGGGCAGGTATTTCGCCGGCTCTTTTCGTGGGCGGCACTGCTTTCAACCCCGCAAAATCCGGTCGGCGGCCGCGCTCGTTCCAATGCGAGCACCCATTGGGTCCGTCACACCCACTCGCATCACGCACTCGAAAGCGGCGCGGATTACCGCGAGATCCAGCTTCGTCTCGGCCACGCCAACCTCTCCACCACGCTTCTTTACGTGAAGGCCCGGCGTCACGGTCCGTTCGCGAACGGTAGAAGCGGCGTTTTGCCGACGCGCTAACAGCAAGAAATTCCACGCCGGAGCTTGAATCTACAGACGTAAAGCTCCGCAAAACCCCCGATTTGCCTCAAGTCTTTTCTCACCTTTTTCCTCGAAGTCCAACAACCACGTGGCTTTGCGGCTACCCCGGGTCGGCAAAGTTTACTTGCGTTTACTCCGTATACCTCTTAGTCTTCGGTTACCGTCGGTTCTACCTTTTAAGGGAGAATCCACGTTTTTGGTAGAACCAGAGCCACCGGGAAGAACGCATGGATATTAACCTTTCGACGCCACCCATCGAGGTGACGCCGGACGACCTCGTCAATTTGGCGGCTCGTTCCGCGAAAATGCTCGAGCGAATTCGCACTCAAATGCTCCAGCCGTTCCCACGGAAGGTTGCCCCGGTGTTCCCGAGCGGCAAACTCCAGGAACTGTGCGGCATCGACAAAGCTCGCTTCTCCTATCTGATCAAGAAAGGGGAACTGCCTCAAGGCACACAGGAAAAGCCTGGGGCCGCGCGGCAGTTTACGCTAGCCGAAACCATCGAATGGGTCAGGGCTGAACGCAAGCCAAGACAGCGTCCGGCGGGGAAAGACGGGAAAGTCATCGCTATCGGCAACTTCAAGGGCGGCGTGACCAAGACCACGACGTCCATGGTGCTGGCGCAAGGCTTGTCACTGCGCCACGGCCGGCGCGTCCTTCATATAGATATGGACCCGCAGGGCAGCGCGACCACGCTATACGGGATCAACCCGCACGCGGAAATCAGCGGCGACCAGACTATTCTGCCCTTGATCGAGGCTTACGTCAGCGGCGAAAGCTTCGACATGAAGCATTTGCCGATGCAGACGTATTGGGAAAACCTCGACCTGATCCCGTCATCCACGGATCTGTTCAACGCCGAATTCATGCTCCCGGCCCGCGTTCACGCGTCGCCGAGCGCAAAGTTCTGGAACGTGCTGAGCGACGGACTCAAGGATCTCAAGCACGAGTACGACTACATCATCATTGATACCGCACCCACGTTGAGTTACCTGACCATCAACGCGCTTTTCGCGGCAGATGGAGTCATTGTGCCGGTGATGCCGGACACGCTCTCGTTTGCATCGATGGTCCAGTTCTGGTCGCTTTTCTCCGACATGGTGTCCGGCATGAAGCAGTTCGGGGAGTCGGCCGACGAAGCCAAGGTGTTCGATTTCATCGACATCCTGGTGACGCGCATGCCGAACAAGGCGAACGCATCCATTGTTCGCGACTGGGTCATCACGACCTATGGCGAGCGCGTCTTGCCGGTTGAAATCCCTGAAACCGACCTTGCTCGCACGACCACCAACGATTTTTCTACGGTGTACGACTTCCCGAACTACGACGGCAATGCCGCGACGCTTCGGCGAATCCGCGTGCCCTATGACCAGGTTGTGGATTTGATCGACAGCAAGGTCTGTTACCTCTGGGACAAGGAGTAAGCATGTCTACAGCAGCGAAACAAAAGGCAAAGGCGGCGGGTATTCGACTGGATGACGATGGTCTTGATACCCCCTCTGAACCGGTCGCACCTCGCACCGCGCCTGGACAGTTGATCGGTCTTCAAGGGCGGGTGCACAGCCAGCAGGCTGAAATCGACAAGCTGAAACGGGCACTGGAACAACGCGCGCCCGGCAAGCTCCCGCTGGACAAGCTTCACGAGATCCCGGGACGGCGG
This sequence comes from Caballeronia udeis, assembly GCF_001544555.2. Lineage (GTDB taxonomy): Bacteria > Pseudomonadota > Gammaproteobacteria > Burkholderiales > Burkholderiaceae > Caballeronia > Caballeronia udeis. Next base: position 35,425 of record NZ_FCOK02000038.1, on the reverse strand, counting down.
CGGCGACTCACTCCTTTAGAGTACGCCGAGCTTAAAGCGAACCTGACGGCATACCCTCTCGCCCAACCTATTACGGTACGCGAACGGCCGGACGGCGAGTACGACATCGTTGCCGGCCATAACCGGGCTTCGATCTATCGCGAACTGGGCCGCACTGAGATTGACGGCATCGTACTGGACATCGATGCGTCGATGGTCGAGTACGCCGCTTTCTTCTCAAACCTCTTGTCACCGACTCTTTCGGACTTCGAGAAATTTTGGGGCTTCAAATCGCTTCAGGATTCAACCGGAATTACGAAGGAAGATTTAGCAAAGGCTGCAGGCATTAGCGACTCGCATGTGGGGCGGATCATGAAGTTCGATCTGCTACCTGACGAGTGCAAGGAATTGTTGGCCACTCGTCCCGAGAAGCTGGGAAGCAATGCAGCGGAGCAAATGGCCAAGGCAGTCGCGGAAGGTCGGGGAGACAAGGTTAAAGCAGCGATCGAGCGGCTTTTGACTGACGACACCTACACCCAGGCGCAGGCAGTGGCGGCAACAAAGCCAGACCGAGCACCTCGTGAGAAGCACGAACCCCTGGTCATCAAACGCGGCGCCAAGAAGATTTGCCAGATCTCGGCGCGCAATGGGGTGGTCGGCGTTTCGTTCTCCGGCAAAGCCGCCGACGAAGCGGAACAGTGGGCAGAAAGAATTCACGCATTCATTGAGTCGGAACTCGAAAAGCAGTGATCCCTAGTAGGGAACTGCTTTAAATCAATGACTTAGCGCGCAGCACATCGGCACCCTGAAGTTCTGAACCGAAGCTCAAAGCTTCCTCAGGACTTCCCTAGTAGGGAATCGTTAAAAATCATGGACTTAACCAAACGACCGAGAACGATCATGAACTGATTTCAATGCAGGAAAAACAAAAGCCTTCGGCGGGAACCGAAGGCTTTTGAGTAACCGGGCTTCGCTGTCGCTTGCCCACCGCTGCATTTCTCCGACGGGAATCGGATAAAGGCCCAACACCTCGAAGTGTAGCGGATAGCGATCGGCAGTCAAGCGTTTCTCTTCCATTTTGAAGAAATGGACGTGTGACATGCTTATCGCGCAACTTTCCGTTGCTGGCGAGGGGGATCTGTACCCTCCTCCACCCTCTGACCATTCCGTCGACATCGATCAAACCGCGCTGGACGAGTTTCTGGCCGGTCAATCAAATCTCCCTTGGGTTGTATTTCGGGCCGCACATCGCGCTGCGAACTTCCCTGCCCTCCCCGCTCGCGCTCGAGCCGTGTTGGCTGCGCTTGCTCGCACGGTGGACGCCAACCGCCCGTACGCCGCCATATTCGCCCGTCGTGAGCTTCTGACCGGCCGAGCCATGCAGTCAATGCGGACGTTCTATCGGAGCCTGGACGATCTCGAAGTGGCAGGACTAGTCGAACGCGTTCCGCAAAAACGCTTTGGGACCGCTGGCCTGTTCGGTCGTGCCTACCTGCACCTCACCGAAAAATCCGCCATTGTCCTCGGATACGTGTCCCATGCATCCGGAACACAGACGACCGGTTCGGAGTCTTTTGCTCCGCAAGCTTCAGCCGGTCAACCTGATGACCTCGTTTCAGCGAGCGTCGAGACACTCAGCCCGCCCGCTCCTTCATTTAACCCACCGTGTGTCACGGTGGCAGACGGAGCTATATATAAGGATCTATTCCCTAAGAATCAAAAGAGACAACCAGGAGAGCTCCCCGCGGATCTCCAGCGCCTGCTGAGCTTGGGTTTTCGTCAATTTTTGATTTTTAAACTCATGCGAGAAGCGAAGGCACAGGCAAAGCTGCTTTCCGATGTAGTCGAGGCGACCTGGGAACACCTCCGAAACGCGAAGCGCCCGATAAGCTATCTTCGCGCCCTGCTCCGTTCCCCGGTCGATTTTGGACACCAGATCCGCGCTAAACGACTCGCCGCGGAACGCCTTGCCGAAGAGAATGCACGCACTGCGAGCGTCGATGCCACCGTGCTTCAGTGCGCTGGCCAGATGTTCGTCGACAGTGCCAACACACGACTCATCACGGTCTCCAGCACAGCGGATTCGATCAGTGTCCACAACTACCGCGAAGCAAGACCACGTGTCGCGACTGGACAGTGGACAACCGCATTCGTCGCCGCGCTAAACGCGACGGAAATCGTTCGCGCAACGTCCGATCAGGTCGCGGCATTCCGATTGAAGTGCGACGGAAACCACGAGAAACAGACGAAAGCCGTATCGACTGCTGAGCACGCAACGTCGCGGACAAGAACGTCTACGATCAACGACCGCCTCAGTGAGATGAAGAGGATGCTCCGCGCTGCGTGTGCCGGCGTCTCGTTGGACACTCGCAACGTACAGACAGTTGAGACTGCCGGGCACAATTTGGCGGCTAGCCGGTGATGGTGAGCTTCGGTGCGTTTTCACAGAGGTGACGGGAAGAGGTGTTCTCTGGTGTTTCTGAACGAGAAATCCCAATCGATCTGCACGATCAAGCTGTTGCGAAGTGTGGGATGCGAGTCGGCATAAATGCGTAAGCGAGACACGCTTTCCCCTGACCCGTCGCCCGCAGATTTAGCCGACTGAGGGGATCCGGTGATAGAGGTGAAATGGGAATCCAGGAAAGACCTGCATAGTGCAACGACGTTGGGGGAATCAGCCTTCCGCGGCAAATTTCAGTCCCCATTCCTGGCATACAGATGCTTCAAATCGGGCCGTAGAAAACACCTGAAACATCGTTAGTCGCAACTAACGGTCAGACCGTTTACCCTCTGTATTTCATGATGCGCTGCGTCGTTTGGCGACTCTATGACGACCTCGTTCCCAGATCGAAATCGCCGCGCCAGCCCAAAACCAGATCACGAACCGGGCAAGCTGTCATGGCGAATATCAACAGCGAGGCTTACGCCGGTTCACAAAGCGAGTCGGAGTTTTGTACCCTGAATTTGGATCACCGGATTGCAAGTGTCGTTCAAAGAAGCATGGACGACGACCGAGTCTGGCGGCGGTAACGGCATGATCAAATGTCGATCAACTTATACGACAATCATTCAATAGGACAAATTGAGCAGAAGGACACAACACTTCCCAGAACGGCCCAAAGCCGAGCTCACGGTCATTCTTTTCGACCTGCCGCATCAAGTATCATGCAGGGTGATCTTTGTCAGACGGGAATACAATAATGACAGCCGAAATGGGTTTGGTGCGGCCGGAAACGCTGCGCCATCAGGTGGAGAATGTGCTTCGACAGGCGATCACGTCAGGACGCTTCGCGCCTGGCGCACGGCTTATCGAACGTGAGTTGTGCGAGACGCTGGGTGTCAGCCGAACCTCGGTTCGCGAAGCCTTGCGCAGGCTGGAAGCTGAGAAGCTGGTACGCAGCGTGCCGCACAAGGGACCTGTGGTCGCGATCATGTCGAAGCAGGAGGCGGCTGAGCTGTATGCAATCCGCGGTTTGCTTGAAGGCTTTGCGGCTAGTGAATTCGCCCGCCTTGCGGACGACCAGGCCATCGTGCAGTTCGGTGAAAAAGCGAAGGCACTGCGCGCGCAGGCATTGGCCAATGATCAAGCGGGCGTGCTCAAGGCCAAGACTGAACTCTACGATGTCCTGCTCGATAACTGCGGCAATGCATTGGTGAAAGAGATCCTGAACAGCCTGTATTCGCGAGTCAACCTGCTGCGCGCGACCTCGCTAATGCATCCAGACCGGTTGCCGGTCAGCCTTCGTGAAATCGACAAACTGTTCAAGGCATTGAAAGCGCGGGATGCGGAGGGAGCCGGTGCGGCCGCGCGGCTGCATGTGGCCAACGCCGAGAAGGCGGCTATGCGAATGCTGGATGAAACATCGGAAGAGCAAGCGTAGTTCGCGTGGGTTGGAACGCGAGCGAAGACCGGCGCGCTCACTTTGCCGGGTAAGCGTCCGACTCAGCAAACGACGAAAATTGACGCATAAACGAAAGAGGCCGTTTCCAACGTCAGTTGGAAACGGCCTCTTTCGTTCGATGCTGCGTCTTTGCTACCTTGATCCGTCGAGTTGTGAGAACCCTTGCCATTACGCGTCGGCAACGATCACGTTTCTCCACGTCAGTCACCCGGCCTGCTGCAACCCAACCCAGCTTGTCAATGGCCGAAATAGATTGAATGTGTCCCGTCCGCCGCAGTGATCGGTGAGCGCATGCCTGAAGCCAACGTGCCCGCCATCGAGGGGCCGTATGAAGTCGCGGCCACTCCGCGCTCGGATTCCACGCGCTGTTCAGCGGCTTGGGCCTGGTCGGGATAAGTCGTATGCTCGGCCGCAGGGTTGTAGCCCGACTGTTCCATTTGCTGCAAATCCGTCCTGACCGCCGAACGGGTCACTTGCGTGTTGTCCTGAGCAAATGCGAGCGCCGGTGCAGCGAGGGTCGAAGCGATAACTACCGCAGGAAAAAGAGCCTTGAACATGACCAAATCTCCCATGAAGTTTGCCAAGCACATATACGCAAACTGCAGGCCAGATGAGCGGCTGCTGAAATGTTGCCAATTCCCCCCATCTTCAGCAACAGTTCCGACTTTCGCAGGATCAAAAACACTACTTAATTGCGGATGAAGTAATAAAAGCCATGCTAAGGATTGCCGACAATAGTCAGCATTTACTCCTGATTGGAAAACCGAAAATTTGAGCGCTAATGAGGGCGCGAGACCTCGATGCCGCACAAGTCCTGAGCATCCCACGATATCTCCGTGCCTAAGGTACATATTTAAATAACTTGTTTTCGAAAAGCCGTATAAACGCTTACGATAGTTTCTTGAACATATCAATTCGATGTCGTGAGCAGCTCACAACCTAACGGCCATGACCTACGACGAATCCGCAGCGCCATCTCCTGAATTGCTTGTGCCGGCTATCCCCGCAGTCTTACGCGGCGATGACGCCTACGAACGTATCCGCCGCGATCTGCTTTCATGCAAGCTGATGCCCGGGTCGACCGTGACCGAAAGCCAGTTGATGTCGGAGTACGGCATCGGTAAAACCAGCTGCCGTATTGCACTCGTGCGACTCGTGCACGAAGGGTTCGTCCGTTCTCTGCCGCGACAGGGTTACCGAATTGCAGCGATCACTTTGAAAGACGTGGAAGAGGTGTTCGCGCTGCGCGTGCAACTCGAACCGCTGGCTGCGCGGCTGGCATGCGGCCGCGTTGATGTCGAGTTGCTGCGGCGCCTCGAAGCGGCGTGCCGCGTGCCGCACCCGGAGCGGGCGTTATCGGCGCAAATAGATGTGTTCCTCGATGCAAATCGCGAATTTCATCTGGCAATAGCTGCGGCAAGCGGCAACGAGCGGCTGCATCGAACGCTCGCGAGCCTGCTTGATGAAATGTCGCGTCTCGTCGCGCTCGGCTTTGGCGTGCAGGGCACCAAACCCGAAATCAAGCACGATCACAACGCGATGATCGACGCGTTCATTGCGGGCGATGAACGCCGGGCGGAGACCATCGCCCGCCGTCATATAGAAACATTCCAGAGCATGACGATGGAGAAGGTATACGCGAGTCTTTCGAGCGCCGGCGCGTCGTTGCCGCTATACACGGTGGCGGAGCTTCGCCGATGAGCGCTGTCATTTCGTTGCGCGGAATAGGAAAGGATTTCGGATCACTAAAGGTTCTCGATCACGTCTCCTTCGATGTCGCCCAGGGCGAAATAGTCGCGCTGCTCGGCACGTCGGGATGCGGCAAGAGCACGCTGCTCAACATGGTGGCCGGCCTGCTTGAGCCGGGTGAGGGCGAACTCCGGATCGACGGCAAGCGCGCCGAAGGGACGAAGGACCGTAACGCGCTCTCGTATATGTTCCAGGAAGACCGCTTGTTACCCTGGCGCACCGCGCGCTCGAATGCCGAGTTCGGCCTTGAAGCGGCGAGCCCCGCGATTCCCTCTCGCGAGCGCCATGCCCGCGCCAACGCGGTCCTTGATCTGGTCGGGCTGCAAGGTTTCGCCGATGCCCATCCGCACCAGTTATCGGGCGGCATGCGCAGCCGGGTCGCTCTCGCACGGAGCCTTGTCACCGGTCCTCGTATCCTGCTGATGGACGAACCGTTTTCGAAGCTCGATCCGCAGATGCGCACGCAGATGCATGAGGAACTGTTGCGCATTCATGCGATGCAGCGCATGACGGTGCTGTTCGTGACCCACGACGTGGAGGAAGCGATCGTGCTTGCGGATCGGGTCGTGGTGCTCGCGCCGCGCCCTGGCCGTGTGCGCGAAATTGTCGATGTCGAGTTGCCGCGCCCGCGTACTGCCACCGATCCGATCGTCGCCGAAGCGATCCGCCAACTGCGTCTCCTCATCTGACCTATGTCCACTGTCCCGCGTAGTTCGTTCGCTTCAACCGTTGTGCAACGCGTGGTGCTCGTTGTCTTGCTGCTCGCGGCATGGTGGCTCGCGTCGCTGCGCATGCCGCAGTTCGTATTGCCCGGACCGTTGCGAGTGGCGCACGCGTTTGTCGGACTCGTACAAAGCGGCACGTTCTTCGATGACCTCGGCATCACCTTGTATCGCGTCGTGGCCGGATTTCTGCTGGCGGCCGCGGTTGGTGCGCCGCTTGGTATTGCGCTCGGTTCGAATCCGCGCGTGGCGCATTTTTTCGAGCCGCTGCTGTCGATCGTGAATACGGTGTCGTCGGCGATCTGGGCGGTGTTCGCCATCATCTGGTTTGGCATCTCGAACGCAACGACCATCTTCGTTGTGTTCATGACGGCAATGCCGCTGATCCTGACGAACGTATGGCAAGGCGCGCTGACCGTCGACAGTAACCATGTCGAACTCGCGCGCAGTTTTCGCATGTCGCAGACGCAGATCATGCGCAAGATCTTCGTGCCGACCATCCTGCCGCATTTCTTCGCCGGCGCGCGGCTCGCGTTCGGTTTCGGCTGGCGCGTCTCGCTGGTGGCGGAGACGATCGGGTCGTCGAACGGCATTGGTTATCGCTTGCGGCAGGCGGCCGATCTCGTGCAGACCGACCAGGTTTTCGCGTGGACCGTCACGCTCGTTGTCCTGATGCTCCTGCTCGAAGCGGGTGTGTTGAAGCCACTCGAGCGCCATCTGTTTCGCTGGAAAAAGACCGACTGATCTAACGGGGAACAAGGAACCATGAAAGGCATTTCACTCTTCAGGCGAGCGGCGGTTGCGACCGCTGTCGCGACCACCGCGATACTCGGTGTCGCGCAAACGGCGCACGCTGAACCCATGCGCATTGGCTATTGGACGAGCGGTGTGAGCCTGGGTTTCGGCGCGGTGCTCGATGCACAAAAATTCTTGCAGCAGCGCGGCCTCGACGTCACCTTCATTCGATTCTCCGATGTCAACGCACCCAATCGCGCGTTGGCCGCCAACGCGATCGACTTCGCATTCGCCGCACCTGCCGCTGCTGTCTTCAGCACGGCGGCCGAGGGCGTGCCGTTGAAGATCGTGCTTGCGACACAACCGGCCGATGTCGAATTCGTTGCGGCTGAGGATTCGCCCATCAAGTCGCTTGCCGACCTGCGTGGCAAGAAGGTCGGCATGTCGCCGCCGGGCAGTTCGGTCGCGGCGATTGCCACCGCGGTGCTGCAGGGTAATGACGGCATCAAGGCGAACGACTTTTCCATCGTTCCCGGGAACGAAGCGCGGCTTGCGCAATTCCTCGTACAAAAGCAGGTCGATGCCGCTGCATTGCGCTCGGTGACCATCGCACAACTAAAGGAATTGAAGGTCAAGCGGCTCGGCAGTTTCGGCGATGAGTGGAAGAAGCTGACGAAGTCGGATGCAACGCCCTACATAGGCGTGAGCGCGATCCGTGCCGACTACCTCGCGCAGCATCCGCAAGACGTGGCGAAGCTGATCGCAGGCATGCGCACGGCGCTGCAATGGGGCGCGACGCATCAGAACGACGTCGCGGCAATCCTGCAGAAGAGCGCGAATCTGCCTGCTGAGGACGCGCAGGCGTACGCCGCGCGCTGGTCGGACATCAATCGCGTGACGTTTGAACCAATCGATCTGGAGACGCTCAAGCGCGAGCACCAGATCTTCGTGGATGGCGGTGTGATCAAAGGCACGCTGCCCGCTGATCTCTTCGATACCGGCCCGTATGCCGCGTCGAAAACAATCCAATAACCTGAAATCAAATGGAGCAGACACCGTGACAACAGCCATTCCATCGACCATGAAGGCGCTCGTGCTCAATGAACACGGCGACCTCGATCAACTGCATGTGGTCACCGACAAGCCTGTGCCCAAGGCAACGCCCGGACACGTGGTGATCCGCGTGCGCGCGTCGTCGTTCAACTACCATGATGTGTTCACCGTGAAGGGCATGCCGGGAATCAAGGTGCCGTTTCCGGTCGTGATCGGGCTAGACATGGCGGGCGACATCGCGGAGCTGGGCGAAGGTGTGGAAGGGTGGAAGACGGGTGACCGTGCGCTCGTGAATCCGCTGTATCCCGAGAAAGGTTTGATGGGCGAAATGCTCGACGGTGGCATGGCGCAATACTGCCTGGTCTCGGTCGACCAGTTGATTCCGTTACCCGATGCCGTGAGCTATGACGCTGCCTCCGCGTTGCCGGTGGCGTACGGCACTGCGCACCGCATGCTGGTCACGCACAAGACCGTGAAAGCAGGCGACCGCGTGCTGATTCTCGGCGCGAGCGGCGGGGTGGGTACGGCGTGCATTCTTATCGCGAAGCAACTGGGCGCCGAGGTGATCGCGTGCGCAGGCAGCGACGAGAAGTGCGAGCAACTGAAGGCGCTGGGGGCTGATCATACGGTGAACTACAAAACGACGGACTTCTCGAAGTGGGCGATCGGAGAGTACGGCAAGCCGCAGCGCCGGACCTATGAGGGCGGGGTGGACGTCGTGGTGAATTTCACCGGCGGAGACACCTGGGTGCCGTCGCTGAAATGCCTGAAGCGCGGCGGCACGTTGCTCGTATGTGGCGCGACGGCCGGGCACGCGCCCGCCGAAGACCTCCGCTACATCTGGAGCTTCGAGCTGAAGATCATCGGCTCGAACAGTTTCTACGATGAAAATCTGCGCGCGCTGCTCGATCAGATTGCGGCCGGTGACCTGACGCCGTCCATTGACAGAACGCTGCCGCTGGAACAAGCGGCCGAAGGACTGCGTCTGATTCGCGATCGCGAAGTGCTGGGCAAGGTCGTGGTCAATCCCTGAATCCATCGATGAGATAAGTTGAGGAAAACATCATGAGCGAAGCAACATTGCCGAACGCGCAGGATATCGAGGCGCGTTTGCGGCGCGGTCCGTTTCACGAATGGCTGGGGTTGAAAGTGGTATCGGTGAGTGAGGGCGAGATCGAACTGCTCGCCACGTGGCGCGAAGAATGGGTCGTGAATCCGGACAAGGGCTACACGCACGGCGGCATTCTCGCGGCGCTCGTGGACCTGGCGGCGGATTGGGCGCTGGTGTCGAAGACGGGGCGGGGCGTGCCCACCATCGACCTGCGCGTGGACTATCACCGCGCCGCGTTCCAGGGCGACCTGACCGTGAAGGGCAAGGTGATCAAGTTCGGCTCGCAGGTCTCCGTGTCCGAAGCCCAGGTCTTCGACAAGGACGGCAAGCTCGTTGCCAGCGGACGCGGCGCTTATTCAACGGCACCCGCAACGCCGACCGCAACCTCAACGCCTGCGCCGGCCAGACCCTGATGCTTAAGCTTGACCATCTCGTCATCAACACGCGTTTCGATACCGACGCCGCTCAGCAGACCTTTGAGCAGCTCGGCTTCACGGTGGCTCCCCGTGGGTATCACACGCTCGGCTCGATCAATCACGCGATCGTGTTCGATGACCACTACCTTGAACTCATCGGCTTGCCTGCCGATGGCAAGACCGTGCGCGAGGAGATTGTGTCGAGTCCGCTGGGTCCCGATGGCCTCGTGTTCCGCATCGATGATCCGGCTGAGACCTTCGACACCCTGCGTCAGGCCGGTTTCCATGCCACGCCGCCGCAGACCTTCTCACGTCCGGTCGAGCTTGATGGCGAACCCCTTGGCGACGCGCGTTTCACCACCGTGCGCCTGAAGCCGGACCAGCTTGGCGGAGGCCGCGTCTACTTCTGCCGGCACCTGACGCCCGAGCTCGTTTTCCGCAGCGAGTGGCAGAGCCATCCGAATGGCGCGGTGGGCTTGAGTGCGCTGCATCTGATCGACGTTGCGCCGGAGCCGTATGTGCAACTCGGCGAGATCGAGCCGGGCTTCGACCTGGTGTACTGGACTCGTGCGGATTTCTACACGCGTTTTGGCACGACTGCGCAGTACATTGCTGCGCGTGGGCCGCGTTATGCCGCGATCACGGTGCGCACACCGGCCTGGCGTTCGGTGGGTGAGCGCGCGGACGTGGCCGGTTTTCCCGCGTCGGTCGAGACCCAGCGCGCGCTTATCGCTCTGCCTCGCTTCGATACCTTGCTGGAATTCATACCATGACTTTTCCGACGAATCTCGGCGCGCTGATTGCACGCGGCGAGAATGGCGATCGAGGCGCCGATGCACTCGCGATCATCGGCCTTGATGATGGTTTCAACGAGCGTCAATACACCTTCGCCCAGCTCGATGCGCTCGCCGACGCGGTGGCCTATACGCTCGCCGGCCGGTACGCGCGAGGCGAGCGCATTGCGCTGCTCGCAGCGAATTCAGCGGACTATGTCGCGACCATGCTCGGCATCATGCGCGCGGGACTGGTCGCCGTGCCGGTCAACTATAAATTTCCGCGGGCGCTGATAGCGGATGTGATCGCGGATAGCGGCGCGCGTCTCGTCTTCACTGATTCCAGGCGTTTCGCCGACGCTCCCGTCACGCTGCCGCGTGTGGTGTTCGATGGTCAGCAGGAAGCTGCCGGCGCACAGGGATTTGCATCGTTTATCGCGGAATCAAAAGCACAGGGGCGGACCTTCGAGCCGGTTATTCCGCACGAAAAAGAAGCCGCGTTGTTCCTTTATACGTCGGGTTCCACCGGGCGGCCCAAGGGCGTCGTTCTTTCACACGCGAGTCATCTCTGGGTGGTCGAAACGCGCTTGAAAGCGCAGCCGCTGGACGGTGAGCGCGTGCTGATTGCCGCGCCGCTTTATCACATGAACGCGCTCGCGCTGGTGTTTCTTGCGTTGGCCGCTCGTGCCACGACCGTGTTGATGCCGGCCTTCAACGCGCGCAATTACATCCGCGCTATCGATACGTATCGCTGCACGTGGCTGACTTCCGTGCCGCCGATGATCGCCATGATGATGCAGGAGCGTGAACTGCTCGCGCACACGGATTTGTCGTCGGTGCGTTATGTGCGCATGGGCTCGGCGCCGGTCAGCGGCGCGTTGCTCGAGCGGACTCACGCGCTGCTGCCGAACGCAAAGGTCATCAACGCGTACGGCACGACCGAGGGTGGGCCGGTCGTGTTCGGACCGCATCCCGCTGGTTTGCTCACGCCTGCGCACGCGATCGGCGCGGCGCACGGCGAAGTCGAACTTCGTCTTGTCGATACGAACGGCGAACTCGCGAGCGAAGGCGAGCTGGAGCTGCGCAGCCCGGGCCTGATGAACGGATATCACAATCGCCCGGACCTGGCGACGCCGATCACGCCCGATGGTTTTTATCGCACCGGCGATGTATTCCGTCGCGACGAAAACGGCTTCTATGCGTTCATCGGACGACGCGACGACATGTTCGTTTCCGGTGGCGAGAACATCTTCCCGGGTGATGTGGAAAAGATGCTCGAGCGGCATCCGTCAATCCAGCAAGCGAGCGTGATCCCCGTCGACGATGCGATCAAGGGGGCAAAACCCGTGGCCTTTGTCGTGCTGAAACCGGGGGCGCAATTGAGCGCGGAGGAGGTGAAAGCTTTCGCGCTGGAACATGCGCCGGCCTACCAGCATCCGCGGCAAGTCTGGTTCGTCGATGCGTTTCCGCTCGCGTCGACCAACAAGATCGACCGGACGGCTTTAAAGCGCGAAGCGGCGAGGCGGCTGGCTGATGAAGAACATCCTGAAAAGACCTGACGGACGCTGACTATCAAGTTATATCATCAGTTTTGATATATTTAAAACGCGATGATATAGTTTGAAACATGAAACCCGATCAATGGCATTTTTCTCGTCCGGAACTCGCGGCAGGCTATCTCGACCTGTTCGGGCTGGGCCTTTCTTCCGCACGCACGTTATTCGCACGGCGGCGGATGGGCAAGACCGAATTCCTGCTCAAAGACCTGATTCCGGCAGCCACGGCACGCGGGTACTTGAGCGCGTACGTGAACCTGTGGGACGACGACAAGGAACCCGCCGGCGTGCTGGTGGGCGCCCTCTATGGTGCTATTGAGCCAAACTGGTGGGCCAGGCTCGCACGTCGAGCCAAAAGTCCGGTCAGGAAGCTCAAGGCCTCGGGCAAGATTCCGGCATTCGGTGAAGCGTCGGTCGAGGCGGAATTATCGGAGGAGGATAAGAAGTACGTCGGCACGTTGTTATCCGACGCGCTCAAGGCCTTCGATTCCCAGCCGAAACCACTCCTTCTGATCATAGATGAAGCGCAGGTTCTGGCTGCCGCGGCCCACTCGAATTTCGCGCATGCGCTGCGTGCGGAGCTTGACGTTCGCAAGGACCGGCTGAAAGTGATCTTTGCCGGCAGTTCGGAGTCGACCTTGAGGACCATGTTCGGGCGTTCGTCCGAGCCGTTTTTCAACTGGGCGCCCCTTGAACCGTTTCCGTTGCTCGGCCGCGATTTCCTCGAATTCATGGTGAAGAAAGTCAACACCATCGCCAAGCATCAGCTCTCAATGAAGCATGCGGTCGCGGCTTTCGATCAGCTCAACAGCACGCCGGAGTTTTTCCGGCGTTTTCTGGAGCGGCATCTTACGTACCCGTTCGACGGCCCCGAAGCCGCGCTGCAATTCACGAAAGAACACGTATTCAATAACGAGCAATTCAAGCGGCAATGGACCGGATTGCTGCCGGCCGACCGCGCGCTGCTCGGCATGATGGCCGAAGGCATGGTCTCCGACTTCCATGGCCAGGCAGCGCGAGAGCAATTGGGAACGTTGCTGGGCCTGCCCAAGGCGCCGCCGATGAACACACCTGCGCATTCATTGCGCCGGCTTCAGGCGGACAACATCGTGACTAAACTCGCGCATGGCGAATATCGCTTCGAGGATGAAGCGTTTGCGCAGTGGATTCGAGAACAGGGCGCACTGGGTGACAATGCGCCGATCTGACAGGGACGTTCTTTAAAGCCTTCGCTTCTGAAACGAACGATCAATACGCGTCGTGCCCGGAACCGGAAATGGTCCAGGCTGCGACGCGCCTCAAATCCCCTTTAGTGCTTGTTCACCGGCACAAACAGCTTGTCGTACGCCGCCAGCAGCTTGCCGTGGATCGCACTGCCTTCCATGTCGGCGCCCAGCGTGGGCAGCCCGAAGAAACGCTCTTTACCGTCGATCAGCGCTTCTGCTTGCCGCAACGTTTCCGCGCCGTAGAGCAGCGTGAGCGAATGCTTGAAGTCGTCCGGCTCGTCGAGATTCAACAGCGCTTCCACACAGCGGTAAACCAGCCAGCGCCCGTGGTTCATCTGGCGGTAATGATGAATCCAGTCGCAGCCTTCACGCGCTGCTTCCGTGTCGCCTATGGCAAGCGCCAGCAAGGTCTTCAACTCACCAATACGCAGCTCCTTCCATGTTGTTCCCACCGGCACGGCGAGGCCCAGGATCTCCCATAGCGGCCGTTCGTCGCCGAGGTTCATGGTCTGCAGGTCGTCGAGCAGCGTGCGGCATTCGTCGTCGTCGAGATCGTTCAGGCGGATCAGCGCCGGACGGATCTCGTTGCCCACGCTGTTGTTCTCCCATTGCAGATCTTCGACCGGATAAATCTCCGACATGCCCGGCACGAGAATGCGGCACGCGTAGACATCCAGCTCTTCGAAATCGGAGACATAGACGTCCTTGCCCTCAGCCGCAATGCACGCACACAGCCAGTCGTAATCTTCCTGCGTCGTCGTGCTGAAATTCCAGTCGGCGAACGCGTGGTCGGGTTCTTCGCCAAGGAAATCCCAACTGACCACGCCGCTCGAATCCACGAAGTGGATCTCGAGATTCGCGACGGCGGTGATCTCGTCCATATCGAAACCGGGTTCCGGAAAGTTCTCCAGCGAGTCGAGCGACCGGCCTTGCAACAGTTCCGTCAGCGCGCGTTCCAACGCAATTTCAAAGCGCGGATGAGCGCCAAAGCTCGGGAATACGCCCTGGTCTTTCGGATGCAACAAGGTCACGTTCATGACCGGATACTGGCCACCCAGCGAAGCGTCCTTCACGAGAATGCCGAAGCCCGCGTCGCGCAATGCCTTCACACCGGCCGCAATGCCGGGATACCGTGCGATGACTTCTTCGGGGACATCGGGCAGGCACAGGCCTTCGCTGATGATGCGGTACTTCACATGGCGCTCGAAAATCTCGGAGAGCGCTTGCGTGCGCGCTTCGAGTTTCGTGTTTCCCGCCGACATGCCGTTGCTCACATACAGGTTGCCGATAAGATTCACCGGGAACCACGTAACCGCGCCGTCGCGAAGACGCGTGTAGGGCAGGGCGCAGATACCGCGCTCCACGTTGCCCGAGTTCAGGTCAACCATCACCGAGCTGTCGATATCGCTGTCCGGGTTGTAGAACGCCTGCAACTCGGGGTTCAGCAATTCAGCGGGCCACGCGCCGTCTTCGGTGGGAGCAAACCAGCGTTCCTGCGGGTAATGAACGAACGGGCCTTCAGCGCGGGTCTGGCCGAGATAGAAGTGGGTCCAGAAATAGTGGCAGCCCAGGCGCTCGAAGAATTCGCCGAGCGCGCTCGCGCGTGCGGCGAGTTCGGACGCGCCCTTGCCGTTGGTGAACAGCAGTGGACAATCCTTGTCGCGCATGTGCACCGACCAGATGTTCTCCGCCGGGTTGAGCCACGAGCTTTCCTCGAGGAAAAAGCCGCGCGCCGCGAGCTTCTGCTGCATGGTGGCAATGGAGGATTCCAGCGATGCGTCCTTGCCGGGAATGAAGCTTTCGGTTTGCATGATGTGTGCCTTTATCTAGGTCGAGGAGGAGTCTGGTATGTGTGTGAGGCATGGCGATGACGCGCCGCGCATAACTCAGATGAGCCACATGAGCCAAATGAGTTAGGCGCGCCGTCTGAACCAGCCCGTGAGCGATAGACGGTCGCGCGTCGCGGGCAATACTTCGTGCAGCATGTCGGCGGATAAAAATACGGCAATCCGGCTGCCGACCGGCGCGATGTCCCGCGTACTCAAACCTTCCGGATGCAGCCTTAAAGCGCCGCCGTGCTCGGGCAGCCAGTCCGCATTCAGATAGACGATCACGGACACGGTCCTGCTGTCGTCGTGGCGAAAACGATCGCGGTGCTGCATGTATGAAGCGCCCGGTGCGTAGAACGCAAAGTGGCTTTCGTATTCATCGAGACCCAGGAACAGGCCCCGATTCAACGCCACGCGCAGTGTTTCCATGATCGCGAGATAACGATCGCATGCGTCCGACTGACCTGCCGCAAGCCACTGGATCCGGTCGCCGCGCACACCGGGCTGGAGCGAGCGCGCCGCGCCCTGGCTGACACGCGCCAGGGTAAGCGTGCCGGCCGCCGCGAGCGCTGCGCATTCCAGCGCCAGCGCGAGGGTCAGGTCTGGCGGCAAGAAAATGTCCTGCTCCGACCAGCCATGCTCATGAACGGCATCGACAATATGACGATGCAGGCCATCTCCGGACGCATCGGAATGCGCCGGCGGGTGCGATCGGGTCACTGCGGGTTCCTTCGAACGAAGGTGCTGGGTGGAAATTCGGGCGGCTGTCCGAAGCGAAGCTACGGATAAGCGGGAAAACGGATATCGGGGGTAGGGCTTTAATCTGAGCGGCAGATATTAACACTGGCTCCTGACTGTTCCCGTGCGTTCCCAGGTGCCGCGCCCGCTGTGGTCTGGCCCGCTTTACGATGCACCTCGTTGAGCCCGTGCAGGTGCCGGGTGGCCGAATCGGTCCGGGAGTCATGCCGTACAGCGCACAGCGGGTCGGGTAACGGGGTTTGGAGAATCAGCGGAGCCGGCAATGAATCGGTTTCCCCGTCCGATGCGCCGCTGACCAAAGCGAGGCAGCGGCTCAAATCCGAGCCACATCAAGGGCTTAGATCATCGCCAGACACGTTATCCACAAGGTTCTCAACATAAACGGTGAATAACCTGCGAGCGTGTTCCGCGTCATTGTTTCACGCGGTGAATACGACCCGCCCGACTAGACCGGAATCGGAAAATGAACACCCGCCCGCTGAGCCGCGTTCACGATATGCGCTTCGATGGCGCGCCCGGCGTGCTCGCTGTCGCGCGCCTTCAGTGCGTCGACAATCGCCAGATGCTCGTGATATGTCGACAGCACCAGTTCCCGCCGATAAAACGGCAAACGCTGGCTCTCTTTCATGATGTCGGCGCTGCCGCGCAGTATCGATTCAATGGCCGTATTGCCCGCGAGGCTCACGATGCGCATGTGGAACGCGAAGTCGAGTTGCGCGGCTTCGTCGAGTTCGGCGCAGGTCAGCGCACCGTGCAGCGAGTCGAGGTTGTCCTCCAGCCAGACAATGTCAGCGTCCCCAATGGCCGGCGCCGCCAGTCGCGCGACGAAACCCTCGAGCGCGAAGCGCATCTGGTAGGTATCGGGCAGCGACGCCTGATCGGCGAAACGCCACGCGTGCGCGCCGGCCGCCTCGGCGCTGTTCACATACACCCCCTTGCCGGGACGGATATGCAGCATCCCGAGTGCTTCGAGCGTGGACAGCGCTTCACGCAGCGAAGCGCGGCTGATCTCCAGTTCCTCCGATAACTGCCGCTGCGCCGGCAGCAGACTTCCCACCGGATAAACGCTCGTCTCGATGCGCTCACGAATAGTCGCGATGGCGGCATCGGTCACGGTATGCGGAACATTTTTCATAGGACGAATAAGAGTGGCGCGGTCTGACCGCCATTGTAGGCGCGCTCCGCCCCAAGCGTCTGCCCTGATTCGGTTTTCCGCTTGAAAGCACGCTGAAAAGCCGGGTAAACCGGTATCAAACGGATCTTGACTCCACTATATCGGCTTTCTAATATTCCTCATCAGCAACTGGTCGGACCAGTCTGAACAGTTAGCATGGTCATCATCCCGTGCCGTGCGACATCGAGGAGAAACATCGTGTTGAGATTTCTTAATTCCCTGTTTGGACGGGTCATGATCGCGCTGGTCGCGGGGATCGTGATCGGCGCGGTGTTCCCTCATTTCGCCCAGACTCTCAGGCCGCTCGGCGACGGATTCCTCAAGCTCATCAAGATGGTGATCGGGCCGATCGTGTTCTGCGTGGTCGTCTCGGGCATGGCAAGCGCCGGGAACCTGAAGAAGGTCGGACGGGTCGGGTTGAAGTCGGTGGTCTATTTCGAGGTCATGACCACGCTCGCGCTCGTGATTGGCGCCGTGCTCGCGTACGCCACCCGGCCGGGCGTGGGCATGAATATCGACCTGCATACGCTCGATGCCGGTTCGCTCGCCACCTATACGGAACACGCAAAAAGCCTGAAGGACACGGCGGGCTTCCTGCTCAAGATCATTCCCGATACCGCCACCGACGCCTTCGCGAAGGGCGACATCCTGCAGGTGCTGGTGTTCTCCGTGCTGTTCGGCGCGGCGCTCTCGCTGCTGGGCCAGAAAGCGCAGCGCGTGACGAGTCTTATCGATGAACTGTCGCACGTGTTCTTTCGCATCATGGGTTTCATCATCAAGCTCGCGCCGCTCGGCGTGCTCGGTGCGATTGCGTTCACGACCGGCACGTATGGCGTCGAGTCGCTCAAGCAACTCGGCATGCTGGTGATCGTGTTTTATGCGAGCTGCTTCCTGTTTGTGTTCGTCGTGCTCGGCGTGGTGATGCGGCTTACCGGTTTCAGCATCTTCAAGCTCGTGCGATATCTGCGCGAGGAACTGCTGATCGTGCTCGGCACCGCTTCGTCGGACGCCGTGCTGCCGCAGATCATGCGCAAGCTCGAATGGATGGGCGTGAAGGATTCCACCGTCGGCCTGGTGATCCCGACTGGTTATTCGTTCAACCTCGACGGCTTCTCGATCTATCTCACGCTCGCCGTGATCTTCATCGCGCAGGCCACCAACACGCCGCTGTCGATCCACGATTTGATCGTCGTGGTGCTGGTGTCGCTGGTGACATCGAAGGGCGCGCATGGCATTCCCGGCTCGGCCATCGTGATTCTCGCCGCCACACTTTCCGCGATTCCCGCCATTCCCGTGCTCGGCCTCGTGCTGATCCTGCCGGTGGACTGGTTCGTCGGTATTGCGCGCGCTGTCACCAACCTGATCGGCAACTGCGTCGCGACGGTGGTCGTGGCCGTGTGGGAGAAGGATATTGACCGTGTCCGCGCCACGCGCGTGCTGAACCAGGATGCCGAACTGCTTTTCGTGCCGGCCGATCACGCCGGTGCAAGTCATGGCCACGAACCCGCGCACGCTGTCTGAGCGTGCCGTGTTTGTCGCCATTCCCTGAATCGTTTTAAAGGAAACCACCTCATGGCCAGTCCCGTCCTCGACCTCAACGCGCCGGCATTTACCCGCCGCTTCATGAACCTCGCCGATCCGCGTCTCGGCGCGACAGCGCTCTTCGCCAGCGACGAATTCTTCGCGCCCAAGGAGCGGATGCTCGACCCGCAGCCGGCGGTTTTCATCCCCGGTAAATACGATGACAACGGCAAGTGGATGGACGGCTGGGAAACACGCCGCAAGCGCACCACCGGCTACGATTTCTGCATCGTCAAACTGGCGCGGCCGGGCACCATTCACGGCATCGACCTGGATACGAGCCACTTCACCGGCAACTTCCCTCCGGCAGCGTCAGTCGATGCCTGCACGAGCGACAGCGCCACCCCGCAAGACAATGCCGACTGGCGCGAGATCGTGCCGGCGACCACGCTGCAGGGCAACCAGCATCACTATCTGCCGATCTCCGATGCTCGTGCCTACACCCACCTGCGCGTGAATATTTACCCGGACGGCGGCATCGCGCGATTGCGTGTGTATGCTCAGCCGAAGGTGGACTGGACGCGCGTGGAGCGCGGTACACGCGTTGACCTTGCCGCAATTGAAAACGGCGCTTATCTGGTGGCGGCGAACAACCAGCATTTCGGACCGGCTTCGCAGATGCTGATGCCCGGGCGAGGTGTGGACATGGGCGACGGCTGGGAAACGCGGCGTCGCCGCGAGCCCGGCAACGACTGGGCGATCGTGGCGCTGGCGCACCCCGGCGTGATCCATGCCATCGAAGTCGATACCGCCCACTTCAAGGGCAATTTCCCCGATGGCTGTTCGCTGCAGGCCGCGCGTGTCGCTGGCGGCACGGACGAGTCGCTCGTCACGCAGGCGATGTTCTGGCCGGTGCTGCTGCCGCAACAAAAGCTGTCGGCGGATAACATTCATCGATTCGAAAGTGAAGTGGCGGCGCTTGGGCCCGTCACGCACGTTCGTTTCAACATGTTCCCGGACGGCGGCGTCTCGCGCTTGCGCCTGTTCGGCGCGATCGAGTAAGCAGCCATGCGTACGCTTACGCTTGAACCCCTGACGCGCGCGGCGTTCGAGCCGTTCGGCGATGTCATCGAACTCGACGGCGCGCGGCATTTTCCGATCAACGGCGGCACGACGGAGCGCTTCCACGACCTGGCATGCGTGGATGTCGGCGCGGACGCTGGCGGCCGGCCGCTCATCAACGTGTTCCGGGGGCAGCCGCGTGCTCAGCCCGTCGAGATCTCGATGATGGAGCGCCATCCGCTAGGCAGCCAGGCGTTCCTGCCGCTCGGCGTGGTGTCGTATCTGGTGGTGGTCGCGCCGGCGGGTGAATTCGATGGGTCGAAACTGCGGGCATTCTTCACGCGCGGCTGGCAGGGCGTGAACTACGCGCGGGGCGTCTGGCATCATCCGCTGATCGTGTTGGACGTGGCCGCAGACTTCATTGTGGTGGATAGGGGAGGTGAGGGAGATAATTGTGAGGAAACCTATCTATCCGGGAGTGTGCGCCTGCTTGAAGACACTCTCGTTTATCCGTCAGCCGCGTAAAGGCTGACCTTCTCGTCGGAATGGGGTCCGACAGACGACGAGGTTGCCGCACGGCCTGAACTGGCCGAGGAGCGCGAGCGCCCCATGATGCTGCTGGTGTCCGCACGCCGATAACCGCAGCGCGCTTCAATAACTAGGGCCGCGTGGCGACAACGACGCTTTCTTGCCCGGCATCCCGGCTTGGCGCACTCGATGCGGCCGGCGCCGCGCTGGCGCAGACCCGATTGCGCCCGGCGTTCTTCGCCCGGTACAACTGCGCATCCGCCGCACCCACCACGCTTTCCTCGGTCACAAGACCTGACTCGTCCACGTAATTCACGGACACAACACCGAAACTTGCGGTGGAACGCACCTCACGGCCATCCCACGCGCGCGTGGTCGTCAGTTCGAACGATTGGCGCATGCGCTCGGCAAGTACCGTCGCGCCGGCAAGGTCGGTTTGCGGAAGCAGCAACAGGAATTCCTCGCCGCCGTAGCGAATCACGCTGTCGACCTGATGCCGCGTGTGAGCAAGCAGCATGGCGGCGAAGGTCCGCAAGACTGCATCGCCTGCAGGATGCCCATAGGTATCGTTGATCTGCTTGAAGTGGTCGATGTCGCACAGGATGACTGCAAGCTTGAGCTTGTATCGGCGGGTGCGCTGAAGTTCGGCGTCGAACAGCACGTCGGTCAGGTATCGCCGGTTGAAGCAGTCGGTGAGGTAGTCGCGCACAGAGAGGTTGCGCAACATCGCGTGCTGGCAGAACTCATCGCGGGCCAGCCGGTTGTGGCGGCGAGCCGTGACATAACCGAGCACATTGGTGAAGGCCAGAAGCATCGTCGACGTCAGCAACGTCGGCGAATCCAGTGTCTTCAATGCCGCGGAAATGACGATAAACGCGACCGTCGCGGTAACGGAGATAAGCCCGGCCCAAATCAGCTTGTTCGGAATGAAGTTGTAAACCACGACCAGCAAGATGCACATGGACATGCAGTGCGCGACCATCCCGGTGGGACGAAGCCATGTGATCATCATGAACGCGGTAAAGCCGACGACTTCGACCGCGCTCGCAGCCCCGCGCAAGGAGGCGATGGAAACCCGCAGCAAGGTGACGGCACGCAAGCCGATCAAACACGTCAATGCAAGGCAGCAGCGCGCGAGGAAAAGCACGAGGGTGGTGCGGGAATAACCAAGGGCGGCTACGTCGGTAATTGTGAAGGCGACGTAAAACAGGCTGGAGAAAACAAGCGTGCGCACCAGAGAGGTATGGGTGGCGGCCCGGCGCTGGAGCTGAAACTCCTGTTCCACCGACGGGTCTTCGAACTCGGACCACAGGCGGTCGAGTCTGAAATTCGTCTCGGCGTCAAACCGTGAGATTTCACTCAGTTCTGCCATCGTTCGCCATGTCGGATGTCGCAGTTGGGGGCAACATGATAAGTCATTTTACCGATTCACCCCGGCACGTCGGCGTCCGGACGAAACGCCGTATCGGCGATTTGACGGGTTACCTACGCCCCGGCGATCTCAGCCAGCGTGTCACGCAGCCACACGTGCGCCGGATCGGCCTGACTCCGGAGCGGCCACGCAGCGAACAGCGTAAAACCGCGTGCCTCGAACGGCAGAGCGAAGATATCGAGGCGTTCCCGATAACGCTCGGCAAACCGGGCAGGCAGCGTCGAAACATAATCCGTGCGCACCAGCAACTCCGGCACCAGCGTGAAATGCTGTACTGACAACACGACCCGGCGCTCGCGTCCCAGCGCGTCCAGGTGTTCGTCCATGAAGCCATGAAAACTGCCCCCGCTCGTCGACACCAATACGTGGTCGAGCGCGCAATACGTGTCGAGATCGAGCGGCGCAGTGCCGCGTGGATGCCGCTTGCGCTGGACGACGACAAAATGCTCGTCGAAGAGTTTGCGGGCTTTCATCGACGCCGGGACCATCCGCTCCGAGCCCAGCAGCAAATCGATTTCACCGCGCTCGAGGCGGGTCGCCATCGACGGCTGGTCGGCCACGACAAACGCGATCCGCACGCCCGGCCCCGCCAGCGTCGGCAACTGCTCCATCAGCCGCTGGCCGAGCACCGCCGTGGCGTTGTCGTTCGCGGCAATCACAAAGCTGCGGCGGTCCGTATGCGGGTCGAAGGAAGGCTGATGGCGCACGACCGCTTCGAGATTTTTCAAGGCCACGTGCAGCGGTTCCATCAACTCGAGCGCCCGCGTGCTGCGCGTCATGCCCCGGCCGGTTTCGGCGGGAATCAGCAACGGATCGCCGAAGATTTGCCGCAGCCGCGCAAGTTGGGTCGACACAGCGGGCTGCGTCAGATGCAGTCGTTGCGCTGCACGCGTGACGTTCGATTCGGCAAGCAACGCGTCCAGCGAGACGAGCAGATTCAGGTCGATACCGCGAAGATCAATCATGTTGATAGGTCACATTCCAGTAATTGATTTCAAGAATACGTGCGCGACACCTAGAGTTCAACTGTCCAACCGACCTTGAGGGGAATACAGATGAAAGCCTGGATGCTCGATGAACCCGGTACGCCGCTGGCGCTGCGCGACGTTGCACAACCGCTGCCGCGTCGCAACGCGGTGGCTGTCCGGATGGAAGCCGTGCCGCTGCTCAGCTACACGCGTGCTCACGTTGAAGGCAAGTTGCCGTATGCGTATCCGCCGGGACCGTTCTCGCCGGGGACAAACGGCGTTGGCCGTGTGGAAGCGGTCGGCGAAGGGGGGATGTCTTTTCACGTTGGCCAGCGCGTTGCGGTGAACCCGTACTGGATGGCGAATGAAACGGTGCGCGAACCGGCGCAAGTGCTGATCGCGCTGACTGGCCTTGGCCCCGACAGCGCGCCGATGCTCGCCGAATTTCCACATGGCACCTTGCGCGAAGTGGCGGAATTCCCGGCATCGACGCTGATTCCGCTCAATGGACTCGACGATCTCCCGGCCGAGCGCCTCGCGATCCTGGGCAAGTTCGCGGTGCCGTTCGGCGGTTTGCGGCGCGGACGGCTGGCGGCGGGTGAAACCGTGATCGTCAACGGTGCGACCGGCTACTTCGGCTCGGCGGCCGTACTCGCCGCGGTGGCGATGGGCGCGAGCAGGGTGGTTGCGCTCGGCAGGCGTGCAGAGCCGCTGCAAACGCTGGTGGAACTCGGACAAGGCCGCGTAGTGCCGGTCGTGCTGTCGGGCGACGCCGCGCACGATGTTGCGGCCATTCGCGCGGCGGCGGGCGGCGGTGCGGACCTGGCCTTCGATATGGTCGGCAATGCAACCGATGCCAACGCCACGCTCGCTACGCTAAGAAGCCTGCGCCGTGGCGGGCGCCTCGTGCTGATGGGCAGCATGCTGGTGGACTTGCCGATCCCCTACTCCGAGATGCTGCTGAACAACTGGGAACTGATCGGCAACTTCATGTACACGCCCGCCGACTATCTCGCGCTGGTTGCGCTGGCCGCGTCGCGCCAGTTGCCGCTCGCGTCCGTCGAGCTGAAGACGTTTCCATTCGCCGAACTGGAAGCGGCTATTGACGAAGCCGGCCGCATGTCGGGCCTGCAATGCACGGTGGTATGCGGTGACTCACCGCAAGCCTGGAAGTAGCAGGACCAGGGCGGCGTCTAGTACAGGTCGGTCTTGAGGCGTCCGGGCAATGCACGATCGTAGGCGTCGCCGTCGAAGCTGGCGTCGCTTACGTTCTGCAGCATGGCGCCGGCCGAGGGCAAGCTCGAGCGGTCGACGTGCTTCTCGCCGTTCCACAAGTCCGATCTCACGACCGCCTTCGAACAGTGGAAATACACGGACTCCACATGCACGAGGATCACCGTGCGCGGCGGTTTGCCATTGACACTGAACGAGGCGAGCAACTCGCTGTCGTCGGCAATCGATGCACGGCCGTTCACCCGCATCATTTCCCCCACGCCCGGCACCAGAAACAGGAGGGCCACGCGCGGGTCATGCACGAGGTTCCTGAGTGTATCGATACGGTTATTGCCCGGGCGGTCGGGAATGGCGAGCGTATGGGCATCGAGGATCCGGACGAAGCCCATTGCATCGCCCTTGGGCGAGCAGTCGAGCCCGTCCTCTCCCGCCGACGCCAGCATCACGAACGGCGACGCAAGGATGAACGCCGCATAGTCCTCGCTGATGAACGAAATCTCCTTGCGCACCGACCGCTCGTTCGGCTTGCCGTAGATATCCTCCAGTTGTTCGACGCTCGTCAACATGCTCCGCTCCTTCGGTGATCAGGGTCCAGACCGTACATTAGCAGGCCCCGTTCAATGCGGTGTGACAGGGTCGAGTCCCGTCTGCGTGACGACCGGCGCCGCTTCCGGCGAGGCGAGATACTCGAGCAGCGCCTTCGCTTCGGCCGGATGTTGCGCGCCCACCGGAATGCCGGCTGCAAATCGCGTAATCGACTGCACGGACTCGGGGATCTTGCCGACGAAGGTTACGTCCGGCACGGGCAGCAGTTCACTCACTTGCTGGAAGCCGAGTTCGTAGTCGCCGTTGGCCACCACCGACGCCACCGGAATCTTCGGCACCATGGTCGCCTTCGGCCGGATCTGGTCCTCTATGCCAAGACGCTTGAACAACTCGTTCTGCATGTACACGCCGCTCGCGCTGTCGGAGTAGGCAACCGACTTCGCATGCAGCAATGTGTCCTTGAACGCTGCAACCGTCGTGATGTCCGGCTTCGGCGCACCGGAACGCACGACCATGCCGATGGCTGAATCGGCGAGTTCCACACGTGAGCCCGGAATCACCTTGCCCTGTTTAATGAGGTCGTCGAGCGCGTAGCCGACCATGATCACCACGTCCGCCGGTTCGCCCCGGGCCAGCCGGTTTGGAATGGCTTCGGGCGCTTTGCCCATGGACGGACCAAGGGCCGTGTCCAGGGTATTGCCGCTTGCCGCGGCGAATTTCGGCCCGAGGATTTTATAAGCCGCGGTAAATCCGCCTGAGCTCATGACGTGCAATTCGGCAGCTTGAACAACAGTAGTCGCGGTGCTCGCTGTTGCAACGCCGGCAATGAACGCGAATGTGGAAAGCTTCAGCAGGAACGATTTCATGGATAACCGTAAGGAGTGAATGAATCGATAACGTTTGCGCCGGCGAAGTTTAAACGCCGTGAGCACACGGGTCGTTAGGGAACAACCCCGCGATATAGCCGCGCAAACGTTTTTGCTTTCAATGCCTTCGGGCATCCCTGCCGGGGCGCTCTGGCCGGACTGTTAAATACTGACAAGTACGACAAACAGCGTATTGATTGGCGTTAGAGTACTTCATCGAAAGACATTTTTGGTTTGTCCTTCGGTCAATAAAATCAGTGGGGAAAAAACATGCCCGGCGCCACGCGCCAAGGGCTGAGAACCCATGAAGGCGAACCGCATTATTCAGCGCTGAGAGGCCGGTTCGTCGCGCACAAGACGTCTGTTTCCGGGGATATCAAGTGAATACCAGAATGCAATACCAGGGAAATTGTGCGTCGATAATCATCGACGCGGAAATACTCCATATTGAAGCGGTCATGTCGCGTTGTCTGGCAATGGGAGCTGATGGCGCGATTTTTCAAGCGAACTATTGGCGCAACCGTTTATTGACGTTACGGGATTCCGGTCTGAGCCATACGCAGGACGTTGCGGTGCAATCGCTCTTAAGCAATCTCGTGGCGTCCCACTAGACCGGGGGCTTTGAATGTTGAATAAATCCAGCGGCGGCCCGCTTGCGTGGAAGTCGAAAATCCGGCCTCAGCAGCCGGCCGACAGCTTGCGTTATGTGACGCTGGATCTCGCGTCAGATTCGCACGCTCGTGCGGCAATCGAGGCTTATGCCGATTCGTGCTCGGCCGAGTTGCCGTGGCTGGCGGATATTCTGCGAGCCCGGCTGGAAAGATTAAACCGTTCCGCAGACTGCGCTCAGGATCAGTTTGCCGGACTTCAGGAAGATGGTGCCGCCGCAATGCCGCTGACTCATTGCGAACACACGGCGCGGCGTTTGATGGCGTTTGCGTGCATGTGCGCGAGAGCGCGTGAGGATTACTCGGATGCGGCATGGGATCACGTCATGAAAAGCTTTGACCGGATGCTGGTTCAAATGCGTTGATTTCGTATAAAAAAGTATAATAAGAATACAAGATAATCTGCGCTGGCAATCTGTACTGGCATTCGGTGCCCAAGCAAAATAAATGACAAAGCCGTCTTGACTAATTAACGGGATATCAGGCAATGCGGATTTGTGTGCTGGACGACGACCTGAGCCAGACGGCATTCGTGGCTCAGACACTGACTGCGGCCGGGCATTTCTGCCAGGTTTTTACGGAAGGCAAGAGCCTGATCCATGAGCTCAGGCGTCAACCGTACGACCTGCTGCTGCTCGACTGGAACATGCCTGAAATGCCGGGCGACGCCGTGCTGAAGTGGGTCAGGCAAAACCTCACCACGAACCTGCCGGTGCTCTTCCTGACAAGCCGCAGTGTTGAAAGCGACGTTGTCCAGATGCTCAACGCCGGCGCCGACGACTACATCCTCAAGCCGGTGTCGCGGCCCGTGCTGCTCGCCCGTGTGGAAGCGTTGCTGCGGAGGGTCTACATGCACCAGAACGAGGTGACCCAGGAAACCTACGGCATCTATCGATTCGAACTGGCCACCCAGACCGCCCTGGTCAACGAAGTACCGGCCGCGCTGACGCAGAAGGAATTCGAGCTTGCGCTGCTGCTCTTTCGCAACCTGTCGCGGCCGCTGTCGCGCACGCATATCCGCGAATCGGTCTGGCGGCAGGACGTGGATATTCCGTCGCGCACAATCGATACGCATGTGTCGCAGATTCGCTCCAAGCTGGTGGTGCGGCCGCAAAACGGTTACCGCATAACACCCATCTACAGCTACGGCTACCGGTTGGAAAAAGTGGGGAATGATTCGCCGTGAACGGGTTCCATAAAAACAGCCGGAGTTGGGTGGTGCATCAGCGTCCGCGCTCGGGGCTGGATGCTGCAATGGCGGTGGCCGGCGTCATCGCCATTGCCTGTTCGATCCAGCCGGTCTACGCCAAACGCATGCCGCCGCAGGACATGACGCCTTATGTGGTGCGCGCGGATGATTCGCTCTACACGCTCGCGGACCGCTATATGCAGAGTCCTTCCGACTGGCGGCTGTTGCGCGACATCAATCACGTTGCGAATCCGCGGCACCTGCAGGTCAACGCTCATCTCTCCATGCCCACCTCGCGGCTCAGGCAGACACTGCCGACGGCCCAGGTAGTGGCGGTGCGCGGCAGTGTCGAGAAGCTCGGCACTGCGGGCGCGCCCGCCACGCCGGTTGGCGCGGGGACGCTGCTGAGGGAGGGCGACGAAGTCAGCACAGGCCGCGACGCGTTTGTCTCCATGACGCTGCCGGACGGCTCGCATGTCGTGCTGCCGTCGAGCAGCCGGATCCTGATCGGACGCTTGCGGACCACGCTGCTGACCGGCGCGGTCGACCGCCAGTTCGACCTGAAGCAAGGCGAGGTCACGACCGACGTCACGCCGTTCAAGAACCCGCGTGATTCGTTCCGGGTCGTCACGCCGTCGGTGGTGGCAGGCGTGCGCGGCACGCGGTTCCGGGTGAATTATCTGGCGGAGCAGGATGCGACCGCCGTCGAGGTGCTGGCGGGCAAGATCGGCGTGGATGGAGCCGGGCCTGACGGCGCGGGGAACAGCACGCTCAACAGCGCGGCCACCCCGCTGCCGGTCCAGGGCGGTGCGCAGACACTTGTGCTGGCCGGCTACGGCAACCTGACGCGCACGGGCGACGCCGCCGGCGCGTCGGTGCGGCTGCTCGCCCCGCCGGATATTGCCGATCCGGGCAAGTTGCAGCGCGCGCCCCAGGTGTCCTTCGACCTGACGCCTGTCGACGGCGCCCGGGCGTACCGCACCGAGATCGCGACCGATGCCGATTTCCTCGACCTGCTTCGCGACGAGCGCACCACCGGCCTGCACGCGGCGTTCGACAATATTCCCGACGGCAACTACTTCGTGCGCGTCCTCGCCACCGACACGCACGGCATCGACGGCTTGCCGCAAGTGTTCACGTTCAGCCGTTATACCGATACCACCAACGCGGCGGCCACGCCTGTAAAAGGGAATGGCTACGTTTTCCGCTGGCATGTCGATGGTGGGGCGTTGGGCGCGCGGTATCGGTTCATCCTGTCGGATCATGCTGACCTGAGCGCGCCGTATATCGACTTGCTCGATGTGGCGGGCGGCGAGATGACGGTGGCGAATCTGCCGCCGGGAAAGTACTACTGGACGATTGTTGTCGATACCTTCGAGAACGGCCGGCTCCTGTCGATCCCGAGCGAAATCCGGTCGTTCACTCAAACGCGGTAGGGGCGACCCATGCCATGGCGCTTCCCCTTCCACAACCGGCGCTGGCTGGGGCCCTCGATCGGCAAGCGCTTTTTCCTGGAATGGACGCTGATCGGCATGGTGGGAGTGGCCGCGGTGCTCTTTGGCGTGTTGAGCCCGCTGACCGAGCGCGCCAGTTTCCTGTTCTACGATCAATTGCTGTTGCACTCGTCGAGCCGTCCGTCGGCCGGCATTGTGATTGTCGCTATCGATGACGAGAGCATTGCGGAACTCGGGCGCTGGCCGTGGCCGCGCGAGACCCACGCCGCGCTGCTGACGCAGCTTGCGAAGGCGAAACCGGCGAGCGTCGCGTACGACGTGCTGTTCACCGAGCCGTCTCCCGGCGACACCGCTTTCGCCGAGGCCATGAAGCATGTGCCGACCTATCTGCCGCTGCTCGTCGACCGGCTGCCCGTCAACCAGAACGAGCCTGCCGTGGTCGAGCCCGTTCCGGTGTTGCGCCAGGCCGCGGCGGGCGTGGGCCATATCGACCTGGAAGTGAATCACGACGGCATCGTGCGCAGCGTCTCGCTGTTCGAAGGCAGCGGCAAGGACTGGTGGCCGAGCATCACGGTGCCGGTGTACCAGGCTTTGCGGGGGCCGGACGCAGTGCTGCCCGGGATCGGCACGGCGGCTGCGGACGCGGCGTTCGCGGCGTCGGGACCGGCCGGCGCGGGCGACCTCAAGCGCGCGCACCGGATGATGATTCCGTTCTCGCGCACGTCGCTGGATTATCCGCGGGTCTCGTTCGCGGCCGCGATGCAGGGTGCCGTCCCGCCTGAATTCTTCGCGGGCAAGATCGTGCTGGTCGGTGCAACGGCGGCCGGTCTGCGCGATCGCTTTGCCACGCCGATCTCGGGCGAAGTGGGCGAACTGCCGGGTGTCGATATCTACGCGACCATCCTCGACGCGTTGTTCGACGGCCGCGCGATCAAACCCGTCGGCGACAAGGCGGCGGCCTGGGTGAGCATCGTGCCGGTCGGCATCCTGCTCGCGGCGCTGCTGGTGGTGTCGCCGTTGCAGTCGCTCATGCTGACGATCGCGCTGGCCTTCGCCAGCCTGATTGCGAGCGCCTGCCTGATGTATCTGCGCTCGTGCTGGCTCTCGCCGGTGCCGGCGCTGGGCGGGCTGGCGTTGATCTATCTGCTGTGGAGCTGGCGGCGTCTCGAAGTCGCGATGTCGTATCTCGGACAGGAGTTGCGCCTGCTGGCTGCCGAGCCCAACCTGCTGCCCGGTCCCCAACCGAAACCGCAGGGCATGGCGGGTGACGTGCTTGAACGCCTGATCGCGCTTACACGCCAGGCCGTGCAGCGCCAGCGCAATATGCGGCAGTTCATCTGGGACAGCCTGAACAGCTTGCCCGAGCCGATCATGGTCTGCGATTGCAACGGCCGGATCCTGATGGTCAACGATCCCGCGCGGCTGCATTTTGGCCCCGTGCAATTCGCCGACCTGTCGATCATGCAGCTCTTCGGCGAGTTCCATTTCGTGCGTCTGGTCGACGAAGACAGCAGCGGTGCACTGCCGAGCGGCATGCAATGGCCGGGGATGCTCGACCCGCGCGTCGAGCGTCACGCGGCCGTGATGATGCACGGCATTGAAGTGCGCGATCGCCACGGCCGCGACCACATGTTGCGGTATGCGCCCTGCACGACCAGCACGGGCGAATCGCTCGGGTGGATTGCGAGCTGGGTCGACATCACCGCGCTGCACGCCTCCGAGCGCCAGCGCGACGACATGCTGCATCTGCTGTCGCACGACATGCGCTCGCCGCAGGCATCCATTCTCGCGCTGCTCGACACCGAGCGGCCGCACATCGACTCGAAGCCGGCAATGGATCTGATGGAGCGCATCGAACGCTACGCGCGCCGCACGCTCGCGCTGGCCGATGACTTCGTGCAACTCGCCCGCGCCGAGTCGCAGCATTACAGTCTTGAACTCCTGAACCTGCATGAACTCGCGATCGACGCCAGCGACGAAATCTGGCCGCTCGCGAACGCAAAGGACATCGAGGTGCGCTGCGAGAGCGAAGGTCAGGCCTTCTGGGTCCTGGCTGACCGGTCGCTGATGACACGCGCGCTCATCAACCTGCTCAGCAACGCGGTGAAGTACAGTCCGCCCGGCACGCGCGTCGACTGTATTGTCACGGAGATGCCGGGCGCTATCGTGTGTGTGGTGCGGGACGCGGGTTACGGTATTGCGCTCGAGCAGCAGGCGCATTTGTTCGAACGCTTCCGGCGCTTTCATCTCGATGGCCAGCCGCCAAGCGACGGAACCGGGCTGGGGATGGCGTTCGTCAAGACGGTGATCAGCCGCCACGCGGGGGAGATCGCGATTCAAAGCGCGCCGGACCAGGGAACAACAGTGACGATCACCTTGCGCTCGCAGACAATTGAACCGCGCGAAGCAAGCGGAGAAGAACCCGCCGCGCAGAAGCAATGAACGTTTTTTGGGGAACGAAGTGAACATACGATCGATGGCAACCGCCATTTTCCTTCTCGCGCTCCTGACCGGTTGTGCCAGCGAGCCGCCGGTGAGGATCAGTGCGTACAGTCCGCACGACGGGGATTTCGCGACGAACAGCGTCAAGACCTATGCGTTGCAATCGTCGAGCGTCGAGCCTCAGGGCGGTGCTTTGACCGACGCTGTAACCGATACCGCAGCCGCTCGCTGGCTTGATGAAGCACTCGCCGCGAAGGGCTTGCGGCCGGCGCCTCAGGACAGTGCGGACTACCTGGTCAAGCTGGGTTATGCAACGCGTCCACAAGCGGTGCACGTGCGCGCTGCCTGCACGGGCGCGCCCGAAAGCACATGCGACGACGTGGCGCCATCGAAGGAATGGTTTGGACGCAAGCACTACGTTCACGCGCTGACCGTCCAGTTCGTCGAGCGGACGAGCGGGGCGGTGAGTTACCAGGTAAACGTCACCCATGCGGATCGCGACCCGGCCGGCAACGCGGCGCTGCACGGCCTCATGAGTTGTGCGTTCGCGGACTTTCCCATGCACAATGCCGAGCGGCGCGAAGTCGCGCATTGTGATTAGCGGTCAGCGGAAGATCGGCATGCGGGGATCGGCGCGGGAATATTCGCGTATTCTTGCGCCTGAACGAAGCGGCGAGCATTGCAGGCGACACGCCAGGCCGCTGATGACGTTCAGTCCACACGAGCCCGAAGGACTCGACATGCCAGGGAACCCGCAGTGAAGTTTGCCGATTTTTGCCGTTGCACCGTAGTCTCGTTCACCTGCGTTTGGCTGACTAACACATTCGCCGACGAGCAGAGCGCTACCCCCGATGCCGGCGCCGCCGCCGACACGACCGCTTCCGGCCCATGGAAGGTCTCGATCGGCCCCGCGCTGATGGTGTCGCCGAAATACCCTGGTTCCCGTGCGTTCCAGGTCGTGCCGCTGCCGTCGCTCGATATCTCCTACGACGACCGGATCTTCTCGCAAGGTCTGGATGTGCTCGGCATCAATCTCCTGAAAGGCCCGGCGTATCACTTCGGCACGTCAATCAGCTTCGACTTTCAATCGCGCAATGAATCCGACGATCCGCGTCTTCACGGCCTGGGTAATGTTCACTATGGTCCGAAGCTGAAGGTGTTCGCGGATTATTCGGTGTCGCTGTTGACGGGTTCGGTCGCGGCCTATCAGGACATCGCGGGGACGGGGCAGGGTCTGCTCGTCAGCGGGGATCTGGTGGCGAACATGCCGCTTACTTCGAAGTTGCTGGTCTCGGTCGGGCCGGGTGTGACGTGGGCGAATGCCGTCTATAACCGGACGCTGTTCGGCGTGTCGGCCAGTCAAAGCGCCGCATCTGGTTTGCCGGCGTACAACACCAGTTCAGGGATTCGGGACGTTCACCTCAACACCTACGTCAGCTACGATTTCTCGAAGAAATGGGTAGGGTCGGTTTCTCTCACGGCCGGTCGGCTGGAGCACAACGCAGGGCACAGCCCGATCACCGAGCAAAGAACCGAACTGAATTTTCTCGCTGCAGTGAACTATCGGTTCAAGTGACCAGATGTGAAGAATTACTGCACACGCAATACCGCACCATCACATTTTCCAAACCTGCTCCATCGCTGCCTCCTAAAATACTGAACTCCGCACACTCCCCTGTGTGCTGGCTTGAGGAGGTATTTGGCCCGCTTTGACAAGGTGTTTTGCCACCGGCTTGACCACCTGCGGTGCGCTCCATATACTTATTTTTGTCAATTGAGACTTTACAAGCGGGTGGCTACATCGTGATCGGCGAGAGACTTAAAGAGTTGCGAACTGCGCACGGCCTGTCATTGCGAGACCTGGCGAGCCAGGCAGGCGTATCCGCGACGTTATTGAGTCAGGTCGAGCGATCTGTCACCGATCCCAGCCTGGAAACCATGCGCCGCCTGGCCGGGGTCTTTGGCGAGTCTGTCGCGTCCCTGTTTACCGCAACAGCGGCGCCGTCCGTGTGGATCAGCCGGCCCGGCAACCGGGCAAGGCTGATCGCGCCCATGGGCCAGGTGACCTATGAACGGCTGACCGCCGGCAACGGCCAGCTCGAAGTGCTGCGGGCCGTGCTCGATCCTGGCCAGACATCCGCCGAGGAGCCACGCGGTCACGCTTCAACGGAGTGTGTCTATGTGGTCGCGGGCGAACTCATCGCGGAGATTGCCGGTGTCGACTACACCGTCGTTGGCGGCGAGAGCGTTTCCTTCGACGGGCGCCTGGCCCATCGATACCGCAATGAGTCGGACAAGCAAACCGAGATCATCCTGTCGGTGACTCCACCGAATCCTTAAGCGCCGCGCTAACCGATCAAATCTGAAAGGGAGCGCCAGTCTGTCAATCGCGGGGCTGCGGGGAGCGAAACCGCGAACGGGGAATCTCTGCAATTGCAGTGATTTCGATCATCAATTCGGGGCGGTAAAGGCGCTCGACCTGAACGGTCGTGGTGACCGGATACGGGGCGGCAAAGAACTCCTTGCGAATGTCTGCCGCGCGCATGAACTCGTCAATGTCGGTTGCATAGTGAACGAGCGACAGCACGTCGGTCATTTGCCCTCCCATCGCCGCCAACACGTCGCGGATGTTTTCCAGACTCTTGCGCACCTGTGCGCGCATATTATTGTGACCGACGATTTGCCCTTGCTGATCGAGAGACACCTGGCCTTTCAGATGAACGATCTGACCATCGCCCTGGATCACAACCATCGAGAATGCGCCGAACGGCGCCCAGACATCGGCGGGATTTGCGGCATTCACCATGGCTGAATTCCTGTGAGTGGTTGCATCGAGGAATTATGCGCCGCATGCCGTGGCCGCTGTTTGCGATGTGACGCCAATCCGTGTTGTTCACGGCCACCGCGTTCAATGCAGCTTGCCGAACCGGCGAAACTGTCGCAGCGCAGTGCGGAAGTAGGCGGCTTCGCCAACGGGCGCCAATGATGCGGTTATCTCGCGCGCGAGTGTGGGCAGCGCCGTCCACGGCAGCGTTGGGTGCCGGTGATGCAACTGATGCAGATGATGATTCATCAGTACTCCATGCCAGATGCGTGGCACGCGAAAATTGCGCGCCCGTTCGGGTTCATCGAGGGGGACATCGTAATGTGGCAGGTTGTCCGCCAGTGACAGCCACACGCCGCGCAGATACAGGGTCACGGCAAGCGCCGGCCACCACGCGCCGTATAGATAAAACACGCCCGCATGCAGCACGAGCGACAGCAGCCAGTCGCGCCGGATGCGGCTGCGCCGTGCCGGATCACCAGCAAACCGGACGAACAGGCGCTGGACATCCATCCCCACAGGCCCTTCGCTGCCGATCGCACGCGCGACCACCTGGCACGCGTGCCTGACCGGCAGAAACGCGAGTGCCGGTAACACCAGTTCCGCCACGTAGAGACCACCCAGCAAGCGCGCGTAATAGAGAGCGCGGGCGCGCACACGATGCGTCGTGCCATCGTACACATCGGGGCGATCGTACGGTTCGCGCGTGAAGCGATGGTGCATCAGGTGACCGAAACGCACGGCGTCGAACGGCAGCAGGAAGGTGATGGCCAGTACACGGGCAACCGATTCATTGAACCGTCGCCGCGGCAGCAACTGTCCGTGAATCGCTTCGTGTATCAAGCCCCAGTGAGTCGGCGTGAGCACCACGAGCGGCACGGCGAGCCATAGGGCCGCCTTCCCCCAGTACCGCAGCAGGAATGGCCACGCAAAGAGCTGCAGCAGCATGGCCGTGGCGACTAGCGCGAGCAGTGCCAGATTGACGGTGCTGTTGATTGCAACCTGCCTGGGTGTTCGTTGCGTGCTCGCTGCCGCGGGTGCGTCCGGTTCCGCCGTAGCGGATGCCTTTGGGTCCATCTTCTCTCCGTCGACATGACATGTCGCCGCAGAAACTTAGCAACGCCTCGTGACAGTCTGAAGACTCGCTCGCGCGTCCGTAACAATCGGTAAGGTGTGCAGCAGGAAAAGGCCCCCAGCCTTTATTGCCAGCACCTGCATACAACGAGCGCTACCCACTCAGCGCGCTGCCCAAAGTAGTCCACGCAACGTCAGTTCACGGGCTTCCGGGACGTCGAAATCGGCGTTGACGTGACCAAGCGCGCGGATTGCCGGGATCGAATCGCCCTCGGATCGCATCACGTTGCCGACAGATCTGATCCTGCGCAGCTCGACTGCGCAGCCCGCGGAAAAACGTGTAGCGCAGCGTTAGCGTCGGAGCGTCTCTTTATCAACCCCGGCGGATGTTGCGGTGGCTGGTCACCGACACACGGCAAGAATGACTCTGCCGTCGCTACGTCCCGTTAAGCAGCCGCGTATCCCAGACATGTCGCCGTCGTTCCCGCAAGGGCGAGGAGATTATCGCTGCCTGTCGACGCATCGGGTACGACGTAGAGATCGCCGCACCTCATGTAATTCCATTTCTAATTCAATAGTGAATCAATCATCCACGGCCACGCGACGATGGAATGAACCCGTTGGTGATCCAGTT
>NZ_FCOK02000037.1 GCF_001544555.2 Caballeronia udeis | reverse complement strand
CTTCGCTATCCAGTTCGAAGACCGGATGTCGCCGGGTTAAACCAAAACCCGTTTACACAAAATCCGGGACACCCCCGCCTCAAACGAGTCCTGCAGTCCTACTCGTCGTTCAACGGATCTCTTTCTGTTCCACATTGCCAGCACACGGTGAACTGCGCTTCCAGCGCTTCACCGCATTGCTGGCAGCGCCATCCCCGTGCATTGGTTGTCGGACCGCTCCTTGCGCGGTCCAGGATCCCTGCCGCCAACGCTTCGTCGCGGTCATCCAGTATCCATATCTCGGGCGCGCATTGCTCCGCCGGAATCTCTCCCATCGCGCCGCTCAAATAACGGTTGTGCAGCTCGCACGCTATCCCCGCCGTCACCAGCACATTCACCCAGTGATGCGCCGTAATCAGATTCGGAGCCCGCGTCAGTTTCTTCATTCCGTCGCAATCTGTTTTAGATGCCGCTGCCCGTGCTTAGCGGGTCATGGAAATCATCGAACAATCTGGCTGGCTTCATGAACCAGTTGCGCATACAACTGGTGCCGCGCCGGCCTGATCTTGCCTTCGGCCATGGCTTCGAGGATCGCGCAGCCCGGTTCATGCAGATGCCGGCAGTTGTAGAAGCGGCACTTGCCGAGGAACGGCCGGAAGTCCGCGAACGAACGCTCCAGTTGTCCCTCGGACAAGTGATGCAACCCAAACTCCTGGAACCCCGGTGAATCGATCAGTGATCCTCCGCCGGGCAGCGGATACAGCCGCGTGAACGTGGTCGTGTGCCGGCCACTGTTCAATGCCTTCGATATCTCCCGCGTCGCGACTTCGGCGTTCGGCACGAGGATGTTCACCAGCGTCGATTTACCCATGCCCGATTGCCCAAGCAGCAAGGTGGCGCGGTCGGCCAATCGCGCATCGAGTTCTTCATGTACGCGCTCGGGCGCCGCTTTCGCCGATAACTCCACCACGGTGTACCCAAGCTCCCGATACAGCGCCAGCCGCTTGCGGGCGACCGCGAGCGGTCCTTCCATATCGATCTTGTTGAGCACGATCAATGGCTCGAGACCATGTGCCTCGGCGGCGATCAGCGCGCGCCCGAGCAAGTCCTCGCTGAAATGCGGCTCGGTGCCGAGCACGATCATCAACTGGTCGAGATTGGCGGCGAAGAGCTTCGACTTGAACTGGTCTGACCGATAAAGAAGGTTGCGTCGCTCGCCAATCTCGACGATCACCCCTTGATCCGCCGATGACTGCTCGTAGCTCACCCGGTCGCCGACCGCAATCTCGCTGCGTTTTCCACGCGGGAAGCATTGGAGCATCGCACTGCCGTCGGCGGGAGCGACCAGATAATGCCGTCCGTGTGCGGCAATGACCTTTCCTTCGATGCGCGCGTTCGTCGCTTTCTTCGCGTCGCGCGGCCTCATGCGGCGTACTGCATCAAGCGCTCGATGCGCTGCGATGCAGGCGGATGCGATGCATAAAACGCGGAGTAGAGCGGATCGGGCGTGAGGGTGGACGCATTGTCCTCGTACAGCTTCACCAGCGCGTTGACGAGGTCGCGCGGATCGGTCTGGCTCGCGGCGAACGCATCGGCTTCGAATTCATGCTTGCGCGAGCTCAGGCTTCCCAGCGGTGTCACGAAGAACATGAAGACCGGTAATGCCAGCATGAACAGCACGAGCGCCAGGCCGTTGTTGTTGCCCAGCAGCGACGGCCGCACTCCCAGCCCTTCGTAGAACCATATGCATTGCGTCAGCCAGCCGAGCAGCGCCAGCATCACGAGGCTGAGCACGAACGTGACGATCAGGCGCTTGATCACGTGGCGCCGCTTGAAATGACCGAGCTCGTGTGCGAGCACCGCTTCGATCTCGTTGCCGGAAAGCCGGGCGAGCAGGGTATCGAAGAAAACGATTCGCTTTGCCGCGCCGAAACCCGTGAAATACGCGTTGCCGTGCGCTGAACGGCGGCTGCCGTCCATGACGAACAAACCCTTCGCGGCGAACCCTGTACGCGACATCAGGTTCTCGATGCGCGCCCGCAACGCTTCATCTTTCAGCGGCTCGAACTTGTTGAACAGCGGCGCAATAAACGTGGGGTACAGGATCAGCACGAGCATCTGGAACGCGACCAGCAGCACCCACGCCCACAGCCACCACAATGCGCCGGCCTGGTTCATCAGCCACAGCGTCACGAACAGCACCGGCAAGCCGATTGCCGCGCCCAGCACGATCCCTTTCACCAGATCGAGGAAAAAGAGCTTTTTCGTCATCCGGTTGAAGCCGAATTTCTCTTCGATCACAAAGTGCCGGATGTAGTCGAACGGCAGGTCCACCACGCCGGTGATCGCCACCACGATGGCGACCAGCGCCATTTGGCCCACATAACCGCGGCCGAGCCAGCCGGAGACGGCGAGCTCGATCTGCTGGATACCGCCAAGCAGCGTCAGCGCGACCAGCAGCGCTGCGCTGATCACGACCTCGACCATGGTCAGGCGTGTGCGCTCGACGGTGTAGTCGGCGGCGCGCTGGTGAGCGGCTAGCGGAATGGTCTGCAGGAACTGCACCGGCACATCCTTGCGATGCGCGGCGACGTGCCGGATCTGGCGCGACGCCAGCCACAGCTTGGTGCCGACCATGCCGATCAGCGCTACGACGAACACGACCGAGAAGGCGAGATTGAAATTGGACATCAGCGGGAATCCGATTGAATTATGCGAGAATTATAGGTTCTTGGCCGTCGCTGCGCGCGGTCTGTGTTGGTTATCCAAAACCGCGCCTGGCAAGGCGTCAAACCCCTCTCAGGTTGCCCTCATATGGCCGATTCCGTGCTCGATCCCGCTCCTTCCCCAAGCTCCGCCGACCTCGTGCGCAGCGACATGAACCTCGTGTGGCTGGACATGGAGATGACGGGTCTCGAACCCGATACCGACCGCATTATCGAAATTGCGGTGGTGGTGACGAATTCGACGCTCGACAAACTGGTGGAAGGGCCGGTTCTGGCGATTCACCAGGACGAAACGGCGCTGGGCAAGATGGATGAGTGGAACCGCAACACACACGGACGCTCGGGGCTGACGGAGCGCGTGCGGGCGTCGACGGTGGATGAGGCGGAAGCCACGCGGCAAATCCGCGAATTCCTGGGCCAGTATGTCCCGCCAGGCAAGTCGCCCATGTGCGGCAATTCCATCTGTCAGGACCGGCGTTTCATGGCCCGGTGGATGCCCGAACTGGAAACGTTTTTCCACTATCGCAACCTCGACGTCAGCACGCTCAAGGAATTGTGCCGCCGCTGGCAGCCGGCCATCTACAAGGGTTTTCAGAAGCGCGCGATGCACACGGCGCTCGCCGATATCCACGAATCCATCGACGAACTCAAGTACTACCGCGAGCATTTCCTGATCCCGTCGGCAGCGGGTAATGCGACCACGGACACCTCGGCCACGCCGGTTTAAGCGTGTAGCCGGTCAGGGTTTTGGCGGCCGGATCGCGTTTTTCGGCCTGAACGCCGCTACCACCTCGGGCCGCGTTTCGATGTACGGGCCGCCGATCAGGTCGATGCAATAAGGCACCGCTGCAAAAATGCCCGGCACGCCGGATTTGCCGTCCGCGTCGCGTAATCCTTCCAGCGTTTCACGGATCGATTTTGGCTGTCCGGGTAAATTCACGATCAGCGCCGCATGATCCGGCGTCTCGCGAATCACCGCCACCTGCCGCGACAAAATGGCTGTCGGCACGAAATTCAGGCTGATCTGGCGCATCTGTTCGCCGAAGCCGGGCATGGGCTTCGTGGCGACGGCGAGCGTGGCTTCCGGGGTCACGTCGCGGCGCGATGGACCCGTGCCGCCGGTGGTCAGGATCAGGTCACAACCGGTTTTGTCCACTAGTTCGATCAGCGTGGCCGAGATGGTTGCCGCGTCGTCCTGGATCAGCCGGGTTTCCGCGCGCCAGGGCGAAGTCAGCGCGCCGGTGAGCCACTCCTGCAGCGATGGAATGCCCTTGTCCTCGTACACGCCCTGCGAAGCCCGGTCGCTGACCGACACCAGGCCGATCACCAATTCGTCGGGATGATTACGGTTTGTAGCCATCGTCGTCGTCTCGTTCCGGGAATTCGACGCCTTCTTCTTCGGCTTCGTCCAGACTCTCGTCTTCCTCGTCTTCCACGCCCGCCGCAGTCTTGATCCATTGGAACAGCTCGCGGAAATAGCGTGGCGGTTTGGCCTGTTCGCGTTCCTTGCGGGCGTTGCGGATCAGCGTGCGGCCTTCCTGCGGGTCGACACCCGGATGCTGGCGGATGAACTCGGTGAGGGCGGCGTCGTCGGCGAGAAGCTTTTCGCGGGTGCGTTCGATCCAGTGCAGCTTGGCCGTTTCCGCCCGGTTCACGCCGCGATACGTATCCAGCGCGGTACGCAGCGCCGCCGTTTCCTCGTCGGTCAGCGAGCGCATGACACGCCCGACATACTGCAGTTGCCGGCGTTTGCCTTCGTGGTCGGTAATGCGGCGGGCGTCGCGGACGGCGTCGTCCAGCTTTTCCGGCATGGGCATGCGCTTGAGGGCGTCTTTCGGCAGCTCGATCAGCGTTACGCCCAGTACTTGCAGCGCGAGCATGTCTCGCTTGAGCTGGGATTTGCTGGGGCGGTCGTAGCCGTGCTCGCTGCCGTCCTGTTCGGAGGCCTCGGCCGGGTTTATCGGTTGCGTGCGGGTTTTACGGTTCATCCCGGTATTGTAACTTGGCAGGGGGTGGTCGTTTCAGCGGCGGTTTCAGCATGAGTGGCAGGCGTCCAGCGATGCGGGGGAACACCCCCATCGAAACCAAACCCCCGCTGGACTTGCTATGATCGTGCGATGGTCGGAAATCGGTCACACAGCCGCACTCAAGCGCACAGCGGACGGCGAACCCGCCCCGTCAGCACGACCGACAACGTGAACACGCTCGACACATCGAGCACCCACAGGCAGACATAAAATGGCAGCAGACATGGACGTCAGGCAACGCTTTTTCCCGCACACCCAGGACGAGCTGAAGGAAATCGCGTCCGACATCCTGCGGCACGCAAAGGAACTCGGCGCAACGGACTCCGCCACCGAGATCTCCGAAGGCGATGGCCTCTCGGTCAGCGTGCGGCGCGGCGAAGTCGAAACCATCGAGCACAATCGCGACAAGATGGTCGGCGTGACGGTATTTATCGGCAAGAAGCGCGGTAATGCCAGCACCTCGGACTTCACGCGCGCAGCGCTGAAAGACACGGTCGCCGCAGCGTACAACATCGCGCGTTTCACGGCCGAAGACAGCGCCGCGGGTCTTGCCGAAGAAGACCTGCTGGAAAAAGCGCCGCAAGATCTCGATCTCTACCACCCGTGGGATATCGACGCTGAAGAAGCCGCCGATCTCGCCCGCCGTGCGGAAGATGCCGCCTTCGGCGTCGATAAACGCATCCAGAACTCCGAAGGCGCGAGCGTCTCGGCGCAGCACTCGCAGTTCGTGCTGGCCACGTCGCGCGGGTTCATGGGGGGGTATCCGTTCTCGCGTCATTACGTGGCGTGTGCGCCTATCGCGGGTTCCGGCCGCGACATGCAGCGCGACGACTGGTACACATCGAAGCGCAACGCCGCCGATCTCGCCGAGCCGGAAGCAATCGGCCGGTACGCGGCGCATCGCGCGCTCGCACGCATGGGCGCACGCGGGCTGGACACACGCAAATGCCGCGTGATGTTCGAAGCGCCGCTCGCGGCCGGCATCCTGGGTGCCTTCGTGCAGGCGGTCAGCGGCGGTGCGCTGTATAGGAAGACCACGTTCCTCGTCGACAGCCTCGGCAAACCGGTGTTCGCACCGCACATCCAGGTGCTCGAGGACCCGCACGTGAAGGGCGGCATGGGCAGCGCGCCTTTCGACGAAGAGGGCGTGCGCACGCAACGCCGCAACGTTGTGGAAGACGGCGTGGTGCAGGGCTATTTCCTGTCGACGTATTCGGCTCGCAAGCTCGGCATGAAGACAACGGGCAATGCAGGCGG
Organism: Caballeronia udeis; assembly: GCF_001544555.2. GTDB lineage: Bacteria > Pseudomonadota > Gammaproteobacteria > Burkholderiales > Burkholderiaceae > Caballeronia > Caballeronia udeis. The sequence continues at coordinate 80,000 of NZ_FCOK02000037.1, read as the reverse complement.
TTCGCATAACCTGTCGCTGCGCAGCTCGCTGACAAAACCGGGCGATGACTTCGAGGAAATGCTCAAGAAGCTGGGCACGGGCCTGCTGCTGACGGAACTGATGGGGCAGGGCGTGAACTACGTGACGGGCGACTATTCGCGGGGCGCATCCGGTTTCTGGGTGGAGAACGGCAAGATCCAGTATCCGGTTGAAGAGATCACGGTCGCCAGCACGCTGCAGGAGATGTTCCGGCACATTGAGGCCATCGGCGCGGATACGGTCGTGCGCGGCAACAAGGAAATCGGCTCCGTGCTGATCGAGAAGATGACGATCGCGGGGCAGTAAGCGAGTTCGAGCAAGAGAAAAGCCCGGAACGGTGTTGACCGTTCCGGGCTTTTTCTATGGAAAACCGCGATGAGCGATGGACTAACCTGCCAGCCGATCGATCGCCCGGAATCCGAAGCTAAGCCGTGCGCCGCTCATACACCACAAACGAATAGTCGAAATCGTTCGGTGCGGCCGCGTGATGCGTCTCCCGTGAGATCTCCTTCCAGACGGCTGCATCGGGTGCATCTATGGAGATATTGCCGGGAAAATCAGCATCGATCTCGGTCAGGATCAGCTTGTGCGCGAGCGGCCACCCTTCGCGAAACAACTCCGCGCCACCGATCAGGAATACTTCGCCGGCGTTGTCGCGTGCGGCAAGTTCCAATGCGTCGGCAAGCCGGGTCACCGTATCGCAACCGTCGAAGCGCCGCCCGGCGTCACGCGAGACTACTATATTGCGCCGTCCCGGCAACACCCGTCCGATGGACTCGTGCGTCTTGCGGCCCATCACGATAGGCGCGCCCATTGTCGTGCGTTTGAAGAACGCGAGGTCTTCGGGCAAGCGCCAGGGCAATTCGTTGTTGCGCCCGATCACGCCGTTACGCGCGCGGGCGACGATCAGGGTCAGCGTCGTCATGGTGTGGATGTCCGTGTCCGGCTTCGAGATAAATCAAGCCGCAGATTCTACCCGACGCCCGCTGCCCGACCCTCGCCGCGTGCCTGCCCGCGCTTTCTCATCCCGGGTCCGCGCCGTTCACCATCGCTGCGCCGCGCAACCCATGCGCGACCATCAGCCTGTACAACGTCACCCGCGAAATCCCCAATTCCGCCGCTGCCTCGCTGAGCTTGTGCCGGTGCCGCAGCAACGACAGCTCGATCGCGCGCTTCTCGGCGGCGTCGCGGGCAGCCGCCAGCGTGGTCGACTCGATGCCGGTGCAGTGGCCGAGCCCGAGGTCGTCGGCGGTGATCAGCTTGTTCTCCGCCATCACGATCGCACGCCGCACGCGGTTGATCATCTCGCGCACGTTGCCGGTCCAGGCGTAGCTGTACATGGCTTCTATCGCCGACGGTGCGAAGCCGATGATCTTGCGCCTGCCGTCGCTCCTGAACTTGTGCAGCACGTGCAGCGCGAGAATTTCGATGTCCTTGCCGCGCGCCCGCAGCGGCGGTTCGTCCACACGCAGCACGCACAGCCGATGAAACAGATCGGTACGAAACCGGCCATCGGCCATGGCGGCTTCCAGATCGATGTGGGTCGCGGAAATGATGCGCACATCGACGGCGATGGGGTCGTGGCCGCCCAGGCGGTCGATCTTGCGTTCCTGCAGGAAACGCAGCAAATGCACCTGGCTGTCGAGCGGCAGGTCACCGATTTCATCGAGGAACAGGGTGCCGCCATCGGCTTCTTCCACCCGGCCGATCTTGCGCTGGTTCGCACCCGTGAACGCACCGCGCTCATAGCCGAACAGCTCCGACTGAATCAGGTGATTGCCGATCGCGCCGCAATTGATCGCAACGAACGGGCCTTTGCGGCGCGGCGAGCGCTCGTGGATAGCCACGGCCGTCAATTCCTTGCCGGTCCCGGATTCGCCGGTGATAAACACGTTGGCGTCGGTGTTCGCGACCTTGCGGATGGTGCGAAAGAGCTGCTGCATGGCCTCGCAGGTGCCGACCATCTGCTCGTCGCCGAACACGGTCGGGGTATCGGCCAGGTCGATGTCGCCAAGGCTCACCATGCCGTACGCATGATCGACAAGGTAAGCGATGGTCGCGTTCGAGAACGGGCCATTCACGAAGTCGAAGCAGAAGTGCCGGATCAAGTGGCAGACGACCGGGTCTGCGAGGTGGTTGTCGTCGGTGAGGGCAATCCAGCCGGCTCGCTGATGACGCAGCGCGGGCTCGAGCGCGGCCAGTTCGCGCGCCGAAAAGCTGGCCATGTCGACAATACCGGCTAGCGGCGCATCGGTTTTCAGCGCGCTGGCCTGGGTGGCGAGCGTACCCGCCGATACCTTCCAGCCGACGTTCTTCAAATACGAGACCAGCGTCTCATTCGGCGCCTGGGCGATGTAGAGCAGATTACGGACAGCAGACACCGCATGGGGCGTCGGGAAGATTGGAGGGCTCGGGGGAACCGGTGCGATGGAGACGCCTATGGGCAGGATCTCCATGGGCGCCATTGAGGCCAGCGTGTTTTTACCCGATACAGGCGCAGAGACGGGGGCGGATTCGAGCACGAGCGACCTCCTTTTGCAACGGGCGCAAACGGTGTCCTCGCGGGCACGCGGGTGCGATGCGCTGTCGATCCTATGTGGCCGTGGAGCGGGACGCTGCGTAAAGCCCGTAGACTCGTTCCTCGCCTGATTGCGCGGCATGCTCTCGTGCCGCGTAGTGACGTGGTCTCGGTACTCGCTGAGCAATACGGTCAGTGTCCTACTGTCCGGCGTGTCGTTCAAATCCTGTTATTTGGGTTGTTGCGTAGCTGCATCGAGTATCTTGCGATCGTTCTCAAGACAACCTGTTTTGCAATAACTTGCAAATCTGCTGTTCCTTCCTGTTCCTCTGTTACTGCGCCCGCTGCGTGCCCGTGCTCGCAACGTCGCCCGGCGAGGAGCGCGTGGCGCTATCGGCGGGAACGGGCGCCGGTGGCGCGATCTCATCCCAAAGTGTGACACTGGTCGCGTGCGTGGGGAGCGGCGAGGTTTCCCTCGTCGCCGTCACTTTTTCGACCGAGGCGCCGCCCTGGACTGCAAGCGGCGCCGAGGCAATGGGTTGAATCGATGCCGGCTGTCCTCGTTCCATTACAGGATCAACAATAATGCTCCCGTTCGATGCTGCTTCGCCAGCGTCGGAGCTTCCAATATTTCTTTCCATAAAAATGGCTGGCGGATTTGTCGGGGTAGCAAATGTTTCATATCCGGACACGACTGACCGAGACATGGGCTGGATCATCCGGTCTTCGTTTGCGCTATTTTGCGCGCAAACGTTAGCGGCTGAGCTGCCCAGTACAAACCACGCGGCACTAATGACAGCAACCTTAATGTTTGCTGCAGTATTTTCCCGAATCACGACACAGCCGGTGCTTTCCATGGCGGTCTCCCTGATTGTTTATCATTTAGCGAAACATATGCCATGGCACGCATTTCGTTGCTGCCATTGGGCAAGCGGCAAGCTAGCTGAAAAACTGAATCAGAAAGAAGAAAAAAATGTTTCATTGCTGAAACGACACGCGGTTAACGGCCATTTTTATCAGAAATTGCGTAAATGTTATTGTCTTATTTAAACTATTTGCAAACTGCTTATTAAAACGCGGCTTTGTTGTTGAAACGCACAGTGGCCATGCTTCAGGAGGGGTTCGAGGACATTGTTGCGGATATTTGTTTTCGAAGTATTCGCTTTATAGTAGTCTCTCAAAAACAGCATCTGAAACAAAACAGGTTCGCATAGAACCGCGCGACAGTACTCGTCGCTTCCGGGGTTTCACCGTTGCAGTTTCCCGAATGACCGTTCGCTTGGGGCACGCGAGTCTTCGACGTCTGCAGCGTGGTTGAGGGCAATAACCGGCGCGACCTTTTCAACGACCGTTGACGAAAGGATCAGAACAATGGAAGTCGCTCGGCGGCAACTAATCTACGTGACTCGTGACCCGAGCGCCCCTTTGTGCGCCCGGTTCGAGGAGAGGGGCTGGCACATAGAGGTGGTATCGAACGCGAAGGACGCCCGCCGGTGGCTTCGCAATGATCTGGCAACGGGTGGCTTGCTGGATCTGTCGAGCAGCTTTGAAGCACACGAACTTGCGGCGCTCGAAGCGTCGCTTACGCTGACCAATGTCGGCTGGGTCGCTGCAACCGTCACGGGCCAGCTTGAAGACGCAGCCGTGCGCCGGCTGATTCGCGACTACTGCTTCGACTACGTCACCTTACCCACATCGAATGATCGTGTTGTAGATGCAGTCGGCCATGCGTATGGAATGGTGGCGCTGCACGAGAACGCATCGAACGATGCGCGCGATGGCCGCGCTGAAGGCGAGATGGTCGGTTCGTGCGACGCCATGCTCGCGTTGTTCCGCTCCATCCGCAAGGTCGCCATGACCGACGCACCCGTGTTTATCTCGGGTGAATCGGGCACGGGTAAGGAACTCACGGCGGTCGCCATTCACGAACGTTCGGCACGGCGTGACCAGCCGTTCGTCGCTATCAATTGCGGCGCGATTCCCGCGCACCTGTTGCAATCGGAACTGTTCGGTTATGAGCGCGGTGCGTTTACCGGCGCGAATCAACGCAAGATCGGCCGGGTGGAGGCAGCTAACGGCGGCACCCTGTTCCTCGATGAAATCGGCGACTTGCCGCTCGAAAGCCAGGCAAGCCTGTTGCGTTTCCTGCAGGAACGCAAGGTTGAACGGCTTGGCGGACATGGGTCAACGCCGGTGGACGTGCGCATCATTTCGGCCACTCACGTGGATATGCAGACGGCCATGATCGAAGGGCGGTTCCGTGCCGACCTGTATCACCGTCTGTGCGTGCTGCAGATCGATGAACCGCCGCTGCGGGCACGCGGCAAGGACATCGAATTGCTCGCCAAGCACATGCTCGACCGCTTCAAGAAGGACGCGAGCCGGCGTCTGCGCGGTTTCGCGCCCGATGCGATTGCCGCTATCCACAACTATGGCTGGCCGGGCAATGTGCGCGAGCTGATCAATCGCGTGCGCCGCGCTATCGTGATGTCGGAAGGGCGGCAGATCAGTGCGCGTGACCTGGAACTCGGCGAGTACGTCGAGGTTGCCCCGGTGTCGCTTGCGCAGGCGCGGGAGGCTGCTGAACGGCAGGCTATCGAACTCGCTTTGCTGCGCCATCGCGGGCGGCTCGGCGACGCCGCGCAGGAACTCGGCATTTCGCGGGTCACGCTGTACCGCCTGCTGAGCGCGCACGGCATGCGCCACATTGAAGTGGATGCACCGACGGAACACGTGACGCGCGGCTAAACCAGCCGTGCGCCGTCTGGTCGTCCTCGAGCGTGCATCCTCCGGAGAGCGGAGGCCGCGCGCCTTACTCTCCGTGCCCGGCGTTCGTCAGAACGGCCGCTGATCGTACGCACGTACTCTCCTTGAAACTGCCTCCCGACACTCGCCCGCCTGCGCTTGGTAAAATCCTGGTTTGGTTTTTATCGGCGACGGCGGGTTTCGCTTTTCAACGCGGTATCCGGCGTAACAGAACCGGACGCTGCGGGCGCGGCCAATGACTGGCCCGATCGCCGCCGAATCTTCTGCCAAAATAGCGATACGCCACCTCTTTACGAACGACCCTTCCCATGATCCAGTACCAAGAACTGCTCAAAGACATTCTCGAACGCGGCGCCCGCAAGATGGACCGGACCGGTACGGGGACCATCAGCACGTTTGGCCGTCAATTGCGTTTCGATCTGGCAGAGGGTTTTCCGATCGTGACGACCAAGCGCATCCACATGAAGAGCGTGGTGTATGAGCTGCTGTGGTTCCTGGACGGCGATACGAACATCAAGTACCTGAACGACAACGGCGTGACCATCTGGGACGAATGGGCCGATGAAAACGGCAACCTCGGCCCGGTATACGGACATCAATGGCGCTTCTGGCCAAAGAGCGATGGCACGGTGGTCGATCAGGTGAGCGCACTCGTGCATCAGATCAAGACGCGGCCTAACTCACGGCGGTTGATGCTGACCGCCTTGAACGTTGCCGATTTCCCGGACGAGTCTATGTCGCCGGCCGACAATGCGCGTGCCGGAAAGATGGCGCTTGCACCATGCCATTGCCTCGCGCAGTTCTACGTGAACGAAGGCAAGCTGAGCTGCCTGCTGTATTGCCGCAGTCAGGACGTATTCCTGGGCACGCCGTTCAATATTGCGAGTTATGCGTTGTTCACGCACATGCTCGCTCAGCAATGCGATCTGGATGTGGGTGAGTTGGTCTGGACCGGCGGAGATTGCCATATCTACCTGAACCATCTGGAGCAAGTGGACCTGCAATTGAGCCGTGAGCCTCATCCATTGCCGAAGCTCAAGCTGGCGAGAAAACCCGAGTCGATCTTCGATTACCAATACGATGATTTCGTGATCGAAGGGTATCAATACCATCCGGGCATCAAGGCGCCGATCGCGGTATAGGCGCGTTGATTTCCGATTATTGAATCGGGGCTTGTATCGGAGTGCCGATCATTTAATCTCGTGGCCTTTGCAGGCCGCGATGTCACTCGCCGGCGAGAACGGTTTCAAAGTGACGCTGCCCGGACGGCGTCACGCGCAGGATCCGGCGTTTGGACGTCGTCTCGATCCATCCGTGCTCCGTGCAGGCATCGAGAAATGCCGCGCCCAGCGCGCCGCCAAGATGTGGCCGGCGTTCGCTCCAGTCTATGCACGTACATGCAAAGCGCCGGCGCCGCGCTTTCTGCGCCTTGAGATCGATACCGAGGCGCGTGAATTCATCGAATCCTCTTGATGTTGCGTCCAGCGTGGCTGGACCAGGCCGCTGTGTTTCCGACGGTGCACCCGGTATGACTTCCAGCCACTTCGACCTCAACATGCGATCGAACAGCCGTACGGCAAGTTCTCCCGCGAGATGGTCGTAGCAGGTCCGGGCGTAACGCATCTCGAGCGGTACAGCCGAGGCGCGCCGAGGGGCTTCCTGGTGTGCCTCTGCCTGTTCCCTCAGCGGAGCGCTGGCTTGTGCGAGATTCGCGAGCGCTTCGATCGCCATCGCGATGTCGGCTGTTGCAATGCGGTAATACCGATGCCGTCCGCTGACCTCGAGCTTGAGCAACCCGCTTTCTACAAGCCGGGCGAAATGCCCGCTCGCCGCAGACGGCGAGATGCCCGCGATCATGGTGAGTTCGCCGGCGGGCCGGGCGGTGCCGTCCATCAGCGACCACAGCATGGCGGCGCGGCCGGGGTCGGCGAGCAGTGCGCCGATGCGCGACAGGCCGGGAAACGGGCGGGCGTCGTCGTGGTTGAGCGTCATGCCTGCCTCCTTGGTCGACTCTTCCTGGTAACTCTACTTTAGCGGGTTGGTGCACGCGATGTTTCATTGAAACGTGAAGTATCCGCGCAGCGCGGGCATGCGTGATGCGCGTGCGGGAAGCCGCGCGCTAGAATGGTGATTCGCCTGAAAAGATGGTCGTATCAAGGATCCTCATGTTGAAACTCATGATGTTGACGCTGCTTGTGGCGGTGTGTGCGGGTTGCGCGGGAACGTCGGGGCCATCGTCGTCTGCCGGGTCGAGCGGCATCACGATGTACGGCGTGATCGACGAAGGCGTGTCCGTGCGCAAGTAGGCCTGCGGGCGGCTTTTGTGCCTTTTTGTGCTCGTATAATTCGGCAACTCTAATCGCGGGGTTCGCCCCACTTCGTCATGACAACTTCAGCCGCACCGAGCGCAGCACCTGCTGTCGAATCCCTCAATACCGCCGGCGCCGTCAAGCCGGAGCGCTCCGAAACCACCTTCCGTTTTCTCGCCGAGCCGACTTCCGTCAATTTCGGCGGCAAGGTCCATGGCGGCGCATTGATGAAGTGGATAGACGAAACCGCGTATGCGTGCGCGGCCGTGTGGTCCGGCCGGTATTGCGTGACCGTGAGCGTCGGCAACATCCGCTTTCGCCGGCCGATCATGGTGGGTTATCTGGTGGAGTTACGCGCGCGCGTGGTGGCAACAGGGCGCACGAGTATGCACTTGCATATATCGGTCCATGCGGGCGACCCGAAAAGCGGAGAGCTGCAGCAGACGACGGATTGCCTGATGGTGTTTGTCGCCGTCGATGAACAGGGGAAACCGGTGCCGGTGCCGTCGTTCCAGCCCGTGACGGATGAGCAGAAGCGGCTCGCGAAATACGCAATGGATGTGAAGGACGCGCTTGACGCTATCGTGGAATTGAAGCCGGAAGAAGTGGCGGCTGGAAAGGTGTAAGGAAGACAGCCGGTGCAATGGGCCGAATGAGCCTCTTGCACCGGTGAGTGGCAAAGTCAGAACGATTTAGCCGCACGCCCGGAGGCTTGCCGATTTTTTTCTGCCGCACCCGCCGTTCGTTTAAAAAACAAAACAAACAAATCAGACATTTCTCATTCATGAATAAGTGCGTTGTTGGCATAGTGCGCGCGTCGCACAGAGGCCGTCCGGTTGACCGGACCAGAACGCACAAACATGAATTGGGGAAACAACATGAGTTGGACCGCTGGTTATAACAATTCGGTTGCCTACACAACGGGCTTTTATCAGGAACAGAGTCCGACCTACCTGAACGCCTGCCTCGTCATGCAACGGGTTGTGCCGCCATCGATTGAAAAATTCACTTACTGCGAGCTGGGTTTCGGCCAGGGCCTGACCTCGCTGATTTTGGCAGCAACACATCCGCAAGGCGATTTCTACGCCTGCGATTTCAATCCGGTGCACGTGCTGGCAGCGGCATCGATACGCGACGAAGCGCAGTTGCCGAACCTCACCTTGCTGGAAAACAGCTTCGGTGAACTGGCGCAAGGCGCGGTCGAGCTTCCCATGTTCGACTACATCACGATGCACGGCATCATCTCGTGGATCTCGGATGAAACTCGCGCGCAGATCGTGCAGTTCCTGAAGCGTTACCTGAAGCCGGGCGGCGTGGTCCAGGTGAGCTACAACGCCATGCCCGGTCTCGCGCAGGTGCTGCCGCTGCAACGCCTGCTCATGCGCGGCGCGGCGCGAGGCGGGGATGCGTGGACCCATGCCTCGGAGCTTGCGAAGAAACTGGCTGATCTTGACGCAATGCATTTCAAGCGCAATCCGGATTCGCTCGCGCGGGTCCAGAACTTCGCCAATCTGGACGCGCGTTACCTTGTTCATGAATATCTGCACGAGAAATGGACACCATTTTATTTCGCCGATATCGCCCGCGAACTGGCCGACGCAAAGCTCAGCTACGCGGGGGGTGCGCGCTTTGCGCACATGGCGCCAGTGGCCTGGCTGAGCGGCGAACAACGTCAGCTATTGGATAGCGTCACGGACCCGATCGAGGCCGAGGAACTCAGCGACTACTGTGCGAATCGCACTTTCCGCTCGGATATCTTCGTGCGCGGCAAAGCGCCTCTCAGCGATGTCCGTCTGCGCGAGCAGGCTGCACATATCCATCTGTGGGGCAATCCGATGATCACCTACAAACAGGTCGTGGAGCTGGAGCACGCTACGGTGACACGCGGTGACGCGCTTCACCAGCCGCTTTTCGATTGTCTGCGCCGCTCGGAGATGACGCTGGCCGAACTCTTCGATGCACCCGAATTCGCCGGCGTGGATATGGACGGCGTATTGAAGATCCTGCGCTTGTCGATTGCGGTGGGAGAAACCTCCATCCGTTACGGCGGCGTCCAGCCGCGCGCATCGGCTGACCGGCTCAACGTCGTGCTGCTGTCGCGGGTGGAGCGGGGCGAGGTCTGGAGCGCGCTGGCGTCGCCGCGGCTGGGCGGCGGAGCAGGCGTGGCGACGCTTGATCTGTTGATGATGGCGTCCCTGCAAGAGAAGACGGACCGGACGAAGGCGCTGAGCAAGAACATGGATGAGCTGACAGCGCGAGTCACGCGCTCGCTTGCCGCAACGGGTCTGCAACTGCGGGTGGGTGATGTCGAAGTGGCGCCGGGCGACATCACGAAGCGCGTGGGTCATCTGTTCGAGGACTCGGGCAAAAAGCTCATTGCGCATTCCGTCGAACTTGGTTTCTGGACCCCGCAGAAAACGGCCGTGCGATAAATGGTTGCAGCGGTTGACGGGCTCTCTCAAGCATCAACCGCTAGCGCTTGAACCATCCGTCTTACTTCTTCCCGACCATGTCCTCGGGCTTCACCCACTCGTCGAATTCGGCTTCGGTCACAAACCCAAGCGCCAGTGCGGACGCTTTCAACGTCGTGCCTTCCTTGTGGGCTTTCTTCGCGATCTTCGCAGCCTTGTCGTAGCCGATATGCGGATTGAGCGCCGTCACGAGCATCAGCGACTCATTCAGCAAACTGTCGATACGTGACTCGTTCGCCTCGATCCCGACCGCGCAGTTATCGTTGAAACTCTGAGCGCCGTCGGCCAGCAGACGAACCGATTGCAGCAGGTTGTGCGCGATCATCGGGCGGAACACGTTGAGCTCGAAATTGCCGCTCGCGCCACCAATATTCACGGCCACGTCATTGCCGAACACCTGGCAGCAGAGCATGGTGACGGCTTCGGATTGGGTCGGGTTGACCTTGCCCGGCATGATCGAGCTGCCCGGTTCGTTCTCGGGAATCGACAACTCTCCAAGCCCGCAACGCGGTCCGCTCGAGAGCCAGCGGATGTCGTTAGCGATCTTCATCAAGCCCGCCGCAATGGTCTTCAGCGCGCCATGCGCGAACACGAGCGCGTCGGCGGCGGCCATGACTTCGAATTTGTTCGGCGCGGTTTCGAACGGCAAGCCGGTGAGCTTGCCGATCACGCCCGCGACCTTCACCGCAAACTCGGGATGCGCGTTCAACCCCGTGCCAACCGCCGTGCCGCCCAATGCCAGCTGATAGAGATGCGGCAACGTCGATTCAACGTGCCGGATGCCCTGGTCCAGTTGCGCGACATAACCCGAAAACTCTTGTCCGAGTGTAAGCGGCGTCGCGTCCTGCAAATGCGTACGGCCGATCTTCACGATGGAATCGAATGCCTTCGATTTTTTATCCAGCGTATCGCGCAAGGTCTTGAGCGACGGCACGAGATGTTTTGTGATCGCGACTGCTGCGGCAATGTGCATCGCGGTCGGAAACACGTCGTTCGACGATTGCCCGCGATTCACGTCGTCGTTCGGATGCACCTTGCGCTCTTCCCCGCGTACGCCGCCCATCAGCTCGCTTGCCCGGTTCGCAATCACCTCGTTGAGGTTCATGTTGGTCTGCGTGCCGGAACCCGTTTGCCATACGGCGAGCGGGAATTCATCAGGGTGTTTGCCCGCCAGGATCTCGTCGGCGGCAGCGATGATCGCCTGCGCTTTATCGGCGGCGAGCACCTTCAGTTCAGCATTCACTTCCGCCGATGCCCGCTTCACGATCGCGAGCGCATTGATCAGTTCCGGCGATTGTTTCTCGCTCGAAATCTTGAAGTTCTGCAAGGAACGCTGCGTCTGCGCACCCCAGAGTTTTGCGTTCGGCACGGCGATTTCGCCGAAAGTGTCCTTCTCGAGTCTTGCGTCGTCCGTCATGGCTTCATGCTCCTTCGGCTTGCTTCAGTTTCAGGGTTGAATCGGGGTTTGCCATGGACCGCGCAATCGCGATCCGAGTCCGGCTTGCCTGCACGTTCAAAAGGTCGAAATATCGATCATTCAAAGCTGCGAGTCGACGGGCAGCAGCATGAACAAACCCGTCAGCACATTGCGGTAAAGGCCCGCTTGCGGGTCGAAGTTGTAGGTACGCACCTGGCCGTCGTCGTCGGTGGTCCAGATGAGCGGCGACATCGGCGAGCCGGTGTTCTTCAACCCCGCGAGCACCGCGGGCGAAGCGAGTTCCACCCGGTACGCCCTCGCCGGCGCCGTGCCGGCATCGAACAATCGTGCTGCTTCGCCGGCGATCTGCTTGTTGTAGATCACCAGCGCGAGTTCCGTGTTGAGCGACGCCGAGCGCGGGTCCAGGTTCATCGACCCAATCACGAGGATACTGCGATCGATCATATAAGCCTTGGCATGCAGGCTCACGCGCGATTGCGAGCCAAACAGCCCGGCGCGCGGCCGGCCCTCGCCCTCGGCCTGCACCGGCTTGAACTCGTATAACTCTACGCCGGCCTTGAGCATTGGCACGCGATACGGCGCGTAACCGGCCTGCACCGCGACGGCGTCGGTGGCCGCCAGCGAATTGGTCAGCACTTTCACCTTCACGCCGCGCCCCGTGATGGCGGCGAGCGCCTTCACGCCCTCGTCGTGCGGCACGAAATAGGGCGAAATGATGAGGACTTCGCTACTCGCCTGATTCGCCAGCTCGATGAGGCGCTGCATGGGCGGGCTTTTATAGTCCTTGTCGGGATGCTCGATCTTCACCGGCGAATCGGCTTCGAACTCCGTGCGCGTCCAGTTCAGGCCCAGGCCGTCCTGGGCTATCTGCTGCGCGATCGGCGTGGCGTTGAGCGGCTTCGCGTTCAGCGGATCAGCCTGATCCTTCCAGTGCTGGCGCAGGTCGTTGCGGGTCTTGTCGAGATCGGCGGGATCGAATTTTTGCCTGTTCAGCGCGCGCAGCGGATACGCGATCGAGCTGTTCCAGTAGTCGTCGAAACTCGCCGATATCTCTTGCGTCACCGGGCCGGCCACGAATACGTCGAGATCGCGGAACTGCAGGGTCGCGCTCGCGCTGAAGTATTCATCGCCGAGGTTACGGCCGCCCACGATCGCGATCTGGTTGTCCGCGATCATCGCCTTGTTGTGCATCCGGCGCGTGAAATGATCGACCTTCGTGAACAGGTTGCGCGTGCGTTCGCCGAAACTCCGGGTCGCGCTGCCGAACGGATTGAACACGCGGATATCGATGTTGTCATGCGAATTCAGCGCGGCCATGATCTGGTCGATGTCCTTGAAATTCAGGTCATCGACGAGCATGCGCACCTTGACCCCGCGATCCGCCGCGTAAAGGGCCGCGCCGAGCAGCAGCTTGCCCGTGTTGTCCTCGTTCGCAATGTAGTACTGCATGTCGAGCGTCTTGGTCGCCGCGCGGGCGAGCGCGATGCGGGCCTGCAGCGCCTCGGTGCCGGTGGGAAGCAGGCGCACGCCGGACTCGTCCGGATGCGAGGCTTCCTTCGGCAGGAGGGCGGTGCGCAAGGGGGTGTTCGCGTCGGCGGCGAGTGCATGGGTGACGGGGTGGTCGAACGCGCTGGCAGGCGGGCGCGTGGCGCAGGCGGAGAGTGCCAGCGCCGTGAGCGCGGCGGCGGCGAGCGCCAGGCCGCGGGATAGCGGTGGCGTGCGCCGGGCACGCGCCGGGGTCAACGGCTGGGGTGAAACCTGTCCGGCTCGCGTGCGCTCTGCGCGCCTACCGGGGTGCGGGCCTTGTGCGGCTTGGGATACAGACGACTGCGATACCTGCCTGCTGCTTTCCGACACGTCCATTCCTCTTGTTTGCCCGAGCGATTTTTCTGAACTGCTTGTGGCTGTTGCGCACGCAGTGGCCACGTGCAGCGCCGGATCTCGCGGGAGTACGCCCAAGGATCATGCGCGCTTATTTTAGGGGAAATCGGCTACAGGCACGCCGGACGGGTCGGTCTGCGAAAAAGTGGAGCGGGAACCGGGGTGCTTGCTCGGGTCTTTTCCTGGCGCAGGCATCGCGCCGTTCAACGCCGGGTTTGCCGCCGCGAGGCAGCGCGTGATTGGCGATGTGGGCCGCGCAGACGAAAAAAAGCCCGCTTCGAGGAAGCGGGCCTAATACCCCTGTTACTGGATGAATCTCAAGGAGACGGCTTGATCATATCGTCGCGCCGCTCGGGTTCCAACCAACAATGCCTGCTTAACTTATGCCGCGGCAACTGAAGTTACCCTAGCGACCGTAGGCGCTGCTTCATGCCGTATGCCGGGGCGCCTGTCCGGATTCACCGGGTTCAGGCGCACCGCGCGTGACCAAACGGCGGCTCATGCGATCGAAGCGAAGGGTCATCAGCACCGCGACGCTCGCGAGTCCCGCGGCCAGGCCCCACCACAAACCCTTCGTGCCGCCGTTGAAGTGAAACGCAAGCATGTAGCCGGTTGGAAAGCCGATGCCCCAGTAACCGAACGCTGCCGCGAGCATGGGCACGCGCGTGTCCTTCAGCCCGCGCAGCACGCCCGATGCGACCGTCTGCATGCCGTCGACGATCTGGAACACCGCCGCTACGCCGAGCAGCGACGCAGCCAGCGCAACGGTCTGGGTGTTCTTCGGGTCGTTGAGATGGAGATACAGTCCCACGATCGCGTGTGGCGCCAGCACCAGCACGCAGCCCGACAGCGCCATGAACGCCACGCCCAGCGCGATCGCCACGAACCCGGCGTGGCGTGCCGCCAGCGGCTGTCCTGCGCCGATCCAGTAGCCCACACGCACGTTTGCCGCCTGGCCGATGGCCAGCGGCACCATGAACGCCACCGACGCCACGTTCAGCGCGATCTGGTGCGCGGCAAGCTGCGCTTCGCCGAGCGTGCCCACGGTCATGCCGGTAGCCAGGAACAGCGTGGATTCGACGCCATAGGTGATCGCGACCGGCCAGCCGATGCCGAACAATTCGCCCATCAGCGGCAGGCGTGGCCGCGCTGCGACGACAAAATGCCGGTAACGCGGCCGCAAATGCAGGAACGCGATAAGCACCAGCGCCGTTAGCCAGACGGTGATCGTGGTCGCGACCGCCGAGCCGTGAAAACCGAGTTCGGGCAGGCCGTAGGCGCCGTGGATCAGGCCGTAGTTGAGAAATGCGTTCACGAACACGCCGCCAATCGATACCCACAGCAGCCGCTTCGCCGCGCCAATGGCCGGCAGGAACGCGCGCATCATGCCGATCCCGATCAGGCTGCCCGGCGCACCCCAACGCAGGATCGCGCAATATTCGCCGACGTTCCTGGCGAGCATGGCGGGTTCGTGGAACTTGAGCAGGATAGGTTCGGCGAAGCTCAGCAGCGTGAAGGCGGGGATCGCGAGCAGCAGCGAGAGCACCAGCCCGGTCCAGTAGATGTTCGGCACGAGATGATCTTTGTTCGCGCCGCGCGCGTGCGACACCGATACGCTCACCGACGTCAGCACGCCTTGCAGCAGCACCACGACCACGAAGAACAGGTTCGCGCCCAGGCCTCCGGCCGCGAGGGAATCGGGGCCGAGCGAGCCGAGCAGGATGGTGTCGGTGACGCCCATCGCCATTTGCGACAGTTGCGAGATGGCGAGGGGCGCGGCGAGCCTGGCGGTATCGACGGCGTGACGTGAAAGGCTTGGCGGCGCGTTCGCGCGGATCATTCTGGATGGCATGACGGATTATCTGGATGCTTTGCTGCACGGCAAAAACCGCGCAAAAACGGCAACGGGCGATGCAGCAAACCGTAACCGGTCCTGCATCGCCCGTTCGTTCCGGCCGCACTTCAGCTTTTTTCGCGTGAAGCTCCGCTTTGAATTTCGGCTTTGAATGTCAGCTATGAAACCCGGCTTCGAATTTCAGCTTGAAATCCTGGTTTTGAAACGCGCCAACTTGAAAAGCTGGCTTCAACCGTCAACAAGCTGAAAGCGGCGAAAGGGAACGAAAGCCGTCTAGCTTATTGCCTGATTGCGTTTATGTCGATCACGACGCGGTATTTAGCGTTATCCGGATCTGGTCCATGCCGGTCATTTCGGCTTGTGCACCTTGATCGTGGTGTCTTCAATGACCACTGTCTGGCCCGCGCGGATCTTGCAGGTCTTGCGCAATTCGATCTTGCCGTCGACCTTCACCTCGCCCTCGGCGACGCGTGCTTTCGCCGAGCCGCCGCTATCGGCCAGACCCATGAGCTTGAGCAGGTTGTGCAGTTCGACGTAGTCGCCCGTGAGCGTGAATTCGAGTCGCGGCATATGAGCGGTCTTCGCAGGGTTGGGGGCGGAAAGGGCGCCCATGATAAACCAGCCGGGCATGCAAAGTGCGTCTACAGCCCGGACACCCGGATATCCGCGTGTATGGCTGTTTGCAATATGTCAGGAAGTGAAACCGTCGGTAACAATGACGTGTTTCAGCGAACTCCAGTGCCCGACACCGGGTCAGTCTTGATGACCGGCGCATTTTTATGCGGTTTTCTACGCGTTCATGCCGGTCATTAGAAGTGTAGACGGGTATTTGCGGCGCGCTGTGCTCAAGAGTGGTGTTTCAGGACACAACACATCGCTTGGCGTCGCGGTCGGTTGCAATGGTTGCCATCGTCGCAATTGACCACCCGGAATAAAAACTGCCAGAGAGGAAATGAACATGTCGCAAGTCAAAAAAATGCTGTTGGGTACCGCTTTTGTCGCCATGGGTTTGTCCGCATCCGCGTTCG
Source organism: Caballeronia udeis (assembly GCF_001544555.2). Taxonomy (GTDB): domain Bacteria; phylum Pseudomonadota; class Gammaproteobacteria; order Burkholderiales; family Burkholderiaceae; genus Caballeronia; species Caballeronia udeis. Next base: position 63,715 of record NZ_FCOK02000037.1, on the reverse strand, counting down.
CGCAGACCGCGCAGCCAGCCGGCGCCGACGCCACCGGCCAGATGTCCGCACCGGCCGCGCAAATCGCGCCGGCGCCGCAGAACATCGTGGCTCCGGCACCGACCGATCCGCTGGTCGTGAAGCGCAATGCCAACGCGCAGGCCAGTGCTGAATACAAGGCGTCGAAGAAGGCCTCGAAGCAGGAGTTGAAGGCGACCAGCAAGGAAGCGAAGGCGCAGTACAAGGAGCAGGTACGCAACGCAAAGATCAACAAGAAGGCCGACAACCAGACCGCCAATGACGAACTGAAGTCCGCCGAGCCGGATGGTCCGAAGGATACGGGCCTGCAGCACTAAGTCTCAAGCTCTCAGGTTCGATGAATACAGGGCGGTAAAACCGATGGCCCGGCGCGCGCAAGCGCACCGGGCCATTTATTTTATGGGGCCAAAAGCCTGCTGCATCAGTTGCTTGCGTGGAAGAGTTGTATGGATATACAGTGTGCGTCACCCGATTTTAAAGCCCACGCGCCGTGCTCACGCTCAACTCCGCCACCGACGACGATCTCGCGCCCAAGCCGGCGCCGGAAGACATCGCGTCGTACCTGACCAAACTGAACGACGCGCAGCGTGAGGCGGTCGAGTACGGCACTCAGGCGTCGAACGCGGGCACTCCGGCCGGCGCGTTGCTGGTGATCGCCGGGGCGGGATCGGGCAAGACCAATACGCTGGCGCATCGCGTGGCGCATTTGCTGGTGAAGGGCGCGGATCCGCACAGGATCCTGTTGCTCACGTTTTCGCGGCGCGCAGCCAGCGAGATGACCCGTCGGGTGACGCGTATCGCCGTGAACGCCTTGGGTAACCGCAGTGTGATCGCGCAAGGGCTCACGTGGTCAGGGACGTTCCATAGCGTAGGTGCACGCTTGTTGCGCGATTACGCGGATCTCGTGGGGTTATCGCCGTCGTTCACGATCAACGACCGCGAGGATTCCACCGATCTCATGAACCTCGTGCGCCACGAGCTGGGGTTATCAACGAAAGAAAAGCGCTTTCCGGCCAAGTCCACGTGCTTTGCCATCTATTCGCGCGTGGTCAACACCGGCGGGTCGCTTGCAGTGGTGCTCGACCAGGCGTTTCCGTGGTGCCGCGAATGGGAAGACGACCTGCGCCGGCTGTTCGCGGCGTACGTCAATGCGAAGCAGCAGCAAAGCGTGCTCGACTACGACGACTTGCTGCTCTACTGGTCGCATCTTGCCGCAGAGCCGTCCATTGCCGCGGATCTGTCGGCCCGGTTCGACCACGTGCTGGTCGATGAATACCAGGACACGAACAAGTTGCAGGCGTCCATCCTGCTTTCGATGAAACCCGACGGCCGCGGCCTGACGGTAGTCGGCGACGACGCCCAGTCCATCTATTCGTTTCGCGGCGCGACGGTGCGCAATATCCTCGATTTTCCGGGCCACTTCAATCCTCCCGCGAAATGCGTGACGCTCGAGCGCAATTACCGCTCGACGCAGCCCATTCTGGCGGCATCGAATGCGGTGATCGGTCTTGCCGCCGAGCGTTATACGAAGAACCTGTGGACCGACAAGGCATCGGCGCAACGGCCGCGCCTTGTCTCGGTTGCAGACGAAGCCGAGCAGGCGCGTTATATCGTCGAGCAGGTGCTGGAGGCGCGTGAAGGCGGCATGACGCTCAAGCAGCAAGCGGTGCTGTTTCGCGCCGCGCACCATAGTGCTGCGCTCGAAATCGAACTCACGCGGCGCAACATTCCATTCGTGAAGTTCGGTGGGCTGAAATTTCTCGACTCCGTTCACGTCAAGGACGTGCTGGCGGTATTGCGCTGGGGCGAGAATCCGCGGGACCGTGTGGCCGGTTTTCGTGTCATGCAGTTGCTGCCGGGCGTTGGGCCGGCAATCGCCGGGCGGGTGCTCGATCAGGTGGCGGAACGCGGCGGCACGCCGGCCGAGTTGGCTGCCGGGTTGGCAGCATTCGCCGCGCCGTTGCGCGCGAGCGAAGACTGGCCGGCGCTTGTCGCGCTGATGTCGAAAGTGTGTTCGCGCGAAAGCGGTTGGCCTGCTGAATTCGAGATGATCCGGCGCTGGTACGAACCGCATCTGGAGCGCAATCACGAAGACGCGTCGATCCGTCATGGCGATGTGCTGCAGATGGAAAGCATCGCATCCACGTATCCCACGCGGGAGCGGTTTCTCACCGAACTGACGCTCGATCCGCCCGATGCCACCAGCGATGAATCGGGTGTGCCGCTCATCGACGAGGATTATCTGATTCTCTCCACCATCCATTCGGCCAAGGGCCAGGAGTGGAAGAACGTGTTTGTGATGAATGGCGTGGACGGCTGTATTCCGTCGGACATGGGCACGGGCAGCGACGAGGAAATTGATGAAGAACGGCGGCTCTTGTATGTCGCCATGACGCGTGCCAAAGAGGACTTGCACATTGTCACTCCGCAGCGTTTTTACGTGCACAACCAGACGCATATGGGTGACCGGCACGTCTGGGCGGCGCGCACGCGTTTCATTCCGGCACACCTGATGCCGCAGTTCGAAGCGTGTGCGTGGCCGCCGGTGCCTGAGCCCGCCGCGCCGACGGCAGCGGGGCTGGCCGCGGCGGCAAAGGCGAGAGTCGATATTGCCGCGCGGCTCAAGAAGATGTGGGAGTGAAGGGTATTGCTTTTGAGCTTCGTACGACCTCAGTACGGGCTCAACTCAACGTTCCGCGCGCGAAGGTTTGGGCGGTTTGCGCTCCGGCGTAAAGATCGCACGCAGCCAGTTGCCGAAACGGGTAAATCCGTCGTACGGCTCTTCAATAAAAATCTCCGGCTTGAGCATGCGAAGTTGCTCGAGCACTTGCTGCGCTTCCTGCTTCGAAATCGAGCCGTGAAACATGCCGAGGCGCAGCAGACAGCGCAATTCACCCAGCTTCTCACGCGCAGTCGATCCCACGCTGTGTTCAGTCGCGATCTTGGTTTCGTACACGCGTTGACGCAGTGAATCGGCGAGACGCCATGCGGGCGTCTGCATTTTCATCTCCAGTTCCTGGATGTCCGATGCTGCCGCCTTGATCTGGGACGCGAGCGTTTCGATCTGCTCCGGGTTGCCGTTCGCTTCGGTCACGATCGCGGTGGCCCACGCGCGCGAGGCCTTGATGAGATCTTCCGGTTTCCAGTCCGAGCGCACCGCGAAGCCGAAGCCGTGTTCCGCGGCTTGACGCATCATCATTTCGACGACGTCCGGAAACTCCTTGTCGAGTGCACGTTTCGCCCATGCGTACTGGCCGTTTTGCAGCATTCGCTGGACGGCTTGTTCGGTGAGCGGCGTGGGGTTGTCGAGGAGTTTTGCCCGCAGGAAATCCTCGAATGTAGGCGTGACGAATTGCGGGTCGAACTTGAGCGACAGACGAATCAACGTCTCGAAGTCACGGCGTAGCGCCGCTATCGTCTCTTCTTTGAATGAAAGGGTGATCTGACCCATGATGTTTCCCGGTTCCCGATCCCGCTTGCCGGTTTGAACCGGCGCGGGAAGACAGTCGGCGTCGCCATGAGGGCGACGGCCGTTCGTCTGTATATCGGCGCAGGGAGGGTAAACTTTAGGCCAGCTTTCAATTATTCAGACGAAGGCTGGCCAACCGGCGCTCCAGTCTTATTTGACCGGAATGGTCGTGCCCGCAGGCATTGGCACGGCTGTCACGCTGTTCTTCGCGCTGCCGGTGGTGATCCGGTCGCTGTATGTCAGGTAGACCAGCGTATTGCGCTTGGCGTCGACAATACGCACCACGTGCAAGGTCTTGAAGATAAACGACATACGTTCCGAGAACACATCGGACTTCTGCTTGAGCGGCGCGTCGATCTTGACCGGCGCGACCTGGCGGCAAGCTATGGATGCCTCTGACGGGTCTTCGGCAATTCCAAGCGTTCCTTTAACCCCGCCGGTGCGTGCGCGAGAGACGTAACACGTGACCCCCGTGACCGCCGGGTCATCGTATGCCTCGACCGTGACACGATCCGAGCCGGTAAAGCGGAAATTCGTGTTGACGCTGGCTATCTCCTCGGCATGCAGGGCGGCCGCAGCAAGCAACGCAACAAGCGACGTCAGGGACGTCAAGGCGAAGACAGCGCGTTTCATCGGAATCCTTCGGGGAATGAGGAATTGAAAAAGGCGTCGTATTGTAACGACGCCTTCGTTCCATCCACGTGAAACCGCGTGCGGCGTGCTTTCGCCGCCCGCGCCTACTGCCTATTGATAGGCTCAATATATTGATAGGCTCAATAACGTGCTCAGTGAAAGATCAGATACAGGATCACCAACACGATCACGGGCACACCGAGCAACCAACCGAGTAGATAAGGCATTGTCTTCCTCCATTCGATATCTGATTTGATGAATCCAGTATCGATGAGAGGCCGGGCCGCCGATACCCGCGAGCGTCCTATTCGACTGTAGGCGGGTTCCTATCGGCGCCGTGGCGGGCAGCGCGTTTTTACCTCACGCGCATGGCGTAGCGCGTGATTTGCCGATATCGCTCATTCGGGCGCAACACCACGTCTTCCGCGTCTTCCATGTTGATCTGATTAGGAAACCCGCCCGCTTCGAGGCAGAGCGCGCCGTGCTTGTGATAGGTCACGCCGCGTTTGCCCGGCACGCCGTCCAGATTGTTGCTGGTGTAGAACACCAGCCCGCGCTCAGTGGTCGAGACAATCAGTTCCCGCCCGCTTTCCGGATGATAAACAGCCGCGACACGCCGCATTTCCGGCAGTTCGGTGACCGGCGCTGCGGTGCTCAGCACATAACAATGGTCGATACCGCCGCCTGCCAGCGTCACTTGCTCGTTATCGCGGGTGTCCAACCGCGGTCCGAGAAGCGCGGCCGTACGGAAGTCGAACGGTGTATTGGTGACGTCTTCCAGCGTGGTCGGGATCGTGTATTGATCGATGGCGAAAAAATGATCGGCGGCGAGTTCGATCTCGTGATCGTGAATAGTCGTCGAGTCCACGCCCGACAAATTGAAGTACGCGTGGTTCGTGAGATTGAGCGGCGTGGGCGCGTCTGTGAAGGCATCGTAGGTGATCGTCAGTTCGCCGGCGTCGCTGAACGTGTATGTGACCTGGACGGTGAGTGCGCCGGGAAAACCGCTATCGCCGGCGGGTGATTGCAGCGTGAGGACCAACGCGTCCCCCGTATGCCGCGCTTGCCACAGCTTGTAGCTGAAACCGTGGACACCGCCGTGCAGCGAGTTCGGCGGTTGATTGGCTTCCAGCGTGTACTCGACGCCATCCAGTGAAAAGCGCGCGCCCGCAATGCGGTTCGCCCAGCGCCCGACAATCGCGCCCATGTAGGCGGGGCCGGTGGTGTATGCGGCAGGGGAGTCGTGGCCAAGCAGGATATCCGCGAGATGGCCGTCGCGATCCGGCGCGAACCATGAGACGAGGGCCGCGCCCAGATTGGTCACCGATACCCGCAAGCCGTTGTCGTGGCTGAGTGTGTGAAGATCGACGGGCGTACCGTCAGCAAGATCGCCCCAGTGGGCGCTGGAAATAGTCATGGCATGGTCTCCGGATTCTGGTTTTTTGCAGGGTGGCGGGGTGCTTCCGGCTTGGGCAGGCGGTCGCGATAAAGCTTGCTCACGTAGTCCAGATGCGCGCCTGCGGCCTCGCGGGCGCGTGCTGGATCGTGGGCGAGAATGGCATCGAAGATGGCTTGATGTTGTGCGAGCAGGTTCGCTTCGACCTGATCGTCGTAATCGACCAGCCGATGCGACGTCAGCATTGATTCGCGCATGAGTTCCTGCAGGCCGTGCATCACATGGGCGAGGGCGAGGTTGTGGGTGGCGTCGGCAATGGCGAGATGAAACGCCGCGTCGTGTTCCGCTATGCGGGTGCGTTTTGGCTCGACGGCGGCGGTTTTCAGCGCATGGAATGCTTCGGTGATGCGCGCCAGATCGGTTGCGGTTGCACGTTCGGCCGCGTAGGCCGTTGCGAGGGATTCGAGGCCGTGGCGAAGTTCGAGGACGTCGGCGCTGGCTGTGGGGTGCTGGCTCAGCAACGCGGCGAGCGGGGCGGATACGAGCGGGGCGGTGACATCCGACACGACGAAACCGCTGCGCGCGGCAGCCTGGATAAATCCATCCGATTCCAGCCGGATCAGCGCTTCACGCAGCGATGGGCGCGAGACGTTGAGCTGTTCCGCCAGGTCGCGTTCGGCGGGGAGCCGCTGCCCGGGGACCAACGCGCCGCTCGTGATCAGCGCCCGGATCTGGTCGGAGACGACATCGGCGATGCGTGTTCGGGTGTAGGAATGGACGGGCTTAAATGGCATGGAGAGATCGTTCGCATTCGAGGTTCGGCAGTTTGACATGAAACGCCGCAAACTTTAAAGTCTTGGTCAGACCAAGCTTACCAAGTGGCAAACCGTTTGTCTTTCAGGCTCCTCAACAGGCTCCCCACCGCCCTATCCCATGAAAGTCGCCCTGTTCGTTCCCTGTTTCATCGATGCGTTCTATCCCGAAGTCGGCATCGCGACACTCGAATTGCTCGAACGCCTTGGCGTGGAAGTGGATTACCCCGAGGAACAAACCTGCTGCGGCCAGCCAATGGCAAACAGCGGCGCGCAAAAAGAAGCAGCCGGCGCCGAGCGTGTGTTCGCCCGTAATTTCGCCGGTTACGACTACGTGGTCGGGCCATCGGCAAGTTGTATCCATCACGTGCGCGAGCACCTGACCGCCATCGAGCAGACCGCGTCTGTTCGCAAGGTCCGAACGAGCGCCTACGAACTGGTCGAATTTCTCCACGATGTCCTCAAGGTGCGCGAATTCCCGTGGGCCGAATTCCCGCATCGCGTGGGATTGCACAATAGCTGCAGCGCCATCCGGCACTTAAAGGAAGCGTCTGCATCGGAGATCAATGGGACGCCGTTTTCCAAACCTCGTGCATTGCTCGAAGGCGTCAAAGGCATCGAATTCGTCACGCCTGCACGCCCCGACGAATGCTGCGGCTTCGGCGGCACGTTTTCAGTGACCGAAGAAGCGGTATCGGTGAGGATGGGGCAGGACAAGGTCCGCGATCATCTCGGCGCGGGCGCGCAATATATCGTCTCAGGCGATATGTCGTGCCTGATGCATCAGCAAGGCTGCGCAGAACGCCTGAAACTCGATGCCCGTTTTATCCACATTGCCCAGATCCTGAACGGAGCACGCGCATGAGCGACGTCGCGAAGGGAAAAAGCAAGCGGCTCGATCACGCGAAGGCGGCGGGCGTGTTTATCGCGAAGGAAGATCACCTCGCTTTCCACGACAAACGCCTCTGGGACCTGCGCAGCAAACGCGACGCACAGGCGCACGGCATGCCCGAATGGGAGACGCTGCGCGAGCTGGCGTCGGGGATCAAGGAGCACACGCTTTCGAATCTCGCGGATTACCTCGACCAGTTCATCAGCCAGGCCGAGTCGCACGGCGTGGTCGTGCATTACGCGTCGACGGCCGAGGAACACAACGAGATTGTCTACAAGCTGATGTCCGAGCGCGGCCTCACCACGCTCGTCAAAAGCAAATCCATGCTCACCGATGAATGCAAGATGCGCGAGTACATCGAGCCGCGCGGCATCACGGTGATGGAAACGGATCTCGGCGAACGCATCCAGCAACTGGATAACCAGGACCCGAGTCACATGGTTGTGCCCGCCGTGCATAAACTGCGCGCGGATGTAGCCGAATTGTTCGGCCGCACGATAGGCACCGATCCGCAAAACAGCGACATCCACTATCTCGCCGAAAGCCAGCGCATGAACACGCGGCCGTATTTCGTGCGCGAGAAAACTGCCGGCATGACAGGTTGCAACTTCGCGGTCGCGGAGACGGGAACGGTCGTGGTGTGCACGAACGAGGGCAACGCGGATCTATCGGCAAACGTGCCGCCGCTGCACATTGCATCGATAGGGATCGAAAAGCTGATTCCCAGGATTTCCGATCTCGGCGTGTTCATCCGCATGCTGTCGCGCAGTGCGCTCGGCTCGCCGATCACGCAATACACCTCGCATTTCCGCGCACCGCGACCCGGCTCGGAGATGCATTACATCCTCGTCGATCACGGCCGTTCAGAACGCCTCGCGATGGAGGATTTCTGGTACTCGCTCAAATGCATCCGCTGCGGCGCGTGCATGAATACGTGCCCGGTGTATCGGCGGAGCGGGGGCTTGTCGTATGGCTTTACATACTCCGGACCGATCGGCGCGATCATCAATCCTACTTACGATATGAAGCGCTTCAGCAGCCTGCCGTTTGCATCGACTCTTAATGGCAGCTGCACGAACGTTTGCCCGACCAAGGTCAACATCCACGAGCAGATCTACAAGTGGCGCGAGGTGATTGCTGCGAATCATGAAGTGCCGTTCGTGAAGCAGGAAGTGCTGAAGATGGCGGGGCGCCTTCTTGCCAGTCCGACGCTGTATCGAGGCACGGTTGCGTCGCTCGGCGGCGCGCTCAAGCGGCTGCCGAACTTCGTGCTCTACAACCCGCTGAACATCTGGGGCCGGCAGCGCGACCTGCCTGAAACGCCCGCGGAAACTTTCCACGAGTGGTACAAGAAAAATCGCAAGGCGGCCAAAAAATGACGACGACCACGCGCGACACTTTTCTCGCGAAGATTCGTGCGGCGCAACCGGCTGCAAGGCCGCGCCCCGACGTGCCGCTCTTCGATACCCCGCCCGGTGAGCGCCTCGAACGCTTTCGCACCGCCTTGGCCGCGATGGGAGGATCGGTGGTCGAAGGCGAATCGCTCGATACGGTGCGAGCGCTGCTCAGCGAGCGTTTCGGCGCGGGCGCGATAGTCGCCTCGGCCGTGCCGGGTATCGAGGGGAACCGTGCGCTTGCCGCCGATATGCCGCCAGCATTGCTTCAGGATGTCGATGCAGGCGTGGTGCGCGCGCGCTTCGGCGTGGCGGAAACGGGCTCGGCCTGGTTCAGCGAGGACGAATACATCGTCAATTCGATCGGCTATCTGGTGCAGCATCTGGTCGTGCTGCTCGACCCCGCGCAAATCGTGGATGGGCTGCAGGATGTGTATCGACGCGATGACTTCAAGGCCGCGCGTTATGCCGTGCTGGTGACGGGGCCATCGGCGACGGCGGATATCGAAGGCGTGCTGATTCGTGGCGCGCAAGGCGTGCGGTCGCTGACGGTGGTGTTGCTCGCGGCTTAGGTCGAGCGCGTTTTTATGCTTAGTGCCAAGTGCAAGAAAGCCGTTCCAACTCGCTTTGGAACGGCTTTTTAACTAGCGCGGGTCTTATTGAGCGCCGAGCTTCTTGATCAGCACGTCGAGTTGCGCCATTTCGTCTTCGGTCAGATCGGTCAGCGGTGCGCGCACAGGACCGGCGCTGCGGCCAATCAGCTTCGCCCCCGCCTTCACGATACTCACCGCATAACCCGCTCGGCGGTTGCGAATAGCCAGGTACGGCATGAAGAACTCGTCGAGCAGACGGCCAGTGGTCGCGTGATCCTGCGAGGTCACCGCACGATAAAACTCCATCGCAGTCTTCGGAATGAAGTTGAACACCGCCGACGAATACACCGGCACGCCCAGCGCCTTATACGCTTCGGCATAAACCTCGGCTGTCGGCAAGCCACCGAGGTACGAAAACCGGTCGCCCAGACGGCGACGGATCGTCACCATGTTTTCAATCTCGCCCACGCCGTCCTTGAAGCCGATCAGGTTCGGGCAGGTATCGGCGAGCCGTTCGAGCATGTCGGCGTTGAGCTTCGAATTGGCGCGGTTATACACGATCACGCCAATGTTCTTCACCGCCTTGCACACCTGTTCGACGTGCGCGGCAATACCTTCCTGGCTGGCTTCGGTAAGGTAGTGCGGCATCAGCAGGATACCGTTTGCTCCAAGCCGTTCGGCCTCCTGTGCATAAGCTATCGCAACCCGCGTCGCGCCGCCCGCACCGGCGAGAATCGGCACCTTGCCCTTGCAGGTTTCGGTCGCCGTGCGAATCACGTCTGAATATTCGCTGTGCGTCAGCGAGAAAAATTCACCCGTGCCACCGGCTGCGAACAACGCTGTCGCGCCATAGGGCGCAAGCCACTCGAGACGTTCGGCATAGGTGTCGGCGCGAAAGTCGCCTTGTTCGTCGAAGTCGGTCAGCGGAAAGGACAGCAGCCCTTCGGAAACGATTTGCTTGAGCTCTTGAGGTGTCGTCATGGTTGGTCGTGAATTGGTTTTGGGTGAGTCTTTGCGCGGGTCGTTATAGAAATCAGCGCACCAGGCACGGGCGCTTGTTGTCGAAGGTCCAGTTCGGAATCAGGTACTGCATTGCGATGGCGTCATCGCGGGCGCCGAGACCGTGTTCCTGATACAGCGCGTGGGCTTTCTCGAGCTCGTCCATATCGATATCCACGCCCAGTCCCGGCCGCGCCGGCACCTTCACCTTGCCGCCCACAATCTGCAACGGTTCGCGCGTGAGACGCTGGCCGTCCTGCCAGATCCAGTGGGTGTCGATAGCGGTGATCTTGCCGGGCGCCGCCGCCGCGACGTGCGTGAACATGGCGAGCGAAATGTCGAAGTGATTGTTCGAGTGCGAACCCCACGTCAGGCCCCACTCGTTGCACATTTGCGCGACGCGCACCGAGCCTTGCATCGTCCAGAAATGCGGATCGGCGAGGGGAATATCCACTGATTGCAACTGGATCGCGTGGCCCATCTGGCGCCAGTCGGTTGCGATCATGTTGGTCGCAGTCGGCAAACCCGTTGCGCGGCGGAATTCAGCCATCACCTCGCGCCCGGAATAACCGTTTTCGGCACCGCACGGGTCCTCGGCGTAAGCGAGTACGTGATGCTGGTCACGGCACAGGCGCACGGCTTCGGACAGCGACCATGCGCCGTTCGGGTCGAGCGTCACGCGGGCTTTGGGGAAACGTTCGGCGAGCGCCGTGACCGCTTCTATTTCCGCGTCTCCCGACAGCACGCCGCCCTTGAGCTTGAAGTCGTTGAAGCCGTAGCGCGCGTGCGCTGCTTCCGCCAGCCGCACGACGGCTTCGGGCGTCATCGCTTCTTCGTGGCGCACGCGGGTCCAGTCGTCGGTCGCGTCCGCCCCGGCGGAATAGGGCAGGTCGGTCTTGTTTCTATCGCCGACATAAAACAGGTAGCCGAGCATTTCCACTTCATCGCGTTGCTGGCCTTCGCCCAGCAGCGCTGCAACGGGCACGCCCAGATGCTGGCCGAGCAAGTCGAGCAACGCGGCTTCGAGACCCGTCACGGCATGAATGGTCGTGCGCAGGTCGAAGGTTTGCGTGCCGCGTCCGCCTGCATCGCGATCCGCGAATTGCTTGCGCGTGGTGTTGAGCACGGCGTGCAGATTGCCGACCGACTGCCCGACGACGAGTGGTCGTGCGTCATCGATCGTCTTGCGGATGCTCTCGCCGCCCGGTACCTCCCCCACGCCCGTGTGCCCCGCGCTGTCACGCAGGATCACAACGTTGCGAGTGAAGAACGGGCCGTGTGCGCCGCTCAGGTTCAGCAACATGCTGTCGCGGCCGGCAACCGGAACCACGCGCAGTTCGATGACGGTGGGCGTGGCGTTTGAAGCGGTTGAGTTCGTGGACATGGACGTGGTCAGTGTGCGTTGATCGGGGCGGTACGCATGGGTGAGTAGGGCTCGCTTGGACGACGTGGGTCGAATTCGGTCCGGCAGCGTGTTCGGGTTGGCCGATCAACCGGTCCTTCGCGAAAAATCCTATAACGGCTGCAGTGGTCGACGCGATCCGCGGCTGGTTATTTCGCAATTTTCAATCTGTGATATGTTGTCTGATGACATTTTACGGGTTGTGCAGATGACGTCAACATGGGTGTTAACCCGAAATTGCGCCATGATAAAGATGATTCGGTCTATTCTTACAATGTTTTGCATCGAAAGGAATATGAATTAAAGTACGACGTCAGACAAGATAATCGATATCGTGGAAGTCACCGGCGGATGGTCGGGGGGCTGCCAATGTTGCTGCAGGTGCCCAGCGGCGCGATCGATGTGTCGGCGCGAGTATTTCGTGCGGCCCATGCCAGCCAGGCTGGCGACAATCGAGCGTGTTCAGCCCGTTGCTTCGCTCGACTGATTCGCGCGCCGCAACCGTTCCCGGCTATTCGATAAATGCATGCGCATGGCCGCGCGCGCGCTTTCGGCGTCGCGTCGTGTGATGGCTTCCAGAATGCTCTCGTGTTCGAGATTGACGAGCGAGACGTACGCTTTCGGGTCAGCCTTCGCTATCCCTGCTGAATCGATGCGGTTGCGCGGGATCAGCGCAGTGCCCATCTGCGTCAGGATATCGACGAAATAGCGGTTTCCGGTCGCCCGCGCGAGTGCGATGTGAAACTGGAGATCGGCCGCGACGCTGTCGCTGCCGTTACGGCTGGTGGCTTCTATCGCGTCGAGCGCCGCACGCATGCGCACGAGATCTTCCGGCTGGGCGCGTTGCGCTGCCAGCCCGGCGCATTCGGTTTCCAGGCTGATGCGCAGCTCAAGCACGGACAGCACGTCACGCAGCGTGGTGGCCGGCACCATGTCGATGCCCAGTTTCTCGCGGCGCGGTTCCAGCACGAAACTGCCGATTCCATGACGTGTTTCGATGACCTCGTTGGCCTGCAGGCGAGAAATGCCTTCACGCACGACGGTGCGGCTCACGCCGAGCGTCAGCATGAGTTTCGCTTCGGTGGGCAGTTTGTCGCCCGGCTTCAACGCCGCGGACTCGATCTGTTCGATCACGTAATCGAACACGCTCTCCGCCAGATTACGGGCGCGTCGGGGTGTGACGACGGATGTGAGGGGTTCAGCCATCAGAAACGCTCCTTGGGTCAGCCGTTTGGCGATGCCGTAGTTTGAAGAGGGGCTGGATCACTAGATTATACCGTTGTCTGACGACTCTCAATTTTAAAGATTGGAGGGCGGGTGGGTTGTTCGGGTTCTGCTGAAGATGGGCGGCGTGAAGAAGGGCATCGGGCAGCGTCTACGGCGGGTCTTGCTGTGCGCGGCGGCAGCGGGTTGAGAGCTATGTCGGTTGGGTATCGACAGGGCGCGGATGAGGGATGGGTCAATCACGTGGCCTTGTTCCGTCGGCGCTTTGGTGGCGATCAGCTTTCCCAGTCCTCGACGCTCAGCCCGGACACGCGTTGAAACTCGCGAACATTGTGCGTCACGAGCGTGAGCGATCTCGCCAGAGCCTGTCCCGCAATCAGGACATCGTAGGGTCCGATGGGTGCTCCTGCCGAAGCGAGTTGCGCGCGCACTTCGCCAGCGCGGCGAGCGTCTTCCGGGGCGAAGTCGAGAATCTCGAATTGCAGCGCTTCCACGCGCCTGAGGTTGTCGGCTGCACGCAGGCTCTTGTAAGCGCCGAAATAGAGCTCATGAGCGACGATCGACGGCATGGCGAAATCTCGTGGCTGGTGCTGGCGCAGCCGCGTCAAAAAACCGGTATTCCCTTTCATCAAGGCGATAACGGCATTCGTGTCGAGCAAATAATTCACTTAAAGAAGTCCAGGTCCGGGCGGTCCTGTTCCGGCAGCTTTTCCTGTGCGGCTCGAGAGAAATCGTCATCGACTGGACCGACAACCGAATCCAGCCACGCCCAATCGCTCGCGATCGGCTCCAGAATGATGGCACGGCCGTGGCGGCGAACGCGCACTTCTTCGGCATCCAGCCGGAATTCCTTCGGCAGGCGCACCGCCTGGGATCGGCCGGACCAAAAAACCTTTGCAGTATCCATATGCGCCTCACTAAATGATATATAGCAAAAGTATATACCATTTTGTAGTGGCCTGATGTGGGAAGCGTGACTGCTTCCCGATACTTCGGCCGCGGGCGCTGACGACCGTGCATTCCCGGGGCGATCGGGTTGCGCAATATCGTTAGCAGTCCATGAAAAGTCTGGTCGAGAGGCGTTGAGGTCCGAGCCACCCTTATTTGCCCCTGTGATAAACCGAGTTGAGCGACCTTCAGGGAAGGCGTGGAGGTCGTGCAGGGCATCAGCGCGTATTGATCGCTTGATTTGAGCGTCCGGAAATGCAAAAAGCCCAATCTTTCGATTGGGCTTTTTGGCCTGAAACTTTTTTGGCTCCTCGACCTGGGCTCGAACCAGGGACCTACGGATTAACAGTCCGGCGCTCTACCAACTGAGCTATCGAGGAACATCTGCAGCAGAGAAACAAAATTATATGGAGGGGAATCTAGCCTGTCAACACCCTGCGTTCATCTCAATTCAAAAAGTCACAAACGAGCGGGGCATTACGAAGAATGCGACGACATGCGACCACTTGGGCCTTACCGCACCAGCAGTTCAAGCTTCTCTTTCACGTCCTTGAAATCGTCGGCTTCGGGCAGCGGCGCCTTGGTCTTGGTAATACTCGGCCAGCCGCGCGACAGTTCGGCGTTCAGCTCAATGAAGTGCTGCTGATCACCAGGAACATCTTCTTCGGCATAGATTGCATTGACCGGGCATTCGGCCACACAAACGGCGCAGTCGATGCACTCGTCGGGATCGATCGAGAGGAAATTGGGACCTTCGCGGAAGCAATCCACCGGGCACACGTCCACGCAATCGGTATAGCGGCACTTGATGCAGCTTTCGGTCACAACGTGAGTCATTCAGGCTCCTGCATACGGAATTCGTGGGGCGACGGCGAGGGCGACATGAACGTCGGGTTTGACCAGTGGGACCTGGTGTCTCTTACCGAGCGTCTTTATCCGGGCTGTACAGCCGGACTGTGCACGATCTGCGCGCCAAAACCGATATTGTAGCGTACCGGTATATTTGAGCGCGACCCCCATCCCTCAGGCCTTATATCGTTTAGTGATTTGTTTATGGACCTCCGCAGGGGCGGGGTGCGGCGTGTTTCGGCCAAGGGCGGGGGCGGCGCTCCGGGCGGACACTTCGGGTAACATGCACTGGAGGCCGCCGGGGGCAACGCATAGAGTGCGTTGGGGCGTGCCGGGTCCGTTTGCGGTTCTACCCGCGCGCTTGTCCGCGGCTTTACCCGTTTTCCTAGCTGTTCGTCTGGAACCATGATTATCCATTCGCTGCTCGATACCGATCTCTACAAGTTCACGATGATGCAGGTCGTGCTGCATCACTTCCCGGCGGCACACGCGGAATACAAGTTCCGTTGCCGTACGCCGGACGTCGATCTCGTGCCGTATATAGATGAAATACGCGACGAAGTGCGCCAGCTCTGCCATTTGCGCTTCAAGGAGGACGAGCTCGAATACCTTCGCCGGATGCGCTTCATCAAGAGCGATTTCATTGACTTCCTCGCGCTATTTCAACTCAACGAAAAGGCCATCACGATCAAGCCGTCCGCCAAGCAGAATGGCGAGATCGACATTGATATCATTGGCCCCTGGCTGCATACCATCCTCTTCGAAATCCCGATCCTCGCGATTGTCAACGAGGTCTATTTCCGCAACACGCAACGCGACCCGACCTTCGATGTTGGCCGCGACCGCCTGCGCGACAAGATCCAGTTGCTCGGCGGCCGACCCGAAGTCTCCGACTGCAAGATTGCCGACTACGGCACCCGCCGGCGTTTCTCCAAGCAGTGGCATGAGGAGGTCATCCTCAAGCTGAAGGAGGGCCTGGACGAGCAGTTCACGGGCACGAGCAATGTCTACTACGCCATGAAGCACGGCTTGCGTCCGCTCGGCACCATGGCGCATGAATATCTGCAGGCTTGCCAGGCGCTCGGCCCCCGGCTGCGCGATTCGCAGGTCTTCGGCTTCGAGATGTGGGCGAAGGAGTACCGGGGCGACCTGGGTATTGCGCTCTCCGACGTCTATGGCATGAAGGCGTTCCTGAACGACTTCGACATGTACTTCTGCAAACTCTTCGACGGCGCCCGCCACGACTCCGGCGACCCGTTCGACTGGGGCGAGCGCCTGATCCGCCACTACGAGCAGAACCGTTGCGACCCGCGTACCAAGGTGCTCGTGTTCTCGGATGCACTTGACATTCCGAAGGTCCTGCGCCTCTACGAACGTTTCCGCGGCCGCTGTCAGCTTGCTTTTGGCGTGGGCACCAACCTGACCAACGACCTTGGCTATCAGCCGCTGCAGATCGTGATCAAGATGGTTCGCTGCAACGGCCAGCCCGTGGCCAAACTCTCCGATTCCCCCGGCAAGAACATGTGCGACGACCAGGCTTACCTTGCCTACCTGCGCCAGGTGTTCGACATCGCCAAACCCGTGGAAGAACAGTAACCCGCGCAGGCGTTTTTGAGGGGCGGTGCTGTCCGCGTTAGCCGTTCGGTCAGGGTTAGTCGAGCCGGAGCGCTCGTTATAATCAAGTCCTTGATCGACGCACAGGCCTACGAGGACAGCATCATGAATACATCGGCCGCACGCCGGAACTCAAGAGAGCAGGGCTTGAGGCCGCATGCTCCGGCTCCAGCCGCAACCGGTGCTGCTCCCGCATGAGCACATCCGTGACTATGCGACGTTCATGGCAAGGCCTGGCGCTTCTCTTATTGCCGTTGACCGCGTCTGCGGCATCGCTTGATGGCGCCACGCTGTCTCCGCTGTGGGCACTTCCGTTCGCCGGGATCCTGTTATCCATCGCGATTGTTCCGCTGATTGCGCCGCATGCGTGGCATGCTCACTTCGGCAAGATATCGGCGGCCTGGGCGCTTGTGTTCCTGGTCCCTTTTGCACTCCGTTTTGGTACGCAGGCTGCATTCGCCACCTTCGTGCACGCCATGCTGGAAGAGTATGTGCCGTTCATCATCCTGCTCACGGCGCTGTTCACTGTCGCGGGCGGAATTTGCCTGCATGGCGACCTGCATGGGTCCCCGCGCCTGAATACGGGACTGCTCGCGCTCGGCACGGTGCTCGCCAGCATCATGGGGACAACGGGCGCAGCCATGCTGCTGATTCGCCCATTGCTGCGCGCCAATGAACATTGCCGGCACGTTGTGCATCGCGTGGTGTTCTTCATTTTTCTTGTGGCCAATGCCGGAGGTTCGCTCTCGCCGCTTGGGGATCCGCCGCTGTTCCTGGGCTTCCTGAATGGCGTGAGCTTTTTCTGGACCACGGTGCATCTCGCCGCGCCAACGCTCTTCATCTGCGTGGTTTTGCTGGCGCTCTTCTACGTCCTCGACCGCTATTACTTCGCCAAGGAAGAGGTGGTGCATCGGAGTGAGGTGAAAACGCCGTTGCGTGTCGAAGGCAAGATCAATTTCGTTTTGCTCGCGGCGGTGGTCGCGCTCGTGCTGATGAGCGGCTTGTGGAAACCGGGCATTGAGTTCGATGTATTCGGCACGCACGTCGGGTTGCAGAATGTCGTGCGCGATGCGCTGCTTGTCGTGGTGACGCTCTTGTCGCTAATCCTCACGCCGAAAAGCGCGCGCGCGGGCAACGCGTTCAACTGGGCGCCTATTGAAGAAGTCGCGAAGTTGTTCGCCGCCATCTTCGTCACCATCGCGCCCGTGATCATGATCCTGCGCGCGGGAGCTGACGGCGCGTTCGCCGGCATCGTGCACATGGTGACCGATTCAAGCGGCAAGCCTATCGACATTGCGTATTTCTGGGCGACGGGACTGCTGTCGTCGTTCCTCGACAACGCGCCGACTTATCTCGTGTTTTTCAACCTTGCCGGCGGCGATGCACCCACGTTGATGACGACCGGCGCCAGCACGCTCGCCGCTATCTCGGCGGGCGCCGTGTTCATGGGTGCGAACAGCTATATCGGCAACGCGCCCAACTTCATGGTCAAGGCGATTGCCGAATCGCGCGGCATTGTCATGCCCGGATTCTTTGCGTACGTCGGCTGGTCGACAGTCATTTTGCTGCCCTTGTTCCTACTTACTGGATGGTTGTTCTTTTAGGAGAAGTCTATGAAAAAAGTGCTGGTTGCCCGTCCCATCTTCCCGGACGTGATCGACCGCCTCCGGCAGTATTTCGAAGTCGATGCCAATCCGGGCGCACCGCTGGCCGCCGACGAATTCGCGCGCCGCATGGCCGATCGCGACGGCGCGTTGCTGGCCGGCGATCCCGTCACGGCGAAGGTACTTGAAGGCGCGCCGAATCTGAAGGTGGTGTCGAACATGGCGGTTGGCTACAACAACTTCGACATGCAGGCGTTGAACGCGCACGGCGTGCTCGGCACCAACACGCCGGACGTATTGAACGAAAGCACGGCGGACTTCGGCTGGGCGCTGATGATGGCGGCCGCACGCCGAATTGCTGAATCCGAACACTTCCTGCGCGCGGGCAAGTGGGGTACATGGTCCTACGACGCTTTTCTCGGTACTGACGTGTGCGGCGCCACGCTCGGCGTGCTTGGCATGGGGCGCATCGGCCAGGCGCTTGCCCGGCGTGCGCGCGGATTCAACATGCGCGTGATTTATCACAACCGTTCGCGCGTCGCGCCGGAGATCGAGGCGGAACTGAATGCCGAGTATGTGTCGAAGGCGGACTTGCTCAAGCGTGCAGACCACCTCGTGCTGGTGCTCCCGTATACCGCCGAGAATCGCCACACCATCGGAGCGGCTGAACTGGCAAGCATGAAACCTACGGCTACGCTGACCAACATCGCACGGGGCGGAATTGTTGACGACGCCGCGCTGATCCAGGCCTTGCGCAACAAGACCATCGCAGCGGCGGGGCTTGACGTGTTCGAAGGCGAGCCGAATTTCAATCGCGATTTCCTCACCGTGCCGAACGTGGTGCTGACGCCGCATATTGCGAGCGCGACCGAATCCACGCGCCGCGCCATGGCCAATCTCGCGGCCGACAACCTGATTGCCGCGCTGGGCGAAGGTCCGCGCGCAGGCAATCCGCCGAACCCGATCAATCCGGAAGTCCTGAAGAAATGACCATGTTGTTGCTGTTGAGCGTGGGTGTCGCTGTCCTCGCGATCGCGCTGGTGATCGCGTTGATGCTGTTGTTGCGGCCGAAGCGCGAGACAGATGTCGAGGAGCAGTTCGAGGCGCTGGCCGATCGGATCATCGACATGGGCGAGGCCCACGCGCGCGCCCAGGAGCGGCTCGAACGCAACGTGCGTGGCGAAGTGACAGAAACCTCGCGTGCGTCGCGTACCGAGGCGGGCACTGCGTTCGCTCAGTTCCAGCAGACACTCGCGACGCAACTCGCGAGCATGGCGAACGTCCAGAACACACAGCTTGAAGCGTTCTCCCGTCAACTGGTCACGTTGACGGAAAGCAACGTGCAGCAGAGCCAGCACGCACGCGACGAACAAAGCCAGGCGTTGAAGCGTTTCGGCGATGCACTCACGCTGCAGCTCGCGCAGATGTCCGAATCGAATGACCGTCGTCTGAGCGAAGTGCGCGCAACGCTCGAAGCGCGGCTGAAGGATATCGAAGCGAACAACGCGGCGAAGCTCGAAGAAATGCGCCGTACCGTCGATGAAAAGCTGCATGCCACGCTGGAACAACGGCTTGGCGAATCGTTCAAGCTGGTTTCGGACAGGCTGGAGCAGGTGCATCGCGGACTGGGCGAGATGCAGACCCTGGCGGCGGGTGTCGGGGACTTGAAGAAGGTGCTGACCAACGTCAAGACGCGTGGGACGTGGGGCGAAGTGCAGCTTGAATCGCTGCTGGAGCAGTTGCTCACGCCTGAGCAGTACGCGAAGAATGTGGCAACCATCCCGAAGAGCAACGACCGTGTGGAGTTCGCGATCAAGCTGCCAGGCCGTCACGATGCGCCCGGCCAGAGCGGCGCGAATGGAGTGGCTACGCCGGTATGGCTGCCTATCGACGCCAAGTTTCCGCGTGAGGACTACGAGCGGTTGATTGATGCGCAGGATCGCGCTGACGTTGTAGCGGTCGAGGAAGCGTCACGGGCGCTGGAAAGCCGCATTCGTGCGGAGGCGAAGGCTATCGCACAGAAGTACGTTGCGCCTCCGCATACCACGGACTTCGCGCTGTTGTTCCTGCCGACCGAAGGCCTGTATGCGGAAATCCTGCGCCGTCCGGGGCTGACGGATTTTCTGCAGCGGGAATACCGGGTGAGCGTGACGGGTCCGACCACGTTGACCGCGCTGCTGAACAGCCTGCAGATGGGTTTCAGGACCTTGGCAATCGAGCAGCGCTCCAGTGAAGTCTGGCAAGTGCTCGGCGCGGTGAAAACGGAGTTCAGGAAGTTTGGCGAAGTGCTGTCGAAGACGCGGTCACAGCTCGAAGCGGTGACACGTTCCATTGAATCGGCGGAAACGCGTACGCGCCAGATGAGCAAGAAACTGCGTGACGTGGAAGCGTTGCCGGGCGAGCAGGTGGCCAACCTGCTCGGGGACGAACGCGAAGAACCTGCAGAACGCGACGAGCCCGGCGCGGATCTGCCTTAGTCTGCAGCAGCAGGCGAGGCCAGCGTAGCCAGTGCGTCACCGGTAATGCGCACGATGCGCCAGTCGGGCAACACGGTTGCCCCCATCTTCTCGTAGAAGCCGATTGCGTTTTGATTCCAGTCGAGCACGGTCCACTCGAAGCGGCCGCACTGGCGTTCCACCGCCAGCGCCGCAAGCGCACGCAGCATCTTCGTGCCGAGTCCGCTGCCGCGAGTGGCCGGCTTCACGTACAGGTCTTCGAGAAACAAGCCGCGCTTGCCGAGGAAGGTCGAGTAATTTTGGAAGAACAGCGCATAGCCCACTATGTGCCCGTTCTCTTCGGCCACCAGCGCCTCGGCGGACGGCCGCGCGCCGAACAGGGCGTCATGCACGCCGGTCTCGGTGGCGATGAACATATGCATGAGCTTTTCAAACTCGGCCAGCTCGATCATCAAG
This sequence comes from Caballeronia udeis, assembly GCF_001544555.2. Taxonomy (GTDB): domain Bacteria; phylum Pseudomonadota; class Gammaproteobacteria; order Burkholderiales; family Burkholderiaceae; genus Caballeronia; species Caballeronia udeis. Next base: position 42,956 of record NZ_FCOK02000037.1, on the reverse strand, counting down.
CCAAAGATAGCGCCGGCATCGGCGGGTGCTGCGGGTCGGATTTGAGTGCTCATCATGCCTCTTCCGGTGCGTCGGACAAGACGATCTCAATGCCGCCGAACCGCGACGCCACCCAGTTGTATGCGTGACATGCGATCCACAGCAAGATGAAGCCGAGGATTGCGTTGAGCAGCAGCGCGCTTGTCACGGTGCTCAGTTCGACCGAGCCGTATCGGAAGAAAGCGACCAGTACCCCCAGCAGCACAATGGGCACGCTGAAGGTGAGGTACACGAGAATCAGCGCTTTGGCGGTTTGTCCCGGCGCGATGAACGAAATCTGTTTTTTCATGAAGGAAAAGCCCTGTCAGTCATAGTGCAATGCATTCGAACCATCCGTTTCAGCCGCTCAGGTGATGACGGCGCGGCGGTCCAGGTTCTTGAGGTTCAGGTTCTTGAAGCAGGTTGTCGAGAAGCCTTTGAAACTAGATCAGGCCGTCGAATGGCAGGATATCCACGCTGTCTCCCGCATCGATATTTCCTGCGTCGTGCTTCAGGACAATGAAGCAATTGGCTTCGCTCATTGAACTCAGCACCCCCGAGCCTTGCGGCCCGGTTGTCACCACATGCCAGTGCCCCGCGGTATCGCGGTGTGCAATGCCGCGTTGAAACTCCGTGCGCCCGGCGCGTTTGCTGATTGGCTGCGTACTTCTCGCCGATATCAACGGCACAGCATGCGGCGTCGCACCCGACATGGCGAGCAGCGCCTCGCGCACGATGAAATAAAACGTCGCCATCACCGCGACCGGATTGCCCGGCAAGCCAAAGAACAAGGCCGACTCGCCTTCCCCCGGACGCTTGCCCGACCACAGGCGGCCAAACGCGAGCGGCCTGCCGGGACGCATCGCGATCTTCCAGAACGCCACGTCGCCGAGTGCGTTCATCAGGTCACGCGTGAAATCAGCGTCGCCTACCGACACACCGCCCGAACTGATCACCACATCGGCATCTTGCGTGGCCTGTCGCAACGCTCGTTCAAGCGATGCACGATCGTCACGCACGATGCCCAGATCCACCGGTTCCACGTTCATCCGGCGCAGCATCGCGAAAAGGGTATAGCGGTTGCTATCGTAGATGCAACCCGGCGCGAGTGCTTCGCCAACTGAACGCAATTCGTCGCCTGTTGAAAAAAACGCAACCCGCAAGCGCCGTTGCACCGCTACGTTGTCAATACCCAGCGACGCCAGCAAGCCAAGATCCGACGCCCGCACGATACGGCCCTTGCGTAGCGCCGCCTGGCCCTGCGCGAGGTCTTCGCCCGCCAGCCGCCGGTTCGCGCCGCGCACGATGTTCGCGGCGGTGAACGTGACCGTATCTCCGGTGCGCTGCACGAGTTCTTGCGGCACGACGGTGTCGCACCCCGGCGGGATGAGCGCACCGGTCATGATGCGCACGCATTGCGTGGCGAGCGGACGGCCTTCGAATGGCTGTCCGGCGAGCGCGGTACCCGCAAGCGTCAAGCGAAGCGGCGCATCGTCTGGCAGGCCCGATCCATCGGCTCCATCCGCTCCATTCGACAACACCGCGCCGTCGAACGCATAACCGTCCATCGCGGAGTTGTCGTGAGAGGGGACGTTGATCGGTGAAATGACATCTTCAGCCAGCACGCGATCAAGTGCGTCGAACAGGCGCACGCGTTCCACCTCGGCGCGACCGCGCGGCAACGCCCACTGACGCACGATCTCCTGCGCCGCGCTGACAGGCAGCGCGTTCGGATCGTACTCGGCGACGCAGCTCGAAAAGTGCCTGGGTGTGTTCATTGATGGGTGGATCGGAGCGGAGTCGCGACGCAAAGCCCGCGGGCGGACCGGTGAAAAAGGCAGGCGTGTCCAGGATGCTGGCGCAGCCGCTGCATAGCGCGGCACTGACCAAGCCGAGGGCTCACCGCAAACCTGAGCATGGAACGAAACGAACCTGTGCTCAGTCGCGTTCGAGATCGGCTAGCTGCTGCAAATCGTTGACATTGTAAAACGCACGCTCGTTGGCGAAGATCACTTCTACCGCCTTGTGGCGCGCGTACCACGCGCGTACCTTACGCTCGCCGGCACGGATGAACGTGTCGAGATCGTCCGCCAGCGACGCGCGCAGCAACGCGAAAACCGGATGCACGTGGCGCTCGCCGGCGGCATTGACCACTGCTGCCGTCGCGATATCCGCTTGTCCTGCGCTCAAGCCCTCGAATAACCGTTCGGCCAGATGAGGATCGACGAATGGCGCGTCGCAGGGCACGAACAGCACGAATTCAGTTTGCGCCGCGCGCAACGCAGCCGATATTCCTGCAAGCGGGCCCGGAAAATCGGGAAACGCGTCGACAATGACCTTTGCCTGGAACGGCATGCCAAGCTGCGCGTAGATCTCGAGGCTGCGATTTGCGCTGATCAGCATCGCGCCGCATTGCGGCTTGAGCGCCCGCAGCGCATGGAGCGCGAGCGGTTCGAGGTTGAGCGGCTGCAGGCCTTTATCGATACCGCCCATGCGCGATCCGCGCCCACCCGCCAGCACTACGCCGGTAATGTCGAGCTTCGGAAAACGACTGCCGCCCGGGCGAGTCACCTCGGCCATGTCAGCCACCGATATAAGACATTTCGACGCGCGGCGCGTCCGGGTCAGTGGCGGGCAACGCGTTGCTGCCGCGAAGTTGCGAGTAGCGGTCGGTGCGCGCTTCCCAGATCCCGGCGATAGCCGTGGCAATCGTGGCGTCGCTCGCACCGCTACGGATGAGCGCGCGCAAGTCGTGGCCCGACGTGGCGAACAGGCACAAGTACAACTTGCCTTCGGTAGAAAGGCGCGCGCGCGTGCAGGAGCTGCAGAACGCGCGCGTCACGCTTGAAATGACACCGATCTCGCCGCTGCCATCCTCATAACCCCAGCGCTGTGCGGTCTCGGCGTCGTTGTGGGCTTCCAGCGGCCGTAGCGGAAAATGCTCGGCAATCCGGGCGACCACGTCAGCCGACGGCAGCACTTCGCTCATGTTCCAGCCGTTCGAAGCACCCACGTCCATATATTCGATAAAGCGCAGCACCGTGCCGCTGCCTTTGAAATGGCGCGCCATTGGCACGATTTCGGCGTCGTTCGTCCCGCGCTTGACCACCATGTTGACTTTCAGTGGCGCCAGGCCGGCGGCGTGCGCGGCCTCGATGCCTTCGAGCACGTCGGCGACGGCGAAATCCGCGTCGTTCATGCGGCGAAATAACGCGTCGTCGAGTGCATCCAGACTCACCGTCACCCGCGACAACCCCGCGTCTTTCAGCGAGCGCGCCTTGCGGGCGAGGATGGACCCGTTGGTGGTGAGCGTGATGTCGAGCGGGCGACCTTCCGGCGTGCGCAGCAGCGCCAGCCGCTCGATCAGGAATTCGATGTTCTTGCGCAGCAGCGGTTCGCCGCCGGTCAGCCGGATTTTCTCAACGCCGTGGTCGACGAACAGCCGCGCCAGCCGCTCGATTTCCTCGAACGACAGCAGGGCGCTGTGAGGCAGGAATTCGTAGTTTTTATCGAAGACTTCGCGCGGCATGCAGTACACGCAGCGGAAATTGCAACGATCGGTCACCGATATGCGCAGATCGCGCAGCTCACGCGACAGCCGGTCCGTGAGCAGTCCGTGCGGTGTCCTTGCGATGCCGGCAAAATCCGGGATCGCGCTGACATCGGTGACGGGAATGATGCGCCGGGACATGATCGTTTTATTTCTCGCGCAGCGGCGGTGGGGCGGCTGCTATGAAGGTCTAACGACTCATTTTAGCGGAAGGGCGGATTTAAGGCGGCCTGCTGCGCTGTTTTCCCGGTCATTTCTCTACGGCACAATAAAAAAAGCGCCACGGACCGGAGTCACGTGGCGCTTTCCGAAACATCAGACGTATTTAGTGTGCGTCTTTACCCGTTTCGACTTGCTGCATCGGCGCGGTGTCGAGCGGCGGCAGGCGCTTGCGTTCGCGTACCACACGCTTCGGTGCTTCCGCCTGCGCGGCAGCTTCGCGGGCTGCGCGGAGCTTGTCGGCGTCGGTGTTCACCCAAACGAGGCCTGCCGTATCCAGCATCGGCTTGAGCACTTCTTCCTTCAGGGTGACCACAGCGAGCGGAGCAACCGGAGCTGCCGGAGCAACTGGGGCGGACGGAGCAACCGCTACGGGAGCGGGTGCTGCGGGAGCCACGGTTTCCACCGGTTCAAACGTCTTCGCCGGCTCGGGTTCGACCGGCGTAGACACCTCCACCACGACAGGCGCGGGTGATGTTGTGATCGACGCAACCGTCTCCGATGCCTGCGTCGCGGCGACCGGCGCCGTTTCGACCGGTTCAGCGACGTGCACTTCCGGCTGAGCGTGAGCAATGACGGGCTCAGGTTCTGCTGCCTTCGGGGTATCGGCGAAAGGACTTTCGACCTTTTCTTCCGCTACCGTCGGCGCCGGTCCGAACGGGTTTTCGATCGGTCGTGAGACTGGCTTCTCGAAGATGTCCGCTGCAGGTGCTTCAGCTTCAGCAACCGTTGCGCTGGTTTCCTGAGCGGCATGAACTTCCTGTGCTGCATGCGACACGACAAAACCTTCGGCCTCGGCGTGTCTCGCTTCCACCGGCGCTGCTTCCACCGGCGCAACTTGCGCGACACGAACCGGTTCAGGCAACTCCGTCACACTGATCGCGGCGGCTGAAACCGGCTCGACCGTGACTGCGTGTGCGTACTCGGGTGCCTGCACTGCCGGCGCCGTCTCGACCGGCTTGGCCGCAACGGGTGCGAAATCACGGCTGTCATCAGTTTCATTCGACGAATCCGTGTCGAACACACCGGCTTGAGCCCGTTCGCTGTCAGCATTGCCTTCGTTTTCAGCGGTATCGGCGGCCTGATTGGCCGTCACGCCTTCTTCTTCACGATCACGGCGTCCACCACGACGACCGCGACGGCGACGACGACGCTCTTCGCCTTCACGCGCTGCGCTGGCCTGATCGGCCTGCAACGCGTCAGCGCTGCCGTTCTGCTGCGATTCCCCGCCTGACAGGGTGCTTTCCGTGAACTCCGACACCACCGTTTCGCCTTGCGTCAACGCTTCGACGGCGGCTTCCGGCTGTGGCTTGCGGCGTTCGCCCCGTTCCGGACGTTCCCCACGTTCACGGCGTTCACCGCGATCGGCGGCTTCAGCGCGTTCCGGCGTGCGCTCACCACGGTTCTCGCGCGGTTCGCGTGGCTCGCGCACTTCACGCGGCTCGCGGGGTTCACGGCCTTCGCGTGCCTCACGCGGTTCGCGACCTTCGCGTGCTTCACGCGGCTCACGGCCTTCACGACCACCACGCGGCTCACGCGGTTCCCGCGGCTCGCGGGTTTCACGTGCTTCGCGCGGTTCACGCGTTTCCTTCGGTTCCCGTTCCTCGCGGCGCGGGTTTTGACGACCACCTGCCGTGCCCGGTGCGCTTGGCGTAGCGCCGTTAGCGGCAGCAGCGCTATCGCGCGAAGCTGCACCGCCACGACGATTCCGGTTCCGGTCACCACCCTGGCCCGAACGCTCCGGCCGTTCGCCACGTGCCGGACGTACCGGTGCGGGCGCTGCGACGGGCGCAGGAGCCGGTTTCACTTCGGGCTGCACGCCAAACAGATTCTTCAGCCAGCCGATAAACCCACCCGTCGACGCCGCCACCACCGGCGCAGGCGCTGCAACCGGAGTGGCCACCTTCACCGGCGCGCTCGGCGCGGGCGATGTCGGCGTGATGCCCTTGACCATCGCTTCCTGCTTCGGCTTGATTTCTTCGGTGCGCTTGCTGTAACCCGTTTCGGATTCCAGTTCGTGCGCCGCTTCTTCGGCCATCTTCCAGGATGCACGCGGCTCGTCCAGACGCGTGTCGTCGTGACGCAGGCGTTCCAGCTTGTAATGCGGCGTTTCGAGATGCTTGTTCGGGATCAACACGACGTTGACCTTGAAACGCGACTCGATCTTGTTGATTTCCGAACGCTTTTCGTTCAGCAGGAAGGCGGTGACTTCCACCGGCACCTGGCAATGAATTGCCGCGGTGTTTTCCTTCATCGCTTCTTCCTGAATGATCCGCAGCACTTGCAGCGCGGACGATTCGGTATCGCGAATGTGGCCTGTGCCGTTACAACGCGGGCACGTCACATGGCTGCCTTCGGAGAGGGCCGGACGCAGGCGCTGACGCGACAGTTCCATCAAACCGAAGCGCGAAATCTTGCCCATTTGTACACGCGCGCGGTCGTGCTTGAGCGCGTCTTTCAGGCGCTGCTCGACTTCGCGCTGGCTCTTGGCCGACTCCATGTCGATGAAGTCGATCACGATCAAACCGCCCAGGTCGCGCAGGCGCAGCTGGCGCGCGACTTCGTCGGCGGCTTCGAGGTTCGTGCGGGTCGCTGTTTCCTCGATATCCGCGCCCTTCGTCGAGCGGGCCGAGTTCACGTCGATAGCCACCAGCGCTTCCGTGTGGTCGATCACGATCGCGCCGCCCGAGGGCAACGGCACCGTGCGCGAATACGCGGTTTCAATCTGGTGTTCGATCTGGAAACGGGAGAAGAGGGGAACGTCGTCGTGATAGCGCTTAACTTTGCTCAAGTTATCCGGCATCACGATGTCCATGAAGGCGCTGGCCTGGTCATGGATTTCGGTGGTATCGATGAGAATTTCGCCGATATCCGGCTGGAAGTAATCGCGGATTGCGCGGATCACGAGGCTGGATTCGAGATAAATCAGCATCGGCTTGCCGGCCACGCCGCTTTGCGACGCCGCTTCCACCGCGCGCCACAATTGCATCAGGTAATTCAGGTCCCACTGCAGTTCTTCAGCCGAGCGGCCAATCCCTGCCGTACGCGCGATGATGCTCATGCCTTCCGGCAAATCGAGCTGGGCCATCGTTTCGCGCAATTCCTGGCGCTCGTCGCCTTCGATCCGGCGCGATACACCACCGCCACGCGGGTTATTCGGCATCAGGACGAGGTAACGTCCGGCGAGCGAGATAAACGTGGTCAGGGCTGCGCCCTTGTTGCCGCGCTCTTCCTTTTCGACCTGAACGATCAGTTCCTGGCCTTCGCGCAGCGCGTCCTGGATGCGCGCGGAGCGCATGTCGACGCCGTCCTTGAAATACTGGCGGGCGACTTCCTTGAACGGCAGGAAACCGTGGCGGTCTTCGCCGTAGTTCACGAAGCATGCTTCGAGCGAGGGCTCGATGCGGGTAACAACTCCCTTGTAGATATTGCCTTTGCGCTGTTCGCGCCCGGCGGTTTCGATGTCGATATCGATGAGTTTTTGCCCATCGACGATGGCGACGCGCAATTCTTCTTGCTGCGTCGCGTTAAACAGCATGCGTTTCATTGGACGGCTCCAGAGCGGCTCTACCGGCCCCCATCGAGCGAATTCGCGCGGTTGTCAGTCGCGTGAAGCAGGAGGGCGGGCGCGCCGCGCTTTTTTGTGTGTGTTGTCACAAAGCACGCTTGCGCAGGAGTTCTGGCGGGGAGAATTGCCTGGGACGGGCCTGGCCGCCGGCCAGCGACGAAACGCGTCGCGACGGGCAGCAAGCCTTGGGGCACATGCGAACAGACTTCGACACACCGTAAAGCAACGGCTGGCGGCTTAAGCGACACAGCACTGCGGCTCGACGTCCTTCAAACTGCTTGAAGAGCCGGCAGCGCAGCCAGCAGCAGCCGGATGCGCCCTGACACAGTGTCAAACGGGTGGAGGGTCTTCGCGCATAACCCGCGCGTCAAGCAAACCGACCGACGTTTTCCAAACCTGCAGCAGGTTGCCGTTGCGGTTTGCCGGGTGCTCAAAGCGCCCGATAACCGCGTTGGGTGTCTCGTCTTGTTGCGTCCTCCGCCACGCTTCGCCCGTTTCAGCGCAGCTTGCAGCAGAGGCCGTTTTCTTCGCAACGGCCAAGCGACGATGTTCCGTTCACCCTAACCTGATACCCGCGCGATATCTTTTCGATACCTGCCTGATACCCGGGTCACATCCGGAAGAAGCCGGGTTTAAGTCCGGACCTCATCGTCTCTCGCCGATAAAATTCTTGATCGCCAAAAATCCGTTACCGTGTCGACGATCGACTCGACCGAACGCGCCTGTGGGCACCGTCCCTGCCGTGCGATATCGTCGTGCGTGCAACTTGTTACTCCGTTTTCCGGGTGAGCAACTGGCCCTGGGCGCAAGTAAAATAACGGTTTATCGCTTGCACCTGTACAGTCTGACAACATCCGGCCAGCTTAGTGGCTTTTTCCAGACTGTCCGCAAATTATATTCAGAATGAATGAGTTAGGCAAAACATCCCATAAAAAGGTCGCAAGCGAACAGGTCTCCATGATCGAGATCGACGAAAATGCGGCAGGTCAACGTATCGACAATTTTTTACTCCGCGTCTGTAAAGGTGTGCCGAAAAGTCATATTTACCGGATTTTGCGCAGCGGGGAAGTGCGCGTAAACAAGGGCCGTATCGACGCCGCTTACAGGCTGGAAATGGGCGATCTCGTTCGCGTCCCTCCTATTCGTACCGCGCAACTGGACGAAACGCCGGTTTCATCGAATGCGCCCGCAGCCGAATTCCCCATACTATTTGAAGACGATCATCTGATCGTGATCGATAAACCTGCCGGTGTCGCCGTTCATGGCGGCAGTGGCGTGGCGTTCGGCGTCATCGAACAATTGCGCAACGCGCGCCCGCAGGCAAAATTCCTCGAATTGGTGCATCGGCTGGATCGCGAGACGTCAGGCGTGCTGATGCTCGCGAAAAAACGCTCGGCGCTGATCAACGTGCATGAGCAGATGCGCGAGAACCTGATCGATAAACGCTACCAGGCCGTTGGTCACGGCGACTGGCTGGCGGGCTGGGGCCGCAGGCGGATCGTGAAGGAGCCGCTGCACAAGTACCTCACGCCCGAGGGCGAGCGCCGCGTGCGGGTCCAGGACGACGGCCTCGCGTCGCATACTGTGTTCAACCTGATCGAGCGTTTCAGTGAGTACGCGTGGGTCGAGGCGGAATTGAAGACCGGTCGTACGCATCAGATTCGTGTGCACATGGCGCATATCGGCCTGCCGATCGCCGGTGACACCAAATACGGCGACTTTGCGCTAAACAAGAATCTGGTGCGCACCGACGCCAATCCGTCGCTCAAACGCATGTTTCTGCACGCGTTCCGGCTGAAACTCGTGCATCCGGCGACCGGCGAGACGCTTCAGGTCGAAGCGCCGCTGCCGGCCGAATGCCGGCGCTTCATCGAACAACTCAAACAAAATTCTAGAGAGACCCAATAAATGGCCCGTCAGCAATTCGACCTGATTGTCTTCGACTGGGACGGCACCTTGATGGATTCCACGGCGCACATTACGCGCAGCATTCAGGCGGCGTGCCGCGACCTGAGCCTGCCCGTTCCCGCCGACGAAGCGGCAAGCTACGTGATCGGCCTGGGGTTGCGCGACGCGTTGCAGATTGCCGCGCCCACGCTCGATCCCGTCGATTACCCGAAGCTTGCCGAGCGGTATCGCTTTCATTATTTGATCAAGGGCGAGCAAACCGAGCTCTTCGACGGCGTGCGCGGCATGCTGCAGAACCTGCGCGACGAGGGCTACCTGCTGGCGGTCGCCACAGGCAAAAGCCGCGTGGGCCTGAACCGGGCGCTGGACCAGTCGCGCCTGACAAGCCTCTTCGACGGCACGCGCTGTGCCGACGAAACGTTCTCCAAGCCGCATCCGGCCATGCTGCACGAACTCACGCGCGAACTCGGGCAGGACGTGAGCCGCACCGTGATGATCGGCGACACCACCCACGACTTGCAGATGGCGAAGAATGCCGGCGCGGCGGCGATCGGCGTGACGTACGGTGCGCATCCGGCGAAGTCGCTGCAAGCCCTGGAGCCGCTGTTCGTGGCCGACAACGTCACGTCGCTGGGAGACTGGCTGCGGGAGCATGCATGACCGGAACGCCGCTTGAGAGGCCGCTTGCGCCGGTGCGAATCTGCGCGTCGGAAGAGCTGGTCGACGGCGGCGACGGCGTTCGTCACAACGCTGTCGACAAAGGCGGTGAAGCTACAGTGTTTTTCGTCCGCTACGACGGCAAACCCTTCGGCTATCTCAACCGCTGCGCGCACGTGCCCATGGAGATGGACTGGTCCGAAGGCAAGTTCTTCGAGAGCTCCGGCTTATACTTGATGTGCGCGACTCACGGCGCTATTTACGAGCCGGACACGGGGAAATGCGTTGGTGGTCCATGTCGTGGCGCGCGTTTGCGGCGGGTGGCGGCGGAAGATCGCGACACACCCGAAGGCCGTGCCGTCTTCTGGCTTCCCGACGAAGATATCCGTCCGGCTTGACCGTTCTCGCGGCTTGAAACATCCCCGCTTTTCATTTCCAATCAGTCAACCAGGCGACGCATGTCCGATCAAATTCCCACCGATTCCGCGGATAAGGCGCGTCCCAAATCCATCGGCGACACCGGCGACAACTGGGAGCGCGCCGCGCTCGAACGTATCGCGCTCGCGGCCATCAACGAACAGCGCGCCGCGCGCCGCTGGCGGATATTTTTCCGCTTCGTGTTCCTTGCGATCCTGGCGATCGCGGCCTGGAGCGCGTTCGATTTCACCAGCGACAAAGTCGCAAAAACGGCGCGCCATACGGCGCTGGTTGAACTGGAAGGCGAAATCTCCTCGAATGGCGACGCAAGCGCGGACAACGTGAACGCGGCGCTCGACAGCGCGTTTGAAGACGACGGCACGGCTGCGGTGATCCTTCGCTGCAACAGCCCGGGCGGCAGTCCGGTGCAGGCGGGCATCATCAATCGCGAGATCACGCGTTTGCGGGCGAAATATCCGTCAAAGCCGCTGTATGTGGTGGTGGGCGACATGTGCGCGTCGGGCGGTTATTACGCCGCGGCGGCCGCCGACAAGATCTACGTCGACAAGGCGAGCATTGTCGGGTCAATTGGCGTGCTGATGGACGGTTTCGGCTTTACGGGCCTGATGGACAAGCTCGGGGTGCAACGCCGGCTGCATACATCGGGTGCGAACAAGGGCGCGTTCGATCCGTTCTCGCCTGAGACGCCGGCCATGGATGCTCACGCACAGGAGATGCTTGACCAGATTCACCAGCAATTCATCGATGCCGTCAAACAAGGCCGGGGCAACCGGCTGAAAGACACGCCCGATGTGTTCTCGGGCATGTTCTGGACGGGTCAGAAGAGCGTGGAACTGGGTCTCGCCGATGGTTTCGGCGACGCCGATTACGTTGCGCGCGAGATCGTCAAGCAGCCGGATCTTGTCGATTACACGCAGAAAGAGAGCATTGGCGAGCGCGTGGCGCGCAAGTTTGGCGCAGCGGTCGGCAATGCATCCATGCATGCGCTGATGATGGGCGGGAAGATGCAGTTGAAGTGAGCTTCGCCGTTTTCATCAGACGATAAACCGCTCGCCTTGGGTATTCAGGCGAGCGGTTTTTTCGCGCCCACGGGCTGGCTGAGCGCCTTACGCCCCCAACAACAGGAAAATCGCCGGCCGTTTATGCAGTTCAGGCGCGGCCTTCTTTTTCCAGTCCGCCACCGTTCGCGTGACGATCGTCTCGGCCGGTAATGTCAGGTCAACCGCGACGCACACCAGCGTGGACGGCGCGCAGGTCGCGAGCAACGTGTCCAGCAGCGCACGATTCCTGTACGGCGTCTCGATAAAGATCTGCGTCTGGTTCGCCTTGCGCGACAACGCTTCCAGCTCGCGCAGGCGTTTGCCACGCTCGGTGGCATCGACGGGAAGATAGCCGTTGAACGCAAAGCTTTGCCCGTTCATGCCTGACGCCATCAACGCCAGCAAAATCGAACTGGGACCGACGAACGGCACGACTTTCACGCCGCGCTCATGCGCGCGGCGCACGAGCAGGGCGCCCGGATCTGCGACTGCCGGACATCCCGCTTCCGAGACGAGACCGGCGTCAGTGCCTTCCAGAATCGGTTTGAGCAGCTTCTCGACCTCTCCCGGCGGTGTGTTGACGTTGAGTTCGCGGATCTCGATTTCCTGGATCGGCCGCTCGGTTCCGACCTTCTTCAGGAAGGCGCGCGTGGTTTTAGCATTCTCGCCAATGTAGTACTGCAGCGCCGCGGCACGCGCACGCACGGGTTCGGGCAGGACGTCGGCGAGCGCGGCGCTGTCGCCGTCGCCGAGCGTGTTCGGGATGAGATACAGGACGCCGCTCATGCTGCCTCCACCAACGGAAACCCGGCCGTGCGCAACATCCGCGACAACGCAATCAGCGGCAAGCCGACCAGCGCGGTGGGATCGTCGGAGTGAATTGCATCGATAAGCGTGATGCCCAAGCCCTCCGATTTCGCGCTGCCCGCCACGTCGTAAGGCGTTTCGGCGAGCAAATATGCTTCGATTTCCGGATCCGTCAGGTCGCGGAACTGCACGCGGGTGACAATATCGGCGGATTGGATCGCGTCCGTGCGGCTGTCGAAGAGACACAGCGCGCTGTGGAATTCGACGCTTTTGCCGCGCATCGACAGAAGCTGGGCGCGCGCATTGTCATGCGTGCCGGGCTTGCCGATCTGACGGCCGTCGCAGGTGGCGACCTGATCCGAGCCGATCACGAGCGCACCGGAAGCATGGGTCACGCGGGCCGCGGCCGCACGCGCCTTGGCGATCGACAGCCGGACGGCCGTGGCTTCCGGCGTTTCGCCGTCGAGCAGCGTTTCGTCGATATCGGGCGTGATCACATCGAAGGGAATGCGCAGGCGTTCGAGCAACTCCCGCCGGTAACGCGAACTCGAGGCAAGGATGAGGCGCGGCTTATTTGAGGCGTCGGGCATGAAAGGGATTGGCTATCAACAAATGGGGTGAAGGACTGGAACCGGGCTGGGTCCGGACTGAACCGGCGGTGCCGCACACCGGAGCATAAGTGTTTGACTCGAAAAGACAAAGCCGCTATGATTTTGGGCTTTTCATCGGTATGTGGAGCCCTTTGTCCGCTAGAGACCGGTGAAGAAACTGAAGAAACATGGTCGGAAACTGAAGAAACATGGTCGGGCCACGGTCGGGCCGAAGCGCAGGCGGTGGCTGGAAGTGTACCGAGATGTCGGGCATCAGCGTGTGCAAGGCGGATCTGGAGACCCGGTGCGATTGCTTGAGCCAAGGCTGCTTGAGCCGGAAAAGCGGCTCGCCCACATAGCGGCTCGGACTGGTGCTTGATTCGAGAAGTGGCCGAACCGAAAGATCGGGATAAACCACACCAGCCGGACGGGTCCGGTGCGGTGCATACTGCGGTTTCACCCCCGGTCGTCCTCCGTGGACTTGCTATCCAGCCGTCACGGCAACGACCACTGCAGGAGCGCACATGACACAGAATCCTGGCAAACCTGCATGTCCCGCCGACTTGCGCGCACTCGACCTGTTCGAATTCGCCCAAAGCCGTCGGCAGGCAGCAGGTGGTGTACGAGTCTCGCAATTGCCGCGTATGCAGAACGAAGTGCCGGCCGATGCCCCGGACCGTGACACGGTGTTTTCATGGCAGGCCGAAGGCTCCATGCAGCCCGAGTTGCAGGACGACGGCACTGAAGCGCCGCAGCCTTATTTGCGGCTCGCTGTGCACGGATCGGTCTGGATCGAATGCCAGCGTTGTCTTTCGCCGTATTCGCAGCACCTGGATGTCGATGCAACGTATCGCATTGTCACGACGGAAGAAGAAGCGGACGAGTTTCCGCTAGACAACGATGAAGTGGAAGTGATCGTCGGCTCACGCCAGTTCGATCTCGTCGACTTGATCGAAGAGGAATTGTTGTTGTCCTTGCCGCTCGTGCCGAAGCACGATGTGTGTCCCGAAGTGCACGAGAGCCTGGTAACGGGTCTCGACGGCGCCGAGGGCGAGCTGGACGATGGTGGTCTGAATGGCGATGCAGGCACGCAGCAGGATGGCGGCACAGGCAGACCCAATCCGTTCGCCGCGCTCGGTAAGCTCAAGCAGGGCGGTTCCGACGACAATAAGCATTAAGCAGCATTAAGCGGGCAGTGAAGCGCACGCACTGAGTGTGCATTAAACGCTCGCATTAAAGAGTATTGACGTCCGGCATCAGGCCGGGTGTCGAATCATCAGGCGGCGCGACGCGTCCGGAAAGACTCACTGGCCTCAGGTCAGGGTCTCCGGCGTGTCGAGCTGTGTTAGAATTCGCAAAATTTTTCTGGAGTCATCATGGCAGTTCAGCAAAACAAGAAATCGCCGTCCAAGCGCGGCATGCATCGTTCGCACGATTTCCTCACCGCAGCGCCGCTGGCAGTTGAGCCGAGCACGGGTGAAGTGCATCTGCGTCACCACGTGAGCCCGAACGGCTACTATCGTGGCAAGAAAGTCATCAAGACGAAGAACGACTAAGCGTACGGCGCTTGTTGCGTCTAGCGTCACCGTCTTGACTCGTGGTCTGAGTCGCGGTTGCTCGCGCTTGACATCTTCCCGGTACGACAAGAAGGCGGCATTTCACTGCCGCTTTTTTGTGCCTGAAATTCGTCGCACTCCATGACCGTAAAGATCACTATCGACTGCATGGGAGGCGACCACGGCCCGGCCGTGACCGTTCCCGCCGCGGTCAGTTTTGTGCGTTCGCATCCTGATGCGCATCTGTTGCTCGTCGGCATCGAGCCGGCCATCCGCGCGCAACTGAAGAAGTGCAAAGCCACCGGCGAAACCCGGCTGACGGTCGTTCCGGCCACCGAAGTGGTCGAGATGGACGATCCGGTAGAGGTCGCGCTGCGCCGGAAAAAAGATTCGTCCATGCGGGTGGCGCTCAACCTCGTCAAGGACGGCCAGGCACAGACGTGCATCTCGGCAGGCAACACCGGCGCACTGATGGCCGTGTCCCGCTACGTGCTCAAGACGCTGCCGGGCATCGAGCGCCCGGCTATCGCATTCGCGATGCCAAGCCAGAAGGGCTTCACCACCGTGCTCGACCTGGGCGCGAACGTGGACTGCGAGCCGCAACACTTGCTGCAATTCGCCGAAATGGGCCACGCGCTCGTCGCCGCCATCGGGGACAAGGAGCGGCCGACCATCGGTCTGCTCAACATTGGCGAAGAAGTCATCAAGGGCAACGACATCATCAAACGCGCCGGCGAATTGCTGCGCGCAAGCACGCTCAATTTCTACGGCAACGTGGAAGGCAACGACATCTATAAAGGCACGACCGACGTGGTCGTATGCGATGGTTTTGTCGGCAACGTGGCGCTGAAGACTTCGGAAGGTCTGGCGCAGATGCTGACCGACATGATTCGCGAGGAATTCAGCCGGTCACTCCTCACCAAGCTGATGGCAATCGTCGCATTGCCCGTTCTCAAACGCTTCAAACGCCGGGTCGACCCCGCTCAGTACAACGGCGCTGCGCTGCTCGGCTTGCGCGGGCTGGTCATCAAGAGCCACGGGTCGGCACAAGCGTACGGGTTTGAATGGGCTATCAAACGCGGGTATGATGCGGTCAAAAATGGCGTGCTTGAACGCCTCGTGCGCGCCATGGAAGAAAACGCTGCTCCCGTGCAACAAGCGGCGCTCGGCGCTTCCGCTGACACTGCTGGCGCCACGGTTCCGAATCAGACCGACCCCGCGGCCGACCCCGTCGCCCCAGGCGATAATACGGTCGTTGACCGCCCGCTCGTGCAGCCGGGCGAACCGGGCGCCGCGCTATCCTCGAAGGCATAATGGCTCAATCGAATCTCTATTCCCGCGTGATCGGAACGGGCAGTTACCTGCCGGCGGACCGTGTCTCGAACCAGGAACTGGCCGAGCGTCTCGCAAAACAAGGTGTTGAAACGAGCGATGAGTGGATCGTCGCCCGCACCGGTATCCATGCACGCCACTTCGCCGCACCCGACCAAACGACCAGCGACCTTGCCTTGCAGGCGTCGCGTCATGCGATCGAGGCTGCGGGCATTGATCCGCAATCGATCGATCTGATCATTGTCGCCACGTCCACGCCTGACTTCGTTTTTCCCAGCACTGCTTGCCTGTTGCAGAACAAGCTCGGCATCAAGAACGGCGGCGCAGCGTTCGACATCCAGGCTGTCTGCTCGGGATTTGCTTACGCGGTTGCAATGGCAGACAGCCTTATCCGCGGCGGCGCCAATCGCACGGCTCTGGTCGTTGGCGCTGAAACCTTCTCGCGCATTCTCGATTTCAACGACCGCACCACTTGCGTGCTGTTCGGCGACGGTGCGGGCGCCGTGATCCTGCAGGCCTCCGATGAACCCGGCGTACTGTCGAGCGCGCTTCACGCCGACGGCAGCCACGCGAACATCCTGTGCACGCCGGGCAACGTGAACAAGGGCGTGATCGAAGGCAGCGCGTTCCTCCACATGGATGGCCAGGCCGTGTTCAAGCTGGCGGTCAAGGTGCTGGAAAAAGTGGCTGTCGAGGCGCTCGAGAAAGCGCAACTGACCGCTGGCGACATCGACTGGCTCATTCCGCATCAGGCCAATATCCGCATCATGGAGAGCACCGCGCGCAAGTTGCATTTGCCGCTGGAGCGCATGGTCGTGACCGTTGGCGAGCATGGCAATACGTCGGCAGCATCCATTCCTCTCGCATTCGACGTCGCCGTGCGCGACGGCCGCATCAAGCGCGGCCAGCATGTGCTGATCGAAGGGGTGGGCGGCGGCTTCACGTGGGGCGCGTCGGTTATCCGCTATTAAGCGGGTATTAGCCGATTCAGCTGCGTCATCACGCCACGCCAGTCATTCGACAATTCAATCGAGTAAGAACCTCATGAAATTCGCGTTCGTTTTTCCGGGACAAGGATCCCAGTCGGTCGGCATGCTCAATGCATTTGCCGACCACGCCGTGGTGCGCGATACCGTGCAGCAGGCCTCCGATGCACTCGGCCAGGATCTGGGCAAGCTGATCGCTGAAGGTCCGGTTGAAGAGCTGGGTCTGACCGCGAACACGCAACCCGTGATGCTGACGGCCGCCTATGCGATTTATCGTGTGTGGGAACAGGAAACCGGGCTGAAACCGGCGATTGTCGCGGGTCATAGCTTGGGCGAATACACGGCGCTGGTTGTCGCTGGAGCGCTCCCGTTTTCGGCTGCGGTGCCGCTTGTGCGCTTTCGCGCGCAGGCCATGCAGAGCGCCGTACCCGTGGGCGAGGGTGGAATGGCCGCCATCCTCGGTCTCGATGACGACGCCGTGCGTGCCGTTTGCGCCGAAGCATCGGCGGCGGGGATTGTGGAAGCGGTGAACTTCAATGCGCCGTCCCAAGTGGTGATCGCCGGTGCGAAAGCGGGCGTTGAAAAAGCCTGCGAAATCGCCAAGGCCAAGGGCGCGAAACGCGCATTGCCGCTGCCGGTATCCGCGCCATTCCATTCGTCGCTGCTCAAGCCGGCGTCGGACCAGTTGCGCGAGTACCTGGCTAGCGTCGATATTGGAGTGCCGCAGATTCCGCTGATCAATAACATCGATGTCGCGAGCGTCGCTGAACCGGCCGCCATCAAGGACGCGCTTGTGCGTCAGGCCGCCGGTCCCGTGCGCTGGGTCGAAACCGTGCAGAAGATGGCGCACGAAGGGATCACGCACGTGATCGAATGCGGTCCGGGCAAGGTGTTGAACGGGTTGACGAAGCGCATCGACGGTACGCTGATCGGCGCGTCGATCTTCGATCCGGCTTCGCTCGAAGAAACCCGCAAACTGCTCGCCGGCTGAATTCGTCAGCCAGGCAGGTCAAAGCAGTTAAGCGACAGACAAGGAATAAACAAAAGATGATTCTGGACAAGCAAATAGTGGTCGTGACGGGTGCGTCGCGAGGGATCGGCCGGTCGATCGCGGTCGAACTCGCGCGTCAGGGCGCGACCGTAATTGGTACGGCGACCAGCGAAAGCGGCGCAGAGGGCATTACCGAAGCGTTGAAAGAGTTTGGCGGACAAAGCCGTGGCGCCGTCCTGAACGTCACCGACGCGGCCGCGAGCGAAGCGTTTATCGACGGCGTGGTCAAGGAGTTCGGCGGCCTCAACGTGCTGGTGAACAACGCCGGGATCACGAAAGATCAGTTGGCGATGCGCATGAAGGACGACGAATTCGACGCCGTCATCGACACCAACCTGCGCGCCGTTTTTCGTCTTTCGCGCGCCGTGCTGCGCCCGATGATGAAAGCGCGCGGCGGCCGGATCATCAACATCACCTCGGTGGTGGCGTCGTCGGGCAACCCGGGACAGGCTAATTACGCGGCCGCGAAGGCGGGCGTGGCAGGCATGACGCGGGCGCTGGCGCGTGAAATCGGTAGCCGCGGGATCACGGTGAACTGCATTGCGCCGGGTTTTATCGATACCGACATGACCAAGGTCCTGCCGGAAGCGCAGCGCGCGGCGCTCACAGCACAGATACCACTCGGCCGACTGGGCAGTCCGGAAGATATCGCGCATGCTGTGGCTTTCCTTGCTTCGCCGCACGCCGGCTACATAACGGGCACTACGCTCCATGTGAACGGCGGCATGTACATGTGACAGGCATTTCGTTAATATCCGCGCCTTGGGGCGCGGGGTGCGCAAAGTGCTGATTTAAAGCGCGGTGCGCAAGGCGCAAGATTTGCTGTCAGAAGTGGTAAGCGGGAAAGGGCGCTGGAACGGGCGTGACGGGCATCAAAGGCATGTCACGCGCGAAACAAAGCTGATTCCGTGCGTGGGTATTTACGGGTACAAACCTGATAAAATGCGCGCACTCGTGTTTTTGAACTACATTTCCCTCGGAGGGCTGCATGGACAATATCGAACAGCGCGTGAAGAAGATCGTCGCCGAACAACTGGGCGTCGCCGAAGCCGAAATCAAGAACGAAGCTTCGTTCGTCAACGATCTGGGCGCTGACTCGCTCGACACCGTCGAACTCGTGATGGCTCTCGAAGACGAATTCGGCATGGAAATCCCTGACGAAGAAGCCGAGAAGATCACGACGGTTCAGCAGGCGATCGACTACGCTCGCGCCAACGTCAAGGCCTAAGGCCCGCGCGCCAAGCTGCTTCTACACTTTCGGGGTTGACGCTCTGTCGCGATTCGAACCGATTTAACAGCCACAGGGCTCACAGGGCAATTTCCTGTGAATCTTGTGGCTTTTGCTTTTTGTCATTTATGGATAAGGGGTTACCGTGAGCCGTCGTCGTGTTGTTGTTACAGGCCTTGGGCTGATTTCGCCTGTCGGCAATACCGTTGCCGACGGCTGGGCCAATCTGGTCGCTGGCAAGTCGGGCATTGCCGAGATCACGAAGTTCGATGCCACGAACTTCTCCACGCGCTTTGCCGGTGAAGTCAAAGGCTTCAATGTCGAAGACTATATGCCGGCCAAGGAAGCGCGCCACATGGATACCTTTATCCATTACGGCATTGCCGCCGGTGTGCAAGCCATGCAGGACAGCGGGCTGGAAATTACCGAAGAAAACTCGGAACGCGTGGGTGTGGTGGTTGGCTCGGGAATCGGCGGTTTGCCGATGATCGAAGTCACGCAAACGGAATTGCTGAATCGCGGCCCGCGCCGGATTTCGCCGTTCTTCGTGCCGGCGTCGATCATCAACATGATCTCCGGCCATCTCTCCATCCGCTTCGGTTTGAAAGGGCCGAACCTCGCCATCGTGACCGCGTGTACGACCGGGCTGCATTGCATCGGCGAAGGCTCGCGGTTGATTGAATACGGCGACGCCGATGTGATGATCTGCGGCGGCTCCGAGGCGACCGTGTCGCCTTTGGGTATCGGCGGCTTCGCGGCTGCGCGCGCGTTGTCCCAGCGCAACGACGACCCGGCCACCGCCAGCCGTCCGTGGGACAAGGATCGCGACGGTTTTGTGCTGGGCGAAGGCGCCGGCGTGATGGTGCTCGAAGAGTATGAGCATGCGAAAGCGCGTGGCGCGAAGATCTACGCCGAAGTCAGCGGCTACGGCATGAGCGGCGACGCCTATCACATGACCGCCCCGCCGGAAGACGGCGACGGCGCACGCCGCAGCATGCGCAATGCGTTGAAAAACGCGTCGGTGAATGCGGACGAAGTGCACTACCTGAACGCTCACGGCACGTCCACGCCGCTGGGTGATCTGGCCGAGACCATCGGCATCAAGAACACCTTCGGCGACCACGCGAAGAAAATCGTGGTGAATTCCACCAAGTCGATGACGGGCCACCTGCTCGGCGGCGCCGGCGGACTGGAGTCGGTCTTCACGGTGCTGGCGCTGCACCACCAGATCTCCCCGCCCACCATCAACATCTTCAACCAGGACCCGGAATGCGACCTGGACTACTGCGCAAACGAAGCGCGGGACATGAAGATCGACGTGGCGCTGAAGAACTCGTTCGGTTTTGGCGGCACGAACGGCACGCTCGTTTTCAAGCGGCATTGAGCGGCGCGCGCCTGATGGTTGCGGGTGCGGGCGAATGACAAGCGCTCAAGTTCTGTCGCCGCAAATATCGGTGGAGCCGTCCGCTGATTTCCCGCGCCGGCACGCAATCCGCCCCTCACCCTTGCTGTGGGGCGCTACCGCAGCATTCGTGGCGGTAGCGGCCGGGTCGGTATTCCAGTGCGCGGCAGCTTACACCGGGCCGTTCAGCGCATGCGTGGCGGCTTTGACCGTGACCGCGGCGCTGGCCGCTTCAGCCTGGGGCGGAGAGCGTCGCCGGCCCGTTGCGTTCGAGATCGGACAAGACGGGGTGACCACATGGGATCGCGCGGGGAACGCGCAATACCGGCGTATTGCAGGTTGCGCCCAGTGGAGCGATCGCTTGCTTGCCCTCATCCTGGTGCCGGCGAAAGGCCGCCCGGTACCCTTTCTGGTGGCCGCGGACGCGCTCGCCAATGCCTCCGCGTTCCGCGAACTGGCCGTGCGCGCCCGGCGCTGCGCCCAGGAACATCTGTAACCCGTGTAACCGCCGGTCAGCATCCCGCGTGTTCCGGCGGCGTAACGCTACAATAGCCCTCCGCGTAGCACCCCCAAAGTTAACGGATTTCCCAGGTGAGCGAAAAAGAAATCGATCAGGTACTGGTCGAACGCGTGCAAAAAGGCGACAAAGCAGCGTTCGAGCTACTGGTCGCCAAATATCAGCGCAAAATCATCCGGCTTATCTCGCGTCTCGTGCGGGATCCCGCCGAGGTCGAGGACGTCGCGCAGGATGCCTTTATCAAGGCTTATCGCGCGTTGCCGCAATTTCGCGGAGAATCGGCGTTTTATACTTGGCTTTACCGGATTGCGGTGAACACCGCGAAGAATTACCTTGCCACTCAGAGCCGGCGTGCTCCAACTTCTACCGAAGCTGATGCAGAAGAAGCGGAAACTTTCTCCGATGCAGACCAACTAAGGGATATCAACACGCCTGAGTCGATGTTGATGAGCAAGCAGATCGCACAGACGGTCAATGCTGCGATGGCGGTTTTACCGGAAGAGCTGCGCACCGCCATTACTCTTCGTGAGATTGAAGGTCTGAGCTACGAGGAAATAGCCGAAATGATGGGTTGCCCTATTGGAACCGTCAGATCAAGAATTTTTCGTGCTCGCGAAGCCATTGCGGCAAAATTGCGTCCATTGCTGGACACTCCCGAAGGCAAGCGCTGGTAACAGCGAGGGTGCGCGGGGCAGGGACGCGGTATCTGAGTCAGGTAGTGTCACTATGGGGTGCAGTCAAGATGGGGAGCATCATGGGGTCGGTTTCGGTGCAATCGCAAGCTAGCTCGCGAAGCGAGCGTCTGTCCGCTTTTGTCGACGGTGAATCGTTCGACGGTTCGGGCGACATCAGTCAGTTTCTTTCCGGGTTTACGCAGAAGGATCGTGCCGCGTGGTCGGATTACCACTTGATCGGCGACGCCCTGCGTTCCGACGATCTCGCGGCCAGTCCTGTGGCCAGCAGCGCGTTCATGAACGCGTTCTCGGCGCGTTTTGAGGCTGAAGCGCACGTATTTGCGCCTGCGGCCATTCCGGCGGTTTCAGCCGAGCGCCTGCGTTCGCGCCTGTTCCGCCGCCGCGTGGTGCCGGCGTTTGCCGTTGCGGCTGCTGCCGCCACGCTGACGTGGATCGTCGTGCCGCAATTGCAGGGCGTGGACTCTCGCAACGGCGTGCAGGTCTCGAGCCTCTCGTCGGATCATGTGCAGCGCGTGGCCATGGCTTCCATGCCTGCCGCCAGCACGCGCTCGCCGGTTGTCGAAGCGAATATCATTCGCGACGCCAGCCTGGACCAGTATCTCGAAGCGCATCAGCAATTCTCCCAACAGCCCGTCATGCCGGGCTCGATGCCTTTGATTCGCACTGCGGCTACCAGCCAAGGCCAATAACTGATGCAACGTGTGCGGTTGAAGAAAACGACTCATTGGGGGCGGTTGCCGGCGTTGATGTTCTGTGCAGCCGCGTTGTTATCCGTAGCATCGAGTGCTTTTGCGCAGGGCGACGATTCCGCCGCCACGCGCAAGTCCGCTGCGGAACTGCTCAACCGGATTCACGACGCCGCACAGCAGCAGAACTACGAGGGCACCTTCGTCTACCAGCGTGGGACAACGGTGCAATCGTCGCGGATTACGCACTCGGCGGCGCGCAGCGACGGTGAGTTCGAGTCGCTGGAAAGCCTGGACGGCAAGCCTCGCAAGATGCTTCGCCACGACGACGACATGTACACGTTCGTACCCGAACGGCATTTGGTAGTCGTCGAAAAGCGTCAGAACAAGGATTCATTCCCCTCGCTGCTGACTACCAGCAGCGATCAGGTCCTGACGGTCTATGAGCCCAAAATGCTTGGCCCGGACCGCGTTGCGGGGATCGACAGCCAGGTGATCGAACTCGATCCGAAAGATGCATGGCGCTTTGCGTACAAGCTTTGGGCCGACTCGAAAACCGGCCTCCTGCTGCGCGCTCAGACGCTTGGGCCTGACGGCCAGGTGCTCGAGCAGCTTTCATTTTCGCAAGTTCAGATTGGCGGGTCCGTCGACCGGGCTGCCATTGCGAACGGAATCAAGAGCTTGGCCGGATGGACGATCGTGCGTCCGCCCGTTCAGCCTGTCGATATGGAAGCGCAGGGCTGGAAAATCACGCCTGCCATTCCAGGATTCCGCGAGATTCGTGAGTTGCGCCGGCCGATGGCGTCGAGTGAAGAGGGCCAGCCGCCTATTCCCGTCGATCAGGCTGTTTTCTCTGACGGACTTGCGGCAATCTCGATTTTTGTCGAGCCCGTGGAAAAAAATTCCCGCAAGGAAGGCGCGGGTAATAGCGGCGCGACACACGTGCTGGTCAAGCGTCGCGGGGATTTCTGGATTACCTTGCTGGGCGAAGTGCCCCAGGCCACGTTGCAGCAATTTGCTTCTGCCATAGAATACAAGCCTTCCAAGTAATTCCTCGGCCCACCACGATATGAGCAATCTCTCGCTGCGCACCTATTTCGCGGCCGCGGCGTTTGCCGCATGCCTGCCGCTCGCGACCTACGCGGCTACAGCAACAGCAACGGCGCCCGCGTCTACGCCGGCGCCGGCCGTCGCACCGGTTGGGCCGGTCGCGGCGCCGGGAGTGAACCTGCCCGACTTCACCACGCTCGTCGATAAAGTGGGTCCCTCGGTCGTCAATATCCGTACGACAACCCGCGTCAGCAGCAGTAATGATCTGCGCGGCTTGCCGCCTGGTATGGACGACGGCGACATGTCGGAGTTCTTCCGCCGTTTCTTCGGTATTCCAATGCCCGGCACGCCCGGTTCACCGCGCGGCGGTGGTGGAAGCGGCGGCGGGAGCGGTGGCGGCGACCAGGGTGGCGACAACGGCGGCAGTCAGGGTAATCGCAACGCCCCGCAGGACAACAGCCCTGACAGTCCGGACAATTCGGAGCAGAGCAGCGGCGTGGGCTCGGGGTTCATCATGTCGGCCGATGGCTACGTAATGACCAATGCCCACGTGGTCGACGACGCGGACACCATCTATGTCACGCTTACGGACAAGCGCGAATTCAAGGCGAAGCTGATTGGTGTCGATGAGCGCACGGACGTGGCGGTCGTCAAGATCCAGGCGAGCAGCTTGCCGGCCATTACCGTCGGCGATTCGAACAAGGTGCGGGTCGGCGAATGGGTGCTGGCAATCGGTTCGCCGTTCGGACTCGACAACACGGTGACGGCGGGTATTGTCAGCGCGAAGGGTCGTGACACCGGTGACTATCTGCCTTTCATCCAGACTGACGTCGCGGTGAATCCGGGCAATTCGGGTGGTCCGCTGATCAACATGGCGGGCGAGGTGATTGGCATCAACTCGCAGATCTACAGCCGTACGGGCGGCTTCATGGGGATTTCGTTCGCGATTCCTATCGATGAAGCCATGCGTGTCGCCGATCAATTGAAGACAACGGGCAAGGTCACGCGCGGCCGCATTGCGGTGGCGATCGGCGAGGTCACGAAGGAAGTGGCGGATTCGCTTGGGCTTCCGAAGGCGCAAGGCGCGCTGGTGAGCAGCGTGGAAGCAGGTGGTCCGGCCGACAAGGCCGGTATCCAGCCGGGCGACATCATCCTGAAGTACAACGGCCACGACGTTGCCACGGCGACGGACCTGCCGCGCATGGTCGGCGACACGAAGCCGGGCACGAAGGCGACGATCACCGTGTGGCGCAAGGGCGAGTCGCGCGATCTGCCGATCACCATCGCCGAAATGCAGCCGGACAAGGTCGCGAAGACCGAGGCCAAGAAGACGCCGCCGCCGAAGGCCAGCGCGAGCAATACGCTCGGCATTGCGGTGAGCGACATTCCGGCTGACCAGAAGAAAGCGCTGAAACTCACCAACGGCGTGATGGTGGACGCGGTGGAAGGTCCGGCGGCGCGTGCCGGCTTCCAGAAGGGCGACATCATCTTGCGCATTGGCGACACGGACATCACGAGCGCGAAGCAATTCGACGCGGTCGCGCAAAACGTCGATCCGAGCAAGATGGTCGCGGTGCTGGTGCGTCGTGGGGACAACACGCAGTTTGTGCCGTTGCGCCCGCGTGCGCCGGTGCAGAAATAAGCACAATGAGCGCGTTCAAGCTTTACGGGCGCGCGTGGTGCCATTTGTGTGAAGACTTGCGCGCCGGGCTTGAGCCGATTGCGGCAGAGTTCGGCGTGCCGATCGAGTGGATCGATATCGACACCGATCCCGCGCTCGAAGCGTTATACGACGAACTCGTGCCCGTTCTGGTGCTGGATGGGGTGGAGTTATGCCACTACCGGCTGGATGAAACACGTGTGCGCAGCGCGCTCTCAAGCGTGCTTCCGGGCATTCGCGGCACGCGCTTAAGTCCCTGAACAGTCGGACCTTTTCCGTAAAATCCGCCGTCAGCCCGTCTTTTCAGCTAAAATAGAAAGGTTTTTCACCCCCATTTTCAAGGCGTGCTCCGCGTTTGTCTGGGCGCGCCTTTTTGCTTGATCGGCACTGAATGAATCATATTCGTAACTTCTCGATCATTGCGCACATCGACCACGGCAAGTCGACGCTCGCCGATCGCATCATCCAGTTGTGCGGCGGCTTGTCCGACCGCGAGATGGACGCGCAGGTGCTCGACTCCATGGATCTCGAGCGCGAACGCGGCATCACCATCAAGGCGCAAACTGCAGCACTGAGCTACAAGGCCCTGGACGGTCAGGTCTACAACCTGAATCTCATCGACACCCCGGGCCACGTCGACTTCTCGTACGAAGTCAGCCGCTCGCTGTCCGCCTGCGAAGGCGCGTTGCTCGTGGTCGACGCAAGCCAGGGCGTGGAAGCGCAAACCGTTGCCAATTGCTACATGGCGATCGAACTGGGCGTGGAAGTCGTGCCGGTGCTGAACAAGATCGATTTGCCCGCGGCCGACCCCGAGAACGCCATTTCGGAAATCGAAGACGTGATCGGCATCGATGCAACCAATGCCGCGCGTTGCAGCGCCAAGACGGGCCTCGGCGTGACCGACGTGCTCGAGGCGCTGATCGCCAAAGTGCCGCCCCCGAAGGGCGATCCGGACGCACCGCTGCAGGCGCTGATCATCGATTCATGGTTCGACAACTATGTCGGCGTGGTCATGCTCGTGCGTATCAAGAACGGCACGCTGCGCCCGAAGGACAAGATCAAGATGATGGCGTCCGGCGCGGTTTATCCGGTCGAGCATCTTGGTGTGTTCGCGCCGAAATCCACGAATCTTGCGTCGTTGTCGGCAGGGCAGGTGGGTTTCATTATCGCGGGCATCAAGGAATTGCAGGCGGCGAAAGTCGGCGACACGGTCACCACCGTCGCGCGCCCGTCCGAAGTGCCGCTGCCAGGTTTCAAGGAAGTGAAGCCGCAGGTGTTCGCGGGTTTGTATCCGGTCGAAGCAAACCAGTACGACGCACTGCGTGAGTCGCTGGAAAAGTTGAAACTCAACGACTCGTCGCTGCAATACGAGCCGGAAGTGTCGCAAGCACTCGGTTTCGGTTTCCGCTGCGGCTTTCTCGGTCTCCTGCACATGGAGATCGTGCAGGAGCGCCTCGAGCGCGAGTTCGACATGGACCTCATCACCACGGCGCCAACCGTAGTGTACGAAGTCCTGAAGCGCGACGGCGAGCTGATCCAGGTCGAGAACCCGGCCAAGATGCCGGAGCCTTCGTTCATTGAAGAAGTGCGCGAGCCGATCGTGACCGTGAACCTGTACATGCCGCAGGAGTATGTGGGCGCGGTGATCACGCTTTGCACGAACAAGCGCGGTTCGCAGATCAACATGCTGTATCACGGCCGTCAGGTCCAGCTCACCTACGAAATCCCAATGGCGGAAATCGTGCTGGATTTCTTCGACCGGCTGAAGTCCACGTCACGCGGTTATGCCTCCATGGACTACGAGTTCAAGGAATATCGCGCGTCCGATGTGGTGAAGGTCGACATGCTGATCAATGGCGACAAGGTCGACGCGTTGTCGGTCATCGTGCACCGGTCGCAGAGCCAGCATCGCGGACGCGAAGTGGCGTCGAAGATGCGCGAACTGATTCCACGGCAAATGTACGACGTGGCAATCCAGGCGACTATCGGCGCCAACATTATCGCGCGCGAGAACATTAAAGCATTGCGTAAGAACGTTCTGGCAAAGTGCTACGGCGGCGATATCTCGCGAAAGAAAAAGCTTCTGGAAAAGCAGAAGGCCGGCAAGAAGCGCATGAAACAAGTCGGTTCGGTCGAGATTCCGCAAGAAGCTTTCCTCGCGATTCTTCGCGTCGAAGATTAATAAAACAACCGGAAACGATTGATGAATTTTGCGTTGATTCTTTTGGTGCTCGTCATCGTGACGGGGATTGCGTGGGTGTTCGACAAACTGGTGTTTGAGAAGCAGCGGCGCCGGGCAGCAGATGCAGCGGTAGCGGAATTCGATCAGCAGCAGGCACGCCTTGAGCCCCGTTTCGCCGATGAAAACGCGCCACAAACGCGCGCTCGCCTGCGCGATGAAAAGCTCCGCCAGCCGTGGTATCTGGAGTATTCGGCAAGCTTCTTTCCGGTGATCCTGGTGGTGTTCGTGGTGCGCTCGTTCGTGGTCGAACCATTCAAGATTCCATCGGGGTCCATGGTTCCCACATTGCTGGTGGGTGACTTCATTCTCGTCAATAAATTCGAATATGGCCTGCGTCTGCCGATCAGCAATACCAAGCTGACCAGCGGCACGCCGCTCAAGCGCGGTGACGTAGTGGTGTTCCGTTATCCGAAAGACGAGTCGGTGGATTACATCAAGCGCGTGATCGGCCTTCCCGGCGACACCGTTGCGTATCAGGACAAGAAGCTGACCATCAACGGCAAGCCGGTTCCGGAAACGGCGCTGCCTGATTATTTCGATGACGAACGCATTGGTTATGCGAAGCAATTCGAAGAAGATCTCGACGGCCGCAAGAACGCGATCCTGAATAACGCGCAAGTGCCGCCGTTCGTGATTGGCGCCGACGACTTCCCATTCCGCGACAACTGCAACTACAACGCTCAAGGCGTCATTTGCAAAGTACCGCCGGGCAACTATTTCATGATGGGCGACAACCGCGATAACAGCGCAGACAGCCGTTATTGGGGTTTCGTGCCTGACGCAAATATTGTTGGCCGCGCATTCTTTATCTGGATGAACTTCAGCAGTTTGAAACGCATTGGCGTGTTCCATTGATGCGTGGTTTTGTGCAGTCACCCAGGCAGTAATTTCGTTCGACCACTACGCCGCGTCATCGCGGCGTAGTTGTTATTGCAAGTCACCTTTGAGCCGCCTAGAAACAGCACGAAGAATCGCGGCTAACGTGCGCTTGCCGCGCCATTTTCCTTGCGGTTTTCCGGCCTTTCAGCCGGATTCGCCCCTCCCGGCGCCCGCGTTATACTCTGCCCATGCCCTCAACCCCGTTGGAAAGCCGGCTCCAGTACGAATTTCGCAATGCGGAATTGCTGCGCCAGGCGATGACCCACCGCAGTCACAGTGCCACGCACAATGAACGACTCGAATTTCTCGGAGATTCCGTTCTAAATTGCGTGGTGGCTGCGCTTTTGTTCCAACGATTCGCAAAACTCGACGAAGGCGACCTTTCTCGCGTCCGCGCCAATCTCGTCAAGCAGCAGTCCCTTTATGAGATCGCACAGGCGCTGAACGTCTCGGAGTCGTTGCGGCTGGGCGAGGGCGAATTGCGCAGCGGCGGCTTCCGGCGCCCGTCCATACTGGCTGACACGCTCGAAGCCATCTTCGGCGCGGTCTTTCTCGACGGTGGTTTTGACGCCGCGCATCAGGTCATCAAGCGGCTCTACACGCCCATCCTCGACCACATCGATCCGCGCACGATCGGTAAAGACGCGAAGACGCTGCTGCAAGAATATCTGCAGGGCCACAAGATCGCATTGCCGACCTATACCGTCGTGGCCACGCACGGCGCGGCGCATAACCAGCAATTCGAAGTCGAATGTACGGTGCCGAAGCTCGAGGTGAAGGTCTCGGGTTCCGGTGCGAGCCGGCGCGCGGCTGAACAGGCTGCGGCAAAGAAGGCGCTCGATGAGCTCGCCTCTGCCGCGCCGGCCATGACGGCGAAGCCGAAGCGCAAAGGCGCACGCGCGGCCAAGCAAGCGGAACCGGAAATCGTGCCGGGCGTGACGGGTGTGCAGGCGGCGCTCGATCTGCGCGCACCGGACCGTCGTGAGCGCGCACGTGCCAGCAGCACCGGCAATAGCGCCGGGCATGGCAGCAACACGCATAACGATCCCGAGCGTCCGGCCACCGCGCCGTTCGCGGTGATTCGCGCATCGCATGTGGAACCGTCGGCGGGTGCATTCGCCAGCGCGGAGAAAACCGAGCGGGCGACGATTCATCGGGCGGAGAGGACGGAGAAGGCCGACAAAGCAGCGGCCGATGCGCCGGCGGCTCGAAGCGAAAACGCGGACAAGTCATTGGTTGCGCACGCCGAATCCCCGGTGGATAACGCTGTGCATGACCCGGTGGAAAAAAACGCGGCGAAGGCCGATAGTACGGGTGAGAAGGCGGTCGCGAAACAAGCCGAGAAGCCTGCTGACAAGCAGATCGACAAGCAAGCCGACAAGCCGTCTGCGAAAAGTGCCGAAACGTCCACGGTCGAGAAGTCCGCAGCCTCCGCGCGGCAGCGGGAAGACGTGCCCGCCGCGCACTCTGCAACGGCCCCGAAGGGTGCGGAGAGCGTTGAAGCAAAGGTCGAAGCGCACCTGGAAGAAAGCGTCGATGCAACCGTCGTACGCGCTGCCGATGCTGGCCATTGACACAGGCTTTAAAGCTCGCAGTTGAAGCTCGCACCCTCCCGAACACCAGCATGATCCCGACGCCACGCGTCCCCACGAATTCACCGAATCCGCAGCCGCACACATTATGAACGCTCCCACTCCCCCTGGTTTCCGCTGCGGCATGGTCGCGATCGTCGGTCGGCCGAACGTCGGCAAATCGACCTTGATGAACGCGCTTGTCGGGCAGAAAGTCAGCATCACGTCGCGCAAGGCGCAGACCACGCGTCACCGTATTACTGGCATTCACACGCTTGACGACGCGCAGTACATTTTCGTCGATACCCCGGGTTTCCAGACCAAGCATAGCGGCGCGCTGAACCGCTCGCTGAACCGCGCGGTGACGTCCACGCTGACGGCCGTCGACGCCATTCTGTTCGTGATCGAAGCGGGCCGTTTCGGCCCCGACGACCAGAAGGTGCTCGACCTGATTCCGAATGACACGCCTTGCTTGCTGATCGCGAACAAGCTCGACCACGTGAACGATAAGGAAACGCTCTTCCCGTTCATGCAGAAAATGAGCGCGCTGCACGACTTCAAGGAAATCGTGCCGATGACCGCGAAGCATCCCGACGACATCACGCGTCTGATGACGGTGGTTAAGCCGTATCTGCCGGAAGGTTCGCCCATCTACGGTGAAGACGATCTCACCGATCGCAGCGAGCGTTTTCTCGCCGCTGAAATCCTGCGTGAGAAAGTGTTCCGCTGGACCGGCGACGAGTTGCCGTACACGAGCACGGTGCTTATCGATAAATGGGAAACCGAAGGCCGCCTGCGCCGCATTTTCGCGACGATCCTGGTCGAACGCGATACCCACAAGGCGATGATCATCGGCCAGAAGGGAGCGAAGCTGAAGCAGATCAGCACCGAAGCGCGCCTCGACATGGAAAAGCTCTTCGATGGCCCCGTGTATCTCGAGACCTTCATCAAGGTGAAGAGCGGCTGGGCGGACAACGAAGCGGGACTGCGCGCCTATGGGTACGAATGACGCGTGGATGACCCAGTCCTCCGACGCAGACTCCGATCCGCTCGCCGAGAATAACTTCAGCACCGACGAGCGGTCAGCGCCTGCGCCTAAAAGGCGCCGGACGGCGTCTGCGTCAGCGAAATCCGCCGCGCCGAAAGAGTTCAAAGAACCTAAAGCCCCAAAACCGCCGCGCGCCGCGCCGCGTTCGGACTTTCGTATCGCCGAGCAGCCGTCGTTCGTGCTGCACAGCTATCCGTACCGTGAGACCAGCCTGGTGCTCGACGTGTTTTCACGCGATCACGGCCGCGTCGCTCTGGTCGCCAAGGGCGCCAAGCGCCCGCATTCAGCGCTGCGCGGCGTGCTGCAGACTTTCCAGCCGCTGGGGTTATCGTGGACGGGAAAAGGTGAAGTCCGCACCTTGACGCAGGCGGAATGGGTGGGCGGCATGTTGCCTCTTGCCGGCGACGCGTTGCTATGCGGCTTCTACGTCAACGAATTGCTCGTGAAGTTTTGCGCTCGCGAAGACGCGCATCCCGCGCTGTTCAATCATTACGTACTGACGTTGTCTCGTCTCGCGCATGGCGAGCCCGCCCTGCATGCGCTGCGTTCCTTCGAACGCGTGCTGCTGCGTGAGACCGGTTACGCCATGGCGTTGCATAAAACCATCACGCGCCAGCCGGTTCTCGCCGATCAGAAATACGTCTTCGATCCCGAACGCGGTGTGCGTGACGCATCGGATGATGTACCGTCGCAATGGCCGGTGATCGCCGGCCAGACCCTTCTCGACATGGAGAAGGACGAATACAGCCGCCCGCAGACGGCCGCGCAAAGCAAGACGCTGATGCGCTTTCTGCTGAACGTGTATCTTGGCGGCACGCCGCTCGCCACCCGTCAAATCCTGATCGACCTGCAAAATCTATGAGCTTCTTCCTTTCGTCGCCCGCCAACGTGATCGATCTGGGTATCAATATTGATCACGTCGCCACGCTGCGCAACGCGCGCGGCACGTCGTACCCCGATCCGATCCGCGCCGCGCTCCAAGCCGAGGAAGCGGGCGCCGACGCCATCACATTGCATTTGCGGGAAGATCGCCGGCATATTGTCGATGCCGATGTCCACACGCTGCGTCCGCTATTGAAAACGCGGATGAACCTGGAATGCGCGGTGACGCAGGAAATGCTAGATATCGCGTGCGGCGTGCGTCCGCATGACGTGTGTCTTGTGCCGGAAAAGCGCCAGGAACTGACGACTGAAGGCGGGTTGGACGTTGCCGGGCAGTTCCAGGCCGTGAAGGCCGCGTGCGAGCAATTGGCTCAGGCGGGAGCGCGGGTGTCGCTGTTTATCGACGCCGATGAAACGCAGATCCGCGCGGCGTACGAAGCCGGCGCGCCGGTGATCGAATTGCATACCGGGTGTTATGCCGAAGCCCACGACGAAGCCACCCGGCAGAAGGAGTACGAGCGCGTGGCGCGCAGTGTCGATTTCGGCAATTCCCTGGGCTTGAAAGTGAACGCCGGACACGGCCTGCACTACACCAACGTCCAGCCGATCGCGGCGCTGGAGGGCATTGTGGAATTGAATATTGGCCATGCGATCGTTGCGCACGCCATTTTCGCCGGCTGGGACAATGCGGTGCGCGAGATGAAGGCGATCATGGTGGCGTCGCGGCTTGCCGCCACCGCCTCGCGATAAACGATCACCGGTCAACGCTCATAACCCCAACTCAGGCCCAACGATGGCGATCTACGGAATAGGTACCGATCTCGTTCAGGTAAGCCGTGTGGCGGGCGTGATGGAGCGCACGAAAGGGCGCTTCGCCGAGAAGGTGCTCGGGGCCGACGAGCTTCGCATTTACCACGCGCGCAACGCCCGCTCCGAAGTCCGCGGTCTCGCATTCCTCGCGACGCGGTTCTCCGCGAAAGAAGCGTTTTCGAAAGCCATCGGACTTGGCATGCACTGGCCGATGACCTGGCGTGCGCTGCAAACGCTCAACGAGCCGAGCGGCAAGCCGAAGATTGTCGCGTCGGGAGAACTCGCCGACTGGATGGCGGTGCGCGGCATCACCGCACAGGTCACGATCACCGATGAACGCGACTACGCGGTGTCGTTTGTGATCGCGGAAACAGGCGCAAGCCCGGCACCACCCACAGCAACAAAAACCCCCTGACTTTTTCTCCCTCAATTTGAACTCGTTAAAACGTATTCCCGGACCGGTCATGCTCGACGTGGCCGGTACCACTCTCTCCGACGCCGACATTCGCCGTATCGGCCATTCAATGACCGGCGGCATCATCCTCTTCGCACGGCATTTCCAGGATCGCGCGCAACTCGTCGCGCTGACTCATGCGATTCGCGAGATTCGTGACGACATCCTGATTGCCGTTGATCACGAAGGCGGCCGCGTGCAGCGTTTCCGTACCGATGGCTTCACCGTTTTGCCGGCGCCGGGCAAGCTCGGCGAGCTGTGGGACCGTGACGTGTTGCTGGCGACGAAAACCGCGACCGCGTTCGGTTATGTGCTCGCGGCAGAACTGCGGGCATGTGGCATCGACATGAGTTTTACGCCCGTGCTCGACCTGGATTACGGGCACTCGAAAGTGATCGGCGATCGCGCGTTGCACAGCGATCCGCGCGTGGTGACCTTGCTCGCGAAGAGCCTGAACCATGGCTTGGCACTCGCCGGCATGGCCAATTGCGGCAAGCATTTTCCGGGGCACGGGTTTGCATCGGCGGATTCGCATGTGGCCATGCCTGTGGACGATCGTTCGCTCGAGGACATACTCGCCGCCGATACCAAACCGTACGACTGGCTCGGCATGTCCCTGGCGTCGGTGATCCCGGCGCACGTGATTTACCCGCAGGTCGATGAAAAGCCCGCGGGTTTTTCGCGAGTCTGGCTGCAGGAGATCCTGCGCGGCAAGCTGGGTTTCAACGGCGCGATTTTCAGCGACGACCTGTCGATGGAAGCCGCCCGCGCCGGCGGAACGCTGACGCAAGCTGCCACGGCGGCCCTCACGGCAGGTTGCGACATGGTGCTGATCTGCAATCAGCCGGACGAAGCCGAGAAGGTGCTGGAGCGGCTTACGTTCGTGCAGACGAAGGCATCGCAGGCCCGCTTGCGGCGGATGCGGCCACGAGGCCGCGCGTGGAGCTGGGGCAAGCTGATGGAGCAGGTGGAGTATCAGCAGGCGCGGGCGCTGGTGAAAAGCGCGCTGGGCTGAAGCGGTTTCCAGCGCTTTCTACCGCAGATGGCACAGGCGAGCGTAGCCGTAAAAAAAGCCGCTGGTTCGAAAAACGAAAGAACGAGCGGCTTGTTTCAATCAACGCCTCATCACTCCATCTTCATGCGCTGGAGCTTGTTGTAAAGCGTCTTGGGGCTGATCCCGAGCAGCGTCGCCGCGCGGTGCCGCGTGCCGCCCACGGCCTCCAGCGTCGCGCGGATCAGCATATCTTCCACATCGGCTAGCGCCGTGCCCACCGTCACCTGCACGCTGCTGCCGTTCAGTCCGCGTCCGCCTGCACCGGCGTGCTCATCGGCCCGCAGGGTTTCGATCACATCGCCCGATGCGTGATACGCGCGGCGTACCCGCTCGCGCAGTTCGCGCACATTGCCGGGCCATTCTGTCGCCAGGCATTCGCGAATGAAATCCGGGCTCACGCGTTTCGGCGCACCGCTCGTGATGCCGCTCACGTGGTTCTCACGGTTCAGTTCGTCGACGAAATACTCTGCGAGCAACGCAATGTCGTCGCCCCGGTCGCGCAAGGGCGGCAACGCTATCGACGATGCATTCAGGCGCAGGAACAGATCTTCGCGCAACTTGCCTTCGGCCAACGCGTCTTTTACCGGCGTGCGCGTCGCCGCGAGCAGGCGGAAGTCCGTCACGATCTTGTTGCTGCCGCCCACGCGCATGAAGGTCTGCGAATCGAGCGCGCGCAGCAGCGCTTCTTGCTGCGGGATCGGCAATGCGTCGATCTGATCGAGGAACAGCGTTCCGCCGCCAGCTTGCTCGAGCAAGCCGGGTTCGCGGTTTTCCGCGCCGGCGAACGCGCCGCGCTCGTGGCCGAACATCAGGCTTTCCATCGACCGGTTGCTGGTTTCGTTGGCCGCAGCGCAATCGAATGAAACGAACGGGCCTTTGCGACGCCGGCTCATCTCATGCAGCGTGCGCGCCGCGACTTTCTTGCCCGTGCCGCTTTCGCCGCAGATCAACACGGCCGCCTCGGTGGGCGCGGTGTGTTCGATCAGGTCGTACACATGCTGGATCGCGCCGCTGCGGCCGAGCAACCCGCCGAAATGCCCCAGTTCGCGGAGCGTGGTGCGCAACGCCCGCACTTCCTCTGTCAATTCGTACGGGCGCGGAATACGGGCGAGCAAGCTGCGCAAGCGCGGAATGTTGACCGGCTTCAGCAGGTAATCCCAGATCCCTTGCCGCAAGCCTTCGATAGCGCTTTCCACTGTCGCGTTACCCGTCATCACAATCACGGGCAGCGCACCGCCAGGCGGTTGCGCCGGCAGGTTGTGCAGCAGCTCGAGACCACTGCCGTCGGGCAGGTTCAGGTCGACGAGCACGACGTCCGGGATAAAGCGCGTAAGCGCTGAGCGCGCTTCGGCGAGCGTCGTCGCGGTGTCGACGGAAAAACCGTCGGCCGTGAGGATGGCGGAGAGGCCGGAAAGGCTGTTGGGATCGTCTTCGACAATCAAAGCGTGTGGCATGGCGGACACAACGTATAAATGGTCTGAAATGCGTTCCGTGCCGGTCGCCTCTAATGGCGAAATCCAGCGGCGGACGCCTCGATGCCGGGCAACGTCGGCGTGGGCCACGGGCGGGATGACGTCATGGTGTCAGTTTCCGCTCCAGCTTCCAGCCCTTGCCCGACGCTGCGGGGTCTTCGTCCTGCGCTTCCTGCAGTTTTCCTGAAGCAGCCGGTTCTCTCTAGGCACGACGTGTGCCCGACGCGGTCGTTCAGCGTTTTCAGCGTGCTATTGCGGCTTCACCTGCAGTTCGTTCTTGACCGACTGCACGCCTTCCACGCCGCGTGCGACCGACACCGCCTTTTGAATCTGTTCCTGCGAATTCACAAAGCCCGACAACAGCACTTCACTCCGATATGTCGTCACGCTGACCGCCAGCGACTTCAGACCCGGATCTTCCAGCAATGCTGCTTTCACCTTGGCGGTCAGCGCGGAGTCGGTGGTGTATTCGCCAGCCGATTCATGCGATGGTGTCGACGAACATCCGGCAGTGATCGCTACTACCGGTACGGCACATGAAAGAGCAAGAGCAAGACGGGTGAGAGCGGTTTTTGTGATAGGCATGGTCGTGTGTTGTTGTTGGAAAATTCGACGCCGTCACAGCGTGGCTACAACTAACTGAGCAGGTTTCATGCCATCGGCGTGTTTTAGAAAAATCAAGGTCTTAGCACTCAACATCGCATTCCATGCAAGGGAGCACCCGGAAATTTCGGGAAACGGTCCGGTAAAGTTTGCCTGAATTGGCAATAATGTTCAGCAAAAAGAAAAAGCGCCCCGAAGGGCGCTTTTCTTACCTTGAGCACGCGAGCCGGCGTTGCAGCCGGCGGACCGAAGCCTTAAGCGCGGCTGCGATACTCGTTGGTACGCGTATCGATTTCGATCTTGTCGCCAATACCGCAGAACAGCGGCACCTGCAGTTCGAAACCCGTCGCGAGCTTGGCGGTCTTCAGGACCTTGCCCGACGACGTGTCACCCTTCACAGCCGGTTCCGTATAGATGATTTCGCGAACCAGCGTGGTCGGCAGTTCCACCGAGATGGCTTTCTCGTTGTAGAACACCACTTCGCACGGCATGCCGTCTGCGAGGTAGTGCAGGGCGTCGCCCATCATGTCGGCTTCGACTTCGAACTGGTTGTAGTCGGCGTCCATGAACACGTACATGGGGTCGGCGAAGTACGAGTACGTCACTTCCTTGCGGTCGAGCTGGACGACGTCGAACTTGTCGTCCGCCTTGTACACCGATTCCATGTTGCCGGTTGACAGCAGGTTACGGAACTTCATCTTCACGACCGCGGAATTGCGGCCGGATTTGTTGTACTCGGCCTTCAGCACGACCATGGCATCGCTGCCGATCATCACGACGTTGCCGACGCGGAGTTCTTGTGCGGTCTTCATATTAAAAAACTGTCCTGTACGAAAATGTGAGCCTGATCGCTGCAGTGTGGACGGCTGGCTCGTGGCCAGGGATCCGATCGATCCCCAACCCGGGCGATGGCCCGTTTGTGCTCGCTTAAATGCTCGCTTGAGGCCGCTTCACTGGCTATTCTGACCAATTTGACCAATTTGACTATTCCCACCGTGCTTATTCCACTGTGCGCACTGTGGAATTCGTCCGGAACTGATGGCGCCCCGAACTGCAAGCCGTTGGATAACCGCTTATTTTAACTGAGTTTTCGCGAATTCCGCCAGATTTCCAGCCAGATCCCCAACGCCTGCCAGTTCCTCTGCCCAATCGGCGGCACGCCGTTCCAGCAGCGCGCGGTTTTGCCAGAGATCTTCCCAGTCCGGGGTGCCCGCGCCGTTCCACGCATGCCAGAAGCGTTCGAGCGAGGCCCGCGCCCCGGCAGGCAGGCCGTTCGCGTAGTGTGCGAGCGCGGCATCGAGTTTCGGCAGATGGGCGTCGTCGCCTTGTGGGTAGATGTGCCAGACGAATGGCTTTCGCGCCCATTGCGCCCGCACGAACGAATCCTCGCCGCGCACGAAATTCACATCCGCGGCCCAGAGCAGGGAATCGAAGAGCGGCTGTTCGACAAAACCGAGCGCGTACGCCTCCAGTGACCCGCTTTTCGCCTTCGTTCCGGCAAGGAAGTCCGGCAGGCCGAAAAACCGTGCCACCGCCCCGGAAATGCGTCCCTCCGGCACGAGCAGCGCGATCGGCGTGGCGGAGTGGCGCCATTGTTCGAGCAGCGTGTCGATGGCCGGATTCTCGTACGCGAACATCGCAATGACGGTCGTGCCGGGCGGCGGCGTAGCGATGCCAACCCGTGTGTGCCACCAGGCATCGCGATCAAACGCCTCACGCCCGGCATCGAGCGCGCTCTCTTTCAGCACGCCGCCGGTGCCCGGCCCCAAGCCGGGGAAAAAGAACGTCTTGTCGAGCGCGTAGCGCGGATGCGGCGAGGGCCGCAGATGAAAATCCGCGACCCAGTCCTCCCCGCTCAGATATTCGAGATTCAGCCACACGGGCTTCTGCTCGCGGCGGGCCATTGCGCTCACGTAGACCGCCGGTAATTCGCAGCCGAACGCCTCGATCACGACATCGGCGATCTGTAGCGTGTCGCCCGCGCGCGACGGCGCGTGCCAGTGCTCGATCACGACACCCGCCGCGCTCTGGCGGTCCAGTGCAGGATCGACGGCGGGGCAGAGCGCATGAAAGGCCTTGAGATCATCGACGAACAGCCGTACCTGCCAGTCATGCTCGCTGGCCAGTTGGCGCGCGAGCCGCCAGCAGACGCCGATGTCGCCGAAATTGTCGATGACCGCGCAGAAAATGTCGCACGCGATGTCGCTGGCCGGAGCGCCGGTGTCGACGCTGGCGTGGCCGGTAGCAGCCGGCAATTGTTGCGATGAAGACGGCATGGGCAATAGAGCGGCGATGAACCGCTAATGAATGGTGGACAACAGATTGAACTAAACTGGCGTTTTTAAGGATAACGATTCGCGCGGCGCGCTGCGTTACGGTTGCGTTGCGATTACGTCAAGGGCTTGCCTGGGCGGGAGTGCTTCGGCCGCGCCCTGCTGGTCTTCCCGCGTAATCCAGTGCTGCCGGGAACCAATAAAATCATTTCGCAAATCATTTCGCTGTTTCCAAGCTGCGCGCTCCCCGCCATCATCCCTGCATGACAGACTCCGACGTTTTCGACCCTAAAAAAAGCCTGGCTCAGTTGCCGCACTTGCCGGGCGTGTACCGCTATTACGATGAGCATGGCAACGTGCTGTACGTCGGCAAGGCGCGCGACCTGAGAAAACGCGTGTCGAGCTATTTTACGAAGACGCTGCTTTCTCCGCGCATCGCGATGATGGTGACGCGTATTCGCAAAATCGAAACCACGGTCACGCGCTCCGAAGCCGAAGCGCTGCTGCTCGAGAATAATCTGATCAAGGCGCTCGCGCCGCGCTACAACATCCTGTTTCGCGACGACAAGTCGTATCCGTATCTGAAGCTCACCGGCCACAAGTTTCCGCGCATGGCGTATTACCGTGGCGGTGTGGACAAGAAGAACCAGTACTTTGGCCCGTTCCCGAGCGCGTGGGCCGTGCGCGAGAGCATCCAGATCCTGCAGCGCGTTTTCCAGTTGCGCACCTGCGAGGATTCCGTCTTCAACAATCGCACGCGGCCTTGCCTGCTGCATCAGATCGGGCGCTGCACCGGGCCGTGCGTCGGGCTGATCAACGAGGAAGATTACGCACGCGATGTGTCGAACGCATCACGGTTCCTGCTCGGACGCCAGGGCGAAGTGATGAAGGAGCTCGAGCAGAAGATGCACGCGTTCGCCGCCGATCTCAAGTTCGAGCAGGCCGCGGCCGTGCGTAACCAGATGAGCTCGCTGTCCACCGTGCTGCATCAGCAGGCAATCGAGGTGGGCGGCGATAACGACGTCGATATCCTCGCGGTCGCGGCGCTGGGCGGCAAGGTGTGCGTGAATCTCGCGATGGTGCGCGGCGGCCGGCATCTCGGCGACAAAGCCTATTTCCCGACGCATGTGGAAGCGGCGCTGGCAATAGAAGATGCAATGCCGGAAGAGCTTGCCGGCGATGACTTCGTGGACGGCGTGGCGAATATCGTCATCGAAGAAGTGGATGCGCAGGCCGACGAAATCGCGCTGCCCGCCGGCACGCTCGCGGCGCGCGAGCAGGCGTTTGAAGCGCACGCTACTACCGATGAAATGCAGGAGGAGATTGCTGAAACCGGCGCCGCGCCGCTGGACGACACGACGGAATCGGAACGTCAGGGCGCGCTCGAAGCCGAGGTGCTGGAGGCGTTCATCGCCCAGCATTACATCGGCAATCGTGTACCGCCAGTGCTGGTGGTGAGCCACGCACCGGCGAACCGCGAGCTCGTCGACCTGCTGATCGAACAGGCGGGGCACAAGGTCGTGGTGCTGCGCCAGCCGCAAGGACAAAAGCGCGCGTGGCTCTCAATGGCCGAATCGAATGCGAAGCTCGCGCTCGCGCGCCTGTTGTCCGAACAGGGTTCGCAGCAGGCGCGCACGCGTTCTCTCGCGGACACGCTGAGCCTCGAAATGGACGACCTCGCGCAATTGCGGATCGAATGTTTCGACATCAGCCACACGATGGGCGAGGCAACGCAGGCATCGTGCGTGGTGTATCACCATCACAAGATGCAGTCGGCCGAATACCGGCGCTACAACATCACCGGCATCACCCCCGGTGATGATTACGCCGCCATGCGCCAGGTCCTCACGCGCCGCTACGAGAAGATGCTGGCGCAGGCCGCCGCGCGAGCCGCCGATGAACCGCCGCAGGAAGCGGTGGAGTTGGAGGCCGAAGCGCAAGTTGAACCTGGACCCGTTGGTGCTGCCGAAGCCGATGTCGCCGAACCGGTTCCATCGGGCGGCCGTTTGCCGAATATCGTCTTGATCGATGGCGGCAAGGGCCAGGTCGAGATCGCGCGGCAAGTGTTCGCAGAACTTGGACTCGACCAGGGCATGCTGGTCGGCGTGGCAAAGGGGGAAGGGCGCAAGGTGGGACTCGAGACGCTGATTTTCGCCGATAGCCGCACGCCGCTCGAACTCGGCAAGGAGAGCGCGGCGCTGATGCTTGTCGCGCAGATCCGCGACGAGGCGCACCGTTTTGCGATTACCGGCATGCGCGCGAAACGGGCGAAGACCCGGCAGACATCGCGGCTTGAGGAACTGGAGGGCATTGGCGCGAAACGGCGCCAGCGGTTGCTGTCGCGTTTCGGTGGTTTGCGCGGGGTGCAGGCGGCGAGCGTGGAGGATCTGGCGAGCGTCGAAGGCATTTCGCAAGCACTGGCCGAGCAGATCTACCGGCAGTTGCATTGAGCGCAACCTCCGGCCGTCCGGCCCGTCGTCTTGTGACATATAAGGCGACGCGGCACAATGGCACCTCTCTATAAGAGTCACGCCCATGCCGTTTAATTTTCCGATTTTCCTGACGTGGCTGCGAATTGTGCTGATTCCGCTCGTCGTGGGCGTCTTCTATTTGCCGGACGTGATGATGAGCCCGGACCATCGCAACCTGCTTGCAATGGTCATTTTCGTGCTGGCCGCGCTGACCGACTGGTTCGACGGCTACCTCGCGCGCAAGCTCAATCAGA
Organism: Caballeronia udeis; assembly: GCF_001544555.2. GTDB lineage: Bacteria > Pseudomonadota > Gammaproteobacteria > Burkholderiales > Burkholderiaceae > Caballeronia > Caballeronia udeis. The sequence goes on along the minus strand of NZ_FCOK02000037.1, from coordinate 1,985 downwards.
CATCGGCATTCGGCGCGTTTCTCGATCCCGTAGCAGACAAGCTCATGGTCACCGCCGCGCTGCTCGTGCTCGTGCAACTGATGCGGCTGAACGCGGTGATTGCGCTGGTGATCGTGGGCCGTGAGATCACCATTTCGGCGTTGCGGGAATGGATGGCGCAGATCGGGGCATCGAAGAGCGTGGCGGTGAATTCGCTCGGCAAATTCAAGACGGTCTGCCAGATGGTGGCCATCCCCATGCTGCTGTTCTATGGGCCGCTGAGGATTGCCGGCACGCCGCTCGTTATCGACACCCGTGTTTGGGGGCTCTGGCTGATCTACGTCGCGGCGTTCCTCACGGTCTGGTCCATGCTCTATTACATGAAACTCGCATGGCCGCAGATTCGTGAGCGGGGCGGCATGCTGTGATTCAGATTGGAGAGCGTTTAAAAGTGATGGGGTACATACAAAGCTCTTGACACTAAAGTTGGCCTTCTCCATAATCTCGTTTCTGTCGGGTGAACGCAAAACAACGCAGCGCTCGATGAAGTACAAAAGCAGTAAATTGGCAGAAGAAGTCAGCAAGATGCGGGAGTAGCTCAGTTGGTAGAGCGCAACCTTGCCAAGGTTGAGGTCGCGAGTTCGAGCCTCGTCTCCCGCTCCAAATTTAGAAGGTCATTGGCAATGGTAAGCCGGTGGCTGGCAGCAAAGTGCAGGACCATGCGGGAGTAGCTCAGCTGGTAGAGCGCAACCTTGCCAAGGTTGAGGTCGCGAGTTCGAGCCTCGTCTCCCGCTCCAACAAAAAGGGGAAGCCAAGCTTCCCTTTTTGTTTGGTGCACCAGCTCAACAGGTTGATTTGGGTTGGATTTGCCAGGCACGGATTGCCGTACGTAGTCCAGTAGTCCCCGCTTCTGGCGCGATAGCAAAGCGGTTATGCAGCGGCCTGCAAAGCCGTTTAGGCCGGTTCGACTCCGGCTCGCGCCTCCAAAGTTTTACAGAAAAAGCCCTGACCTGTCAGGGCTTTTTCTTTGTCCATGCTGTTTTCAGATACATGGAAATGCGCCTTCTTAAGCGGTACAAAACCCTCACTTATCCTTCGGAAAACACCCACAACCACGCGTAGATCGGCTCATTGGCCGTTGATGCGAGTTTTTGTAACGGGGCTATGTCGACTGAATATATGGCATGGAATAACGCTGCTGTCGAGAACCGCGTGGCGGAGTTGCCAGACGCAGTCAATGACGTGGGATTACACATCACTACCCGGCTGAATCTGGTTCGTCAGATCGGACGCTGTCTGCGGTTGGACTTGTCCGCGCTGGTGAGCGAGGTCATTGAACGGTAGGCGGTCTTCTTTTAAGAACGTCTATCAAGGGAGGCGTGATTCTCTGATGACATGTGCCCTCATCGGTCCCCTGCGTCTTTGGGGCTCACATGAACTACAAGGTCAACGACGGTCCTATATTCGGACTATGCGCAATTACACCCCCCCTGGGGAGTGGTGCCGAAAGCTATACGGATCATCGTGCAATTGATGTGACTTGGATCACAAACTCGCACTAGTGAGACAGCTAGACTCTGTGCGCTCGGTAGTAATGGGCAGCCATAGGTTCACACATGTCGCAGCAAACCGCCAATCCTTCGGGATTGGCGGCCCCTCCTGTTTATATCGAACTGCTAATCAATAGGCAATGGCGCGTTGCACCTTTGCCAGCCTGTTTTCCTGCAGCTTCAGCTCATGTCCCTGCTCGCCCTCGTTGTATACCGAAATTTAGTGATTTGTGCGCGCCATCACACATAGTTTCGAATCCTCCCCCGACAATCCGCCAGCGCTCGATGTGAGCGGAGGCTTGGCAGGCCCGAGTTGATTCAGGCATACCACGACGAGCCATTTCACTTCGACGTCGTTACATGTGTTTTTAATCTGAATCTAATTGGAGTTATACATGGCTGCTGCATCAATCACTGACACTGTTCAACAAGCATATTTGGCGTACTACGGCCGCC
>NZ_FCOK02000036.1 GCF_001544555.2 Caballeronia udeis | reverse complement strand
CTTCGCTATCCAGTTCGAAGACCGGATGTCGCCGGGTTAAACCAAAACCCGTTTACACAAAATCCGGGACACCCCCGCGATAGGCTTTCTGAGCTATCGCATCCGAAAAGCGGCGAAACGTCATCACGTCAGCTATTCATTTCTTTTCATGCGACCTGATGGCGGCCAACTAAGCCAGATCGCCAAGCTCATCGACGCAGGCACCATAAGGCCTGTGATAGATCGGGTGTTCCCGTTCGAGTCAACCAAAGAGGCTTTGGCTTACGTCGAAACCGGACGTGTAAAGGGTAAGGTTGTCATCAAGATCCAATAGTCGGGCAAGCTCGTGAAGAAGTGGCTGGAATTACAGCCACCAAGTTCGACGTGCGCAGATACGCCGCGGGAACCTTCTCACGACGCACGCAACTCACGCACTCCCTTCCCTATCCGCCGCCGAAGCAATGTTCGCAACGTGTGGCCGTCCGCATACCCGACCTGCTCGGCAATGCGATCAACGGTGAGCTTGCTCGTCTTGAGCAAATGGACGGCACGCTCCACGCGTAGATCCTGAATGTACTCGACGGGCGTTTTACCGAGTACCGCGTCCAGACGCCTCGTCAAGGTCCGCTTGCTGGTCGCCAATGCATCAGCGACCACGTCGAGCGAGATTGCGGTTTCCAGGTGTTCACGCACCCAACGGTCGAAACGTTCGACGAGCGGGTCCGAATGGGCAAGGTGATCGGAGATCGCATACGCAGACTGCGACAGCCTCACATCGAATACGAGGTACTTGGCCACGAGCGCCGCAAGCTCGGGGCTGTTGTTGCGGATCAACCAGAGTGCAAGGTCGACGTGGCTCAGGGCCGCCCCTGCCGTCAGCGCGCCGCCGCTGGGAACGACAATGCGATGCGCATCCAGGTGCACGTGCGGGTAACGCTGCCGGAACAGCGGCGAGAGCCACCAGGTGGTCGTGGCTTCGCCACCGTCGAGCAAACCGCTTTCAGCCAGCACGAATGTACCCGTGCAGGCCGCCGCAACGCGGGCGCCGCCACTGCGCCACGAACGCAAAGCCCCTAACGCATCGACCACATCGTCCCGGCCGAGCACAGGCACAAGCGTCTCGGCCGTCATGCGGTTGAGCGCAGGCAGGACGACCCAATCCGGCGCAGGGGCGTGGCTCATATCGCACACGGACACCTGCATCCCAAGCGCGGTACGCACCTGGGGCCGCACCCCTACCACCGTGATCTCGAAGCCCGCTGTGGTTACCCCCGTCGCGTGAGCGAGGCTGTTGGCCATCGTCAAGCTGTCGAGCACGGCGGTAAGACCCGTATCGAACACTCCGTCAAGCGCGAGGACAAAAATTCGCATGGCAGGATTGGTACCAAGATTGTCGATTGAGACAGTATTCCCCGGCGCACTCTGTTTGTACAGTGTGGATCACCGCATGAACCTCTCACGCGGACACTGGAGAACAAAGATGATCAGGCATGCCTTGTTTGTCCGACTTGAAGCCAAACCGGGAAAGGAGCAGGCGGTAGCAGATTTCCTTACCGCCGGCCTTGAAATGACCAATCGTGAGGCGACCACGCCGGTCTGGTTCGCCCTCAGGTTCTCGCCAACAACGTTCGGCGTCTTCGACGCCTTTGCGAGTGAAGACGATCGCCAGGCACACTTGGTGGGCAACATGGCCAACGCGCTGATGGCAAGCGCCGACGAGATGCTGGCAAGCCCCCGTCGATCGAGTCTATCGACGTCCTGGCGATGAAGAATCAACTGGCCTGATCCGTTCGTGTCGACCAGAGTTAGCGCTTTAGCGCTTACTCTGGTCCCATGCAGAGCTGTCGACCAGAGTTAGCGCTTTAGCGCTTACTCTGGTCCCATGCAGGGCACAAATCCAACCGCGCAAGATGCTTGCCGCAACCGTGGCGGCGTCCCGATTCAATCGCATTCATGTAGACGGAGTAACTCGTGTCGATTCATTACAAACTAGGTGTGTTGCTCGCTGCCGTTGCGTTTTCAAGCGTGTCATTTGCACAAACGCCTGACGTCAAACCGGAACGAATTCGCGGCGATATCGTGTCGTTCAAAGGCGAAATGCTGACCGTGCACCGCAACAGCGGCGACACCGTGTCAATCGATGTCAAGCCGGACGTCGGTGTGTCGGCGCTCAAGCCCGCCAAGCTTTCCGACGCCAAAGTTGGTTCGTACGTGGGGACGCCGGCGCTCGCGGGCGGCGATGGAAAATTGACGGCCACTTCAATGATCGTTTTTCCCGAGGCGGCGCGCGGTACGGCCGAAGGGCATTTCGCTTATGACTTCGGCCCCCAAAGCACAATGACGAATGCAAACGTGGTGTCGGTTGTCACCGGCACCAGCGGCCGTGAACTGAACCTGTCGTACAAGGGCGGCAGCAGCACGGTGACGGTGCCGGAAAATGTGCCGGTCGTGACGCCGGTTCCGGCGGCCAGAACGGATCTGGCCGCGGGGAAGAAGGTGTTCGTCGTAGTGACACCCGGTGCGGGCGGAGTTTATGACGCGCACGTGCTGTTCGTCGAAAAGGACGGCGTGGCGCCGCAGTTCTAATGCATGACGCCGGTCCGCTGTAGCGCTCGTGGCGATGACTTGACCCATGCGCAGCAAGCGCAGTCGGCCACGGTACCGGACTGATATCGTGCTGGGGGTCGTGGATGACTACAGCAGCGACTACAAGCGGCTGGACGCCGTCAACACTGCGATCTCCCTCTCCATTCACTTAATCATCCTGATCGATTTTTACGTTTTCTTATTCAAGTCCAACCGTGGCGTGCTAGTTTGCAAGGCGAACCCTACAGGACGTGTGATTTCCAGATCATTTGAAACGCGGCGGCAAGCACAAAAAGCAGCACCAGGATTCGAAAGGCACCGGGCGGGAGTCTGTCGCGAAGCGGGCGTACAAGCATGATGCCGGCAATGACGGGAATGCTTGCCGCGGTCGAAATAGCGATGTCGGTCAGGCTCGTATGAGCGCCTCCGCTGAACGTAAGGATCAGGGTGAGGATCGACACCACGAGAATGATCGCGATCTGTTTCGTAAATGCCTTGCCTGTTGCCCCTGTCGCAATCAGATACATTGCAAGCAAAGGCCCGGGCACCGACGCGATGCTTTCCATCACGGCCGCGCCGAACCCAAACACAAAACCGGCGGGCCTGGCCAATGCGGGCGAAAGCGTGAGCTTCGGCGCGGCGAGCAACAGAAGCGCAGCAAGCATCAGCAGACCACCGGCAGCGGCTTGCGCGCGATGCGGCGCGAGTGAAATCAAGACCGTCACGCCCACGATATTCCCCAGGACGGTGCCAATAAGGGGCGTCGCAATACGGCGAACCGTGGGTAGCATCTCGCCGCCTTCCAGCGCTTGGGGGATATTGCCGAGAATGATCGGCATTGACAGAAGAAGCACCGCCTGCTTGATGGGCAGGAATTGACTCAATATTGGCATGGCGACGAGTGGCACGCCAATGCTGACGATCCCTTTGACCATGCCGCCAAGCACGAGCGCGACAACGACCCCGAGTATTTCGGGCATATTGAGCGCCTGAAGGCTGGCGCCGAGAACGCCGTCAGTGAGATTGATTTGAGCCGCCGTAAAAATGAAAGATGTCTTGGCCGCTATGCAACATGAACGACCGGATCGTAGGGTTTAGCGTCGGAGAGGCCGCGCATTTCGAATGCAGCAATTCCAGTTCCGGTTGCACGGCTTCACTGCCTGGGCGACACCGGGCTGTGCTCGTTCATTTACTTGTTCTCTACTCGGTAGGTCCGGCCGGCGGCCGCGGTCGAAAGCCCACGATCAGAGCGTTGGCCTCCTCGAAGAACGCATCCGGGAAGGTCATCGAGACATGGGTAAGCGCTACGCGGGCAGCCGTGAGCATCATTGAAAGTTGCTGGTCCGATGCCGACTCGCCGAACAGCACCCGCTGTCCGAGCGCAACGCCGCCATCCCTCGCAAAGAGACGCAAAACGTAACCAAGGGAGGAGTTGGTCAGCATTTCAGCGCCGTATGTGTCGGCAAGCGCTGTGAGCATGGCGATTTCCACCTTGTTCGGCCGATAGGGCACACGACGTTCTGTCCGGCGTATCCCACTGGCTGACACGCTGCCGCTCAAGGGCGGGACACGGGTGACAATCCGGGCCGCCGCATCGAGTGCTTGCACCCCCGACCAAAGCCCTGCCCTGAACGCCGAAATGGCCGCGTCCATCTTGAGTACGAGACGAGCGGTCTCCTGGCTGGCTGGATCGGGCATGGTTTTGGACATTAGCAAAACTCGGGGCGGGGGTGCCCAACTTTACACCGGAAACGCAGGTCCCATGAAGTGCTCTCCGTATCGCAAGGGCACGCTTGCTCAATGATCGAGCCGATCACGTCAGGAACGGATACTGCCCTTGACCCGGACGAGCCGGCCAAGAGTACCGGACGCATGTTCCGGGCGTCTGCGGCAATCACAGACGCGGCTGCATTCGAGCAATCCGTCCAAGGCACACCGGCATGCATGGCCGTCGTTATGATTTTCCACTATTGTTAAGGGAAACGTGCTGATCCGCTCCCCCTTTTGTCTTCCGCTCCCGGGCAATAATGACCTTTAGTCTTCAGCAACTTCATGCGTTCACAACGATTGTCGAAAGCAGCAGCCTCGGTCGCGCAGCGGAGGTTCTCCATGTGACGCAACCGGCTCTGAGCCGCACGATCAAGAGACTGGAGGAAGAGCTCGGCGCCCCTCTGTTCGAACGTCATTCGAAAGGCATGCAACTGACCGCGATCGGCGAAGCCCTGCTCCCGCACGCCACCCTGCTGCTGCATGAAGCCGACAATGCGCGTGAAGAGATCGATGCAATCCGCGGCCTCGCGAAAGGCACGATCCGGGTAGGCGCCGTGGCAAGCATTGCAACGCTCGTGCTGCCCCTGGCGGTCAGCGGCGTGCTGGCCCGCTGGCCGAACTTGCGCGTGCAGATTATTGAGGGGGTGTGGGACCGGCTCGCCGACAGCTTGCTCAAGCAGGAGATCGATCTCGCGCTCAGCATGGCAGTGCCCGATACGGCCGAGATTGCAGCCATAACCGATTGTTGCTGGGAAGACACGAGCTACGTGGTGGCCGCGCTCGATCACCCGCTGCGTGCCAAAACCGATCTATGCCTCGCCGACACCCTCGGTCAGCAGTGGTGCGTGCCGCCTCGGGGCACGGGCCCGTTCGAGCACATGCAGCGCGTGTTCGCCGAGCATGGACTCCCCATGCCGGAGATCGCGGTCGAGACCCGCTCCATCACGGTCCTGAAGAGTCTTGTCACGCGTGCGCGGTTTTTAAGCTGGATGGCCGCGCCCATGTACGACACGGAAAGCGCAGCCGGCGTGTTCGATACCTTGCCTATTCCAGGACTCGTCGCACGCCGCACGCTAACGGCCTTCCGACGCCGCCAGGGCATTCTGCCGCGCCCGGCGGTCATGCTGCTGGAACAGCTACGGCAGTTGACCGCGACCGCTGCATGAGCCCCCTGATCGCTCTGGATCCGACCGGTTTCTTCGTGTTTCCCGTGCGCCTTGCAGCTTGATAAAATTCCTACGCTGTTTCGCCAACAATGGAAGCAACCTCATCTTGCGGAGTGACGAACCATCATGGACCAGATCCTGGCTATCCGACCTTTCGTGCCCGCGAAAGACTTCGATGCTTCAAAGCGTTTCTATCGCGCATTGGGGTTCACGCTGACCCACGAGGACGAGAGCATTGCGGTATTGAAGCTGGGCAGTTTCAGCTTCATTCTTCAGAATTTTTACGTGAAGGAATTTGCCGAAAACTGCATGATTCAGCTTCTCGTCCGGGATGTGGATTCGTGGTGGCAGAAAGCCAAACCCGGCGAGCTTGTCGAGCAGTTTTCGGTCGGTTCCCCTCGCGAGCCGGCGCTGCAAAGCTGGGGGATGAAGGTCGGATTCATCTTCGATCCTTCCGGTGTACTTTGGCACGTGGCTGAAGTCCCGTTCTGAATCCGCCGGTTTTGATCCTTGACGTTTGATGCTTGATGCCTGACTACGTGCAAGGGCACCGGCCCCTGATGCGAGCAGACGTCCCCCAACTCTCGCCCGCGCCAATCCCCACTGTTTCCACCACGCCTCGCGCCATGCCGCTCCGCCTTTATGGCCGGACGCGCCGTCGAATGGCGGCGACAATCTCACCGAAACCATACAAATAACTGTCATATTAATTACGCAAGCTCGCGGCTTCATTGGACGGATGCACATTCGTGCTCGTCAAAAAGGCGAATGGCCGAGGAGATTCCATGTCCACTGGCGATAGCCTACAAAAACGGGGAACTGGGCTTGACCGCGGACAATGACCAGTTCTGGTCATATGTGAAAGAGACGGCACACGACTACAGGCATACGGTCGTGCATTAGCCCTTGATGCGATCGGGCGTCATCCAGCCCTCGGTTACGCCGATCTGCGCGAGCTGCTTCGCGATGGAATCGGCGAGCCGCTTCGCGTCCGCCGACACGCCGGGGTGTTTCGTCTCGGACACCGCATGCAGACCCACACCTGCGGCAGCCGATGTCGCGACATGTCCGGCCGCGGCGCCAATCCCCGCTGTTTCGGCCACGCCAGGCGCCTTGCCGCTGTCCGCCTTCGCATCGAAACTCTGTACCAGCCTCGGCATTTCGCCCGCTGGTTGATAGACGACCTGAACGGACGTGCCGACCTGGCTTTTCCCCGCGCCCAGACCAACCAGCATCCGGCGGCGGCGATTCCCGGCATCGATCGTGTCGAAGCTGCCCTGCACGATCAGGACGTTCCGGTCCGCAGGCGCCGGTGAATCCGCACGTACGGCGTGCAAACCCATTGACTGAAGTTGCTTGACGATTTCATTGGCTACCTGCTCGCGCACTTCGACGGCATCGTCAGCTTGCTTCTGCATGGTCGACGCGCTGTCGAATTGCGACTTCACCTTCTGAAGCAAACCACCGTCGAGTTTCACCTGGTCCGGCGTGCTTGCAAATGTATAGACATAAATGGTCTCCGGCCGCACCTGCGCCGCCGCTGGAAAAGCACTCACGTTGGTCACGCCGCCAGCACAGCCGGTCAGCAGAACGGCACAAAAAGCCAATGCGGACAGTGCACAAAGGGCGCTTCGCCCGGCTAACATCTTACGAATATTCAGCATGTTCATTCCTGTCATCGACACCATTGTGTCTCGATTATTTCAACACGTCGTCCGATGAGATAAACAAGTATGGATAGCTGATCATCGGCGCTCTATGTGCACGGGAAATGCCGGGTCGAAACTGCGTTGAAACTGCGCTGAATCTGTGTTTTCCTGGCGTTCCTGCAACGAAGTGAAGTATGAATGAACCGCTGTGCAATCTCCATTCAACAATTATGTCGCGGCATGTCACGGGCAACGTGACGCTCGTTTAATCAGAGGATTCTCCTGGCGCCGATCGGCCTTACGCTTGACCTGCAGCCCTTTTGTCTCTCCCGTGACCTAAATGTCTACGTAGACGCTGCCGTCCTCGATCTTGACCGGATACGTCCGGATATCCGCCGTCAGGGGTTCGCACATCGCTTTTCCACTCCGGATATCGAACCGTCCCTGATGCAACGGGCACTCGATCTCGTGCCCGTCCACAAAACCGTCGCAGAGACGTGCGTGGCCATGCGTGCATATATTGCCGGTGGCAAAAACCTCGCCATCCACACCGTAGATGGCCAACTCCCTGTCTCCCGCCTGCACCGCGACGACATCGTCGGTGGGAACTTCTATCAACTCGATAATCTTCATCCATTGCCGTGTCATCTCAAACCTCAGATCGGGTAGATCAGCGAGTTAGGGATCATCTCGCCATCAAAAACGCATACACGCGACTCAAACTTCAATCCTTCGTCTGTCCGGCGGATTGTGTCGAGATAGCGGCCGACGTTGAACACCGTGGACAGTTCGTCTGGCTTCGTTCGGAATACTGCATAGTTCGCTTCCGACCGGATCGTTTCGGCTTCGACCTTCAGGATGCGCGGGACACTCACAAGGTGCCGCCCTTGAGCAATCTTATTTTTCTTCAGCGGCAGGAAGTTCGATCTCGCTCTCGAGCGTATCGAGTTGCGAGTAGACATCGGCAAGCGTCTTCTTGAAGATCGCGAGCATCGTCTTCGATAGTCCGCTGACCGCAACTTCCTCGAAGTGCTGCGCAATCGGCATCAATTGCGCCACGAGCGTCTCGCCCTCCTTCGTCAGAGCGATCGCCACCGCTCTCGCGTTGTTTTCGAGCCTGCTGCGAGAGACCAGCCGCATCTTCTCCATCGGACCTGCCTGAGTCCAAGAGCGCAAACGGCACGGCTCATAGGGCGATAACCTGGTTGGTGCCTTATCCAGTCAGGATCATGAGGAAGTCCTCTGCCCCAGGGAAATATTCAACTCCCTACGACAGGATCGATTTCCGCTGCGCTCAACCCATACCGCTCCATTCTGCTCCGATGTTCAGGCGATCCGAGATACTGGCGCAATTGCCTGTCGAATTCCCAACGCAGCTCAACGTTGGTCCTGGAGAACGAGAACGCGCCTTTAGGGGGTTCATACGGAGCCGCCTCCGCAAGATCGAGCGTGACGGCGGACAAGGCGGCGTTGCCGATACGCTGCACTAGCGTGCGGTTTCCCAGGGCCGTGCTCGCGTATGCGTCGACGTGGCCCTCCATCACCGCATCTATTGCCTCTTGTTGTTCAGCGTACTGTTTTATCCGCGTCCCGGGTACGCCCGCACGCAGGGCTGCGTCGTGTTGAACCTGACCGGTGATCACGCCCAACAGCGCGTCGGCACTTAGCGCCAAGCCCTCATAGCTCGTCAGTTGCTTCGGGTTCCCGGCGCGAACCAGGAAGCCGTCGTGCAAGGCCCAGACAGGCGTGCTGAACGCAACCAGCGCGGCTCGCTCTGCCGTCACGAACAAGGGCACGTTGATGTCCCACTCCCCCGCAGCCACGCCGGGAAGCAGTTCGGAAAACGTCGTCAGCCTGCACTCGACCGTATGCACACCCATAGCCCGCAGGATCTCTTCGGCCAGTTCAATATCCGAACCCGATGCGAAGCCGCGTTGATCACGCGTCCCGAAAGGCGGCTCCTCGATGTATGCCAGAACGACTTTCTCGCGCCAGTTTCGATTCGATTGCGACGTGCCAGTCATGAACGTTATCCTCTCGAGCAGCATGAATGCCGGAAGATAGCATTGTCGCATCCGAGCGGCACCCTGCTTTCGCAGCAGGATCACGCGCGAGTCAGATGCACGCGGATCCTGCCGCCCTGCTAGTCGCACGGCATCGCGTTACAAGTGCTGTGATGGCGGCTGCCCATACCAGTAACTGCAATTGTGAGCGCTATACGCGTCATACGTGTTCGAGACAGGATAACCAAAGTCCAGAATCTGGCGCGTCGCGGACGTGTAGGCCGGCCAGTTCGCAACCGCGCTCCCGGTATTCGGATTTCCGGAGTGAGCGAATGCCGAGAGCGCTGCCGTCATCGCGTCTGACAGCGTTGCCTGATTGGCGGTGGGAGTCGGAATCAATTGCCACCAGTAGTCGAGATCGGACGAATGAAAGGTGCCGTAGTCCAGCGTGGTCGGTGGAAGAATGGAAGTCAGTCCACCCACGTTGTACGGTGCCGGATCGGAAAAGCGGTACATGTACACCGCTGGCGAGAACCTGGCGAGATTGTCGCCGTCCTGCAGGGCGGTGCAAACGAACCTGTAGTCGCCAAGTGCCGCTGCTAGTGCCTGACTAGGCGACGAATACTGGGCAAGCGGATAAAGCGCGGCCGTGCTGGCGCCTGGGACGCCGAGGTACCCCGCTATGGTGTTCGTGTAGTTCGCTGCCTGGACCGGATTGCCTTGGGCATCGAAAGCCGCCGCGACGAAAAACGTGCCTTCGTTCTGTGTAAAACCGGATATCAGGGGCACACGATTGAACGTGCCGGCGGCAAATCCCTGGGACGTCGAGGTGGGCAGCACCTTGCCGTCGACAATCGCGTACCACGCGTTGGGATTGCCCTGCAACGTGGCCGCGGCGGGAAGCTGCCGCAGGCAATCCGCGCTTGCGGCCGAGCCGCAGCCCCACCCGTTCGCAAGCGCCGTACCGCTGGTTTCAGCTTGGGCCAGTGTCGCTTGAACCCGGCTGAAGTCGCCACTTTGTGCGACTGCCTTCGCAAACAATCCCGCCGATCCGGGCGACGCAAGTTGAACATAAACGGAATGTCCTCCGGCTGAATCGCCGAAGATAGTCACGTTCTTCGGGTCACCGCCGAATGCGCCGATGTTCTTCTGCACCCAGGTCAGTGCAGCAACCTGGTCCATGACTCCATAATTGCCCGCAGCTCCGTTCGGGTCCTCTGCGGCAAGCGCAGGATGGGCGAGAAAGCCCAGTGCATTGAGCCGGTAGTTGAACGTCACCACAATCGCATTCGATTTGACAGCCAGGGCTGAGCCATCAGTGGCAATACCGGAGCCGTTGATAAACCCGCCGCCGTGAATCCAGAACAGCACAGGCAAAGGCGTTGTTACCGTAGTCGGTCCAGGCACATAGATATTCATGTACAGACAGTCTTCGCTGCCTGCCATGGCAGCCGCCGTACCCTGCACGCATTCCGACCCGGCATGCGATGCATCATGAACGCCCGAGTACTGTGCTGCTGCAACAGGCGCTTTCCAGCGAAGCGCGCCGACGGGCGCCGCCGCATACGGCAAGCCCAGATACTCATGCACCCCGTTGACGGTAATGCCTCTTGCCTGGCCCTGAGCGGTCTGAACCAGATTCGGGTCACCCACAGTACTACTGTCACTGCCGCCGCAACCCGCCACCATCAACGGCACGGTTGCTGCGATAGTCCATCCAATGGCTCTTTGACGGTGTTTTTTCATGCTTGTCTCCTGATTTGCGAGTCAAAGCGCATGCGCCTTGACTCTTCACAGCCATGGCCGCGCGCGGCATTGCCTAAGGCCGTCCTTGTCGCGTCGTCTTATGGCGTTAATTTTTTTTAGGCAAAGGAACACCCCGCCTCTCCATGAGGGCGCTCTTAACCAACGGTCATTGATCCCTGTTAGCAGGAAAGGCGTCGGGTCATACGGTAGCCCGACAGCGTTGCGCGTCGGGTATGCGTTCAGCCATCGAATCGATAAAGCACGCTATCTACACGAAAGCGAACGTCCTCTGCCAGGCTGTTGCTGACCAGCAGGTAGCGCTGGCCCTCCGCCATGAAGGCCGCAGCGTCAGTGCCGCCGGAGGTGGGAAACTCATCGACGAGTTCGAAGCGGTCCTGTCTCCACAAGAATATCTGCGATTGCTGCTGCGTATGCGGTGCGTGGGGCGTGCCGGTAATGAAACACACACGCACGAGATAACGGCCGCACGCACCTTCAACAAGACAGAGCTCGCGCCCGCCCGCCCCGCCGAGCGACTGGACCGGATCGAACTGAATCCGAGCCTCGTCGAACTGGAACAAGCGTGTCTCTCCCATCAGGTTCGCGTGCACCATCCACAACCTGTCCTGTTCGATAAAGAAACTGAATGCACGTCCACCCGGTTCGTCAAAGCGTTGAACAACATCGAAACGCTCGCCCTGCCAGCGGTAAATGGAAGAGCCGCTGACATGATCCGCATAGGCCAGATAGTGCCGGCCTCCGAACGTGATGAATTCCCAGTTGTAGCCCCAACGTCCTTCGAGTATCTGTAGCAGGCCGAACTGTTTTCCGTCCCATTCGAAGATTCGGGATTCACGCGGGTTTTTTGGTGTTAGGCCCTCGACGGTAACGCCCTGCGCCAGCGCCAGGAAATGCCTGCTGCCAATGGAGAAAAAGCGCCACTGTTTGCCTGCGAACGTCGGAAAACGCTGGAACGGGGTCCACTGATTGTCGTCGCGTTCGTACAGGACCGATTCGACGTCCAGCGTATAAGGGCCGCTTCCGGAGCGCACGCCCACGGTTGCGAGGAAGCGCCGGTGATCAATCTCGAAGTACTCCGCGTCCTCGCCGCCGGGCATCGCGAGTGTATCGTGCTCGACGAGCCGCCCCGCTTCCCAGGTATAGATCAACGCGTCGACGTCGCTGTCGCCCACGTTCATTCCGGGCGCCTGGCCAGGAATATCGAGCGCGAGTTGAGGAACGACAGCAAATAGCTGGCGGTCGATGTCGAAAACTTCGACTGCTCGCGCACCGCTGGTCGCCAGCCTCTGCACTGGTGTAAGGAGTGGTGCAAAAGGCGCTGTAAGCGTCTCAGTGCTTGCCATCGCCAACCTCCGGTCCGGTCATCATCAACTTCGAAAAAGGCTTGTGACGCAGCGTCCCGTCGCCGCGCGGACGCCATAGATTGGCGAGTGTAATACTGAGCGCCGCTAACAATGCCAGCATTGATGCCGCCAGGAACAGGCGGCCGAGCGACCAGTTCTGCGCGAGCAGGATGCCGCCGACCACCGGCCCGATGATCGACCCGGTGCGCCCGATGGCCAGCGTCCAGCCCACGCCTGCAGCGCGTACGCCGGTGGGAAAGAGGCAACTGGCAATGGCCGGAAAGGTCAACTGACCGCCGACAATGCACGCGCCCACCACGAACAGCAAGCCAAACGCCGCGTTGCCGGCGCCGATCACCCGGCCGAGCGTGAAGACCATCACGGCGCCGGCAACAAACGCCACGGCCACCGCGACAAACGGCGCGCCTCGCCTCACGATCAGCGAGATCAGCAACGCTCCGGCGATCGCACCCACGTTGAGCACGACCGCACCCAGCGCGGCCCGGTCGGGGGCTACGCCGTTCAGGTTGAGGATGGTTGGCATGAAGCTCACCAGGAAGCCCGACAGGATCATGCTGGCAAGCACGCCGAACCAGAGCGCGAATGTCGCGGCGAAGCGTCCCTCGGCAAACAGGTTGCCGACGAACCGGGCCAGCAGATCGCCCATGAAACCATCGCTTGCCTGGATGGCCGGTTTGGTCGTTGCCTCGGCCGGCGTCGCGGCCGGAAGGATCAGCAGCACCGGGATGATTGCCGCGAGTGCGCACGATCCGCCCATCAGGAACACGAACGGCCAGCCGAATTTCATCATCAACGCGGCCGTGATCGCGCCGCCTACGACCGCACCAAGCGGGAAGCCGATGAACATCAGGATGACCAGCGACGAGCGGCGTTCCGACGAAGCGCTTTCGGCCGTGATCGCTGCGATAGGCGGAATCGCGCCGCCCATGCCGAGGCCGCCGAGAAAACGCAATGCTGCGAGCGTGCCTGCGGAATTCGCAAATGCGCAGGCCAGCGTGAAGCCCCCTGTCACGACCAATGCCAGCACGAGCATCTTCCTGCGGCCAAAACGATCGGCAAGTGGCCCTATGATCAGCGAGCCCAGCACCGTGCCGACAAACCCCGCGCCGAACACGCGCCCGAGCGATGCGTGGTCGATCTGCAGCGATTTCGCCAGCAGCGGTGCGACGAACGACAGCATGAGCGTGTCGAATCCATCGATCATGGACACGGCGAAGCAGACAAGCGTGATGCTGACGACCGAGCGGACAGCGCGGTCTCCAGAGGGTGCGGCTTCAAGATGGTTCATGGTGTAACGTCTCCTGCGTCGACCAGAGTTGGCGCTTCAGCGCCTTACTCTGGTCCCATGCAACATGGTTGCGCTGCGCGGCTTTCTATATAGATCGGCATGACCGCCCTGCCATGCCAATGTCTTGTTGCTTGCTACTGCTTGACGGCTTCTACCACGTCGACGGCCCGGGATAGGTGACGTTCGTGAAGCCTGGAATCTCCACTTGCTCCGGGCGATTCCCGTTGGCCTGCAACTGATCGATGATGTAGTCGGCCACACAGTTCGACAACAGTTGCGCCGGGTCTTCCATGATGCGTCTGAGCCGCGCGGTAGTGGCATCTCGGTCGTTCACCGACATGATCGGTGGCATGCGCTCGGCGGCTGCCGGTTCAAAGCGATACCCCGGATGATCCGGAAACAACTCCCGCGCCACATCTATGCTGGCACGCGTGTTCTGCCACAGCATCCGATAGGTGTTTTCCAGCGCAACCAGACCCGCGGCATCAGGCAACTCTGCCACCGAGAACGACGGTGCATGCGGTGCAACAAACACGCGTTCAGGCGGCAACGCACCGTCAGAGACGCGCCAGATCAGATGGCACATGTTGTTGGTCGCCCACGTTGCACCAGCCGTCGGGCGACCCGATCTTCCGCTGACCAGCACCATCAGGCGTGACCAGTCGAGCTCCTGAGCACGCAGCCAGTTGCCGATCCGGTAGACGATATCCAGGAACGCGAGACCGAAGGTCGCGAACATCACGTCGTTCATGGGCACCGGGACCGTGTCCGAATCCAGTGGGGCGAAATAGTGATCGAGCAAGAAATCGAAGCTCATCAACGCAGGTTCGTCTGCTGCACGCTGAAGTAGATCGACCGTGGTGCCGCACGTATAGTCGACAAGGTTTGCGAGCTTGACGTCGAAGCCCGCCAGACTCCGGACTGCGATCTCGTCGCGCCATAGCGCCGGTGAATTGGCCTCGCGAGTATTGCGTGCATGAACCAAGAGCTTCGCGGCGGCTTGCTGCCAGCCGTCGTCGCCGGCGCCGAGTTCGCGCATTCGTGCGAGATAGGCAATCGCAAGCGGCAGATGCGACACGGCGGTCAGTTCGATGAAACCCCGAGTAGATTTGCGGAAGCTCTCTATGGACGCTGGCCGTCCGCCGCCCGGAAACAGTACGATGTCCGAACCAGTCGATACCAGCAGCGGCGCGTCCGCCTCACGCTGCGTCATCTGTTGCGTCAACTGGTTGCCAATGCTGGCCGGGTCCGATGTAAACGCGCGGAACAGATCGGCAAAAGCGGGATGCGGTTGATAAGTCATCGCCTGAAGACTCCGTGATACAGGTCAGTAATCAAATAGCCGCGCGGGGTTGTCGGAGAGAATCACCTGGCGAACCACAGGGTCTTCCGTCCACGCGCCCAGCAGATTGAGCAGCTCTCCGGTGTCGCGAGTCGAGTCGGGAATGTGCGGCCAGTCAGACCCCCAGATAACCTTGCGCGGTGCTGCGTCAATAATCTTCTGCGCCATCGGCGCAACGGCGTCGTACCCGCGATGTTTGGCAATCCGGTACGGCGCACTGAGCTTGAGCCAGCAATTGCCGTCCTTGAGCAGGCTCAGCAAGCGCTCGAAATCCGCCGCTGTGAGACCGTCCTCTTCAAGCATGTACCCCATGTGATCGATCACGAAGTCCGATTGCACGTCCGCCAGGAACGGAATCAGGTTACGCACCACCCAGCCGGGCGCGTAGAACTGCACATGCCAGCCGAGGCTCGTGCACAGCCGCGCCATGCGGGTGATGTACTGCTGAATCTCTTCGGTCGGCAGCGCCGAACGCGCGAACAGGTCTAAGCGCACGGCACGAACACCTGCCCGATGGTAACGATCAAGCGCGGCTGCATCGGTATTTTCTTCGATCATCACAACGCCTCGTGCAATCGGTCCGGCAGCGTTCAAGGTGTCGATCAGGCAACGGTTATCCGTGCCGTAGAAACTCGGTTGCACGATCACGAAACGCTCAAGTTGAAGCACGTTCATCAACTGCAGGTAGGATCCCAGCTTACCGTCCGGCAAGGTGTAATGCGGGTGCGCCACATGGGGATACACTGCCTCGGGGCCGAACGCATGCATGTGCGCGTCGCAAGCATGAGCGGGCATCTCGAAGGCGGGGCGTGACAGCGTATCGAACGCACGCATCGGGGTGGAAATCAGCGGAGTCTCGGCCATGACAATGGGTTTGAATAGTTGAAATAAGCGGGGCTTAGAGGAACGCCGCACGACTGCTTTCCATCCGCTGACGCAGTGCGTTCAGGAACAGATCCGTATCGATACCCGCAAAAACGAAGGGCGCGGCGCCGTCCTTTCTAAGGCCCGTCAATGCGTCGCTATCCGGCATGCCCCCCACGATCGCGACCTTGCCGCAACGCTGAGCAGCAGCAATGACCTGGCGGCATGCCTCCACCACCTCGGGGTGCGTCGACTCACCGGTGTGTCCCAGGTCGGCACTCAGGTCGTTGCAGCCGACTGCCAGGATGTCCACGCCGTCGACTGCCGCAATCGCATCCGCCGCTTCCACGCCTGCCCGGCTCTCGATCAGCACCTTGATTGCGGTGGCGTCGTTGAGCGTCTGATTGAGTTCGCGGGGGTGTAGCTTTTCGAAGTTCACATAGGGCAGCGTCGCGAGTTGCGAGCGCTGTCCGAGCGGCGGGAAACGCGTTGCCGTGACCACATCCCTGGCTTGTGCGGCCGTTTCCACCCGCGCCACGATGATGCCGAGCGCGCCGCCGTCGAGCACGCGGTTGATCGTGCCGTAGTCCCGCTCAGGGACCCGCACCCACGGCGTCAAGCCTAGATCGACCGCGCATGAGCACAACTGCGCGACCGTATCCACGGGCAGCGTGCTGTGTTCCATGTCGATCCATATGGTGTCGTAGCCGGTTGCTTTGGCCCAGCGCACTACGTCCGTGGTTCGCGATGCGCGGATACCCAGCGCGTAGACGGGAACACCGGCCCGCAAGCGCTCGGTCAGTTCGATACCGTTCATGTTGTCTCCCTCTGTTATTAGCTTCGGAACAAGTATCGCCTTAGAATCCATTCTGATTTATTCTCCAGAAAATCTAATTGATTTATAGAGACAATCAATGCACGTCAGGCACCTGGAGTATTTCGTCGTGCTCGCCGAGGAGCTGCACTTCCGGCGCAGCGCCGAGCGGCTGGGCATTACGCAAGCGCCTTTGAGCCTTGCGATCCAGGCGCTCGAAACAGAACTTGGCGCGCGCCTCTTTCATCGGACGAGCCGCTCAGTGGTGTTGACGGAAGCCGGGTTTTCCCTGATGAACGATGCCAAGCACATCCTCGCGCGGATCGACCTCGCCAAGGAAAACGTCTGGCAGACGGTTAGCGGACAGGTCGGCCGCTTGCGGCTTGGTTTTACCAATGCGTCATCGTTGTCGCCGCTTTTTCCCCGGTTGATTCATGCATATCGCACGCAACGGCCGAATGTGCAGATCGGGCTGCATGAGTTGTCTTCGTCGCAGCAGATTGAACAGCTTGACGCCCGCGAACTCGATGTCGGGTTGCTGCGCCTGCCGCTCTCCACGCCGCCGTCGAATCTGGTATTCACACCGCTGCTGGAAGAGCCGCTGCTGCTCGCCATGCATGCACGGCATCCGCTTGCCAAGGCGGCGTCCGTCAAGATCGCGGACCTGCGCAACGAGCCGTTCATAGCCTATCCAAGGCAAGCGGGCGTGGCGGTGCATGAACAGACCGTCGCGTTATGCGCGAAGCGCGGCTTCGAACCTTATGTAGTCCAGGAAGCGCAGCAGGCGTCTACTCTGATTGGCCTGACCGCAACGGGCCTGGGGATCGCACTGGTGCCGGCCACGCTGAAGGCCATCGCCATACCGGGCGTTGTGTTCAGGGAGCTTGACGATGACGATACCAAGACGACGCTTTACATCGCTCATCGTCATGGCGACGTGAACTCGCGCGTCCAGCAGTTTGTGGAGCTGGCACTTGCCCTGCGATAAAGCGGGTAAGCGGCCGGTGAGAGAAAACGCCCTAACGGATTTCCCATGACCATCACATTGTTTAAACCATCCCTCCTTCGCCGGGTACTCGCCGCTACCGTACTGCTTGCCATGGTCGCGAGTCACGCCGCCTTGGCGCAAGATAGCGCCACACCGGGCCATACCGCCACGCGAGATCTCGCCCAGGAAGAAAGCAACCGCGCGCTGGTCGTGCGTTTCTACAACACGGTATTCAACCAGCACGATCTGAGCATTGCCAGCACCCTGCTTGCTCCTGATTACATTCAGCACAACCCGCATGTGCCAAGCGGGTCTGCGCCGTTTATCAGCTTCTTTACCGAGCGCTTCAAAGCAAACCCCGAGGCACGCTCGACGATCGTGCGCAGCGCCGCCGACGGCGACCTCGTCTTCCTTCACGTTCACTCGACAAGCAACCCGCAAGACCGGGGCAATGCCATTGTCGATATCTTCCGTGTCGATCACGGCAAGATTGCCGAGCATTGGGACGTGATCCAACCGGTGCCCGAGCACGCGGCTAACGACAACACAATGTTCTAGCTCAGGCTCGTGACGTTCGCGATTGGCCGAGACCCGAGATCCCCGCGAGCCTCGCGATAAAAATTGGTAAGCAGCGGAAACAGGTCGTAAGCACTGCGGGAAACCGCGCACTCCTTCTCACATCGCACACCCAAAGCCGGTGCGATGATTCGACACGTAAAACGCTTCGCCACGCATCGGTTAGCCGCAAGCCAGGGGCTTCCATGCGCGGTGTCGAATAGAGGCTCGGAATCAATGCGCTACGCGAGGTTTATCATGACCCATCACGGCAATCCAGAACCTGCCTGCTTTTCAACCCGGCTGCATGCGCCAGCAACGGCTCAATGCGATCGACCGCCTTCAGCAACACCAAGCAGAGTTGCGCTCGCCGGACAAACGGCGGGCATGTCATTCGACCCGCGTGCGTCAGCGGTCAACTAAGCCATGAAACCCCAACTGCTTGTCTGCGCGCTTGCGCTAGCTGCCGGAGTGCTGTCGCTCACTCCCTTTGTCACCGTTCACGCGGACCCGATCCCGCACGAAACGGGCGGCTCCAGGAGCAAGACCACCGATCAGAAAAGGCATCCTCGGGATTTGCCATTCGAGTTTCGCGGGATCCCTCTTGGCATAACGCTCGACGAATTCCAGGCAGGCGCGACCGTGAGGGCGACCCCGGTCGACAGCGTGCCGGTCTGCGAAACCGATGTAATCGCCGGCTCCCTTGGCATGAGTCTCAAGACGCGCGAAAGCCTGACGGTCGCCTGTCGCTGGGCACATCAAAGAGCCAATGGCTGGGCGCTCTCGCAGGCAGTAGTGGACGGCACGCCGGCGCAAGACCACATGCTGCGTTTCGCACGAGTCAACGGACAAACCGAGTTCCGGCTGTACGAGATGTCGTTTGTCATAGACGAAGGCACCGCGTCCGATTTGCGCCATGCCCTGGCCGACCGCTATGGTGCGCCCCGGGCTGTAGCCCATGCATCCGCATCCACATCGGCAGGCAATGCGCTGCCGGTCTATGAATGGGAAAACGCAGTGAGTTCGATCACCTTGCGATTCTTGCCGGCTACGCGCAACGCCACGCTCGTCTATCTGCTGAAAGCCCCCGACGCCTGGGTGAAATCCGTCGTACAGCAATGGAAGACCAGTAGCGTCGATGCCAGCTAAAGCACGTTGACCCAGCAAGCTGCGTGACTTTCCCAGCCTTGTGGAAAGGTTTGGCAAGAACCTGCGGGAGCCGTTTGTTGCTTGACGTTTCACCGTTTGCCGAAGTACGCGACCATGGCGTTTTCCCGACATCATCCACGATGTCAATACGCCGGCGCGTCAACATTTCATCATCAAGAGCGCAACAGGTCGAGTCAGCGTTACCGCAAGCGTGCGAGGTCCTCACGAATTGCGCCTGCTCGCCACGCGCCGAACAACGCAAACCAGGAGTAGCAGCCTCATGGGCATGACAGGCATCGTTAAACCAATGGGGCTACTCGCCTGCCGGGTTAAAAGGTCTCTGCCCATTGCCTCGCTCGTTTGTGCCGCGGTCGGCCCGTGCTTGTTATCCGGCTGCGCATTGACGGTCGTATCCGCTGTCGATGCAGCCGGGTCGGTCGTACAAGCCGGGATGAGCATTGCATCGAATCACTCGTCGCCTACCTTCGTCAATGGCGATCAGACATCGCTTCATACTGTCTGCATCGAGTGGAATTCCCTGGTCCCCGTTGGCGATTTTGTTCCGGCATTGCAATACGCGCTGCATAAACGCGGGGTGGAATCGACCGTCTACGGACCGGGGAACTCACCGCCCAATTGCGAAGCGACGCTCGTGTACAGCGCGGCTACCGATTGGGGGCATCGTACATTCACCGACGGATACACCGAGTACCTTTCCGCCATCAATCTCACCTTGTTCAAACACGGAAAGATAGTGGTGGCCGCCAGCTACGAGACAAGCGGCGCCAAGCTCGACCGCTTCGCAAGCACGACGACCAAGGTCACGGCACTTATCAACAAGATGGTGGTTGCAACGTCGGATTGACTGGAAGAATGAAGCGTTGACGCGGCCGGGGAAGCCGCAGACTCGTCACGAGTCCGGCAATACACGCCGGACCCGCATATCGATAATAGTTCAGGCAGCTTGTCCGTAAGACGCTTCCTGCCGCTCCGGCTTTACGTCGGCGCCGGATAGCGTTGAATTCATCTCGTCCATGACTTCGGGCTGGTCGGTGGTGCACTCGCCTGCGCCTTCGTCTTCGTCTTCCGTGATGCGCGAACCTGCCTTGGCGCTCTTGCCGGCCCGCGATGGCGGCTGACAACTGCCACATATCGCACTGTGTGCCGCGTCTTGCCTGCGCGTAACAAATTTGCCCGTGCAGGAACAGCATCGGGTCAACTGCAGGATGCCTGCATTGAAGAAACGCACGAGCGTCCAGGCGCGCGTGAAGCTCAACAGAACGTAGCTGTCGTGACGTTCGCAATGCTCGAGATAGAGCGTATAGCCCTTCGTCAATGCATCGAAATGCGAACAGCCCGCGAGATCCGTCAGAAATCTATAGATGTTGTAGAAGAGCGATGCGTGGATATTCGGCGCCCACGTCAGGAACCAGTCGACCGAAAACGGCAGCATGCCCTTCGGTGGAGACACGCCCTTCACCTCCTGATAAAGGCGGATCATGCGGTCCCGGGAAAGGTTGACCTCGCTTTCCAGCACCTGAATTCGCGCACCGAGTTCGATCAGGGCGGCTGCCCGCATCACGTCCTGAGCATCTTCAGCAATGCTTCTTTTCGTCATTGGCGTAATCCTCTTCTTATATGAACTGCTCGACTGCCGCATCGGCCAGCGCCATGCGGCTAAGCCAGGGATTCAGGCCCGGGAACCGCGCACATCCAGGAACGCCTCGGCGCTCACTGTCCGCGCTCTAGCCGGATTGTGCGTCATCAGGGTGCGGGCGACATCGACTACCCGATCTTCAGGCGCCCGAAGTCCAAGGAGGAAAAACATCACCAGAACCCCGGACATGAAACCAACTGCACCGCTGATCAGCAACATGCTCCCTCCGCAAATTTTACAGAGATCAAAAAATATCGTCGATGAACTGATCCATTGATCGTTTGACGAAGACGTTAGGGAGAAGCGACGCATTGTATTGCTAACGAGCTTCCCTGGATTGAATGATCCTCTTTTCCACTAAAGTAAATTGCATGGAAAAGACAAGGCTTTGCCCTAACGCTTACTGAATATTTCCTTAAGCTCCTTGCCGCTTATATCAGGTATACGTTTACCTCTTTTGCTCGAATAAACGCGGCGAAATTATTCATAATATTTAGAAAGGACTTGGCGAACGCACATGTTGCTCGGTGCTTCAGCATTAGCGAAAGTGCGCAATCATAAGCTTGCAAATGGGCAGGACAATGCGTGGGGCGAATGGATCGCAAGCAGGTATCGGCATCGATGCGCTTAAGGCTGCAAAAGCTTAGCCATGCTTGTCCACCGGTGATCGGGAGACGATCAGTACTGTTGCCCAGTTTGTCACCTGCCGAGGACGAGGTTGCGTTGTCATTTTTTACCCGACTTCCGAATTTTCGAAGTCCTACCCGATAATCATGAAACAACTTACCCAAACTCTCTTTCTCGCAAGCATCCTGGCCACCGGCGCCTGCAGCGCGTTCGCACAAAGTACTTTACCGTCCGGTCCGGACGACGGACACGCCGGCCGGGAAAGTTTCGCACAGGGCTTTGCCGTGATTAATGATCTCCAGCATTTGCAACGGCTATATGACCTGAACGGCCGGGAAAGCGAGATGAGGGAGATCTACCACGACGTGCTGCTAAAAACGCAGGTCCCTGCGATCCGGCAATACGTCTACGAAGCACTGGCGCGCAATCTGCTGCGCCCGGTCAACGTGGACGAGGCAATTACAACTATCCGCACGAGCCTGAATGAAGACCTGAGCACACTGGCGAAACATCGGTCCGCCCCGTGAAGCCCACGCCCTGAAAACGGGCACTGGACCGCTTGAAGCACCCGGTCAGACGGAGCAGAGTCTCGTCCGTCTGATGTGGATCAAGAGGTCGCTAGCGATTGCCCTTATGCCCTGTCAACGGCTAAGCCAGGAAGAAGAGCCGCTAGTCGCATGAAGCTCCAGGCCGCTATCCTTGCCGGATCAGAACGTCAGCACGCTAAGAAACATTCGCTGGAGCCAGCCTACTGTGGTTGAATCGGCAAGCAAACCGACACCCGCCTGTTCAATACGCGCGTTGGCAACCTTGCTGGACGACACATAGTTACCAACTTCAATGTCCTTGGGATTCACGATACCCGATAACCGCAGGCGATCGTGGTTCTGGTTCATCGCAATGATCTTGTCACCAGCAACCACGAGATTGCCGGTAGGCAGCGTCGCGATAACCGACACCGCCAGCGTGCCCGTCATCCCCGTGGTGTTGGTCAAGGCCCCCTGCCCACTGAACGTCGTGCTAGCGGACCCAATGTTGAATAGCTTGGCCAGCCGCGCCGCGGCGCCGCTCGACTTGTCGGCCGCTTCCGCGGTGATGTCGCTAGAACGGCTAGCTGACGCATTGCCGCTGTTGTTAGCCGAATAGGATTCGGCCAGCCGGATCGTCAATACGTCGCCCACATGTTGGGCGCGAGGTGTTTCGTATAAGGACAGCGCGCTGCCGCCCTGGAAGATCGCGCCGCCGGTTTCAATATTCAGCGGACTCGAGACCACGACGGGTGCGAACGTCGGCATGTCCACAATAGAATTCGAGCCGCCTGAGCATCCGGCTAACGAAGCCATACCACTAGCCACGATCACAAACTTTAGCGAGTTCATGGTTTTAATGATTCACCAGATAAAGGTTCTTGCCCACGCGCGGCATGATGCACGATGCACGATGCAATTAACCGCCCGCTTCTGGATTGCGGACCGGCCATTAAACCGACTCGCCGCTCGTCGTGCCGAGCGGCGAGTCGGTCATGGTCAATCGATCGCATCGGCGCATGTGTCAAACGGCGCGGCGGCCGCATGGCCCACGCCCGGTACGATCTTGAGCGTGGCCGACACCAGGCGGCACGGCAGCGCAGCCACCGCGCAGCCTTCCATCGGCAATATGACCACGCTCGCCACGAGGCATGCCACCAACCGCGCGTGGCTTTTGTAAGACTGCAAATTGAACATAGATGAGGCTGCTACCCTTTAGGCGCTGGTGTTGATGCGGGTGCCAATCAGGCCGTTCGAAGGCAACGCCGGGGGAGTTGCTTGCTCGACAGGTGACGACGGCAAATCGGTCTTGGCGCTATTACCACCCGCGCCGCCTGAGCTCCCGCCGGTCGGACGCATGGATGTCGGCGCAATACGTTCTGCAGGGATAGAGTTGTTAACATTCATGATCAAGCTCGCTTTCAATAAAGATGAAGGGATCGAGGCAGCCTCAAGGTAGACTTGACGCATGCCAGGTCGCTAGAACTCTCTTTCGACATTGAATGATCACCCGTAACGGCCCGTGTTGATTAATGAAAGATCACCGGTTTTTCTGGGCTCCTTACCAACACTTACCGCGGAGCGGTTGATGGTCAATCGACACCACGAGGCTTAGATCTTTACGTCGACTACCAGTCCGATCGGACTCCATCTAATGCCTTTAGTCTCTTCGCTCAAACCGTCCAGCACATCCGCTAACGACACCTCTCCCCCATCGCCGTCAGGTGCCACGTAGGATTGCAATGCATTGTCGAGCGTGCTGACAGCGCCGGCAATTGTGGTGCTGTCGGTTGAACTCTCATCGCTGCCGGAAGTAGAGCCAAGCAGGTCATCGAGCGGCCAGTCCCACGTGTCGGCTGAGCTATTGCGCTGTACCGCGGTAGATCGAACGGTCTTTGCAAGCTCTTCTATCGATGAGCCAAGATCGACATAAGCCGATGTCACCGGGTCCGTTGACGCGGCATCACCGTTTTGTTGAGCAGATGCATTGAGCCTGTGCTGCAGGACCAGCGCCTGATACAGCGCCACCAGGAATTGCATGCCCGCGCTTTTGTTCGCTTCACCCCGCGTCAGGGAGTCGGCCGTGCCGGAGTTGTCGGAAAAGGAGTCCGTGCCTGCGAAACTGGTCGTGGCCGATGCAAACCCGCTCGGGTCGATCCCCATGCGCTGCAACGTGAGCTTGAGTGCCTCCATCAAGGCATCTCCGCTTCCTCCTGACGTTGTCGTGGTCGTCCGCTTAGGAAGCGTGCTGCTCTGCGTATTGGTCGACGGTTTTGCCGTGCTATTGGGCAAATCCGAGTATGAAATTGACATGCTGGAATCGAGTGCCATGGTGCCTCTTGATTGGTTGTTCCCGTGATGCCGAATCGGCTGCGTCGATCAGGTTCGCAGTGCTGCCTATACTGAATGGCGAGTGCACGGATTCATTCGCCCAGACGCCATATCGACCCATCAGGCACTAATCTGTAGCGTTGGAAAGACGGCGTAAGAGGCTCAACTGGCTAGCAAGCCAAGGGGCTTATGGACTAAGCCGCACCGTCTCGACGATGAAAGACCGGGTAATGCACACTTTGCTCAGCGCTTGGTCATCAGCTTGTAGAGGACAAAAATTTCATGGTTCTTTTGGCTATTGAAAATGTCTTATGTGAGTGATCGATCCAGCCGCTGATCACCCATCCATCTGGTGCCGTGATTTCCTCGAGCCCACTCTCTTACCGGGTCTTTCGTAGCCTAAGGTTGTTCGCATAGCTGACGTTATCACTGGGTATTGAACGTACTTGGAGAATGAAATGAATTTTTCTACGACAGGCGAGATTGCTTGCAAGGTGCGCATCAACCCCATCATGCTGGTTAGCGGCCATGGCGTGTCAAGCCGTGCGATCCGGTATCGCGGCAAACATACGCTGCGTGCAGTATTGGGATTCCTGGACAGTCAGCGCGAGGTTCGTGCGCTGGTCTTCAGCCACACGTCCGACGGGGAAATGTTATGGGTCGACATCCAGAGCGGGGAGTTAAGGAGCTTTGAGGAGTGGCGATTCGAAGCGGCATGACTGCCGCCGCATGAAGCCGGGTTCCCGCGATCAGCGGGGGCACCACGCCTATGTAATGAACACGATCCGGTCTTCCGACTTCGAACCGCATTCCACGAAATAGGCGGTACGTGCGGCCCTTACGTCGAGCAGGACGCGTTCAATGCCTTCAACACCAGGGCTTTCATGCAAATGGGTTTTGACAATAACATTTGGACTTGGCCTGGCTAACGCGTCATGCCGGATTTCCACGAGATACCTGATAGCCTCTCGCTGGTTCATGAAATACAAAATCATTAACAACATGTCCTTGCCGCAGTTGAAGCAGCGCTAATCGACGCTACTTCCCGTCGCATGCGCAAGCAGTGCAGGAGACGGGAAACGCAGGCAGATTTTGGCGCCCTGTTACCGGGCGGAGATTTCACCCGACATGACATCGATCCAGACGGGGCCCTCTTCGGCCTGGTGGCTATAGACAAGTGCGCGCACCCGAGGCCCCGCTACTCTCAGGAAGCGCAGTACGTCGCTACGACGTTGCTTGCCGCGACAAGGCACACGACGGATCCATTGATCGCACTCCATCAGCAATACAACGTCATTGCATTTGAGAAGCCGATCGATCATGGTGCCGCTGACTTCTTCCGGGAGCCCGGCCAATGTCGTTCGCTGCGCGACAGGTAAAACGCCGTCAGCCGGTAATGAGTCAGCCGGTTCAGGCAACGAGAGGAAGAGCGTGACCTCCCCCAACTCCCGGTTGCCACGCAGAATGGCGTGCCGCGCGCTTGCCGCATGCCGGCGAGCAATGTCGCGAACGCTTGCGCGCTTCATATCGTGAGTCATTTACACCCGACCGCACATACGATGGCCGAGACACCCGCCACTGCACCAACGATTCCGCCAAGCGCAAACGTTTCTACCGAATTGGCACAGGCTTGAAGATTGAGTATGCAAAAGAGCATTGCGATGTAAAGGCAGCGCCGCAAGATTTTTCTCCCTCGAACGTCGTGACTGCGGTTGGGACCGGCTGAGATTCCGCGGTGCCTGACGCAGCTTCCCGTAGTAGACCTGATATGCGATTGAAGGAGCCAATACAGCGGAACCCCATGCACGCGTAGAGAGATTAGAGCGCTTTGAGGAGGAGCATTTGGACAATTACGGGCGGTAGATGCCATCTGCTTACCAGACATTACCTTGCCGGCAAGGCGAACGCGGCCAGGCCGCCAGCGCTCGTTTCGCGCCCCGCACGTGTCAGATCTCGTGTGTGCTTCAACGCCTTAGAGGCATGAAGTTTTGGCTGTGCAGGATCACGCTGAAATTGCCGCGACTCACTCATATGCTTGAGTAACCCGGGGCAGTCCGGGAACATTCGCGAGGATCATGCAATGGGTCACGACTCGCCCTGCGTGGCTTACGCGAAGGGTCCGGTCTGATTTAACCAAAGGTCGTTTAGTTGCGGCAGGTTCCACTGCCTGGGGTCTTCAATAGCCACTATCCGGTCCGCGCCTTTGAGTTTCTTCAGGTCTACTATGGCTGGAAAAACAGGTTGATTCGATTTGCAGGAGAAGAACGTCTTGACGATCGGCATCAGAATGGAACCGTTGCTCTGGTCGATCACCACGGCAAGGAAGCCGGATTCCAGCCTGACCAGCGCACCCACAGGATAGATGCCGATCATATTGATGAATGCGGCGAGAATGGCCTTGTCGAACTGCCCATCCCATGACGCCATGCTGCGAAGCGCGTGGGTAGGATGCCAGGATGATTTATAGGGCCGCTCGGATGTAACGGCGTCGTACACGTCGCAGACCGCGCCCATCCGGGCAAGCAGAGGAATGGCCTTGTCCTTGAGTCCATGCGGATACCCGCCGCCATTGACCTTTTCGTGGTGGTGCAGCGCGACCTCCAGCACCCCGGCACTGACATCGGCGGACTGCAGCATTTGCCAGCCGTCGAACGAGTGTTTCTTGGCGACCTCGAACTCCTCCACACTCAGTTTCCCGGGCTTGTTAAGCACGGCGAGCGGCATCAGCGCCTTGCCGAGGTCATGCAACAACCCGGCCGTACCGGCCTCCAGGACGCCCTGCTCGTCAAGACCGAGTTCGCGCGCGAGTGCGGACATCAGCGCGCACACGGCGACGGAATGCATATACGTGTAGCCGTCGTGGTGCTTGAGGCGCGCCACGCTGGTCAACGCGTACGGGTTGCGCATGACCGATGCCGCAATGCTCTGGACCAGCGGCATCATGCTTTCTCCCGACACCGCTCTTCCCATGCGGGCTTGCTGAAACACCACCTTCATTTCATTGGACGCCGACTCGAACAGACGCCTTGCGTGTCCGATTTCCTCGCTGACCGGTCTTCTCGGCAGTTGTGTCCGTGTTGTGACAAGCAGATGACCGCCCTCGGTCTGCGGGGCAGTGCTGCCTGCATCGAACAGGGCATTCGACTCGACCGTGGAGTCGTCAGCGCACTCCAGGCCTCGGTCCGTATCGATCACAATCGATGCAATTCCGCTGGCGACGATCTTTTCGATATCGATAGCGGTGAGCAAAAACGAGTTCTTCCAGAACGGGTGATCGAGCCAGCGCCGATCCAGACTGTGCAGGAACATGCCAGGACGCAATGATGACGCTGCGACCGTTTTCAACATAAGCCAACTCCGATGAGCCATGTTTTGGAACTAGTGGGGAGAAGCGACGCTACCGTCAGCTTCGGCCCACACTCACGCGCTCCACCAATGCACTGATCAGATCCTTTGATTTTTCCCACCCGGCAGCTTGCTTGCCCCAAGCAAACGGTTGCGACCGTCAGGTTCAATCCGGGGCATTGGCCTTGAGCGCCGTACCCTTGATAATAATGACACTCAGCGGGCTCCCCTTCATGCTCGGGAACCTCCGTTGCATTGTCAGCGCAGAGGCTTGCCGCACATGCCTGATAACCGCCAAACTTGTCTTTCGGCACGTAATGATCGCGCGTAACGGCATGTGATCATCAGAGAATGACCGCAATATTTCCCGGACTCCTTACCTGAGCTTACAGCCCGTTGAATATAGGCGGCGAGCCTTTATTCCTGCTGACCAGCCAGCGGCCAGCGGCCAGGCAACACCGTAAGCTTGGAGTAAAACCTTCAAGCAGCGCTGGTCGGACCCTCCTTCAATCCTTTAGCCGTCGGCGTACTTGCGTGCTAGCGTAACTCACGGAGCTTGAAAAAAACCACATTGATCAGTTGTTTACGCGCTCTTTGAACAACAGCACGGCCAATCGGGAATATTTGGTAAGCACTGACCGAACCCCAGTTCTTTTCCTTGCATTCCAGAGATCGAATCCAGTCGAGTATGGGTAAAAGACCATTCTTACAGCGATAGCGATGACCCCCTTCAAGACCACCCTGATCTCCCTGGTTCTAATGAGCAGTCCCCTCGCGGCCCACGCCGCCAGCTTCGATTGCAACCTTGGCCGCTCAGCGACTGAACAGATGATCTGCCACGACCCGGATTTATCGAAGCTAGACGACGAACTCGGAAAGCTCTATTGGAAAGCGCGCCGCGCAGTGACGGATAAACGTTCATTCCGTGCCGACAGCGACGCCAAATGGATGTGGCGCGAAACGCATTGCGCGGACCAAGCGTGCCTCACGACGTGGTATTCCGGCCGTATCGGAGAACTTCAGCAACTGGTCGATGACCTGCAATCCATCTCGAGGCCCTCGCCCGTTCGGCCCGCCCCTGAGCGTGCGTTGCAGGAGCCCGCGATTGCAATAGGTCAATGCACCGTTGCGCAGCCGGGCATGGTCTCGCTCGATAACTGCAGGTCGCTGATCAAATCCAATATGCGCTGGAAATACGACGTGCATGGAGGCGACTGGTTCTGCGGAGTCGCTGTGCTGGATGAATCGAAATTGCCTACGGTCACGCTGCAATGAGCGGCCGGGCTTCCGTCCGGCTTTACGTCCGGCTTTGACCTGGCGGCGGGCAATGGGTCTCCCGGCCGCCGCGTGTCAGCCGGGCTTGTCATGTAAAAATTTCAATACTCGCAGGAGTTAATCCCGTCAATCCAGGCTTCCGCCTAGCGCCGCTGGGCTCCCCAGACCCCGTGCATGCCACCGGCAAATCGCGAAGGTCCCCCATGAAAACCGGACCCCAGCGGCGCGCCGACGTGCACATGGCCCATTTGATGAAAATGGTCGGTGTGGAAATGGTGATGGAAGCGATCGACGAAGATAAAGCTCACACCCGCACCAATGAAAAGCGGCGGCCCCCAATACCATGGATCCGGATACGGGTAGTACCCGACCGGGTACATAAGAACGCTGTCGTCAGGGCTCTCGACGATCTGCCACGTCCCATCGCTCTGCAGACACGCCCGCTCCACGACCTGCTGCGTCGAGCCATCAACATCCGCCTGCCCCAATACGGCGCGGCAAGGGGCTCCAGAGTCACCGTCCGCACCAACGGCGTCGTCGTACGCTTGTGCAAACACGGGAGCCGCAAAACTCATGGTGGCTAGCACTATTCCCAACCGAAGTAACTGGCGCATCATCGTCTCCTGCCCGGGCCCCAAGCGTATCCGTGCCAACAAGCAACGTTCCGCGCGCTCGCGCCGCTTGGGCAGTACTACGTGGATTAAACGATTGAAGCCCTGAAAATATTCCGGCGGCGCACGCAACGAGCCGCAAGCGGCCTGGCGCGGCTTTATCGTGGAAATCCTTAGAGCGGCCGAACTTGGTATGCGCTTAATTTGGCATAAGCTTAATGTCAGGCAACCCTCGTTGAGCCGGCGTCATCCTGTTCGCAAACGCCGCTCTTATCGTGATGGAACGCTATCCGTCCCGCTTGTTTCACCCGGATGCCGTGCACGCGCTTTCCGGCACAGCGGGCCTCCTGTTGCGCAAAGCTGCCGCCTTTTTCGCGGGGCTGATGCTCTGCGGCGCAGCGGCCGCCAGCCCGGTCGTCGTGGTCATTCCGCTTGACGGTGCGGTCGGTCCGGCAAGCGCCGACTTCGTCGTTCGCGCGCTTACCCGTGCGGCGGAGCAACGCGCTCAACTGGCCGTGCTCGAGATCGACACGCCCGGCGGGCTCGACCAGTCGATGCGCTCGATCATCAAGGCCATTCTCGCTTCGCCCGTTCCCGTTGCAGCGTTCATTGCTCCGGGGGGCGCGCGAGCGGCCAGCGCGGGCACCTATATTGTCTATGCAAGCCATATTGCGGCCATGGCGCCCGGCACCAACCTCGGTGCCGCCACACCCATTCGTATCGCCGCGGGCGGCTCCACAGAGCCTGAACCAGGCCCGGCCAAGACAGACCAGGGCACATCAGCGGCCGCCGGCTTGAATCCGGTATCCACCGAGACCACCAAGCAAGTGCAGGACGCGGCGGCCTACATACGCGGCCTCGCGCAGCTGCGCGGCCGCAATGTGCAGTGGGCGGAACGCGCCGTGCGCGAAGCAGTCAGCCTGTCGGCCAGCGAAGCGCTCGCGCAGAACGTGATCGACCTGAACGCATCCGACGTGCCCGACCTGCTCGCGAAACTCAACGGCCGGCATGTGCGCACGATCGCGGGCGATCGTGTGCTTGCTACGTCCGGCGCAGTCGTAGTGACGATCGCACCCGACTGGCGCAGCCGCTTTCTTGCGACCATCACCGACCCAAGCGTCGCACTCATTCTCATCACGCTCGGCATGTACGGACTCTTCTTCGAGTTCGCGAATCCCGGCCTCGCATTACCCGGTGTTGCCGGCGCGATCAGCATGATGCTGGGCCTGTTTGCATTGCAACTGCTGCCCGTCGACTTTGCCGGACTGGGGTTGGTCCTTCTCGGCATCGCCTTTCTCGTCGCGGAGATTTTCTTGCCCACGTTCGGCACCCTCGGCTTCGGCGGCATTGTCGCGTTTGCGATGGGCGCGCTCATGCTGTTTCGCACCGATACCCCCGGCTACGGCATTCCGGTACCGCTCGTGATCGGCCTGACCCTCGCCACCGCGCTGTTCGTGTTCGTCGTCTCGAGCATCGCGTTGCGGGCACGCCGGCGGCCGGTGGTGAGCGGCTCGGAAGCGCTGCTTGGCAGCATTGGCGAGATGCTGGAGGACGTGGCGCCAAGCGACAGCGGCTGGGCTCGCGTGCATGGTGAGCGGTGGCGTGTGCGCTACCAGGAAGACAACCCAGACCATGGAGACGACGCAGACTACACAGCCCCTGCATTGCTCGCACGCGGGGAGCGGGTGCGAGTGCTTGGGCGTCATGGACTCACGCTGAGCGTGGCGCGGCTGGACGACGTAAAACAAGGAGAAAAATGATGGTCGGATTCACGTTTGGCTTTAGCGGCGTCTTGCTGGCGCTGGTCGTCCTCATCCTGTTCTCGGCAATACGGATCTTTCGCGAATACGAGCGCGGCGTGGTCTTCATGCTTGGCCGCTTCTGGAAGGTCAAGGGCCCCGGTCTTGTCCTCATCATTCCGGCGGTGCAGCAAGTGGTGAGAATGGACCTGCGCACCGTGGTCTTCGACGTCCCGCCGCAAGACGTGATCACTCGCGACAACGTGTCCGTGAAGGTGAACGCGGTGGTCTACTTTCGCGTGGTCGATCCTGAGAAGGCCGTCATCCAGGTGGCCCGTTTCTTCGAAGCAACCAGCCAGTTGTCACAGACAACCCTGCGCGCGATTCTCGGCAAGCATGAACTCGACGAACTGCTGGCGGAGCGCGAACGTCTGAACATGGACATTCAAAAGGTGCTCGATGCGCAGACCGATGCATGGGGCATCAAGGTGTCGAATGTCGAGATCAAGGACGTCGACCTGAACGAAACCATGGTGCGCGCGATTGCCCGCCAGGCTGAAGCCGAGCGCGAGCGGCGCGCGAAGATCATTCATGCGGAAGGCGAGCTGCAGGCATCGGAAAAGCTGCTGCAGGCGGCGCAAATGCTCGCTCAAGCGCCGCAAGCCATGCAACTGCGCTATCTGCAGACACTGACGACCATAGCGGGCGACAAGAACTCGACCATTGTTTTCCCCATGCCGATCGATCTGATCAGTTCGCTGCTTGAACGGCTAAAGGGGCCCGCGCAAAGCGGGTCGTAACCCTTGGCTGGATCACGGGAATCATGCGGTAAGCACATTAATTAATAAAATAAATGAATTTGACGCCTGATTCCTCAAGCGATAGATTCGGGTTCACGCTAATTGCGGTTTTTAACTATGCTTAGCCGACGAGCACAAGGATGCTCAGCCGGATGCCCCTTTCATTTTCATATCACTGACATTCGTCGATGCTCGCTCAATCACCCCGCCCGCGCGTTCCCGGCAGCCCACTCATCAGGTTCGCGGTGGTCACCGTTCTTACCGGGATCGGCGCCGGCTTGGGCGGCATGACGCTGGCCTTGCTCCTGCATTTTCTCCAGCATGTCGCGTACGGCTACAGCATCACGCATCTGATCGGGAACGAGAGTTTCTATGAGGGTGTCGAGACTGCAACCGCTGGCCGCCGGATCGCCGTACTCGGGCTCTGCGGTCTCATTGCAGGCTGCGGCTGGTTCGTCATCTATCGTTATGGGCGGCCACTGGTCAGCATCAAGAAAGCGGTTGCATCCGACGACCCGCGCATGCCTCCCGTCACCACGACCGCGCATGCGGTGCTCCAGATCATTACCGTTGCGCTTGGCTCGCCGCTCGGCCGCGAAGTCGCGCCTCGCGAGATTGGCTCGCTGCTTGCAGGGTGGCTGGCGCATTACGCCGGGCTCACCGTCGAGCAAACCCGCCTGATGGTGGCCTGTGGCGCAGGCGCCGGTCTTGCCGCCGTGTACAACGTTCCGTTTGGCGGAGCGATCTTTGTACTGGAAGTATTGCTGCGGTCGTTCGAGATGCGCGTCGTGATTCCCGCGCTGGTCACTTCGGTCATCGCGGCCGTGGTCGCGTGGCTTGGCCTTGGCGATGCATCGCAATACGTCGTGCCGCACTTCGGGCTGAGCGCAAACCTTGTGACGTGGTCCATTGTCACCGGTCCCCTATTCGGCGTGGCCGCGTTCGCGTTTGTCCAGTTGACGACAACGGCCCGCGCGGGAGCACCGAAAGCATGGGCGCTACCGCTTCTCTCGCTCGTCAACTTCCTGATCATCGGCTTGCTTGCGGTGTGGTTTCCGCAGATCCTCGGCAATGGCAAGACACCTGCGCAACTGGGCTTCAGCAGTGAGTTGACCATTGGCCTTGCAGCAACGCTGTTGATCATCAAGGTAGCCATCACCACCAGCAGCCTGCGCGCGGGTGCCCAGGGCGGCTTGCTCACCCCCGGCATGTCTAACGGCGCGCTGCTGGCCATTGTGCTGGGCGGCATCTGGACGTTGATGTGGCCAGGTACGCCCATGGGTGCTTTCGCGATTGTCGGGGCCACCGCCTTTCTCGCTTCATCGATGAAAATGCCGATCACCGCGCTCGTCCTCATGGTCGAATTCACACGCGTCGATCACGACTTCCTCGTGCCCATGCTGTGCGCGGTAGCCGGATCAATTGCGATCAACCGCTTGCTTGAAGTCCGGATGCAAGCCAGCGCGCGAGCTTCCAGGCCCGCGGCCGAGATCAAGGGCGCCGCCATATCGTGAGGTTGAGGGGTTCACTCCTCGCCAAACCCGCGCGAGCAACTCCGTCAGGTGCATCGCCTGACGGCGCGCGCCGATCCGTTCAAGCAGCGTGATGTCCTGCGTATTCCCCTTCATCGGCCTAGCGCTGAAATTCAAGAATGTAGAGACCACCGTTGTAGTCGGTTGAATACACCAGTCCTTCTGCATCGACGAATACATCGGAGGACTGGATAACCTTAGGCCGGTTCGGACGATGATCCATCAAACCCGCTGGCTGCGGCGGCACAAACGCCCCGACCTCAACCGGCCGGTACGGATCGCCGATGTCAAATACCCGCACGCCCGCATTCTGATAGGTCGCGAAGATCAGCCGGGAACTGACGAGGCTGCCCGGCCGATTCTCATGCAGGTTATGCGGACCGAAATGACCGGGCTTCTGCCGGTACTCGATCTCATGAGGCGATGGAAACGTCGAAATGCTGACTGGATTGGACGGCTCGCGGACATCGAACAGCCAGATGAATTTCTCGCCGTCCTCCTGATGGTCGAGCACTGCCTCGTCGAGCACGACCAGCAGATCGCGGTCGGGCAGAGGGAGGCAGTTGTGCGTTCCGCCACCGAACGGCGGCGACCAGTTACGGTGCGTGATCAGCTTCGGCGCGCTGCGATCGGCCACGTCGAGCATGACCAGTCCGGCGTCGCGCCATGCGCAATAGGCCGTGTCGCCGTGAACAATC
Source organism: Caballeronia udeis (assembly GCF_001544555.2). Taxonomy (GTDB): domain Bacteria; phylum Pseudomonadota; class Gammaproteobacteria; order Burkholderiales; family Burkholderiaceae; genus Caballeronia; species Caballeronia udeis. The sequence continues at coordinate 55,075 of NZ_FCOK02000036.1, read as the reverse complement.
GGATGATGCAGACCGTAGCGCCGCGCCGCCGGCCACAGTGGCATTTCATCGGCGGCAACATGCATGCCCGCTAGCCAGAAACGCCCCGCTTCGCGCGGATGGCACGGGTCGGACATATCGATCGTGATGAAGATGTAGTCTGAAAAACCGTCGAGCAGCGCAGACGCATACGCCCAACGGCCGCCTGTGTACCAGACCCGGTGAATACCGCCGCCCTCTACTGGCATGAAGCCGATCTCACGCGGCGCGTCACCCTTCGAGATGTCGTACACAGCCAGCCCCGCCCGCCAGTTGCGCTCGCCCGACGAGCGTTGCGCGGTGCCGACCTTTTTGCCGAGCGCGCCAGCGTAATACGCACGTTCGTCCTGGAACTCAGTGGCCGCGAACATGTCCTTAGCGTTGATGACGAGCAGCAGGTCGTCATGCGTCTGCAAGTGGATGTTCCATGTGTTCGGCGGCGCGGGCACGTAAGCCACCGCGGCGGGACGACGGGGGTCGCGCACATCCACGACACTGAAACCCTTCGAGAACATATGGCCGATATAGGCGTAACCGCGATGCACCATCAGTTGCACGCCGTCGGCGCGGCCTCCCTGATCGCTGTGGCCAATCAAGCGCATGTTGCGGGAAAAATCAGGAACGGGTAATTGAATGTCAGTCATGGCGGGAACATGGGTCCAGGAATTCTGTTGCCTTCGATCTCCCGTGCCGATGCACGCACCGGGCAGTGGGAGTTTTCAATAATACGGAGTACCGATCATAAGATCGGGATCATCGCAAAGATATGAACGACCTCGGTTATTTCACGCCCCAGATGCGTCGATACACATCGCGATAATGATTGTCCGGGTCATAGCGGTTCATCTTCCCGCTGTCGTACGCAATATCGGTTGCCGTCACCAGATGCACCGGCGCCGTGTAGCCGCTCACCGGCGCCCCGGCAAACGCGCGGTTCAGTTCGTCCACCGCCTGCCAGCCATGCAGCGACACCGGCTCGGCTACCGTCGCCGCCTGATAGTCGCCGGTGCGGATACGCTGGAACGCCGACTCGCTGCCATTGCCCGCCGATACCCCAAGCAGCGGCCCGGAACCCTTGTAGCCGGCTTGCTGCAGCGCGGGAGACATGAAATCGAACGGCAGGTCGTTGATAGCCAGCGCCCACGTCCACTTCGCGCCGTAGCGCTGCAGCATGGTCGAGGTAAGTTGTGGAATGCGCGTTGCTGTGTCCGATAGCGGCGTGTCCTCTATCTTCAGCAACTGGCAACCGGTGCACTGCTTGACCAGATCCGCCATTGCGCTGGATTTGGCCGTTGCGATCTCGTAGGTGGAGTCCGTGAAGATAACCACGCCCGCCTTGCCGTTCGACTGCGCGATCACATACATCACCGCAGCCTTCGCCACGTCGAGCGGGTCTGTCGCGAGGTTGGTGACGAACCCTTCCCGCAAAGCGGGGCCGGGCTTCGGCAGCGAATGCCAGCCTACAACCTTGATACCGCTCGCAACGGCCTGATGGATCAACGAAGCCTGCTCCCTCGCGTCAACGCTGCCGAGCACGATGCCGTCGGGCTTGAGTGCAATGGCCTGGTTCATTGCGGCCGAACGTCCGGAGATGGACCCCTGGCCATCGATCAGGCGAAAGTTCCAGCCGATTGCACCCGCCGCTTCCTTGACGCCTTCCGCTACGCCGCGCGGCCCGCTGTCGCGTTGATCCGCCGATACGAACACGATTGTCTTTCCATGCTGTGCGGCGGGTCCGGTGGTCGGTCCGCTCCACGGTTGACCCGACTTCGTCGCCTGCGCGGTGTAGGCCTTCGCAACGGCCAGAAACGTGTCGTCAGCGCGTGCGCTCAATGCGCAAGCTGCGGCCAGCGCGGCACAAAGGGGGATGATCAGACGCTGCTTCATGGTGTCTCCTGTTAGTTATGTCAGTGCGGTTCACTCGCTACGTTCAGTGCGTGACGGCGCAGGCGGCAGCGCTCCGGCCGATCCATCGGTTTCGCCCGGCGCAGTGACTTGAATGGGCTTGCGCGGGCTGCGGCGGCGCCGCTGCGTGTACCCCGCTATGCCGATTGCAACCAGCAGCGTGGCGCCGTTGAAGAGCGGTTCGACGTAGAAGTCGCCACCCAGCTGCTGGATCCCCGCTATGCCGACCGCCAGGATCGACACACCGAACACCGTGCCCCATACGTTGACCCTACCGGGCTTGATCGTGGTCGAGCCGAGGAACGCGCCAACCAGCGCGGGCAGCAGGTAGTCGAGTCCGACGCTGGCCTGGCCGATGCGCAGCTTGGCCGCCAGCACGATTCCGGCGAAAGCCGTCAGTACGCCCGAGCTGACGAAAGCAAGAATCACATAGCGGCGTGCGGGGATACCATTGAGCGCGGCAGCACGCGAGTTGGCGCCGATCGCGTAAAGATAGCGGCCCATCGGCAGGTAGTCGGACGCGATCCATAACACCACGGCGATTACCACCACATACGTCGCAGCGATTGGCAGTCCGAATAATGACGTGGTAAAAATGGACGTGAATGCGTCGGGCAAGGTGCCAATGACCTGACGCCCGCCGGTATGCCACATCGCGATGGCGTACAGCACGGTGCCTGTTCCCAGTGTGGCGATGAACGAATCGATTTGCGCGACTTCGACCAAAAGCCCGTTGAGCAAGCCCAGCAGCGCGCCAAGTGCAAGAACAATGACCACCGCTACCCGCCAGTCGATCCCATAGGAAGTCTGCAGGCTGATGGCAAGGATGTGCCACAGCACGATCCCGTAGCCAACTGTCAGGTCGATGCGGCCGGTGGCCATCGGGATCATTGCGGCAAGAGCGAGGATGGCGATGATTGATTTATCGCCGACGATCGAGCGCACGTTCAGCAAAGTGGGAAACGTGTCGGGCAGGATCAGCGAGAACAGCACGATGAGCGCGAGCGTGAGGATCGGCAAGCCGAACACGGGCAACAGACGCACGAAGCGGGAGAACGGCGAGAGGCCGGCGAGTTCACGGCGCGTCGGCTCGAGCGCGTTGGATTTGAGCGATTGCATGGGGTACCTCAGGCAGTAAGTGGAACAACATCGACGGGCGTCACGCCATAGTCGAGCGACGCGCAATGCAGCAACTCCGACACGCTGAGCTGGTCGAGCGGCAACTCACGAGCAATCGTGCCTGTTCGAAACACCAACGCGCGATGGCAGATCTGGGCGGTCTCCTCGAAGTCCGACGAGATCAGCACTACTGCCATCCCGGTGCGCACCGCCTCCCCAAGCAACCGGTAAATTTCCGCCTTGGCGCCAATATCAACGCCTGCAGTCGGGTCCTCCAGAATCAGCACATGCGCGCCAATGCGCAGCCACCGCGCGATCACGACCTTCTGCTGATTGCCGCCGGAGAGGGTTTCGATCAATGCAGCGGGATCGTTCGGGCGCAGCGCAACGCGCCGTCCAAGCGCCAGCGCTTCGTCGGTTTCGCTGGCCGCAGAGCGCATATGCAGCCCCTTGCGGCCGCTTGCGCGAGGATTGAGAAAGAGATTCTCGCGAACGCTGAGGCCGGGTCCTATCGACTCACCGTAGCGGTCACCCGCCACCAGGCACAAGCCGTTCGCCACTGCCGCACCGGGAGAGGACAAGTCCACTTGCTCGCCGTTGAGCAGCACGGTGCCGGAGAGGATCGGCGCCGCGCCGAACAGCGCCTTGCCGAGCGAGTCGTGTCCGGCGCCACGCAAGCCGACCAGTCCGAGGATCTCGCCGCGACGGACATCGAAGTTCAGCGGTCCGGCTTCTTCCGTGTGCAACCTGCGCACCGACAATGCAACAGGCGCCGCACCCGGCGCGGGCGGCCGCACGAAAAGCGACTCGGGCTCACGTCCGACAATATGGCGAATCAATTCGGCAGGCGCGGTGTCGGCCGTGTTCTGCTGCGCGACGCGCCGGCCATCGCGCAGCACCACAATGCGATCGGATAGAGCAAACACCTCGTCCAGCCGATGCGATACATAGATCATCGCGACACCTTGCTCGCGCAGTCCCAACAGCACGCGGTGCAGGCGCTGCACTTCGCTTTCCGGCAGGCTTGCGGTCGGTTCGTCGAGGACCAGCAGGTCGGCGCGGCTCGACAGGCCACGCGCAATCGCCACCAGTGATTTCTCCGCGCGCGACAAGGTGAATACGCGCTGCTCAGGGTCAATGTCGCCGCCCACCAGCGCAAGCGCCGCGTCGGCAGACGCCCGCACCGCCCCCCAGGAAATCAGGCCACGCCGCTTCGCATAGGCAGTCGCGAGCGCGATGTTCTCGGCAACGGTCATCCAGTCGACGAGTCCCAGATCCTGATGCACGAACGCGACGCGGCCGCGCATGGCGCGCGCATCCGTCAGTGCGCCTTGAAACAACAGCGTGCCGCTCGACGGTGCGTGCACACCGGCCAATATCTTGATCAGGGTGGATTTGCCCGCGCCGTTCTCGCCAAGCAGCGCGACGATTTCACCAGCGGCAACGTCGAAGCTGACGTCCTCCAGTGTGCTCACGCCGTTGAAGCGCTTGCCGACGCCGCGCACCTCGAGCACGGGAATACGCGGTGCTGCACGCGGGGCGGCCGCGGGTTGCATCGTTGAAGACATGTCTCAATCCATCCATCAGCCGTTGGCCGAATTTAGTGTTTGTCATATCGTTTTTTTGTTTTTACTATTATTGGACGAGGTATTCGCGGCCGCCCATCGAAAATCGGCCAGCCCAACATCGAAAAACGGCCAGCGCAGATTGACCGCAAAAAACTGAAGAATGGAGCGAGACATCATGAAAGAGAGCGACGAACTCATCGACTGGACAATGCCCGATGACGATCCGGACAATCCGTTTCGATGCGGCGACCCGTTGCCGGAATGTGTTGAACGCGTGGAGCCGGGCAAGGCGGTGATCGGCTCGCGCGGCGATGCGAAGAACAAGATCCTGTGCGTCGAGCAAGGCCGCCTGAAACTCGAAGGGCCGCACGGCCAGTGGTTGCTGTTGCCCGCCCATATGGTTTTTATCCCGCATAGCCGGCCCTACCGGCTCTACACCAGCGCCGATGCGGTAGTCGTGGTGGCGCACCTTGGCGCGCAACATACGGTGTGGCAGCACGAAGGCTGCTGGGCAGCACCGGTCAGCGGGCTGGCGCGCGAGATGTTCGGCTACGCGCTGCGCTGGGGCCGTGAACGCGCCGACGACGACGCCGTTGCCAACGCTTACTTCCAGGCGCTGGGCCTCCTGTGCAAGGACTGGTTCGAGTGCTCGCGGATGATGTGGATTCCGTTCGGCGAGTCGCCCGCGCTCAAGCGCGCGATTGCTTATACCCGCACGCGGCTGGACTCGGCGACTATCGAACTGGCGGCGGAAGCGGCGGGCACGTCGGTGCGTACGCTGCGCCGATACTTCCAGGATGAGCTGGGAATGAGCTGGCGCCGTTTCTTGCAGGAGTTGCGCATGGCGCGCGCGATCGAACTGATGACCCGCAAGCGCCTGTCCGTCACACAGACGGCTCTGGAAGTGGGCTTCAATAGCGTGGCCGCTTTTACGCTGGCCTTTTCTTCATTCACAGGCAAGACCCCAAGCTCGTACACCCGCGACTTCCTGAATGAAACGTTCATTCCGAACAATGCGATGGGGAGCCCGATGGGGAGCCGCATCGAGAGCGAGGTTTAACGGCGGGGTTCAACGCACCGGATCGAGATACGCCTCCAGGTCACCGGATACCGTATCAAAGCGCTCGATCAGGAAATCAAGAAGTGCACGAACGCGTGGCGCCATGTACCGGCTACGTTGATACAGGGCATGGACGGGAACATCGGGAGAACGCCACTCCGGCATCAGGATTTGCAGTCTCCCCGCTCGCAAGTCCGCTCCAATGTCCCAGACCGACTTCATCACAATGCCATGACCGTCGACAGCCCACTCCCTTGCGAGCGCGCCGTCGTTAGTTTCCCGCGCACCCTCAAGGGGAACGGTAAAGGTCTCGACTTCGCTGCCGCGGCTGAATCGCCATTCATTCGCAGGCCCGGAGGCGGAGCTGAGCACGATGTAGTCGAACCGGTCCAGATCTCCCGGATGATCAGGAATGCCATGTAATTCCAGATACGCCGGCGACGCGCATAAAACCCGCCGGTTCAGCGCCAACCGGCGGGCGACAAGCGAGCTATCTGCCGGCACGCCGAAGCGGATGACGAGGTCGATGTCGTCCTGCATCAGGTTCGACAAGGAATCCGACAATACCAGCACGATCGTGACCTCGGGATACAGAACATTGAATTCGTCGAGCCAGCCCCTAAGGACATGACGGCCGAAATCCGACGTCGCCGACACCCTCACCTTCCCGCGAACCACGCTTCGACCCGCCTGCAGTGCTGCACGCGCGTCGTCAAGCGCCTGGATGGCCTGCTGACAATGGGCGAGATACGTCCGGCCTTCTTCCGTCAGCCGTAACTGCCGCGTCGTCCGCTCAAAGAGCCGGGCATTCAGGCTCGCCTCCAGCTTCACCAGCCGTGCGCTTGCGGCGGCAGGAGATAGCCCCAGCTTGCGGCCCGCGGCCGACAGGCCGCCGAGGTTTGCCGTCTCTACAAAAAGCCGGATGTCGCCAAGGGTCTCCACGATATTTCCATTCTTTTTGAAAATGCTTCAAATCGTACACCCGTTATCAAAATGCAGCGGGCTTTGCACAATGGGCACATCGTCAACCAACCCGGATTCGCAATCATGTCGACCACTGCCTCGTCACTCTTCACTCCGACCGTCGTCGCCGGCCACCCGCTCGCTCATCGCGTGGTCATGGCGCCCATGACGAGGGCGCGTAGCACCCAGCCCGGCGATATCCCCAATGCAATGAACGCGCGCTATTACGCCCAGCGCGCCAGCGCCGCCCTGATCGTGACCGAGGCCACCCAGATCTCGCCCCAAGGCAAGGGTTACTCCTTCACCCCTGGTATCTATAGTCCCGAGCAGGTCGCCGGATGGCGCCTCGCGACCGATGCGGTTCACGCAGCCGGCGGCCGGATCTTCGCGCAGCTCTGGCACGTGGGGCGCATGTCGCACCCGGACTTTCACGATGGTCAACTGCCGGTGGCTCCGTCCGCCGTTGCCTTCGACGGCCAGATCTGGAAGGTCGATCCGGACACCGGCGCAGGCGCGATGGTCGACAGCCCGACACCGCGTGCGCTTGCCCTCGAGGAGATCGCGAGCGTAGTCGCAGATTTCCGCCGGGCGGCACGTAACGCGATGGAAGCGGGTTTCGACGGTGTTGAAATCCACGGCGCCAATGGCTACCTCATCGACCAGTTCCTGCGTACGACGTCCAATCTTCGCACCGACGAATACGGTGGTTCGCGTGAGAACCGTCTGCGCTTTCTCAAGGAGGTTGTCGAGGCGGTAGCGAACGAGATTGGCGCCGATCGCACCGCCATTCGCCTCGCCCCGTTCCTGACGGCACGAGGCATGGACTGCCCCGACATCCTGCCGACGATTCTCGAGGCCGCCGAATTTCTTCAGGCGCGCGGCATTGCTTATCTCCATCTGGTTGAAGCGGACTGGGAGGACGCACCGCAGTTCACCGAGACTTTCCGCCAGGCCATCCGTGCCCGGTACACGCGGCCGATCATTGTTGCCGGCAAATACGACAAGGCGCGCGCCGAGTGGGTGCTGTCAAAAGGCTACGCCGACCTGGTTGCCTTCGGCCGGCCCTTCGTCGCCAATCCCGACTTTGTCCGCCGGCTCGCCGAAGATCTGCCGCTGGCCGCCTTCGATGGCAGCACGCTGTTTGGTGGCGATGAGCGCGGTTATACCGACTATCCCGCCTTGCCGAAAGCAGAAACCCCGGTCGAGGTCAGTGACGCCGCCGAGGTTTGCTGAACGCGTATCCGACTACCCCCGTGTTCGCGACGTGAACACAGATCCATCGCTATAAGGAGCAGGACATGTTTGGTTATCGAGGCTCAACCGCCCTCATTACAGGGGCATCAAAAGGACTAGGCAAGGCCTTCGCGCATGCGCTTGCCGCACGCGGAATGAATCTCGTGCTGGTAGCCCGGTCCGGCGATGCCTTGCAGACGCTGGCGGAGGAGCTGAATACCCGACACGGCGTGCAAACCGTAGCGCTTAGCATTGATCTTGCCCATGCTGACGCCGCTCGCCATATTGGCGATGAACTCGAACGCCGCCGCATTCAGGTCGACCTGCTGGTGAACAACGCAGGGCTTGGCCTGACCGGCAGCTTCCTCTCACACGATCCCATGAAGGAACACGCGGAGATCCAGGTGAACGTTCAGGTGCTGGTCGCGCTCAGCCATCTGCTCGGCAGCGCGATGACAAAGCGTGGCAGGGGCGGCATCATCAACCTTGCATCCAACGCGAGCTTTCAGCCTCTCCCTTACATGGCCACTTATGCCGCCACCAAGGCTTTTGTGCTTTCCTTCAGCGAAGCGCTGCAATACGAGCTGGCCGGCACGGGCGTTCATGTCATGGCGGCTTGCCCGGGGCCAACGGCAACGAGCTTCTTCGACGGGGTATCGACCGACGTGTCACCCAAGGACATGGATAGTTCGGAATCCGTAGCGACTAAAACACTCGAAGCCTTCGACCGCAAGAAAGCGGTCGCCTACCCGGGGCGCCCAAGCGTACGAATGGCGACCTGGCTGTCGCGATTGCTTCCTCGCCCGCTCGTCGTCCGCATCGCGGCGATGGCTTCGCGAAAAATGGGGCTCCACGGCTGACCGCCGGTGTAAAGCTGATGCGCAACACGCCCGCATTGATACAGATCCTTACGAAAATCCCCGCTCAGGGCATCTGGAACAAGTTAAGTAAGACACAGATATATGGGGAAAGACCTGTTTCGGACGGAACCGCTTATGCTTGGTTACGTCGTCACCGGGTCCCCCTTCTCCTGGCGGCGACGCTCCGGAAGCTTTAACCCGCGCCTTCGAGAGGGGCGCGGGCTTTTTTTGCGTGTCGTCTGCGCGACTAGTGCGAAACCGTTCCTATGTCGCTGACCTTGACGTTCGCGGATCGCGGTTGAACGGCTTGCTTGATCAGCAACGCAATGCAGGCGATCACGCCGGGTACCGCCACGACAGCGAAGATGTTTTCGAAACTGAAGTGCTGCCGGGTCAGTTCAGCGACCAGGAACGAACCCGCAATACCACCAAACCGGCCAATGCCGAGCATCCATGCAACGCCGGTGCCGCGCCCCTGAGTCGGATAGAACGCAGCCGCCAGTGCGGGCATGGATGACTGCGCCGTATTCATCAGCACGCCGGCCGCAAAAACGACGACGATCAGCAAGCTGATATTGCCGACCGCGTGACCAATGCAATACACGCTGATAGCGGTCAATGCGTAGCATGCTCCAATGATGCGGTTCGGATTGAAGCGGTCCATCAACACGCCGCACAGCACCGCGCCCACGCCGCCAAGCGGGAACAGCGCGGAAATCAGCGTGGCGCGCTGCGCGCTCAGACCCGCCTCTTTAAGCAGGATCGGCATCCAGTTGATCGATGCATAGAAGATGACAAGTCCCATGAAATAGGTCAGCCAAAGCATCACCGACCCAACGATGTACTCCCGCGACAGCACTAGCCGCATACCGCTTTTCCCCGGCACGGCCTGAGCCTGTTCCGTCATCACGAACGACGTGGCGTCGACGGCGCTCCGGCCAATACGGCTAAGCGTTGCGCGAATCTTGTCGACCGGATGCGCATGGGCGACCCGGTAACGCACCGACTCCGGAAGGGCGATGAGCAGCAAGACCGCCAGCAGCAGCGGAGTCATTCCGCCGAGCATCAGAACGCTGCGCCATCCGAAAGCGGGAATCATCCACGCCGCGAGAAAACCGCCGAACGCGGCTCCAAGCGGAAAGCCGCAGAACATCAGGTTGATCAGGGTTGCGCGCCGGCGATCCGGGCAGAACTCGCTCATGATCGTCACCGCATTCGGCATGGCTGCGCCCAGTCCGAGACCCGTGATGAAGCGCAGTATCGTCAGGTGCGTGAGATCCCCGGAGAAAGCGGATGCCAGACAAGCGACACCGAAGATCACGACCGATGCAATCAGAAGAATGCGCCGTCCCAGGCGGTCGGAAAGCGGACCGGCGAGGAGCGCACCGAACGCCAGCCCGAACAACGCGGCGCTAAGCACCGGAGCAAGCGCGGGCCTGCTGATATTCCACTCGGTAATCAGCGACGGGGCGATGAACCCGATAGCGGCTGTGTCGAATCCGTCCAGCAGGACGATGACAAAGCACATTGCAAAAATCAGCCATTGAAACCCGCCGAACGGGTGTTCATTGATGAAGGTCTGAACGTCGACTGACGAACTCCTGCTCATGTCTCATCCTTTGTTTTGTTACGTCGTTTCGGGGCATGCTGGACGACGCGGAGTTGCTGACTGCTAGGACGCTTACTACAAGCGATGACCGGCACTGACGAAGATTGGGTGAACGGCAAGACCGTCGGGCACGCTGCCGGTCTGTCGAGTCGCACTCAGTTTAGTCCGGTGTATCCGATCCTGAAAGCTCGCACTTACGCTGAAAACACCCACTGCTTGAGGAGCGGCGCGGTCCTTGCCGCGTGCTCCTTGTTCCCTATTCCCTGTTCTATTCCCGCTTAGAACGCGTGACGAATGCCTGCCATCAAGCCGGTCTGGTTTTGTCCGGCAGGAAGCGTGGTGCCGCCGCCCCCCGATTTGAGGGAGTGCCACCCCTGCGAGCTATTGCTCAGATACGAGCCCTGCAGATACATCGCCGTGGCCTTGGACAGCGAATATGTGCCCCGCAGCGTGCCCATGGTGGCGCGTGCATCCTGTTCAGCGTTAGTGATACGGAAGACCTCGCCATCCAGCGTGAACGCCCGGGTGATCTGATACGCCGCGCCGAGATAGAACAGGTTCGGTGATCCCGGGCATGCGCACGACATGGTCGCCCGCCGCATTCGCATGCGATACATATTCAACGCCGGTATCAAGGATTCCGTACAAAGTCACGCTGCTTTGCGCGAATGCTGATGCGCTGACCAGACTGAACCCGCCCACGAATAACGTTGAAATTTTCATCGATCTCCGTCGCCTGTCCTTAGAGCAATTTTTGTTGTTCGTCATACGAACATAGTTTCGCTTTGCGAACCAACCGAGGCTTGGCGGGGATACTAGTGGCGGGATATTGGCGCCGCCTATGCGGGGCAACCCCTAAACGCAGGCGCGTTTGGTCGACCGATCGGCCTTGAGCCGCGTGGCATAACGCTTCTCAAGCACTATCCGGGATTTGTATAGTGCGTATCGCCAGGTGAGGGGCTCGGTCGAAGCGCGGACAGTGATGCCCGGCGGGAAGCTGCGAATAAGGATGCTTGACGACAGCGCCAGACGTCATGTTTCCTGAATGGGACCAGAAGGTGACGTGATGCCTGTTGTGGTCCTTCCGTTCGTCACCCGCGCTGCCGCATGGTCTCCCGGCCATCTGAGCGCGCCAGCGTGGATTTCACTATAGTGCACACGATGAACGGCCGATGCAGGGTTCGTGTCCGCTTGACGCCGGGATTTCAAACCCGCGCCCCGATGCGCCTTCGTCTGCGATAGCCGCTGTACCCGCGCCGCCGCCCGACTCGCTTTCCAGTGTAGAAACCTCACGCTGCGACGGGCGTCCTGATGGATATCGAAATAGTCAGGATGGGCAATGTCGATTTATCAAGACGTCGTTCGTCATGGCTGTAGGGCCGCGATCGGGCAATGCGCCAATGGACGCACCGCATCGCGCCCCCATTTTCACTCGCGCGCAATACCGCACAGCGCGCACCTGACCCGGCAGGTTTCGACTACCATGCCGCCACTCTTTACTACCGACAAATGATGACACGACGCTTTCTTCAACTTGCCATTGTGCTGGGCCTGATCACCGCGGTGGGCCCGTTCGCCATCGACATGTACCTGCCCGCGCTGCCGTCCATTGGCGGGGCGCTGCACGCCACCCCGGCCGAGGTGCAGATGAGCCTCATGGTGTTTTTCATCACGCTCGGAGTCTGCCAGCTCGTGTACGGGCCGCTCTCGGATATCTTCGGCCGCAAGATGCCGATCTACGTCGGCCTCGCGATTTTCACCATCGGCAGCGTGGGCTGCGCCTTTGCGCCGGACGTGCATGTGCTGATCGGTTTTCGTGTGCTCCAGGCGTTGGGTGCGTGTGCCGGCATGGTCGTTCCGCGCGCCATCGTGCGGGACCTTTACACCGGTCACGACGCCACCCGCCTCATGTCGCTGCTTATGCTCGTCGTGAGTGTGTCTCCGCTCCTGGCGCCGCTGACCGGCAGTTTCATCATTGCGGCGTTCGGCTGGCGCGGCGTCTTCTGGGCACTGACCGTGGCGGGCGGACTTGCGCTCGTGCTTGCGGCTACGCAATTGAAAGAGACGCGGGAAATCCATCATCGCGCCGGTAGCTCGTGGGCAAGTGCGTTCGCGGGATATCGAAAGTTACTTAGTGATCCGATGTTCCTTGGTCTCACGTTTGTCGGCGCGTTCGGCGTCTCGTCGTTTTTTATCTACCTGGCAAGCGCCTCATTCGTGATCATCAACCACTATGGCTTGTCGCCCACCCTGTTCAGCTTGTGCTTCGCGCTTAACGCGGCGGCGTTTTTCGGCTTCAGCCAGTTGACTGCACGCCTCACTGCCCGGTACGGCCTGCCGCGCGTCATTCGCGTGGCGGTTACCGGTTTCGCGATTGCAATGAGCATCGTAGCCATGCTGTTTCTGGCGGGCGCCGACAGCCTCGCGCTGATGATGGTCTTCCTGTTTGTCGGCTATGGCTTCCTGGGGCTGGTATTGCCGACTGCCGCAGTGTTGTCGCTTGAAAGTCATGGGGCAATTGCCGGTACGGCTTCGGCGCTGATGGGTGCATTGCAGTTCGTGATCGGCGCTGCGGTGATGGCCGTGTCCGGCCTGTTCGCCGATGGCGCGCCCAAGCCGATGATGGTTGCAATCGCACTCTCCGCGTTGCTGGCGTTTGCCATCGCCCGCCTCACGCTGCGCACCGAAAACGTGCAACTGCCAGCAGCGGCAGAATAGGAAACCCGCATGGCATTGAGCGGCAAACGCGTTGCCCAGGCCCGCAATGCCACCCTCACGATGCGGTCCTATGAGATCAATGGGCCTGACAAAGAATCGCCGTCATCACTGGCGTGACTTCGTGAACAATAGCGTCGCTGCCTATTTGATGCAGGCGGTCCCTGACGTCGTCGGACGTGCCTGTCACCACTACGCCGTAGGCCCAGTCGGCAACAGGATCGCCCTTGCCCGGCTTGAAGAGCGGATCATCCTTCTCGTAGCCGAGCACCACAAAGACCGGGAGATCGAACGCCGTCAGCTTCACGCCCCGGGCGGGCCGGAACGCGTTGATTGAATTCTTCTCGACGTGCATGGGCTTCTGCTGTATCTCACCGCTCTGCATCAGCGCGCTGATAAACACATGGCCCGTCGATTTGCAATTGAGCTGTTCTTCTACCGCGCTTGCATGTGCAGATGTCGACAAACACCCGAAGGGCGCAAGCGCGACCACGGCGACAACTCGAATAAGCTTACTGACCTGCCTGGGGACCCGCATGGTTGGCCTCTGTTCTTTCGATGTTGCATCAGCCGCAACGAACTTCCTCGTCGCGGAGTTTTACTCTACCTGCACCGGCAAATTGTTGCCGGATTGCCAGATGCCCTGAAGCCCCCTCCAAACAATCGCGATTCGATAGCAGACATGCAAGCCGGCACTCGGCTTGCATGTCCATCGAACCGGGGCCGTCGGCACGTCCAAACCTCCGCTTGCAGAGTCACCCCTATTGCGGACGTTATTGCCTGATGTGTCCGTTCCCTTTCGAACTTTCAAAGATTCTTACCGACACTGTTTCGAGGTTTTCCACTAACTCCGAAGCGGTGTCCCGCACACGCGGCTACCCGTCACAAAAGTGCCTTTACATTTTCGATTTTGTTCACTAGCATTCGAATTCGAACATTATCGGTTCGATAGATTTTCTTAATTGACACGAGCGAATGACCCAGATCAACGCGCAATGGCTGATTTTCCGGCAATAGCGCGCGTATTGGCCAAGCCGGCATGATGTGCGTTTCTCGCGGGTCTCGCATGCCGGTGTTCTTTTACGAACAGGGCGAATTCGATGAACCGCGCCTTCATCCCGCCCTTTTGGCGGCCTTTACCCTAACTGCATCAAACGGTTAACCGGATTTAACATCGCAATCAAAACGTAATTTTCGCGGACGCGCCCGTCTCACCGAAACCGCAGTCAAAACAAGAAGTCAGCAACGCCGCGAGGCATCATGCAAGAAGCGGCGATCCATTTAAAAAACCAGTGGAGAAGACACAATGCAGGAGCAATATATCCTCGCGCTCGACCAGGGCACGACGAGTTCACGCGCAATGGTGTTCGATCGCCAAGGTAACGTAGTGTCCGTGGCACAGAAGGAATTTGGCCAGATCTATCCGCAACCGGGCTGGGTCGAGCACGACCCGCAGGAGATCTGGTCGACCCAGGCCGGCGTCGCCGCCGAAGCGGTCACCCGCGCGGGTCTGAACGGTGCATCGATCGCCGCCATCGGCATCACCAACCAGCGCGAAACCACCATTGTGTGGGACCGCGAAACCGGTCAGCCAATCTATAACGCCATTGTCTGGCAAGACCGCCGTACCGCCGACTTCTGCGACCAGTTGAAGGCGCAGGGGCTGGAAGAAAAGGTTCGTGCCAAGACGGGCCTGCCTATCGACTCCTACTTTTCCGCGACCAAGATCCGCTGGATCCTCGACAACGTGGAAGGGGCGCGCGAGAAAGCCAAACAAGGACGCCTTGCGTTCGGTACGGTCGATAGCTGGCTGGTGTGGAACTTCACGAAGCACGGCCTGCATATCACCGACGTCACCAACGCGTCACGCACCATGCTCTTCAATATCCACACCCTCAAATGGGACGACGAACTGCTCGACGCGCTCGACATTCCGCGCAGCATGCTGCCTGAAGTGCGTGCCTCGTCGGAGGTGTACGGCCCGACCAAGACCACCGTCTTCGCCTCCAAGATTCCGCTTGCCGGTATTGCAGGCGACCAGCACGCCGCCCTCTTCGGCCAGATGTGCACGAAGTCCGGCATGGTGAAAAACACCTACGGAACCGGTTGTTTCCTTGTGATGAACACGGGCGACAAACCGATCGAATCGCGCAACAACCTGGTCACCACCATTGCATGGCAGATCGGAGACCAGGTCAACTATGCGCTGGAAGGCAGCATCTTTATCGGCGGCGCTGTCGTGCAATGGATCCGCGACGGGCTTGGCGTCATCAAGAGTGCGAATGAAATTGAAGCGCTCGCACGCAGCGTGCCGCATAGCGATGGCGTGTATATGGTGCCCGCCTTTGCGGGCCTGGGTGCGCCGCACTGGAATGCACGTGCACGCGGCACGCTGTTCGGCGTGACGCGTGGCACGACCTCCGCCCATATCGCACGGGCGGCACTGGAAAGCATCGCTTTTCAATCAATCGATGTACTGAAGGCCATGGAAGCTGACTCCGGCATCTGCATTGGCGAATTGCGCGTGGACGGCGGCGCGGTCGCCAACAACCTGCTGATGCAATTCCAGGCCGACATGCTGGGCGTGGACGTGGTGCGTCCGCAGATCAGCGAAACCACTGCACTGGGCGCGGCGTATCTGGCCGGGCTGGCAGTCGGTTACTGGAAAGACGTGAATGAACTGCAAAGCCAATGGAAGCTGGACCGTCGTTTCTCGCCGGATATTGCGGCCGACGAGGTCAAGCGCCAGATGCACGGCTGGCAACGTGCGGTCAATGCCGCCAAGGCGTGGGCCGACGCCACCTGAGCGCCATTCAGAGTGCCACCTGAACATCAGGTCGAACCTGAGTTCAGCGTGTGCCTCGGCGGTCGCGTCTATCCGGGTGTCTTCTGCCGCCGCGCAGCTCCTCTTTTAAGGATTCCTAATGTCATCAACTATTGCAAAACCTACCAGCAGGCAATTTGTCGGCGAACTCATCTCAGAGGCTCTCGCCGTTCTTATCATCATCGCGTTTGGAGATTCGGTGGCGTGCATGTACGTGCTGTACGATCCCAGCCCGTATGTGAATGCTTACTGGGGTGTCTGCATGTCGTGGGGCCTGGCCGTGACGCTGGCCATCTATGTCACAGGCTCCATTTCGGGCACCCATGCCAACCCCGCAGTGACACTGGCCCTTGCGCTATTCCGCGGTTTCTCGTGGAAGAAAGTGTTGCCCTACTGGGCAGCGCAACTCATTGGCGGCATATTGGGCGCCGTCATTGTTTATGCGCTGTTCGGGCCGGTGATCGACCATTACAACGCGATTCATCACCTGTCGCGGGCGGACGGCGGCGCAGCGGGCGTGTTCTTTACGCATCCGGGCCTGGCCATCAGCCCCATGCATGCATTCTCCGATGAAGTCATCCTGACCGCGTTCCTTCTGTTCGGGATTTTCGCGATTACCGAGCAATTCAACGAAATGGCGCCCCAGGCAAATGCGGGTGCGCTCATGATCGGGTTCCTGGTGGCAATCCTCGGGTCGTCAATGGGCTATCTGGAAGCCTGGGCAATGAATCCGGCTCGTGATCTTGGCCCGCGTCTGTTTGCGTATTTTTCAGGCTGGGGTTCATCCGCGCTGCCTTCGCCGGACAACTACTGGTGGATTCCGGTGGCGGCCCCGTTGATAGGCGGCGTGATTGGCGGCGGTGCTTACCAACTGCTGATTCACCCCTTCCTGCCGGCGCGCGTGCGTGCATTGCAAGCGGAAGCCAATGGCGAAATTTGCGAGCAAGGCCAGCGCACCTGATGCGTTGTTGATAGGCTGAGTTGGAGCCAGGTTTGTGCAGCGGCTAAGCGCCGGACGTTGGTTGGTCCGGTGCTTAGCCGCTCAGTACCGTCATCTACGCCGTTGTTTCTGTCAGCGGCCACCACTTCTTTCATTCGCAGCAATGCCCGCTAAGCGGCACCAAGCGATCCGGCTAAAGATCCGGGAAAATCACACGTCAGGCAGACCACGGCTAACCAGGCCGCCCGCGAAAATACTGCGGCATCGCATGAACCGCGCTCGCCAGTGCGCCCTGCACCACCGTCCGAATTACTGACCAGCCGGGGCCACCGTGGTTCCGCTTGTCGACGGCTGCGACATTGACGTTCCGTTCTCCGTCACTCCGCCGAAACCGGTGGCGGTGTCTCCGGCATGCACGCGTGCTTCAGCAGCCTGAATGTCACTCGGATAATAAGCGTCCTGCGAGCTTGGACGCCATCCCGCGTTCTCGAGCTGGACGAGGTCCGCCCGCACCTGGGCACGCGTGACAGGCTCGTTCGTGGATTGTTGGGCGAACGACATGGCGGGTGCAGCCAGGACAAGCGCAAGTGTTGTGCAGATCAGTGCTTTCATGATGAGTCGCCTCTTTGAAAAGTGGCTTCACCCTCAATGAATGAAGCCGATGCTTCACCGTCCGGTAAGCAACGGTAAGCGACTTCATTTTGCGCGGCAGGTCCTGACTCAAAGCTGACGCCCAGATGACAAGATCGTCATGTTGTGAATCCCGGCTTTCGGAGATAACAGCTTTGTAATCTTGCGGTCAGAACCGGGTAAAGGCCGGTTCGTCACACTGGCCGCACGTTACGAAGTCTCCGCCTTTCACACGCTGCTTAATCTTCCGGGAATACCCATGTGGATTGTCAGACTGGCCCTACGCAGGCCCTATACCTTCATTGTGCTCGCGATCCTGCTGTTTGTGATCGGACCGCTCGCCATCATGCGTACGCCTACGGATATTTTTCCGAATATCAATATCCCGGTGGTCAGCATTGTCTGGTCGTTTAACGGGTTCTCCGCGGAAGACATGGCGAACCGGATCACGTCGAACTATGAACGTGCACTGACTTCGGATGTTGACGACATCGAACATATTGAATCGCAGTCGCTGAACGGCGTCTCGGTCATCAAGATCTTCTTTCATCCCGGCGCGGACATCAACCGCGCCATCGCCGAAGCCGGCTCGAATTCCGAGTCAATTCTGCGCGTGCTGCCGCCGGGCACGTTGCCGCCGAACATCATTACGTACAACGCGTCGACCGTCCCTATCCTGCAGCTGGGGTTGTCGAGCAATACGCTGCCTGAGCAAACGCTCTACGACCTGGGCAACAGCTTTATTCGCACACAGCTTGCGACGGTGCAGGGCGCCGCCGTCCCGCTGCCATTCGGCGGCAAGATCCGCCAGATCATGATCGACATCGATCCGCGTGCGCTGCAGGCCAAAGGCTTGTCGCCAAGCGACGTGGTCAATGCCGTCAATGCGCAGAACCTGATCCTGCCGGGCGGCACGGCCAAGATCGGGGCACGCGAATACAACGTGCAGATGAACGGCAGCACGGACAGCGTCGCGGCGCTCAACAACCTGCCGATCAAGACCGTCAAAGGTGGCGTGGTGTACGTACGGGACGTTGCGCAGGTGCGTGACGGGTATGCGCCGCAGACCAATATCGTGCGCAGCGACGGCAAGCGCGCCGCGCTGCTTACGGTGGAAAAGACCGGCAGCACGTCGACGCTGACAATCATCTCGCAGATCAAGTCCATGCTGCCGAAGATCGCGGCAGGATTGCCGAAGGCGCTGCACATCACGCCGCTTTCCGATCAGTCGGTATTCGTGAAGTCGGCGGTGACCGGCGTCGTGCGGGAAGCGCTGATCGCGGCATGCCTGACTGCGCTGATGATCCTGCTGTTCCTCGGCAGCTGGCGTGCGACCCTGATCATTGCCGTCACCATCCCGCTCTCGGTGCTGACCTCGCTGATCGCGTTGTCCGCGCTCGGGCAAACCATCAACATCATGACCCTCGGAGGGCTGGCGCTGGCGGTCGGGATCCTGGTCGACGACGCGACGGTTGCTATCGAGAACATCACGCACCATCTGGAACAGGGTGAGCCGCTGCACGACGCCATTCTCAACGGATCGGGCGAGATCGCGGTCCCGACCTTCGTTTCAACGCTCTCCATCTGCATTGTGTTCGTGCCGATGTTCCTGCTCTCGGGAGTAGCCCGCTATTTATTTGTGCCCCTGGCCGAGGCGGTTGTGTTTGCGATGTGCGCGTCCTACTTCTTCTCGCGCACGCTGATTCCGACCCTCGCCATGTACCTGATGAAAATGCCTTCGAAAGACGGCAGTCCCGCGCGCGGACCGTTCGCTTTCCTGATACGGTTCCAGGCCGGCTTCGAACGTCGTTTCGAAAAATTGCGCCACGGCTACAAGGCGACGCTCGGCCGCGCCATTGAAAACCGCCGCCGGTTCCTGCTGGTGTTCATGCTGCTCTGCCTAGGGTCACTAGCGCTCGTGCCCTTCACAGGCCGCGACTTTTTCCCGGCTGTCGATACCGGTGAAATCCGCCTGCACATGCGCGCCCCCACCGGGACCCGGATCGAGCAGACCGCGCGTCTCGTAGACGAAGTCGAAGCGAAAATCCGCACCGTCATTCCGAAGTCGGACGAGGCCGCGTTGCTCGACAATATCGGCGTGCCGGTAAGCGGCATCAACCTGACCTATGACTCGTCGGCGCCAGTCGGATCGGCTGACGCGGACATCATGATCACGTTGAAGAAAGGACACGCACCCACGGCGGACTACGTGGCGAAATTGCGCAACGTATTGACCGCGTCGTTCCCCGGCACCACGTTCGCGTTCCTCCCGGCGGATATCGTCAGCCAGATCCTGAATTTCGGTCTCCCCGCGCCGATCGACATCCAGATCGTCGGCAACAAGCTCGCCCAGAACCGCGTGGTGGCGAACAACTTGCTGGCAAAGCTGAGGACCGTGCGTGGTCTGGTCGATGCCCGCATTCAGCAGCCCGGCGACGAGCCCGCGATCAACGTCAACGTGGACCGGACCAAGGCGATGCAAGCCGGCCTCACGCAACGCGATGTCGCGCAGAACCTGCTGATCGCGCTGTCGGGCAGTTCGCAAACCACGCCGAACTTCTGGCTCGATCCGAAGAACGGCGTGAGTTATCCGTTGATGACTGAAGTACCGCAATACGACATTCATTCGCTGCAGACACTGGCGAACGTGCCGCTGACGAAGGACGCAGCCTCACCGTCGCCACAAGGCCTGCTGGGTTCATTGGGCACGATGTCACGCGGCACGCAGCAAGCCGTGGTCTCGCACTACAACGTACAGCCCGTGCTCGATATCTTCGCTTCAGCACAAGGGCGCGACCTGGGCGGCGTAGCGTCGGACGTGACCCGGCTCGTCGACCAGGCACAGGCACAGTTGCCCGCCGGCTCGTCGATCGTCATCCGCGGCCAGGTTCAGTCGATGAACGAATCGTTCAGCGGCCTGGGACTGGGACTCGTATTCGCCATTGCGCTGGTCTACCTGCTGATGGTCGTGAACTTCCAGTCGTGGATCGACCCGCTGATCATCATCAGCGGCTTGCCCGCGTCGCTGGCGGGTATCGCGTGGATGCTCTTCGCCACGCACACCACGCTCAGCGTCCCCGCGCTCACCGGCACGATCCTGTGCATCGGCATTGCAACGGCCAACAGCATTCTTGTCATCAACACGGCGCGCGAGATGCTGCAAGGCGGCGCGGCGCCGCTGACCGCTGCCCTTGAAGCCGGTTTCAACCGCTTCCGGCCCGTGCTGATGACTGCGCTCGCCATGCTGATCGGCATGTTGCCCATGGCGCTCGGCCTGGGCGACGGCGGCGAACAGAATGCGCCGCTTGGGCGTGCCGTGATCGGCGGCCTGGCGATAGGCACGGTCTCCACCCTTCTTTTCGTCCCGGTCGTATTCGGCATGGTCCACGCGTGGATCGAAAAGCGCCGCTTGAGTAAAGCGGTGCACCAAGCCGCTCCGTCCGTTCAGTGACTGCCTTTAAACGAGCCCAGACCATGAACCATCACAACGACATGCACGAACAACCGGCGTTGGCCGACGAGACGACCACCAAGCCTTCCACACGACGACGCTTCATGATGCCGCTGGCATTCGGCGCTATCGCTGCAGCGTTGCTTGTGATTGGCATTGTTCCGAGACTGCAGGCCAGCACCGCGCTGACCTCGCAAGCCGCCGCGCAGCATGCGCTCAGTGTCTCGGTCATCAAGCCGCGCAGCGCCCCTGCGGTCCAGGAACTCCTGCTGCCCGGCTCGGTGATGCCCTACGCCGATGCCTCGATCTACGCCCGCACAAGCGGTTACCTCGAACACTGGTACGCCGACATTGGCGCCCGGGTGAAGGCAGGGCAAACGCTGGCCATCATCCAGACACCTGAACTCGATGCGCAGCTTAGCCAGGCTCGCGCCGACGCTGCAACGGCGCAAGCCAACTTCGACTACGCCCGAGTCAGCGCACAACGCTGGCAGGACATGCTGAAGACGCAGTCGGTCTCGCAACAGGACACCGACACGAAGGTCAGCGACATGGAGGCGAAACGCGCCATGCTGCAGTCCGCGCAGGCCAATGTGCAACGCCTGTCCGAGCTTGTGTCGTACGAGAAGGTGAGCGCGCCCTTCGACGGCGTGGTGACCGCTCGCAACGTGGACGTGGGTGCGCTGGTCACGGCGGGCGGCTCGCCGGGGCTGGCCTCCATGCCCGGTGAACTCTTTCATGTGGAGCAGACAGACACGTTGCGAGTGTTCGTCGATGTGCCGCAAAACGATGCGCCCTACGTCACGCCGGGCACCGAGGTCTATCTGAGCGTGCAGCAATATCCCGGCAGGAGTTTCGCCGCGAAAGTCGCGCGCAGCGCCGGCGCGATCGATCCGGTCAGCCGCACGATGCACGTGGAAGTCGATGTCGACAACCACGACGGCGCGCTGCTGCCCGGCGCCTACGCGCAGGTACATCTGGAACTGCAGAATGCCAGCCCGGCACTCGACCTGCCGGTGAGCGCGCTCCTGTTCAGACCCAATGGCGTGACCGTCGCGGTGGTCGACAGTGCAGGTAAAACCGCGCTCAAGACCGTGACCGTTGGACGTGATTTCGGCACCCACATGGAAATCACGACCGGGCTCACGGCCACCGACCGCGTCATCGACAATCCGGGCGACGCCATCAGCCCTGGCGAGCCGGTGCAGATCGCTTCGTCCGCTTCCTGAGGATCGCGTCCATGTTTACGTCACCCTCCGCCCTCGCCCGCAAGACCCTGGTCGCCTGCCTGGCCGTCGCGCTCGGCGCTTGCTCCACCATGCCGGCTTACCAGAAGCCGGCCGTCTCCGTTCCGGCGCACTATGCCGGCGCCGCGGGTTGGGCGCTCGCCGCGCCTGCCGATACCCAGCCACGTGGCCCATGGTGGACCGTCTTCGGCGACCCGGCGTTGAACGAGCTCGAAAGCCGGATTGATGTATCGAACCAGACGGTGAAGAAAGCGGTCGCGCAATTGCAGCAGGCACGCGCGCTCGTCGACTATCAGCGCGCCGGCTTCTTCCCGACCGTGACCGCGGGCACGTCCGTGAGCCGGTTCCGTACCTCGCAGAACGTGGAGGGCCATTCGCTTGCGGGCAAGACCGTCCCCGATTATTCGGCCGGCTTGAGCGCTTCGTGGGAGCCCGACCTGTTTGGCCGCGTGAAAGACGCAACCGTCAACGCGCAGGCGAATGCTGCTGCGAGCGAGGCCGATCTTGAAGCGGTGCGCCTCTCGATGACGAGCGACCTGGCCGTCGATTACTTCAACCTGCGTTCGCTCGATACGCAGAAGAAACTCCTCGACGACACCGTCAATGCCTATGCCGATGCATTGCGCATCCTGGAGCAGCAACTGAAGAATGGCGCAATCGACGCCTCGGCGGTCGCGCTGGCCTCGACCCAACTGGAAAGTACGCGGACACAGGACACGGACATCGATGTCCAGCGTGCGCAGCTTCAGCACGCGATCGCTACGTTGATCGGCGAGCCGGCATCGACGTTCTCCATTGCGGCCAAACCGCAATCCTTCGTTGTGCCATCTATTCCTCCCAGCTTGCCCTCACAGCTTCTCGAACGCCGGCCTGATATTGCCGCTGCCGAACGACGCGTATTTGCAGCCAATGCGCAAATTGGCGAGGCGCATGCCGCATTCTTTCCCGATCTCGCCCTGTCAGCAAGTGCCGGACTCGAAAGCACGTTTTTTGCTCCGTGGCTGACCGCCCCCAGCCTCTTCTGGTCCATCGGTCCGCAACTGGTGGGCACCTTGTTCGACGGCGGCCGGCGCGATGCCACGCTGAAGAGCGCCCACTCGCAATACGACGGAGCGGTCGCCGATTACAGGCAGACCGTGCTCGTCGCGTTTCAACAGGTCGAGGACAATCTGTCGGCGCTGCAGTCGCTTCAGAGCGAGGCCGCCAGCCAGCAACGCGCAACGTCCGCTGCCGGGCTTGCGTTGACACTGACGACCAACCGGTTTCGGGCGGGTGCGGTGAGCTATCTCGATGTAGTGACCGCCCAGACCATTGCGTTGACCAACGAGCGCACCGCCGACCAGATCGATGCACGCAGGCTCGACGCAAGCGTGTTGTTATTGAAGGCGCTTGGCGGTGGATGGCAGGGGCTCACATCCGCGCAAACGTCAGGATGAACGCCTGCGCCGCGGGAGTTTACCGCCTGGATTTATCGCCCGTGGAATGGGCGTGATCATCGTGCTATTGCGATTGGCGCCGGGAATACTTCAGGGTGTCGAATATTCCCCAGAGGGCAATCGCAAGTCCAGCTCCGAACCCGCAAGCCAACAACACATAAGTACTCATTTGCGACCTTTGAATGGGTGAAGCGATGCCTGAAGATGCGCCCACCCGCTCATCACACACATGGCAGGATCGAACCTGCATACCGTGTCAGCGCAAGTACGCAGAAGCGTCGCTGTCCCGGATACTACCGATGCATCCTTTCAAAACCCATGCCATACCCCACGCGTGCCGGCACGCGCTCATGCCGATAGGCTGTGACGCACTGTCAGTCGGGCACAGGCACGGTATCGAGCGCAGCCCAGCTAACGCTTGATACGCCCTTGTCCATGCTGAGCCTGCTCGCAACGGCCTCAACCTTTGATTGATATTTCGGATGCGTTTCGAGCGTTGCGATCACTTCCACGCGCCCCGAGTCGCCGTCGAGGTCCGTGCTGCTCAGCCCCTGAAACGACAGCGGCGCCGACACCATGGAGTTGGTGATCATCGCCCGAATATTCACCTCGTCCTCAGCGCGGCAGACTACTTTCAGCACGTATTTGCGCACGAGGTCGGCGGAAGACACCGGCGTGGTATTGATCGTGCGCCCTATCTCGCGCAGCACGGTGTTGGTGAAGAGGATCACCAGGGTTCCCGCAATGGCGGGCCCATAGTGCGACGCCCCGCAGAGAACGCCAACGGCCGCTGAGCACCACAGGGTGGCTGCCGTATTGATACCCTGGATTGCGCCCTGCTCGCGCATGATGACGCCGCCACCCAGGAAGCCCACGCCGGACACCACATACGACGCAATCTGCGTCACGGTCGTGGTTCCGTTCCCGGTCATGGCGCCAAGGATCACAAACAAGCAAGCGCCGCTGGTCACCAGCGTAATGGTGCGCAGGCCAGCCGTTCGCTGCCGCAACTGTCTCTCCAGACCGATAGCAATGCCGCACGACAAAGCCGCGATCATGGGAAGAATGTACTCGTAGATCATAAAGCGATTCTTTGAATTGTAGTGTTCGCGTGCATTGCCTGGGCGAAGACCGCTCAAGCACTCTCAATGGCCGCACCGGCGCAATGCCGGCGCGGCCCACCGTATTGTCTGCGTGTGACAGTCCGATGACCGCAGGCAAACTACCCTGTGAGACGGGTGCTGCCTCCGGCATGGCTCATGCGTGAATCATGCCGCGACGGTTCCTCAACAGGGGCAAGTGCAAAGCAAAAGCAGCCGCAAGTATGGGCTCGCGGCAAGGCTCCGTTCGGACGCCAAGCAAACGCTGCGGCCGATTGGCGCTAAGGGGTGCACGGGAAAAGTACTGCGACGCGCACCGTCTGCCTGATGGCAAGACGGCGGCTGGGAATTCAAGCGCGGAGTCCTGCCGGTGAGGCAGCTAAACAATCCAGAGGTCGACGACTACAAGTGTCCAAGGCATTAGCCCGATCTATGACAATGAACGAATTTTAGGCAGCGGCTAATTCACAAGTCAACAGCATTCTCCAGACAGCGCAGAAATAGCGGGCGACTGTCGTATGCCTCGTTGCGCTTGCTCGCCGGTAAAACACATCACGCGCGACGTATAAGCTCGTGACTTGAATTGTGAAAGCCCGGAGAAAGACTTCTGCTAAGCGGGGCTTAAAGAAGCAGCCGCCATTTTGATCAAGCGCCAATGTCGCTAACCAGTCTTCCAAGCCGCTGCAATGCACCGTCCACGGTTTGATCGAATGGCTGCGGACAGCTCAAACGAATGAACGAAGCGAAGCGCTGAGAATTGGAGAAGATGGTCCCGGGCGCAATGCGAATGCCCTGTGTCAGCGCCTCTTCGAACAGCCGGCCCGAATCCGTATCGGCCGGCAGCTCCACCCAAAGCACTACGCCACCCACCCTAGCCTCAAACCAGGCGCCAGCACCTTATTCAACGACGCGCAATGAATCACACCGCCATCGCGGTCCCATGCTTTCAGAGGTTCGTTCCGGTCAGCGTCATCAAGCAGTTCCCTATACGGCTCGTCCTCGATCACCGCAACCTTATGCCGCGCAAAGCCGGACGAGGCTGGCCTTCCGTTCATTGGGCATCACGCTGCCCAGTGGATTCTGCAGATGCGACACAACCACCACGGCCTTGATGTTCCCGTAGGCAGCGTGCCTGGGTGGCAATATGCCTTTATTGCGGCTATCGGGAGGGGGTCCGCATGGCTTGGATCTTCTGAGCGCGCCAGCGCTCAAAGATCGGACGAGCAGAGATGAACGTTATGCTTATGCTTGAAGCAAACCCGGCGGTTGTTGGCTGAATCCGCGGGAAGCGCGCAGATGCCAAGGTCAGGTCCTCAGGCTGGATCAAGCGTGGCGACGGGGTTTCTATACCGTTTGCTTGCAATCTCCACCCAGCGGGCCTGATGTTGCCCGTCTTTCCCGCACTCGGCGAGCAACCATCGGACCAATTGATCCCTTGCCTCACCGAACCGGTCCGTCGGAGGCACGAGCAGGTAATAACCACCGCTCGTTGTCATGGTCCGATTGCTTGCTATTGCCAGACTGCCATTCTTGATAAGCGGGTCGATTAACGGAATCCATCCGAGGGCAACACCTTGTCCCGCTACCGTCGCCTCGATCACATTGGAGTAACTATTGAATGTGAAGTGCCGGCTATCGGGCGCGGGGGTGAAGTCGTGCTCGTTGAACCAGTCCGCCCACGTAAGCCACCTCGCGGGAACAGCACTCTCCAGATGCAGGAAACGCTGTGCGGCAAGATCCCGGCGGCTGAGTTGATCCTCCGTGTTCTTAAGCAAGGAAGGAGCGCAGACCGGCACGACCGTCTCCGCAAACAATCTCTGAACCGTGCAGCCCGACCACCGGCCGGAGCCGAACGTGATAGCGAGGTCTGCGTGATCGCGCATGGCGTCGAAGTCCTGTTGCGACGACGTAATGCGAACGTCGAACTCCGGCATCAGGCTGCGCAGTTCGGCAAGCCGGGGCAACAGCCAGTACGACGCAAAGCCGAAATCGGTTGCAAGGGTCAAGGTGCGGCGCCGGCGACGTGACCGTATGTCAGACACCCGGGAGCGGATGCTGTCCAGGCTCTCGAACACGGCTTCGAACAGGTTGGCTCCCTCCTCCGTCAGTTCAACGCCTCGGTGCAAGCGCTTGAAAAGCGGCATGCCAAGGTCTGCTTCAAGCGCACTGATCCGATGGCTCACCGCCGGTTGCGATGTGCCGAGTTCACGCGCCGCCGAAGTGAAATTCAGATGACGGGCGGCTGCATCGAAATACGCCAGGGTCTGTAACGGTGGGAGACGTCCACCGCCGTCGGTAAGAATGGGTGCGCTAGCCATGAAAGTTCGCCCGATAATCGTTAGCGCATCTTAACGGCTGCCAGTCATTCTCCGTCTTAACAAAAGCAGATATGCATATTCGTATCCGCGATGTGTTAGCGGTCAAGGTGCGGACTAAGCGGTGATCATGATGCTACGGCTACAACGGTCGCTACGGATGACGGGACGGTCCATAGCTACCTCTGTGAGATTGGACCCGACGCGCTATCGCTTAAACATCCTGCCACTGCCGATAAGTCGCGGCCTGCCCGCAATAGGTTCCTTCGCGATTGATCAGGTTCCAGACCGTCACGTTCTCGATCCAGAAGCGTCTTCCCGACTTGGCGATACGAAGGCCGCGGTATCCGCTTGCATAGCCTTTGGTGCGCACCGACTCGAGCAAACCATCGCGTTCCTCACGATTCGGATGTTCCGCGGACAACCGGGAACGCAGTGCCGTCATTTCGTCCCACGTGTATTCGAAACATTGCTGGGCTGCCCGGTTTGCGTAGACAAACCGGGGGTCGGCATCCGTGTTGTGCGCGACTACGCAAAATGGCGCGTCTTCGTATAACCATCGTGCGGCATCGGCACGCAAGACTTCCGGATCGAGCAACGGCACACCAACCACCCGAAGGTGGCTATCCGTCAGCAGATCGCAAAAGTTGGGGTCGAGGGCTAATGACATTGTCATGGGTCGAGTCTTAGGAGGTGAGCGTGAGGTTTGGATTCAGCCGACAATGTTACCGTGCCGGACAAAATCCCGTCTCTGCACGGTAAGACGAAAGCCATTTTTCGAATGCGCATTCGTGTCACGCTGCATGCCGCTAAGCCAGGGCTCCGCTTAGCAACGTCGGCATCAGCTTCAGTGGAGCAATCTGATTCGCGTCTACCTTGTAGTCCAACGCAAGCGTTGCTGTCACGTCCTGGTAATCCACCCATACCGCGCTTCCGCTGTCTTCCCACACAACCGCCTTCAGCGGCAACTCAAGCGCTGCGTGCGGGTTGGCTTCCATCACCGGCGTACCCGCTTTCGGATTGCCAAACAGAAGGAGCCGCGTGGGCCTCAAGCTCGTACCGGCCTTCGTAGCGGCTGCGCTCTGGTCAATATCGGCGAAGAGCGTTACGCCATGCGCAGCCAGCGCTGCCTTAAGCCGGGAAACGGTCGCCTCGAAGTCGTATTTGCTTTGCAGCGTAACGACCGATGAAGGGAATGCTGCGGCTGTATCAGTTTGTGCGGTCATGGTGGGTGTCACGCAGTCAGCGGCAGAAAAAAAGACGTTCGTCATGCTATCCGTTCATACGATTCCCAATGGTCCGTCGCGCTGGAACCGGGTGAAAAGCACGCGTCCATGGAAATCACTGGCCGGTGTTTAACGCGATGTCCGGATAGAACTGCTCAATCGCCTGAGCAAACGAAGCTCGTGAAAACTGCCCCAGGTGGGCCGATAGCAAGCGGCCTTGTGCATCATAAAAGAGCGTGGTGGGATAAGCCGTAGCCGACACCGCTCTTGCCACGGCAAGACCAGGATCCAGCAATGCGTTCTTGATGTGAAGATCATGTGAATTCAGATAGCTGCTTACTACATCGCGTGTCTCACCCTGGTTCACGAACACAATATGAAGATCAGGCGTACCCGCCTGAGCCTCCGCCAGCACCGGCATTTCCGCCTGGCACGGAGGACACCACGTCGCCCAGAGGTTCACCACGGTTGGCCGTCCGTCGCCTTTAGCAAGGGACTGGCGAACGCCATCGATATTCAACAGCGAAACAACCGGTACATTCGCCGGCTGCCTCGACAAACTAACCACCACTGTGGCCGAACTCCAGACCACTGCACCTGCTACCACGGCAGCCAGCAAAGGTATGCGCATTGAACGGCGGCGCAGGAAAAACCAGCCGGCCACGCATCCTCCTGCTACAAGGCCGGGGACCAGGTCGAACCCCTGATCCCGGAAATCAAGCATCTTCACCCAATCGTCTTTGTAAGCGGGCAGGTAGCGCAGGACGAATGACAGACGAGCCACGACCAGCCCCGTGAGCACACTGCCGAAAACCGCGCCATCCACATTCGCCCTGTTCCTGCGAAAGAGCCAACCGGCAAACAACGAGACCATTATGCTGATAAAGAAAATCAGCGGTGGCACGGGGAGCGAAAAAGGACCGACGTTCATTTGATGCTGTCCGGCGTTTTAAAGGGTGGATGGAGCGGATCGAAACGGTGGCGCGCAAACCATTATCCAGCAATGTCCCGTGCCGATCACGTTCTGAATGCCGCCCGAGCACGACTATTGCAGCAGTCGCCGGCTATAGCCCGAGTGTAAATGGAATTGTTGCGTGCCCCTTTACGACACCGTCTCATTGCCCTGCTCGTTCGTCTCAAATGGTCCATCGTTCTCCCGATAGCGTTTTTGACTGTTCATTTGAATGCCCTGAATCGTCATTCGAATGTCACCTGTGCTGACTATAGTTGCGCCCAATTCTCTTGAACACCTTTCAATAATCGATGAATCCTTCCACAGTTTTTTGCGCCAGCTCAATATAATAAATAATTCCGAAGATAGACTCATTTTTATTCATTTCGGATAACATATTAATGAAGCAAAAAATCAATGCCACGGTTACGCCGACGGGAAAAACACCGGTCCCACGGTCTGCATGCTTGCGCGTCGCTGCGCTGGCACTGGCGATCGTCACCGCGCTCCCGCTGACGCCCGCGCTTGCCGCGCCGTTTATCATCGCGCATCGGGGTGGCACCGGGGATACGCCGGAGAACACGCTACAAGCGTTCAGCACCGCGCTCGAGAATGGCGCCGACGCGCTCTGGATGACTGTCCAGGTAACGAAGGATGGAGTCCCCGTTCTCTATCGCCCGGCTGACCTGGGTTCGCTGACTGACGGACAGGGCCGCCTGGACGAGATCACGCTCAGCGACCTTCGCAAGCTCAACGCGGGTTATTCGTTCAGCCGCAAGGACGCCTCGGGTCAACTCAGCTACCCGTATCGCGCCAACCCGCTGCGCATTCCTACATTGCGTGAAGCACTGGACGCGGTGCCGCGGAATGTACCGATCATGCTCGACATGAAGCAAACGCCCGCGGCGCCGTTGGTCGAAGCGGTCGCTCAGGTTCTGGACAGCGCGAACGCGTGGTCGCGCGTGCGCTTGTACTCCACTGACGCCGAAGCAATCGAGTTGATGAAAACGCACCGCCAGGCACAGGTGTTCGAGACGCGCGATGCGACTCGCAATCGCCTGGTCGATCTATCGCTCGGCGGGACCTGCGACAACCCGCCTCCCGCCGGAAGCTGGGTGGGGATCGAGCTGCATCGTCAGGTTGAAGTGATCGAGCGCTTCACGTTGGGGACCGGGGTATCCAAGGTGGATGCGAAGTGGTGGACCCCCGCTGCCGTCAAATGCTTCAAGACCAACGGGGACGTGAAGATCGTCGCATTCGGCGTCGACTCGGCCGATGCGTACGCAGCCGCCTCCGCTCTCGGTATAGACGCGGTAATGACGGACTCACCGCGCGCCATGCGCATCGAAAAGAAATCGCAGTAACGGTCGCAGTTGCACCGGCTCACGCATCGAAACCGTACAACCGCCCCGGATTGTCGACGAGGATCTTCCGCCGCACAGCACTGTCCGGAGCCCAGTACGATAGCAGCGCGAGCATCTCTGCATCATTGGGCACGGGCTTGCGGCCCGGATGCGGCCAGTTGCTGGCCCACAGGCAACGCTGCGGGTATGAGCCGGTCAGTACGCTGGCGAGCTTGCTGACATCGTCGTAATGGGGCGGTCCGAGCTTCGAGGTCTCGTACGGAGCCGATACTTTCACCCAGGTCCGACCTGCATCGAGCAGGCCAAGCAGGCTCCGGAAACCGGGGTGGCCGGTGGCGACCGGTTCCAGGAACTTGCCAATATGATCGATAGTAAGCAAGCACGGCAGCTCGCGCAAACGCGCCTCATACTGCGTTAAATCGCGGCCATCGAGTTGAAGGTTTATCACCCAGCCAAATTCCGCAATGCGGCTGGCAACGGCTTCAAGGTCGCCCCATGCAAGCACGCCGCCACTGCCGGGAATCATCATGAAACGCACGCCTCTTACCCCTGCTTCATGCATGGCCTGCAACTCGCTGACGGGCGTGTCGGGCCCGATCACCACAATCCCGCGAGCTGCCCCGCCGGCCTGTTTCAATGCATCCAGCAGACAGTGGTTGTCATAACCGTAACCCGTCGGCTGCACGAGGATCGCGCGTGTAAGGCCGAGTTGCCGTTGGACTGCCGTGTAGTCGCTCCACGACGCCTGCGGCGGTCCGTAAGTCGAGGTACTGGCGAGAGGAAAACGTTCGAGTTCATAGATGTGAACGTGGCAATCGCACGCACCCTCAAGCATGTTCAGGGACGTGTCGCTCACGGACGCTCTCCTTGCAAAACGCCGGAAAAAGCCGGCAAACGCGTCAGTCGCGCAGCGCATTCCGCGTTGACCGCATGCTCAGGTATGACACCGTTGAGCAGCGCCCGAACCTGCCGCACCGTGTCCATCGCCTGATGCTCGATGGCGGGCGGTGTAAGCCCTCCCACGTGCGGACTCGCGACAAGTTTCGGATGGGCTGCCAGCGCCGGGCTCGGCATCTGGTCGGCGGCTCGCCCCACATCAACCGCCGCGCCGGCGATCACACCGGCATCGAGCGCATGAAGCAGTGCTTGATCGTCAACCAGTTCGCCTCGCGACGCATTGATGAAGAATGCCTGCGAGCGCATGCGAGCAAACGCTGCGCTATTGAACAAGTCGGCTGTCTCCGGCGTGGCCGGTGCAAGACAGACAACGTAGTCGCCCCGCTTCAGTACATCGTCGAATGAAGCCTGTTCAACTCCCGGCTGCGTGATCTCGATCAGCGGATCGTTCACCACCACCTGCATGCCCAGCGCGATGCCAAGCTCTGCAAGCCGCTGGCCGATAAACCCATAGCCGACAACGCCCAGCACCGAGCCGCGCAATTCGCGTCCCATTGCAATGACAGGCGCGCGTTGCTGCCAGTACGCCGCGGCAGCCGCGCTAATGCCGCGGCTCAGGTCGATCATCACGCCCACGATCCACTCCGCGACCGACGTGTCGAAACCCGGCGTCGCGCGTGTCACGAGGACGCCGTGACGGCTTGCGGCACCGACGTCGATATTGCGGATATCCACCGCCACGCGGCAGAACGCGACCAGCTCGGGCAACTGCTCGAAGAGCGCGGCGGGAGCTGCTGAATCGCGACTTGCCACGACAATATCCTGCCCCTGTGCTTCACGAACAAATTCGTCCAGTGACAACGGCCGGTCAAACGGATTGAGCTTCACGTCACCGAGCGCCCGCAGTTCTTGAAGCGCCCGGTCTCCGTAGTAGTTCTTGAGCGCATCGGGCGAGTGGGTCAAATAAATCTTCGTCATGTCGATGAGGTCGCCTTTTTGGCGCGAGGCGGTTTTCCAACCGACTGACGCGCGATTAACGTAGGTTGAAAAAGAAAATCGGCAGCCGGCAAATCAGGCTGCGTCGAGCGGGCGATGGCACGTTCAACCATGGTGCCGGCCATCTCCGTCAATGGCATCGCGATCGATGTCAAACCCGGATTGGTGAACGCGGCGACCGACAAGCCGTCCATGCCGACGACGGATATATCGTTGGGTACACGCAGAGTCAGTTGCTGCAGCCCGGACATCAAGCCGATCGCGAGCATGTCGTTGACGGTCACAATGCCCGTGGGCATCGGACGCATCGCGGCAACCTGGCTTGCCATCGCAAAGCCCAGGTCGGGCAGTTCTGAATCGCCGAACGCCTCCGACACACGGCCTTCGACCACGCTTGCGCTATAGCGCGGCCCTTCGCGTAACACGCGTTCGCGGAAGCCGTCGATCTTCTCGCCGCGGCTAAGCGTCTTGCCGCCGGGTACGAGGAACGCAAGCCGCCGGTGGCCATGCGCGATGAGGTGGTCGGCCGCAAGATAACCGGCCTGGTAATTGTCGGCCGATACGTGGTCGACCAGCGAATGGCTGCCGTCGTTCGCGCTGCGGTCGTAGCTGACCACAGCCAGGCCACGAGCGACGGCTTCTTCGAGATGACGCTCGTCATTGAGTGACGACACAATGATCACCGCGCGCACCCCGAACGAAAGCAGGTCTTCGAACATGCGCGCTTCCTGTTGTTTGTCCCGGTGCGTGTTGCCGAGCAGCAGCCGGTAGTTGAATCGCGACTGCGCCGCGGCCTCCACGTTCAGCGCGAGTTGACCGTACATCGGGTTCGCGGTGGAAGGCACGAGCAGCCCGAGCATGGGCGTATGCCCGGTCTTCAACTGGCGTGCCGCGCGATTGGGACGAAATGCGAGCTTGCGGATCGCCTCCTCCACGCGCGAATAAGTGGCGGCGCTCAGCTTCTCGGTGCGTCCGTTAAGCACGTTCGACACCGAACTGGTCGATACCCCCGCGAGCGCCGCGACGTCATGAATCGTAGCCATGGTATGCCCGTATCAAGCCACGTTGATTGTAGTGTAACGTTTTACTAAATCGTTGCACCGATCATAAGGACATTCACAGCGGGCTTCAATAGCCTGGGGTTAACACGGTTGATTGGGGAATACCCCGGCTTGAGGGAGGTGGCTAGCGAGCTGCATGGACGGTGCAACGCATGCACGAGCACTGTGCGCCGAGTGCTTTAACGCGGTGCGCCAAGGCCCAAACTTGAGCACTTGTTTCGAACCGGCTCTTTAAGAAACAAGAGCTCAGGCTGATGGCACATTTATCGCTTAAGAACAAATGCAAGGAGCCGGCGCAGCATCCGG
The DNA here is from genome assembly GCF_001544555.2 of Caballeronia udeis. Taxonomy (GTDB): domain Bacteria; phylum Pseudomonadota; class Gammaproteobacteria; order Burkholderiales; family Burkholderiaceae; genus Caballeronia; species Caballeronia udeis. The sequence continues at coordinate 21,280 of NZ_FCOK02000036.1, read as the reverse complement.
TCAAAGCACACAATCTGGAAATGGATGACTAGGGTTCCGGCCTGCTTGGCTTAGTCGAGCGGGTGCTGGTCCGAGAGTTGTCGACCTCAGGCGAGGTTACACGGCGGGATAAAAGCCCGGGAGAGAACGCGATATTCGCGCTGCTCCTGGCCGCCCGCTAACCGTCCCCTCTGAGGTCACACTCATGCGTAAGCTTGTTCGCTTTTTCGGCATCGCCGCCGTCTCTCTCGTCACCCTCGCCTCCACCCCCTCATTCGCCGCCGGCCGTACGGACTTCAAGGTCTGCTGGACTATCTACGCAGGCTGGATGCCGTGGGGCGAAGCCAAGACCCAAGGCATCGTTTCCAAATGGGCCAGGAAATACGGCATCAACGTGGATGTCGTGCAGCTCAACGACTACGTCGAATCCATCAATCAATACACCGCGGGCAAGTTCGACGGTTGCGCAATGACCAACATGGACGCGTTGACCATTCCCGCGTCCGGCGGCGTTGATTCAACCGCGCTGATCGTCAGCGATTATTCGAACGGCAACGACGGTGTGCTCATCAAGGGCAAGGGCAAGAAGCTCACCGACCTCAGGGGCCAGCAGATCAATCTGGTCCAGTTCTCCGTCTCGCATTACCTGCTCGCACGCGCACTTGAAAGCGCTCACATGACCGAGCGTGACCTCAAGGTCGTGAACACGTCGGACGCTGATATCTCGGCGGCGTTCGCCACGCCCGAAGTCCAGCAGGCAGTGACCTGGAACCCGATGCTCGCCGACCTCAAGGCTCAGCCGAACGTCACCGAAGTCTTCGATTCCAGCAAGATCCCCGGCGAAATCATGGACATGATGGTCGTCAACACGAAGACGCTCCAGGAGAACCCGGCGCTCGGCAAGGCACTCACCGGCGCGTGGTTCGAGATGGTCGCGCTGATGCATGCGAACAGCCCCGGCAGCACGGCTGCGCTCACGGCAATGGCCAAGTCTTCCGGCACCGATCTCGCGGGCTTCAAGGGGCAGCTCTCCACCACCGCCCTCTTCTACACGCCGCAAGCCGCACTCGATTTTGTCAGCAGCCCCAACCTGCCGGTGATCATGACGCGGGTCGCCAGATTCTCGTTCGATCACGGCCTGCTCGGTCAGGGTGCGCCAAGCGCGGATGCGGTCGGCATGGCGTTCGACAAAGGTGTCGTGATTGGCAGCAAGAGCAACGTCAAGCTGCGGTTCGATCCGTCGTATGTCGCCATGGCGGCTGCGGGCAAGCTCTAAGCCCAAGCATTTCTCCAACCAAGGCGCGCGCCATGCGACTCATCAATCGACATCCCAGCCGAAGCGGCGGCCTCATGCTGCTGTTGCTGCCGTTCATCGTGCTGGTGGCGATCTATTTCACCGGGTCGTCGCTGCGGCTCAAGGTCAATCCCGACGACAAGCTGCTGCCAAGCGCCGGACAAATGAGCGACGCCATCAAGCAGGTCGCGTTCACGGAAGACAAGCGCACCGGCGAATACCTGCTCTGGGACGACACGGTGTCGAGCCTCAGGCGGCTGGGCATCGGGCTCGCGGTCAGTGCAGCTATCGCGCTGATCGCGGGGATCGCAACGGGCGCGCTGCCGCTGGTGGGTGCAACCTTCTCGCCGTTCATCACGGTGCTCTCAATGATCCCGCCGCTCGCGGTGCTGCCTATCCTGTTCATCGTGTTCGGACTGGATGAACTGTCGAAGGTCGTCCTGATCGTGATCGGCATCACGCCGATGATCATTCGCGACCTGCAGTCACGCACCCGCGAGATTCCGGCCGAGCTGTGGGTGAAGGCCCAGACCTTGGGGGCCACAAGCTGGACGCTGATCCTGCGCGTGATCCTGCCACAGTTGCTGCCGCGTCTTCTGGTCGCAATGAGGCTGTCGCTTTGTTCCGCGTGGCTGTTTCTTATTGCGGCCGAAGCCATTGCATCAACCGACGGTCTCGGCTACCGCATCTTCCTGGTGCGCCGCTATCTGGCGATGGATGTGATCCTGCCGTACGTGATGTGGATCACGCTGCTCGCCTGGCTGATGGACGAAGCGCTAAGACGCCTGACGCAATGGATGTTCCCGTGGTTCGGCGGAGGTGCGCGATGATCGAAGTACGCAACGTATGGAAGAAATACGGCGACCAGGTCGTCCTGGAGCGGCTGAACCTGAGCATTGCGGAAGGCGAATTCTGTTCGATGGTCGGGGCTTCCGGCTGCGGCAAGTCCACGTTCCTCCGCCTCTTGCTGGGCCAGGAAAAGGCGACACGCGGCGAGATCCTGCTCGACGGCCAGCCCTTGCCCGCCGAGCCCGATGAACATCGCGGCGTGGTGTTCCAGCGCTACTCGGTATTTGAACATCTGAGCGTGGTTCGCAATGTCCTGCTCGGACTGGAACTGCCAAAGGCAAAGTTCACCGGCAGGCTGTTCGGTGCGCGCCGCCGCGCGGCGCTGGACGAAGCGGTCGCCATGCTCGAACGCGTCGGCCTGGGCGCAGCGCTGGACAAGTACCCGCAGCAACTCTCGGGTGGCATGCAGCAACGCCTGGCAATCGCACAAGCGTTGGTGATGAAACCACGCGTGCTGCTGCTCGACGAACCTTTCGGCACACTCGACCCCGGTATCCGCCGGGACATGCACGAACTGCTGCTTGGTCTCTGGCGCGAATCGAACCTGACGATCTTCATGGTCACGCACGATCTGAAAGAAGGCTTCACGCTCGGCAGCCGCGTGCTCGTATTCGACAAAGTGCGCGTCGATCCTCATGCGCCGGGGGCATATGGCGCGCGTATCACCTACAACATTCCACTCGATCACAGCCGCGATTCAGCGTCGTCCCTTCACGTGGCGCAAGCCGCCGTGCAAGGCGCTCTGCGCGCGGACGTGATCCCGGTTTAAAGGAAACCCAAAATGGATTGGCTACTGGAAGAAACCGTCCCAGGCGGCGGCCATGCTTCGCTGATCGTGAAGCGCGGTCAGTGCCTGCGTCTTACCGACTTGCGTGGCGGGGCAAACGTCAGCCTCATGCTCGTCAACGCCGCCGAGAAAAGCGAACGGCTGAACCTCCCGGATACGCTGAAGTGCCAGCACACCGCGAAGCTGACCGCCGGCCACTGCCTGTACTCCGACATGGGCCGTGTGCTCGCCGCCATGGTCGCCGACACATGCGGCTGGCATGACCCACTAGGCGGTGTTTCCAACGCCGACGAGGTGAACAGCAAATACGGCGTGGGCCGCTATCAGGAACTACGTAACGCGTTCTATCGCAATGGCACGGACAACCTGCTGGTTGAACTCGGCAAATGGGGACTCTCCCTCTCCGACCTGCTGATGACGCTGAATCTCTTCAGCCGTGTTGATGTCACGGGCGAAGGCGGGCTGAATTTCGTCCCGGGCAATTCGAAGGCCGGCGACTATGTCGAACTCTATGCCCCGATGAACACGCTTGTCGTGCTGACTGCAATCCAGCATCCGCTCGACCCGAATCCCGACTATGCGCCCAAGCCGGTCAAGCTTTCGCTCACACAGGCGGATAGACAGGCCGCCGAATTCTGCCGTACCTCGTGTGAAGAAAACGTACGCGGTTTCATCAACACCGACCGGTTCTTTCTCTAAGCGGACCTGACACCATGACTACAACGCTTAACCACAGCGACAAACTTCCCGAACACGCGGTCTTTCGTGAAACGCTCGCGGCCGGGGAACCGTGGCTTCACGAAGTGAAAGCCGGCCAGACCCTGCGCATTCTGGATCTTGAGGGCAATCAAGCGGTGGATACGCTGTTCTACAGCCTTGCCGATCCTCGCGAACGCTTCGATCCGCAACGCACGCTACGGCGCCAGAAGAGCCTGTATCTCACCACGGGAACCGTGCTCTATTCAAACCTCGGCAATCCGATGCTCACCCTTGTCGCGGACACCTGCGGCCGTCACGACACGCTCGGCGGCGCGTGCGCCCAGGAGAGCAACACGGTGCGTTATGCGCTGGAAAAACGCTACATGCATAGCTGCCGCGACAACTACCTGCGAGCCTGTGCGCACGACGGACGTCTGTCGAAACAGGACATTGGCGCGAACATCAACTTCTTCATGAACGTGCCGGTCACGTCCGACGGCGGCCTTAGCTTCGAAGACGGTATTTCGGCACCGGGTAAATACGTGGAACTGCGCGCGGAGATGGACGTGATCGTTCTGATCTCCAACTGCCCGCAGCTGAACAACCCTTGCAACGCCTACAACCCCACGCCAGCGGAGTTGCTGATATGGAACTGAAGCATTGGCGCGACTGGCTCTATTTCGTGTTGCTCGTGCGCTCGGGCCGGTCCTGCACCCGCAAGCGAGAAGAACTGAAGCTCAAGTAGACGCGGCGTCCAGCGACTCAGCGACGCCTTTTGCCGTGGACGACCGCGGCATGCATTTCCCCGTGGCGGGACGGCCCGCCCACGCATCCGTCATCCCTCATGTTCGAGAAAGTCCTTATCGCCAATCGCGGCGCCATAGCGTGCCGCATCCTTCGAACCCTTCGTACACTTGATGTCGCGGGTGTCGCGGTCTATGCCGAGGCGGATCGCGCCAGTCTGCATGTCAGCGAGGCCACGATTGCTCACGGGCTCGGCGACGGGCCGGCGTCCGCCACCTATCTGGACGCCGCGAAGATCCTCGACATTGCGCGCCGCGAGAACGTGCAGGCGATCCATCCGGGCTACGGCTTTCTCTCGGAGAATGCGGAGTTCGGTGAAGCGTGCGAAGCAGCGGGCATTGCGTTTATCGGACCCACGCCCGCGCAATTGCGTGCCTTTGGTTTGAAGCACACGGCCCGAGCAATCGCAGCGGAACAGGGCGTGCCGATGCTCGAAGGCACGGGTCTTCTTGAAGACATGAACGCCGCGTTACAGGCCGCCGAAAGAATCGGCTACCCCGTCATGCTGAAAAGCACTGCGGGCGGCGGTGGCATAGGCATGCGTGTCTGCTGGAACGCGACCGAACTCAGTGCGCATTTCGATGTAGTAAAGCGCCTCGGCCAGAACAACTTCAGCGACGCGGGCGTGTTCCTTGAAAAGTACATCGAGCGGGCACGGCATCTCGAAGTCCAGGTGTTTGGCGACGGCCGCGGCAACGCAATTGCGCTTGGCGTACGCGACTGCTCGGTGCAGAGGCGCAACCAGAAGGTGCTGGAGGAAACGCCTGCGCCATGCCTGCCGGACGGCATGCCGGAGGCGCTCTGCGAAGCCGCTATCAAACTCGCCAAGGCCGTGGAGTACCGCTCGGCGGGCACGGTCGAATTCGTCTACGACAGCGCCGCGCAACAGTTCTATTTCCTCGAAGTGAATACGCGCTTGCAGGTCGAGCATGGCGTGACCGAACAGGTATGGGGAGTCGACCTGGTGCGCTGGATGATCGAACTGGCGGCAGGGACGCTCGCGCCTTTGAGTGATCTGGCCGCGGCGCTAAAGCCTGCCGGTCACGCGATCCAGGCACGCGTTTACGCCGAAGATCCGGGCCGCGATTTCAAGCCGAGCCCAGGCCTCCTGACCGACGTCGCGTTCCCTCCCGCCGACGGTCGCACGCTTCGCATCGACACCTGGATTGAAGCAGGTTGCGAAGTGCCCCCGTACTTCGACCCGATGCTGGCGAAAGTTATCGCGTGGTCCCCCACGCGCGACGCAGCCCGCCGTGCTCTCGCCAATGCGTTGCATGACACGCGCCTCTATGGCGTAGAGACGAACCGCGACTACCTGCGCCAGATTATCGACGACACGCCGTTCGCTTCCGGCCAACCCTGGACACGCTGCCTTGAAGGGCTGCGGTATCGGGCGAGCACGGTAGAAGTGGTGAGCGGCGGCACGCAAACCACCGTACAGGATCACCCGGGGCGGCTAGGTTACTGGGCGGTGGGCATTCCGCCATCGGGCCCAATGGACGACCGCGCGCTGCGGCTTGGAAACCGCTTGCTGGGCAACGACACAAACGCTGCCGCTCTTGAGATCACCATGAGCGGTCCGGCGCTGCGCTTCAATACAGACGCCATTGTGGCTGTCACGGGCGCCAGCTTGCCCGTATTGCTGGACGAAGTGGAACAACCACTGCATACCACGCTGTTCATTCCCGCCGGTTCGACCCTTGCGCTGGGCACGATTCGCGGCGCGGGCGCGCGGGCTTACCTGTGCGTGCGCGGCGGCTTCGACGTGGCAGTCTATCTAGGCAGCCGCAGCACGTTTACGCTCGGGCAGTTCGGCGGTCACGGCGGCCGTGCGCTGCGCGCGGGCGACGTGCTCCATCTCAATCCCCTGACCGATGCCAGCGCAGGCGCCGCCCTGCCCTTCGTGCCTGAACTGCCGACCGTGCGCACGCTGCGCGTGATCTACGGCCCTCACGGCGCGCCTGAATACTTCAGCCCGCGCTATATCGAACAGTTCCTCGCAACCGAATGGGAAATCCATTTCAATTCGAGCCGCACCGGCGTGCGCCTGATCGGGCCCAAGCCCGAATGGTCGCGCGAGGACGGTGGCGAAGCCGGGCTGCACCCATCAAATATTCACGATAACCCGTACGCGGTCGGCGCAATCGATTTCACCGGGGACATGCCCGTGATCCTCGGACCCGATGGTCCCAGCCTGGGCGGTTTCGTTTGTCCGGTCACGATCATCGAGGCAGATCTCTGGCAGATAGGTCAACTCAAAGCCGGCGATAAAGTGCGCTTCGTACCCGTGCAGATTGACGCGGCTCGTCAGGCCGCAGCCGCCCGGTTGCATGAACTGGAGACGCTGGAAATTCAGCCCGAGCCCGATTACGCTCCGTGCGAATCACTCACTTCGCCAGTCGTTCTCGACACCGGAACCGACGCCGCAAGGCTGGTCGCAAGGCTCTCGGGCGACACGCATTTGTTGCTCGAAATCGGGCCGCCCGAGCTCGATCTCGTGCTGCGCTTTCGCGGCCACGCGTTGATGCAGTCACTTGAAACACTCGCGTTGGCCGGCGTGATCGACCTGACACCGGGCATTCGCTCCCTGCAGATTCACTACCAGCCGGAACGCCTGCCGCTCAAGCGCCTGCTTGCCGAGATCGAGCGGACGTGGCAAGAGGTACTCCTGCAAAAGGATCTGCGCGCGCCATCGCGGATCGTGCATCTGCCGCTCTCGTGGGACGATCCCGCGTGCCGGCTCGCTATCGATAAATACATGACGACCGTACGCCGCGACGCGCCGTGGTGCCCCAGCAATCTCGAGTTCATCCGTCGAATGAATGACCTCGATTCCATCAGCGCGGTGAAGCAGATCGTGTTCGATGCGAGTTATCTGGTGATGGGTCTCGGCGATGTCTACCTGGGCGCGCCAGTCGCAACGCCGCTCGATCCACGCCACCGGCTGGTGACGACCAAGTACAACCCCGCGCGGACGTGGACAGCGGAGAACTCAGTGGGGATCGGCGGCGCTTACCTGTGCGTGTATGGCATGGAGGGGCCCGGCGGTTACCAGTTCGTCGGGCGCACATTGCAGATGTGGAACCGCTATCGCGAGATCAGGGATTTCGCGGGGCGCCCCTACCTGCTGCGTTTCTTCGATCAGATTCGCTTCTACGAAGTTTCCGCCGGCGAACTGACACGCATCCGAGCAGATTTTCCGCTGGGGCGGTATCCATTGAAGATCGAGGAGACAGAGTTGTCTCTTGCCGGTTACCAGGCATTTCTAGCCCGCGAAGCAGATGGCATAGCGCACTTCCGCCAGCGTCAGCAAGCGGCCTTCCAGGCTGAGCGCGAACGGTGGCGTGAAGCCGGGGCATCAGAGGAAAACCTTGAAGCGCCGGCACCCGAAAGCACTGAAATAGCGCCGCTGGAAGACGGTCAAGTGGCGGTCGACAGCGAGATAGCAGGCAATCTCTGGCAGGTCCGCGTGGCGCCCGGTGAAACCGTTTCAGCAGGGGATGTACTGCTTATCATCGAGTCGATGAAAATGGAGATATCGGTATGTGCACCGTGCGCGGGGACGGTGGGCGACGTGTATGTGTCGCCGGGCTCGCCTGTGCGTGCGGGCCAGCGGGTTGCAATCATCGAACGGTCTTAACCAGTCAGATCAGGAAAAACAATGTCTTCATTCGACCTGCGCATGTCAACGCTGCGCGCCGCTTATCGTGCAAAAGAAACCACGCCTCGCAAACTGATTGCCCGACTGCTCGCAAAAGCCGCCGATCTCAATCCCGAGTTCCATTTGTTCATTCATTTGCTGAGCGAAGCCGAAATCACGCCTTATCTGGATGAACTGGAAGGGCGGGATATCAACACGCTCCCGCTCTATGGCATTCCGTTCGCGATCAAGGACAACATCGATCTGGCCGGCATTCCGACCACCGCCGCGTGCCCCGCATTCGCCTATACCCCCACCGAATCGGCAACGCTCGTTGCGCAATTGATTTCGCTTGGCGCGGTGCCCATCGGCAAGACCAATCTCGATCAGTTCGCCACCGGCCTCAACGGCACGCGCTCACCCTATGGCAAGTGCCGCAACAGCGTGCATCCGGATTTCCCTGCGGGCGGGTCGAGCGCGGGCTCGTCGCTGGCGGTGGCGTTGGGCGTGGCAAGCTTCGCTCTGGGTACCGATACGGCAGGCTCCGGCCGGGTGCCCGCGGCGTTGAACAATCTCGTCGGCTTCAAGGGAACCAAGGGTCTGCTGTCGACCGCGGGTGTGGTGCCCGCTTGCCGGACCCTCGATTGCGTGACCTACCTCACCGCAACCGCCCGGGAAGCCAGCGAACTGCTGGCGCTCACAGCGAGGCCAGATCCACACGACGCCTATAGCCGCGTCAATCCGCAGTTCAATGACGCAAGTGCGTTTGGTGAGGTATCCGCATTTCGATTCGGCGTACCCTCGGCACTTGAATTTGCAGGATGCGCTGAAAGTCCCGCGCTTTTTGAACAAGCCCGGAAGGCACTGGAAACCGCTGGCGGAACTGCCGTTGAAATAGACTTTGCGCCGTTTGCCGAAGCCGCCAGATTGCTTTATGAAGGACCATGGGTCGCGGAGCGCTACAGCGTCGCGGGAGAGTTGATGGAAGCCCGGCCCGACGCCGTATTGCCCGTGATTCGGGACGTGCTCGCCAAAGCACCCGGCACGACCGCCGTCGATGCATTTCGCGCACAGTACCGCCTTCAGGCGCTCAAGCAAGTCTGCGACGCGGTTATGGGCCCGCTAGACTTCATCCTGACGCCGAGTGTTCCCCGGCCCGTTACGCTGGCTGAACTGGAGGCGGACCCTATCGGCCCCAACTCCTTGCTGGGGTACTACACCAACTTCATGAATCTCCTGGACTATGCAGCCGTAGCGGTTCCGGCTGGATTCATGGCTAATGAACTTCCCTGGGGCGTCACGGTTTTCGGTCGCCCGTTCACCGATCAATATTTACTCAGCATAGCTGATCGATTGCAGAGGATTTATGGATTGCCTGTTGTCGGAGGCAGTGCTCCCAATCTTACGCCACCGCCACGGCAAGCTCATGGTGACCGCGCGCGGATCGTAGTCTGTGGTGCGCATATGGAGGGACTGCCCCTGAACTGGCAGTTGCTTCGCCGCGGCGGCCGGCTGGTTGAACGCACGTTCAGCGCACCTCGCTACCGCCTGTTTGCGATAGCAGGCACTGTGGCGCGGCCCGGGATGACCCGCGTTTCCGATGGGAACGGCTCCGCTATCGAGGTCGAGGTGTGGGAGCTCCCCAGCACGGAACTGGGCTCATTCCTCACGATCATTCCCGCGCCCCTCGGGCTCGGCAAGGTCGAACTCTCCGACGGCCGCTGGGAGACCGGCTTTATCTGCGACACCTTCGGGCTGGAAGGTGCCCGCGAGATTACGTCGTTCGGTGGATGGCGGCAGTGGATTGCCGGCACCGCTTCTGTCGCCGCGAGCGGCGCGGCCGCAGAATAACGTGTTCGAGCGCCGAGCGTTGTCAGCAATCCCTGCTCTATGGCATTCTTACTCCATGTCCGCCACCAACCCCGCTGCCGCTCGTACCTGGTGCCGCTCCTGAAGAAGCGGCATTGTCACGCCTTTTTAATGACCATGACCGCCGCAGTCCGGCCAACATGGTTTCATCTCCCGGTTCGCTCGTGCTGCGGTGGTTCTCCAAGAGAATCCGTCTATGCACGATTTGCACGATTTGCACGACACCCCGTCATCCGCACCACGCCTTACCGTCCTGACTGGTGACCGCCCGACCGGCCCGCTGCATCTGGGCCATTATGTCGGCTCGCTGAAGACCCGGCTCGAGCTTCAGGAAACGCACACGCAATACCTTCTCGTCGCCGACACCCAGGCCCTGACCGACAACGCTCATGACCCGGACAAAGTGCGCCGCAACGTGCTGGAGGTGGCGCTGGATTATCTGGCTGTCGGTATAGACCCGGACAAGACCACCATCGCGGTCCAGTCGGCTCTGCCGGCCCTTGCGGAATTGACCCTGCTTTACCTGAACTTTGTCACGGTCGCGCGTCTCGAACGTAATCCGACCATCAAGGAAGAAATTCAGGCCCGCGGTTTTGGGCGCGATATTCCGGCGGGTTTTCTCTGTTACCCCGTGGCGCAAGCCGCCGATATCACCGGGTTCAAGGCTCATTTTGTTCCGGTAGGAGAAGATCAGGCTCCGCTGATCGAACAGACCAACGAGATCGTTCGCCGCATCAACCGGCAAGCGGGCGTCGACGTCCTGCCGGAAGCCCAGGCATTGATCCCGGTAATGGGCCGCCTCCCCGGCGTCGACGGCAAAGCCAAGATGAGCAAATCGCAGAACAATTCAATTGCGCTCTCGTCCTCGCCCGATGTCATACGCGAAGCGGTAAAGCGCATGTACACCGATCCGAACCATCTGCGGGCATCTGATCCGGGAACCGTGGAGGGCAACATGGTCTTTACGTACCTGGACGTATTCGACGACGACCGCGCCGAAGTGGAACGCCTGAAGGCAGCGTATCGCGCAGGAGGGCTTGGGGACATGACACTCAAGCACCGGCTTGAAGACAAGCTGCAGGCGCTGATCGCCCCCATGCGTGAACGGAGGGAACGATTCGCCCAGGACCCGGCACACATCTTTAGTGTGCTTAGGGAAGGCACGCAGCGCGCCAAGGCCGTCACGCAGCAAACGCTGGACGAAGTACGGACGGCGCTAGGGACGTTTTCGTTTGATTCGGTAAGCTCTTAGCGATAAACATGCGCCGTTGGAGAGCGCTACTCCGCGCAATCGATATGGTTATCTTCATTTGATATTTAATCTTTGCAGACCCGGGTGCTAGCCTTTGGGACTGTTCACTGGTGTCGGCCGATCGAGCGTTCTGCCGGTTCGCACCAGGGACACTCGCCGGGACCCGCCTTGGCCGCTAGCGGCACAAGCTCATCCGGACGAGTCAGAACGCCGCTTGAACGCCAAAGGACATCAAAACAATGAGCACCCTCACCGACGCGCCCGGCCTCACCCTGCATGCCACGCCCGTCCGCAAATTCTGGTTCGACGAAGTCCCGGCTCCGGCAACGCCCGCCGCTGAACGCCGGCATCGCCTGGAACGGCTTGCCGGCGCGTTTCGCCTGTTCGCCCGCCGCGGCTTCGATCAGGGCCTGGCCGGCCATATCACCGCGCGCGATCCCGAATGGCCCGATCATTTCTGGGTCAATCCGCTTGGGCGGCACTTCGCGCGCATGCGGGTTTCCGACTTGCTGCTGGTGAACAGCGCCGGCGAGATCGTGGTCGGCAAAGGCCCGGTCAATCAGGCCGCGTTTGCGATTCACGCAGCCATTCACGATGCTCGCCCGGATATCGTGGCGGCGGCGCATACGCATTCTCTATACGGAAAAGCGTGGTCGACACTGGGACGCAAGCTCGATCCGCTCACACAGGATTCGTGCTCCTTCTATGAGGATCACGAACTATTCGATGATTTCCAGGGTGTGGTGCTCGACACCAAGGAAGGCGCACGCATTGCCGAAGCGCTGGGTTCGAGCAAGGCGGTGATCCTGAAGAACCACGGCATCCTGACCGCGGGTCCGACGGTGGAAGCGGCTGCCTGGTGGTATCTCGCGCTGGATAACGCGTGCCACACGCAGCTGCTCGCCGAAGCCGCCGGTACGCCGCAGCTCATCCCGCATGACGTGGCAGCCCTGACGCATGAGCGCACCGGCCGCCCCGGAGGCGCGCTGTTTTCGTTCGAGAGTTTGTATGAAGGGCTGGTCGAAGCGGAACCCGATCTGCTCGACTGATTCGAAACGGTCCCAGTGGTGATCGAGAGGCGATGCATCACGCATCGCCTCTGGACCACCGGTCACTGTCAGGCCTTGGCGATCTGCGTATCCGAGATGGCGCGCACATCGATCCGTCTTGGCAGGATGGCATCGCGGAAAGCAATATCCGCCACCCGCTGCAACGCGACAATATCGTTGTCGGCAACAAAGCGTTGTTTCAACGCAGACCGCGCGGTAATGGTCCTGGCGGCATCGAAAGGAAGCCGGGTCAGCGATGCATAGACATGCGCGTACGCATCGGGGTTGGCGATCGCCCAATCACCCGCGTGCTGCAAACGCTGCAGCACATCTGCAATGGCGAGGCGCTTCAGGGGGTCGGCTGCCGCCGCGCCGGACGCCGTCACAAAGCCCAGGCCGCTATTGATCCCGGTGCCATCCCGCAGCACCCGCGCACCCCGCTGAACCGCTGTTCCGAAGTACGGATCGAAGGTCGCCCATACATCGATACTTCCAGATTCAAATGCGGTGAACGCGTCGACCGGCAATACAAACCGCACCGACACATCATTGCGTGAGAGACCGGCTTCCGCCAGCGCGCCATAAAGCTGGAACTGCGAAATGCTGCCGCGTGCCGACGAAACAAACACCGTACGCCCCTTGAGCTCCGCCACGCTGCGCAGCTTCGAATCCGCCGGGACGAGGATGCCCAACTGCGAGCCCGAGCCAACCCGCGTCGCGACTATCTTGAGTGTCGGATCGCCAACGGCCGCCGCCAGCACCGGCAGATCGCCGGCAGGCGCCAGGTCCACCGCGCCCGCGCGCTGCGCTTCGAAGAGCGGCGCGGCGCCCTGGAAATTGGCCCACTTGAACGCATACGGCGTGCCGTCGAGCACCTTGGCAGCCTCGGCCAGCGCCCGCGTGCCGCCAGCCTGATCGCCCAGCACCAGCGTGACGGAACCCAGCGCGGCATCCGCCGCCCTGACCTCTTGCGACGCGAAACCGCCAAGCGCGGCGACAGCCGGCGCGGCACCCAGCAGGCGCAATACGCGCCGCCGTCCAGCGGAAACATCGGAACCATGCATCTGCAACCATCCTCTTGGGCTAAATCAGCGCCCAGAGTAGCGACGCCTCACCGCCTTGAGAATTATTCAATTCCGATATGGTTATGACCGACCAGTACTTAAGCATTGCAGGTTTCGGCGCGACGCTTGAGGGCCGCGGAGCCGCGCGCCGACCCGGATCCATCCACCGGAATGCAACGCCGCCGACGGCTCCTTACGCGGAGGACGCGCTCTCCTCCTCTGAAAAACCCCTCCGAAAAATATTGACAACCTATCTTAAGATATATATCTTAAGATCTGTTTTACGATACCTACGGAGTTTTACGATGAGACATCACCGAAATCGAGAGTTCGCTCACCCCCAAGCTGGATTTGAATCTTCAGACCGTTTTTCCATGCACGCGCTGTGGCATGCAATTGGCCGCCACCACCGCCATGACGACGACAGCCGTTTCCCAGGCGGTCCGGGAGGCTTCGGCGGCCGTGGCGACGACGGCATGCCGCGCGGCCGCAAGTTCACCTCCGACGACCTCCAGTTGCTCCTGCTTGCCCTGCTGGCTGAAGCACCGCGCCATGGCTACGAGTTGATCAAGGCACTCGAAGTTCGTTCGAACGGTTTTTACAGCCCGAGTCCGGGCATGGTTTATCCCGCGCTGACTTACCTGGAAGAACTGGGCTATGCAACGGTCGAAGTGGAAGGCAATCGCAAGCGTTACGCGTTGGCCGAACCGGGGCGCGAGCACCTGACGGCCAATCGCGAGCGCGTTGACCTGATGCTGGCCAAGCTAAGCCATTTCGCCCGCAAGATGGATTCGGTGCGCCGCGCCTTTGCAGGCGAAACAGGCGATGAAAACGCGGACGCAAACGGCGACAGCAACGCATGGCTGCCCGAGTTCATCCAGGCTCGCCGCGCCCTCAAGCACGCGCTGCTGATTCGAACCGACGCACCCGCTAGCGAGCAACGCCGCATTGCCGCCATTCTTGCGCGCGCGACTGCAGAGATCGAAGGGAAGACCCCCGGCGATCCGGCCTGAATCAACACTTAAGAGAACACACAATGCAAAACAGACCCGATCTGGCGGTCGGCCGCGTCCGCCATGAACTTAAATTCCGCCTGGCTCAAGTCAAGCGCGTTCAACCGCTGACGCGCCACCTCGTACGCATCACGTTAAGCGGCGACGATCTCCACGACTTTGAATCCGCATCCTTCGACGACCATATCAAGGTCTTCTTTCCGCCGCCCGGAGCCGACAAGCCGGCCATGCCCACGGCGGGCCCGAATGGCCCCCTATTCCCGGACGACCAGCCGCGGCCAATCGCACGCGACTTCACCCCGCGCCGGTTCGATCGCGAAGCGCGCGAACTGGATATCGAGTTCGCGCTGCATGAAGCGGGACCCGCCGCGACCTGGGCGGCGCAAGCCAAGGTAGGACAATATCTGGGAATCGGCGGCCCGCGCGGCTCCTTCACGATCCCTACTGGATTCGACTGGCACTTGCTGATAGGCGATGAAACTGCGTTGCCCGCGATTGCACGCCGGTTGGAAGAGCTGCCGCCGGGAACCCGCGTGGCCGCGCTGATCGAAGTGGAAGATCCGTCGGCACGCATCGATTTTACGACGCAGACCGACCTGTACGCCGAATGGCGCTATCGCAGTGAAGCGGATTTTCCCGGCGCGGCCTTGTTGCTGGCCCTTCGGGAAATGTACCTGCCGACCGGTGAGGGTTATGTCTGGGCCGCTGGCGAAGCCACGATCATGCGTGCAGTACGCCAGCACCTGTGCACGGAACGCGGTGTCGACAAGACCCGGATTCGGGCGGCAAGCTATTGGAAACGCGGTGCGGAAGCGGTTCACGAGAACATCGACGACTGACTCGCAGCGTCTTCGCTTTAGCCTTTAGCCTTTAGCCGCTGGAAAACATTTAATCAGGATGACTATATGTATAGTCTGGATGCGAGCCGCGAGCGGCGCTTACTCTGGCTGCTTGCGCTTACGCAGTTCACCATCATGGACTTCATGGTCATGATGCCGCTCGGTCCGCAGATCATGCGGAGTTTTCAGATATCACCTGGCATGGGAACCAAAAAACTTTAACTTCGAAGTTAGTTGCATGCGGCGTGGCTGCTGTTCGGTGCAACGCCGCCGTCCATTGACGGGAATACGACGCCGCTGCAGCACGCTCGCCTACTTTTACCCGAGCGGATTTGATTCAGAACGCTTGGAGGCGACCAGCAAAACCGCCGCGTTCGGTCCTGGATGCTGGCTCCAGCCAAACGTTGGCGAGTTAGGAGGAAACGTCTCCGTTACGGTTGACGCAATGCCCACAGTCGCAAGGATTCGGCGCACTCGATCAATTTCGCGAGGCTCGGATGGGCTGCTGAACGGCAGGCTCATGCCGACCTCAAGTCCATAGAATGGCGTTCCAACCTGAAGTGCTGCGTAGGCCGACGATCTTTGCGGACGCGTGCACAAGACCTTCGACAATCAAGCCGGTAGCTGCGGCAATAGCTAGCCAGCTTGCAACGTGCCATGACCGCTCCGCAGCCTTTGGTGCCATGCCTGAGAGGCCCAGCTTCATTTCGCCACCTCGCACAAGTCTGATTGCGGATTCCCCATTATGCCGAGGATTTCGTAAGCTACGGCAAGAGAGCTTGTCGGACTTACAGTGGCGCTGGGGCTCACGGACAGCGCAAACTCCGCGGATTGGATTCTGGGCGTCAACGCGAAAGGCATTTCCCCCGCGACAAAGCTGACGCTGGAACGCTCACAATGACGAGCATCGGAATGACCGCAAATGGATGTGGCGCCGTCGCTCCAGTGCCTGCGTCACGGGTGAAGCGAACGTCCGATCCTGTGACCGAGCCCGGTCCGACGTTGAACTGGCGGAGTGAGCCGCCCTTGATCGGTCCGCCTCGGGCAGAAGTCGACCCGTTACCGACACTCACTGTGCTAACTCAAGCGTCGGCTCTTTGCTCCAAAACAGACCTTCGCATGTAGTGGCCCGCAGTCAGAGTCAAACTAGGTGTTCGGAGTCAACACGGACTCTGTTCCAACAATGGGGCACGAACTTCCTCCCTCCTTCAGCCTCGACCGTCGATCATCGCCGGTGCCGATTGGGGTGAGCGCGTAAATGAGCCAATCCGTCAACTCGCGGGCGCGTATCGCGTGCTCGACAGTCCGGTGACGCTCGTTGAAGACATCGGAAATTTTCGTGGGCGTGGGCATCAGATTCCAAGGCACGTTAAATTCCCTGCTTGCATAGAAATTTACACAAGGTGAGAGGTGGCCCCGTTCGTTCGAACAGACTTCGCACCATTTAAAGCGGAAACTGCTCGCCAAATGCCCTGTCGCGCATTGCCAGACGCATAAAGAATATCTCACGCGGCAACTTGGGGTGCCGTGAGGCTATGGAGATTTCCATACGTCAGAGTTCCTCGCCGCGACAAAACCGTGCGCGTAGCATGTGACAATTCCACCTATCGAACGGCCTGGATTGCCTGCGCCACGTCCATTTTCAGACAAAGAATTCGACAACCCCGCCGTTCAAGTGGTACATCGCTCCCACAATTCTTACTTTTCCATCCTTTTCCATCGGAGCCAGCACGTTACTGCCATTTCGTATTGCGTCGATCGTGCGACGAACATTGGTTTTCGCTACCGCATCGACAAATTCATTGTTCTTGCTGCTTCTGTCACCAGCGTACTGTGTTTCATCCACAGCCGGTCTGATCTTGGCTAGGAGACCAGTCAGGTTTCCCAGTTCAACATGATCAATGGCACCCTTGATTGCCCCGCATCCGGTGTGTCCCATAACCAATATGACTTTAGCGCCAGCCGCCACACAAGCAAACTCCAAGCTTCCAATGAGATCCTCATTAGCGATATTGCCCGCGATACGCGCGTTAAAAGTATCTCCAATCCTCGTATCAAGAATGATCTCGGCCGGAGCCCGGGAGTCAATGCAACTCAAGATCACCGCCGCCGGATATTGCCCGCCGGCAGTAGCTCTTTTTTGCGTCAAATAATCGTGAGGCAGCATCTTCCCCAAACGGAAACGTCTATTTCCCTGCTTAAGACTCTCGATAATCTGGTCCGGTGTCAACTTGTCTCGCTCAGACTTCGATAGCGCCGCCGCGTAAGCCGATTCAACGCCCCCCATGCCTGCCGCCAGCCCAACGGCTGCGACGCTCAGCGCAGTCTTCAGTACGGTACGTCTACCAACGCCGCTGGAGGAGGAGTCCATCGGACAACAGTCAGTTTGCTTGTGCATGTCATTCTCCGTGAACAACCGCAAAACGGTCATTGTTATGACATCAGGTGGCCGAGTTCGGCCTCAAGGAACCGTGGCGCGATCGCCCTCGATCGAAGAGACGACGGAACGTTTTGCACACGGCGTCGTCCATGTATTCGCTGTTCGGCACGTGCGCGACGGGATCCGGCGGGAAGACGACATGTTGCACGCTCCCGGTCTTCCAGGGACTCATCCGGGAGGCACGAGCCGGTCGACCTCATCAAGAAGGATTACTGACCCACTTCTTTAAGTGTCAGAGAATTCTTCACAGACGTCACGCCGGGCACGCCCTTCGCTACCTCGCTCGCCTTGTCGCTCTGGGTCGGGTCAGTGACGGATCCCGCAAGCACCACTGCGCCGCCTTTTGCAATTGCGTTGATTCTGGAAGTGTTGACGCCACCCTTCGAGAGCGCGCGAAGCACTTTCTTGCTGAGTGCGCGATTCGCCTGTCTGGCGGCTTTCGCACTTCCCCCACCTGCAGGCGCCATGCTGGACTGGGTCGACGTCGCAGCGGATTCGCTAGTCTGTGACCACGCGTTGATGGATACCACAACCATCAATGCGCTACCTATCAGCTTGAATGTCTTGATTGCTTTCATTGCTCGCTCCAGTTGGGCCTCAATAAATTCCCGCAGAGATCGCGGGCCTGCCACTACGGTGCGGCCTGATCACGCTGGGTCGCAGTGCGTTGATCCCTGCCTTAGCCCTCCACAAACCGGACCCACCGACCCTTGGCCGAGTTTTGGGGAGCGCGCGCAAGGGTATGCAATCGCTCACAGGCAATCTGCTCCTGTTTTTCTAGCGAAACAATTGGACCTTGGTCCAATAGATCGGCAGCGCCAAGTTTCTGAGATGGCGCCTCGACAGGTTCCCGGAGGGCCGGACATTATCGGCGCGAACGTCGTTTCGGCGACTTCGAGAGCCTATGATTTGATTGAACGGAGCATCTATCCAGCCCATCTGCGACATTGGGAGGGTCAAATGAGAACGTTATTCGTCTCGTTAAGCGCTGTCGTTCTGTTCGTGTTGCTTACATGCAGCGCGAAGGCTTGGGAAGAAACCCCGAATCTGCGTGTCAATTACCTGGCCTACCCCGTCGCCTGGAACGGCCGCACGATCACGATCGGTGCGCGATATCAGGTACCCCTGAACGTAAAAGGCCCTCTCCCGGCAGTGATCATCCTGCACGGAACCTCCGGCGTCAGCTATCGTGGTGTCTACTATGCAGCGGCTCTCAATCGCGTCGGTATCGCGACGCTTGAAATTGATCAGTGGGGTGGCCGCGATCTCCCCGGAGAGGCGTCCAGCCGTCCCCAGAGCGTCGACGCCAATTTGCCCGACATCGCCGGTGCCTATCGGCTGCTGAAGAGCCGCCCCGAAGTCGACGCATCCCGGATCGGGATCATGGGCAGCTCGATGGGAGGTGGCGAAACGATGCTGATGATGACTCGCCAGCACAGTGATGCGCTTCTCGGCGAAGGTGCCCATCTGCAGGCCGCCGTGGCTCTGTACCCGATCTGCTGGCGCTTCAACCACGTGCCGGGAGCCGATTTCGGAAAACTCGTCGATGCACCGATCCGAATATTCGTAGGCACGTCAGACGACTACGACAGTGGAGCAGCTTCGTGTGACGACCTTGTGCATAGTCTGTCGCCGGCCGATGCCGCTCATCTGTCGGTACGTGCATTTCCAGACGCGACGCACGAGTACGACGTTTTTGATGGTGAGCGCGAATTTAACGATCCGAGAGCTAACCGCCGGCACGGGGGAGTCGTTCACGTCCGCCCGGATCCACAGGCGCGCGAGCAAACCAGAGACGATCTGGTCCAGTTCTTCGCCCACGCTCTCGGACAATCTCAGGCGACCCAAGAGGTCCCGCCAAAGTGATCAAGCTGTGCTTCCTTACATTCGGGCCGATTGCCGACGATTTTCACAGGCGTGCCAAACGTCCGTTCCTGGCCGGGCTCTGCCTGTCGCGGCCGATCGCGTTCGCATCCATGTCAGCCGATGCGCGCCAACGTTGCCGCGAAACGTCCAGGAGTGACGCCTGTACCAAAGACCTTTCGTAGACCACCGACGGGTTTAGTTCGGCTCATGCTCGACGAGGAAAATAGACATCGCCTCGCGCAATGTCCGCGCTTTCTCGCGCAGGCTTGCCGACGCCGAAGCGACGCCCTTCACGTGCTGGACATCGCGCTCGAGCATCGCGTCCATCTTTTCCATGCCGTGACTGAACCGATCCACATCGTGGCTCTGGGCATCACTTGACGTGCTGATATGCTCAATCAACCTGGCGACGTCTTCCACATGGCCCACAACGTGCCGCATGGCTGCGCCGGCGCGGGTCGCGAGTGTCGAGCCGGTTTCCACCCGCTGTAACGAATCGCCGATCAGGCCTTTGATTTCGCGCGCGGCGCTAGCGCTCCGATGGGCGAGTGTACGGACCTCCTCGGCCACCACCGAGAAACCTCGTCCGTGACTACCCGCACGGGCCGCCTCGACCGACGCGTTGAGCGCGAGGAGGTTGGTCTGAAACGCGATACTCTCGATCATCGTGATCATGTCGCCCATCCGATGCACGGCCTGATCGATCTCGTTCATCTTGTCGACGACCTCGCTGACGACCTGTTCGCTTTGCTGTGCCGCGGTTGACGTCTGCCGCGCAAGGCCGTTTGCCGATGCCGCGTGTTCCGCGCTTTGCCTGACCCGTTGCGCAATCTGCCCCATCGCGGTATTGGTGGCGTTGAGTGTTTCGGCTTGTGTGGCGAACTCCTGCGACAAGATGTTGTTTTCTGCAGCGATGTTGTCCGATGAAGCAGCCATCTGATCGATCGTCGCGGTGATTCCCCGCATCGCATCGTGAATGGCGTTGAGCGTGTCCTTGAAGGTGCGGCTGCTGGCGCCCTCAAGCTCCATGGGCGGAAGGCGCAGGTCGAATTGACCCTCTTGCCGTGAAAGGTTTTCGCCAAGAACGGCGAGTTCCCTGCCCGTTTGTGCATCGGCTCTCATATGCCGCGCGATGAAGATCAGCAACCCGGCCTGGCCGACTACGTAGGCTGCGTGTAACAGCACGGTCGACCACGCAGGCTCGGTGAAGCAATAGGCGCCCAATCCGGCAAGCTGGAGATAATTGAACGTGAAATGGTGCACCGCGATGACGCAGGCGGCGCAGAGAATCGGTCGCCAGTCCCGATAGGCCAGCAGGAACGACATCAGCACAAAGACGCCAAAGTGCAATTCAGTCAGGCCGCGCTCCTGATGAATCTGCAGCGCAGCGAATGTCATCAGGCTGGCAGCCAGGAAGAGCCGCGTCACGAGTGCGCCTGCGCGCCAGTAAGCTAGCGCTGACGCGACAGCAGCCGTAGGCAATCCGACCCACAGTACGGCGTGCAAATTGTAGTCGCGTATCCCCAGCAGGCAGGAGATTGCGAGCAAACCCCATACGACAACAATCATGAGCCGGTCGGCTCTCACATAAACAGTGTGCAGCAACTCGTCCGGCTGTTTCATACGGCTCTCCCGGTTATCTGTTCTTATTGGTCTGGTACGGGTGCGCCATGTCTGCACCCCTGAGTCAGCGTCGCATAGGATCTGCAGACCGGCGGTTGTCAACGTACTTGTCGTGTCACTTCAAGCAAACTGCTTTCCCGGGCGGTCACCCAAACTCCTCCGGGTGTGGTCGCTTCAAACTCCTCCACCTTCCGGTCTGAGATAAGCAAGCTG